>DATBLE010000039.1:0-72905 GCA_036555585.1 Gaiellaceae bacterium
GACGACCCGCGCGTGACCCGCGTCGGCAGGTGGCTCCGGCGCTTCTCGCTCGACGAGCTGCCTCAGCTCGTGAACGTGCTCCGGGGCGAGATGAGCCTCGTGGGCCCGCGTCCGCTGCCGCTGAGGGACCACGCGATGCTCGCCGAGTGGCACCGGGCGCGGTACCACGTACTGCCCGGCATGACGGGGCTGTGGCAGATCTCGGGCCGTTCGGGTCTCGAGTTCGACGACCTCGTCCGGCTCGACTTCACCTACATCGAGAACTGGTCGATCTGGCTCGACATCACGATCCTCGCGCGCACGATCCCCGCCGTGATGTCGCGGCGGGGCGCCTACTGACCTGCCGGGGCATCACGGATCCCTCATCAGCCGTCCCTAGACTTCCTCGCCGATGAGAGCGCCCCGGATCCTGGCGGTCGCCTCCGCCGTCGACCTCGACTTCCGCTACGGCTGCACGCCGGCATGGTGGCAGCTGTGGAAGGGCCTCTACGAGGCGGGTGCCGACCTCGTCGTCACGCCCTACCGCGGGCGGCCGGTCGAGTCGCCCTGGTGGCGGACGGCGCCGAACCCGGCGTACCGCGAGGGCGAGACGTACGCCACTCTCCGCGACCTCGCGGCGCGGCTCAAGGGCGACCGCTACCTCCGCCGCGCGGAGTCGAGCCCCGAGGACTCGCGCTCCGACCGCCTCACGCGCGAGGCGATCTGGCGCTTCGTGACGCCGCGCTGGCAGCGGCACCTCGAGCGGCTCGTCGAGCGCGAGCGGCCCGACGCGGTCGTCGTCTTCACGGTGCCGATGTCGCACTTTCGCGGCATCCCGACGGCGCTTCGCGAGCGATTCGGCGTCCCGGTCGTCTTCTACGACGGCGACGTGCCGATGAGCCTGCCCGAGTTCGGCGGCATGGACACGGGCTTCAACTACTACCACGGCGCCGATCCGGGCGAGTACGACCTCGTCGTGTCCAACTCCGAGGGCGGGCTCGAGAGCCTGCTTGCCCTCGGCGCGCGCCGCGCGGAGGCGGTGTTCTGGGCGGCCGACCCGGAGTTCTTCGCTCCCCAGCCGGTCGAGAAGGAGACCGACGTCTTCTTCTACGGCTACGGCGACAAGTTCCGCCGCGAGTGGACGCAGGCGATGGTCGGCGAGCCGTCACGGGCGCTCCCTGACGTCGACTTCGCGCTCGGCGGGCGCGACTTCCAGGGCGACACCGGCCGGGCACGCTTCGTCGGCGATGTCCCCTTCAACGTCTTCCCGCACGCGATCTCGGCTGCGCGCGTCAACCTCTGCATCACGCGCCGCTCGCACGCCACGGTCCACGCCTCGTCCTCGTGCCGGCCGTTCGAGCTCGCGGCCGCGGGAGCAGCGATCGTGGCCAATCCCTACGAGGGGATCGAGCGCTGGTTCGAGCCGGGCAGCGAGCTCCTCGTCGTGGGCGACGCGCAGGAGGCGATCGCCGCCTACCGCGACCTCCTCGACGACCCGGCGCAGGCCGAGGAGCTGGGTCGTCGAGCCCGGGAGCGCGCGCTCGACGAGCACACCTACCGTCACCGCGCGCGGCGCCTGCTCGAGCTGCTCGGCATCCGGGTGGGTGCGCATGTCGACTGAGACCGAGGTGCTGACGACGTCGGAGACCCCCTCCGCCGCGCTCGCCGAGCTCAAGCGGATCGCGATCGTGCCCGCGTACAACGAGGAGCGCAACATCGGCCGCGTGCTCGCCGAGCTGCGGCAGTTCGATCCCGGTCTCGACGTCGTCGTCGTCTCGGACGGCTCCACCGACGCGACGGCCGAGGTCGCGGAGGCCGCCGGCGCCTACGTGATCCGGTTGCCGTTCAACCTGGGCATCGGCGGCGCCGTCCAGACGGCGTTCCGCTTCGCCTGGGAGGAGGGCTACGAGCTCGGCGTCCGCGTCGATGGCGACGGCCAGCACGACGCGACGCAGCTCGGCGCCGTCGTCGCGCCCGTGCTCGCGGGCGAGGCGGACATCGTGGTCGGCTCTCGCTTCGTCTCGAGCGGCGGCTACCGCTCGTCACCCGCCCGCCGGATCGGCATTCGCATCCTCGCCTGGGTCGTCTCGGTGATCGCGCGGCAGCGGGTCACCGACCCGACCTCGGGCTTCCAGGCATTGAACCGGCGTGCGATCGGCCTCTACGCCGCCGACCTCCCGCACGACTACCCCGAGGTCGAGGGCCTCGTGCTCGCGATCCGCCACCGCGTGCGCCTCGTGGAGGTGCCGGTGACGATGCGCGAGCGCGAGCACGGCCGCTCCTCGATCGGCTCCCTCGGCTCGGTCTACTACATGGTCAAGATCCTGCTCGCGCTCTTCGTCGGCCTCTTCCGGCGGCGCGTGACGCCCCTGGAGGACGCATGACCCCGCTCAAGATCTCGATCGCGGCGACGATCGCCTCGATCGTGCTGCTGCTCGTCGTCTTCGAGCTGATCCGCTCGCGGCGGCTGCGCGAGCAGTACGCACTGCTCTGGCTTGCTACCGGTGTCGTCCTCGTCGTCCTCTCGGCCTGGCGCGGCGGCCTGAACACGATCGCCGGTTGGCTCGGCGTCCGCGGCTACCCGCCTGCCGTCCTCTTCGCGGTCGGGCTCCTGTTCGTGATCCTCGTGCTGCTCCACTACTCGACCGTGATCTCGCGGCTCGCCGACCAGAACACGATCCTCGCCCAGCGTCTCGCCATGCTCGAGGCCAAGCTGCGCGAGCGGGACTGAGCGGCCCGAGCGCTCAGCGCGCTGCGGGCTGGCTCTGCTGCGGGCTCCGTTCGCGTGCCGGGGCCGTGCCCCGCTCGCCTCGCGGGTAGAGGAGCGGGATGCATGCCGTCAGCAGGACGTAGACGGGGAGCGCCGGGACGAGGGCGAGGAGCAGGGCGAGGAAGTCGAGCGGGCGTCCGAGCGGGAACACGATCAGGGAGACGACGAGCCAGCCGAAGAAGACCGCACCCGCAGGGCGCCGGATCGCGAGGCCGACGAGGCCCGCGAGCGGCAGGTACTCGACCAGGCGCCGGCTCCAGCCGAACTCGCGGAAGAGGTCGAGGTTGACGCCGATCGTGTGCCAGCCCGGGTGGATGCCGGGGACGTGGCGGAAGAGGGCGAGCGCACCCAGCCCGACGAGCGCCGTCGCGGCACACAGGAGAGACGCGCGCGGCCGGCGCGCGATCGCGAGCGCGAGCACCGGCGCCGCGAGGGCGGGCCAGACGCGCGGATAGACGAGCGCCGCCGCGCCCGCAGCTGCTCCGGCGGCCGCACCGGCGGCCGTCGTCCGTGCGAACGGGCCGAGCGCGAGCCACGCCGAGCCGAGCAGGAGGCAGCCGGCCACGGCCGCCTCGGGCGCCTCGAAGCCGAACGCGACCGGGAGGAACTGCTCGTGGTAGGCCTGCTCGTAGCTCCTCGGCGGATTGCCGCCGATCACCCAGTACCGCAGCGCGAGCGGCGGCCAGACGATCCAGAGGAGGCCGGCCGTCACTCCGACGAGCGGTCCTCCCAGGACACTGCCGACGCCGTAGAGCAGGACGAGCTCCGCCGTGGCGATCGCCGCGCCGACGAGCACGTCCCCCGCCGAGTATGTCCAGTCGCCGCTACGGGCGAGGACGAAGACGGAGACGAGCTGGACGACGACGAGCACCCCGAGCACGGCCGGGAGCGGGACCCTGCGCGCGGCCGTGATCGTGGAGTCAGCCGAGCGCATGGACGGCCTTCGACTCGCGGTACCAGGAGATTGTCCGCTCCAGTCCCTCGCGGAGCGGCGTCTGCGCCTCGAAGCCGAACAGCTCCTTTGCGCGCGTGGTGTCGAGCTTGCGGCGCGGCTGCCCGTTCGGCTTCGTCGCGTCCCAGCGAAGGGCGCCCTCGAAGCCGGTCAGCTCGGCGACGAGCTCCGCGAGCTCGCGAATCGAGATCTCCTCGCCGGTGCCGACGTTCACGGGCTCGGCGCCGTCGTAGCGCTCGGCGGCGAGCAGGAGCGCGGCCGCGCAGTCCTCGACGTAGAGGAACTCGCGCGTCGGCGAGCCGTCGCCCCAGAGCGTGACCTCGTCCGTGCCCTCGGTCATCTTCCGGATCAGGTCGGCGATGACGTGCGCGTTCGTCGCGTGGAAGGTGTCGCCCGGCCCGTAGAGGTTCGCGGGCAGCAGGAAGATCGCGTTCAGGCCGTACTGCTCGCGGTATGCCTGCGCCCCCACGAGCAGAGCCTTCTTGGCGACGCCGTACGGCGCGTTCGTCTCCTCGGGATAGCCGTTCCAGAGGTCGTCCTCGCGGAAGGGAACCGGCGTGTGCTTCGGGTAGGCGCAGACGGTGCCGGCGATCACGAGCTTGCGGACCTCGGCGAGCCGGCAGAGCTCGATCACGTTCGCTCCCATGGCGAGGTTCGCGTACCAGTAGCGCCCGGGGTTCGCGCGGTTCGCGCCGATGCCGCCTACCTCGGCCGCAAGGTGGAAGACGAGCTCCGGCCGCGCGTCGGCGAACAGCCGCTCGGCGTCGGCCTGCCGGGTCAGGTCGTAGTCGCGCCGGCGGGCCACGAACGGCTCGCGGCCGTCGGCGCGGAGCCGCTCCACGAGGTGAGTGCCGAGGAAGCCGCCGCCGCCTGTGACGAGGATCCTCACGACCGAGCGACCACCAACGGCGAAGGGTAGACGACCGTGTGTGCGGGCACGCGGGTCAGCCCTCGTCCTCGACGGGCGCGCCCGCTCGGCCCGGCTTCGCGCTGAATGCCGGCCCGACCAGGATCAGGTCGGAGTCGAACGGGTTACGGTTCCAGCCTGCAACAAGCCCGATTCGGTAGGTCGTCTGGCCGGTCGGCGGCCAGCGGTCGACGTACCTCGTGCGGTAGGTCACCCCGGCGGGTTCCATCCGCATCACGCAGGGCTCGTGGCTTGAAGGGGGCGGGTCGCAGCCTGTTCCCGCCGAGCGGTAGATGCGGAAGTACACGCGCGAGGCGCCGTGCTCGACCGTCTTCCAGCGGATCCTCACCTGGTCGGGCTGGACGACGACCGAGGTCGGGCGGAGCTCGTCGACGACCGGGACGAGCAGGTTCGCGGCCGCGTACCTGACGGTGAGCCGCGACGGCGAGGCGGTCGCGGTGGCGACCAGCACGAGCGGGTACACCGCGAGGGCGAGCACGGCGACGAGGGCGGCGGCCGTCGGCCGGGTCGGCGCCGGGGTCGGCCGACGCCTTCTCCTCGTCCCTGGGACGAGGAATACGATCGAGACGGCGATCAGGACGAGCGCGGGGTAGGCCGGCATTACGAAGCGGAAGAACGACATCTGATCCACGCTCTGCAGGCCCTTGGCGCCGCCCTTGAACAGGAGATACGACGCGAACCACGCGGCCACCATGACTCCGTAAACGGGCGCCCGGCGAATGAGCCCCAGGATCCCGGCGATCGTGAGCCACTCGAGAAAACGGAGACTCCAGCCGGCGTTCTGGAGCTCCCTGAGGTTTGTGCTCAATGTTTCCCAGTCGAAGCGCACGTAGCGCTCAACCGACGCGGGCTGCGGAACGAAAGTGCCGCTAGCCGCGACTCGGAGATCTGGCGCCGACAGGGCCGGGATCGTGCCGAGCCCGATCTTCTTCCAGATCGTGAGCGTGATCAGCGCGGGCACGAGCAGGGCGAGGAACGCGAGCCCTTCACGCCAGCGGCGGGAGAGGGCGAACGCACAGAGCGGCGCGACGACGTAGAAGCCGTTCGAGGGCTTGACCGCGATCAGGGC
This sequence comes from Gaiellaceae bacterium, assembly GCA_036555585.1. Classification (GTDB taxonomy): domain Bacteria; phylum Actinomycetota; class Thermoleophilia; order Gaiellales; family Gaiellaceae; genus DATBLE01. Next base: position 5,699 of record DATBLE010000039.1, read on the forward strand.
GCCGGTCGTGAGCCCTGCGAGGATCACGTCGTTCCAGCGCCGGTCGTCGATCGCCCGCACGACCAGGTACGTCGCCACGAGTGCGAGGATCATCGACGCGTAGTCGGCGAGGTTCGTCAGGCCGAGCGCGTTCGGGAGGACGAGGTCGTGGGCGCGTGACCGGTACGGGAGGCCCTCCGCGTTGAAGAAGCCGAGCGCGAGCGCCGGCGCGAGGATCCAGGCGGTCACGGCCGCGTAGGCGAAGAGGCGCCCGCCGATCCTCGCCGCGAGGCCGTAGAGCGCGAGGATGCCGAGCGGTGCCAGAACGAGAAGCTGGAACGTGACGATCGCGGGCAGGCCGAGGAGCATGTTCGGGCCGAACACGAGCCCGAACGGCCAGAACAGGACCGGCAGGCCGTACGAGATGACCGCCTCCGGAACGTAACGGTGCGCGATGCTCCACGTGGACGTCCAGTAGTAGGTGCCGTCCCCGCCGTGGAAGAAGAGCCAGCCGTTGTGCGTCGCGGTCAGGCCGAGCAGGAGCGTCATCCCCCACTGGAGCGCGACGAGGGGGGCGAGGACGTAGGCGGGCCGGACGGTCACGAGCCGCCGGGCCGCGGACGCCAGGCCCGTCCTCAGCTGGTGGAGGGCGAGCTCGCCGGCGGAGCCGGTGGAGCTACGAGGTGCCTGCGCCATCCCGTGGCATCAGCCATCCGGGCTCGGCCGGGCGGCTCACCGCGCCTTGGCCGGCGCGGGCGTGAGCCAGTCGATCCGGCCGATCCACTTGTCGCGGTTTGCGGCGTACCACGCGATCGTGCGCGCGATTCCCTCCTCCCACGAGATCCGAGGCGTCCAGCCCGTCTCGCGGTGCAGCTTCTCGTAGCCGACACGGAGCGCCATCACCTCGCTCGCGCCCGGCCGGTAGCGGGCGGGCGTCGAGACGATCTCCCGGCCGGCGGGCCAGTGGCCGCGCTCCTCGCCCACCCGCAGGATCGTGGCTGCCCAGTCGGCCATCGAGATGTTCTCGCCCTGGCCGTACACGTAGACGTCGCCGGGTATCCCGCGCGCGGCGACGGTCAGGTGCCCGCGCACGCCGTCGGTGCAGAAGCAGAAGTCGCGCAGCGGGTCGAGCTGGCCGAGCTCGACCTGCTCGCGCTCGAGCGCCTGCGTGATGATCGTGCCGGTGACGTAGCGCGGGTTCTGGCGCGGCCCGTAGTTGTTGAACATCCGCGTGACCACGCCGGGCAGCCCGAACGCGTCGTGGTAGTTCATCGTCAGGAAGTCGGCGGCGACCTTCGCGGTCGCGTACACCGACTTGGGGTTGATCGGCGAGCGCTCGTGCAGGATGAGGCCGCCCGCCTCGTCGAAGTCGTGGTGGTGCGCGACCGCCTCGCGGACGTTGCCGTACTCCTCGGAGGTGCCCGCCGTGTCGAACACCTCGATCTCGAGACCGTGGTCGACGATCGACTGGAGCAGGTTCAGCGTCCCGACCGTGTTGGCCATCACCGTCTCGTAGGGTCGGTGCCACGACTCGCCGACGTGGGCCTGGGCGCCGAGGTGGAAGACGTACGGCTTCGTGCCGTCCAGGTCGCGGATCAGGTAGTCGACGGACGTCTTGTCGGTCAGGTCGGCGAAGTGGACGGTCAGCCTCGGGCGCAGGTGGCCGATGTTGTTCAGCGCGCCGCTCGAGGTCGCGCGGACGAACGCGTGCACGTCCGCGCCGAGGTGGCAGAGCGCGTCCGTGAGGTGCGAGCCCATGAAGCCGTCGGCGCCGGTGACGAGCACGGTCCGGCCCGAGTAGATCTCGCCGAAGTCGTTCGTCAGGTCTGCGAGCGCCTGCTCCGTCCAGGCGACGTCGGACGCACCGGGGGCCATCGAGTGCCTAGGTTAGCCCGATGCCCTGCCGGATCGGCCCACCAACGGGCGCGCCAGCTCGACGGCTCTCAGCCCGATCCGCGTCGAGAACACCCGCTGCCGGACCGACGCGACGGCCCGGCGGCGGGGCGGCAGGTAGCGGAAGCTCATCCGGCCGGCGACGCGCTCGCCCTTCCACTCGCCGTCCGGCACCTCGTCGGCGAGCTTGCGGGCGACCGCGGTCCGGAAGCTGACCGGCTCCTCGAGCCGCCACGCCTTCGAGTCGCGCACATGGTCGACCACGGCCGCCACCGGGGGCATGTACGCGTCGTCGAGCAGCAGCAGGCCGCCCACCTTCAGATGCGGTGCCAGGTACCACCAGTCGAGCGTCGGGTAGGGGAAGGCGTGGGCGCCGTCGACCAGGACGAGGTCGAGCGGTCGCGCGTCCCAGTCGCGCAGGACGTCGGCCGAGGAGCCGATCCGGAAGGTCAGCCGCTCGGTGGAGATCCCGCGCCGGGCGCACGCGGCAAGGATCCGGTCGGCCTCGTCCTGCGAGGGGGTGACCGCCTCGTGGTCGGCGCCCCCGGCCGCGAAGACGATGGTACTGGCGCCGGCGCCGGTCTCCAGCGTCGCCATCCCCGGGCGCACCGTCCGCTCGATGAACGCGAGCGCCTCCCAGGCCAGCCCCCAGAACTCCGACGCCTGCGAGGAGCCGTGCAGCCCCGGTGGCGCCGAGCGGAGCTCGTCGGTCAGCGACATGCGCGGAAGCTATCGTCTAGGCCCGATGGCTGCCCGCCGCGCGCTGATCACGGGCATCGCCGGCCAGGACGGCTCGCTGCTCGCCGAGCTGCTGGTGGCGGACGGGTACGAGGTCTTCGGGATCGTGCGGCGCCCGACCTCCGAGCAGTTCGAGAACCTCGCCGGCGTCCGCGAGCGCGTCGAGCTCCTCCAGGCCGACCTGCTCGACGAGCTCTCGCTGGTCGACGCCCTGAAGGAGTGCAGGCCGCACGAGGTGTTCAACCTGGCCTCGCCGTCGTTCGTACCGATGTCGTGGAAGCAGCCGGTGCTGACCGCCGAGTTCGCCGCGGTCGGCGTCACCGCGCTGCTCGAGTCGATCAGGCTCGTCGACCCGCAGATCCGCTTCTACCAGGCCTCGTCGTCGGAGATCTTCGGCGAGCCGCGCGAGGTGCCGCAGACCGAGGAGACCGCTCTCTCGCCGGTGACGCCCTACGGCGTCGCCAAGGCCTACGGGCACCTGATCGTCCGCTCGTACCGGCGGCGGTACGGCCTCTACGCCTGCTCCGGGATCCTCTACAACCACGAGTCGCCGCGGCGGCCGCTCGACTTCGTCACCCGCAAGGTCGCGAACGCGGCCGCGGCGATCTCGCTCGGCCTCGCGGGCGAGCTCTGGCTCGGCGACCTCGACGCCCGGCGCGACTGGGGCTACGCCGGCGACTACGTCCGGGCGATGGCGCTGATGCTGCGTTCCGACGAGCCGGACGACTTCGTGATCGCGAGCGGCGTGCTGCACAGCGTCCGCGAGCTGGTCGAGCTCGCGTTCGGCCACGTCGGCCTCGACTGGCAGGAGTACGTGCACATCGACGAGTCACTGCGCCGCGGAGCCGCCGAGCTGCACGACCTCGTCGGCGACTCGGCCAAGGCGCGCGAGCGGCTCGGCTGGGCCCCGACGATCGACTTCGAGGGGCTCGTCGGGATGCTGGTCGAGGCCGATCTGGAGCGGCTCCGCGGTCAGGCGGTCGCCGCCAGCTCCTCGTAGACGTCGTCGTGACGGCGCGCGCACTCGTCCCAGGTGTAGCGGGCGGCCTGATCGATCCCGCCGGCAGGCGGGGCGTCGAGGACGCGGCGGATCCCGTCCGCGATCGACTCCGGGTCGAGCGGGTCGAAGTAGACGGCGGCGTCGCCGCAGACCTCGGGGATGGAGGCGACGTTCGAGGCGGCGACCGGGCAGCCGCAGGCCATCGCCTCCACGCAGGGGATGCCGAAGCCTTCGTACAGGCTCGGGTAGACGAGCGCGGCTGCGCTGCGGTACAGCTCGACGAGCCGGTCGAGGCTCACGTGGCCGAGCGACTCCGCGCCGTCCGGCAGGGTCAGACCCCCGTGCCCGGCGCCGGTGAGGACGAGACGGAGGTCGGGCCGTTCGCGCCGGACCTCCGCGAAGGCCGCGAACAGCCGCGGGTGGTTCTTGTGGCGCCAGGCGTTCGCCGGGTAGAGGAGGAAGGGCTCGCGCGGGCCGCCGTCGGGCGTGAAGCGCTCGTGGTCGACGGCGAGATGGATCGCGCGGACGCGGGCGGGGTCGAGGTGGAGGCGCTCGATCAGGGCTTGGCGGGCGTGCTCGGAGATCGTGATCACGATCCGGCTCTTGCGCACGGTCCAGCCGTAGACGCGGCGCCGGTAGGCGAGCTCCGCGCGCGAGAAGAACTCCGGGAAGACCTCGTGCTGGACGTCGAGGACGGTGGTGGCCGCGGGCGGCGCGTCCAGCGGCGGCAGCATGACGGACAGCGGGAAGTGGATCGCATCGAGCTCGTCCGTGCGGAGCGCCCGGCGGAGCCGGCCGGGTGCGGCTGCGGCGAGCGACATGGCAGCGATCCGGCCGGGCATGGACCGGGAGGCGCGGTACTCGCCGACGACGGTGGTCGGCAGCCCGCTGCCCGCGTCGGCCGCGATCGCCGGCGCGAAGGCGCGGTACTCGCCGCGCCCGACGCGCCCAAGCGCCTTGCACAGCTCTCGGGCGTACGTCTCCGACCCTCCGACGACGCCGGGCACGAGGGTCAGCAGCGAGAGCCCGACCACCACGGGCCGAGTTAATCACCGCGGCCCGTCGCCCGGCCCGGCCGTGTTCGAGCTCGTGGCGACCTTCGGGCCCGGGAACGAGCTAACAGAGCCGTAATCGCCCGCTTCTACAATGGGTCGATGCCCGGGAACGAGTCGGCGGGTGCTGCTTCGGCAGCGGTTTCCTCGCCTCCGCACGTCGACGTCGAGGCGCTCGTCGCACGCTTGCGGGAAGAGCTCGCCGGCGGCCCGGGCCGTGCGAAGGAGGGCCGGGGCCGGCTGCTCGCCGCCCGCCACCGCGCGGAGCTCGGGTGGGCCGTCTCGGCCGACCGGCCGCTCGAGCGCCGGCCGGGACTGAAGGGGTGGGTCGCCTATCCGGTCAAGAAGCTGCTGCGCCCGCTCCTGCGCTGGTACGTCGAGCCCCTCGCGGCGGAGCAGCGGAGCTTCAACGACGTCGTGCTGAAGCTGGTCGACGGGATCCTGGAGGAGGTCGACCGTGGCGAGCGGTCGCGCGCGGAGGCGGCCCGCACGCTCGGCGAGCTCGAGGCGCGGCTGACGCGAGTAGAGCGGCGAGCGACCGGCGTCGCCGCCCCGGCGACGGTGGCCGCGCAGCCGGCGGCGGCAGCCGTGCCGGACTACTTCGCGTTCGAGGCAAGAATGCGCGGCTCGACCGCCGACGTCCGGGAGCGGCAGCGCCCGTACGTCGAGGACTTCCGTGACGCGGCGCCGGTGCTCGACGTCGGCTGCGGTCGCGGCGAGCTGCTCGGACTGCTCCGCGACGCCGGGATCGAGGCGCGCGGTGTCGACGCCGACGCCGACATGGTCGCCTACGCACGCGGCGAGGGTCTCGACGTCGAGCAGGCCGACGCCCTCGCTCATCTCGAGACGCTCCCGGACGGGAGCCTGGGCGGGATCTTCGCCGGGCAGTTCGTCGAGCACCTGCCGCCGCCGGCGCTGCTCCGCTTCCTCGAGCTGGCCGTGCGGAAGCTGCGGCCGGGTGGGCTGCTGGTCGCCGAGACGATCAACCCGCTCTCGCCGCTCGCCCTCCGCTCGTACTTCGCCGACCTGACCCACGCGCAGCCTCTCGTACCCGAGACGCTTGCCCTCCTCGCCGGCCGGGCGGGCTTCCGCGAGGTCGACACGCGCTTCCTCAACGCGCCGCGGCACGCCGACGACGTCGACGAGCGGATCCGCGAGATCCTCTTCGCGCCGCTCGACTACGCGATCGTCGCGCGGGTTTGAGGGTGCCGCTGCGACTCGTCAGCTCTCCGGCCGTCCGGACGGATCGGCGGCTTGGTGGCACGACAGCTAGCCATTTCCCGACCAGAGGGAGGGAAATGGCATGAGAATCGCCGTCTGCCGTCCGCAAGTCGCGTTCGCCCGGGGCGGAGTCGAGATCTTCACCGACGAGCTCGTCGCCGAGCTCCGCCGCCGGGAGCACGACGCCGACCTCGTCAGCGTTCCGTTCAAGTGGTATCCCGGCGAGCGCGTCCTGACCCAGACCTTCCTCTGGCGGCTGCTCGACCTCGAGGAGGCCGACGGCCGCCGCATCGACCTCGTGATCGCGACCAAGTTCCCCTCCTACGTCGTCCGACATCCGAACAAGGTCGTCTGGCTCGTCCACCAGTTCCGCCAGGCGTACGAGCTCGACCGCACCGCGCTCGGCCAGTTCGGCGAGGCGCCCGAGGAGCGGGCGATCAGGCGGAAGATCCAGGAGCTGGACAAGGTCGCGCTCGGCGAGGCCCGCAAGGTCTTCGCCACCTCGCGCAACGTGGCCGAGCGGCTGCGGCGCTCGACCGGGATCGAGGCCGAGGTGATGCCCCACCCGCCGCAGGAGCTGCTCTACCGCTGCGACGGGTACGGCGACTTCGTCCTCTCGGTGGGCCGGCTCGACCGCGCCAAGCGGATCGACCTGCTGATCGAGGCGGCGAGGCGCGCCGGCACGCCCGTGGTGGTCGCCGGCGACGGGCCCGACCGCGAGCGGCTCGAGTCGCTTGCCGACGGAGCCGTCACGTTCGCCGGCCGCGTGTCCGACGAGGAGCTCACCGACCTCTACGCCCGCTGCCTCGCGGTGTTCTATGCGCCGGTCGACGAGGACTTCGGGATGGTCCCCTACGAGGCCTTCCTGGCGGAGAAGCCGGTCGTGACCACGAGCGACGCGGGCGGTCCGCTCGAGATCGTCACGGACGGGACGACGGGCGTCGTCGCCGAGCCGAGGGCCGAAGCGGTCGCGGCCGCGTTCGCGAGGCTCAATCCCGACGACGCGGCCCGCTGGGGCCGGGCGGGCCGTGAGCTTGCCCGGCTCGTCACCTGGGACACGACGATCGACAGGCTGCTCGCCGGATGAGGGTCGCCTACTACTCGCCGCTGCCGCCGTCGCGGTCGGGGATCGCCGACTACTCGGCGCTCCTCCTGCCCGCCCTTCGCGAGCGTCTCGACGTGGTGGTGGCGCGGCCCGGCCGCTTCCGCCGTGCGCCGAAGGCCGACCTGGCTCTCTACCACGTCGGCAACGACCCGGTGGAGCACGGCTGGATCGTCGAGGCGCTCCGGAGAAACGGAGTCCCCGCAGTCGTGGCTCTGCACGAGTTCGTGCTCCATCATCTCGTCTCCGGGATCACGCTCGCCCGCGGCGACGTCGAGGGCTACTGCGCAGCGCTGGAGCGCGACGCGGGGCCGGAGGGCCGCGAGCTCGGGCTGGCCGTCCAGCAGGGCCGGATCGAGCCGCTCTGGGAGACGCGGGCACAGGAGTTCCCGCTCGCGCGCGAGGTGCTCGACCTCGCCACCGAGTTGATCGTGCACTCGCGGTACGTGGAGGGGCTCGCGCGCGAGGCCGGCTACGAGCGGCCGATCCGGCGGGTGCCGATGCCCGCCTGGCCGGTCCCGGCGATCGTCCCCGAACCCGTCGACGGCAGGCCCGTGCTCGGCTGCTTCGGGCACGTCAACGAGAGCAAGCGGGTTCCGCAGCTGCTCGAGGCGTTCGCGCGGCTGGGCCCGGAGGCGCGGCTGCTCCTGGTCGGCTCGTGGTCGCCGCGCCTGCCGCCGATCGAGCTGCCCGCGAACGTGATCCGGCGCGACTACGTGCCCGAGGCCGAGCTCTGGTCGCTGCTCGCCGCCTGCGACGCGGTCGTGTCGCTGCGCTGGCCGACGATGGGCGAGACCTCCGCCGCCGCCGTCAGGGCTCTCTCGCTCGGGAAGCCGCTGGTCGTCAGCGACGTCGGCGCGTTCCGCGAGCTGCCCGACGAGGTCGCGATCAAGGTGCCGGTCGGCGACGGCGAGGTCGACGCGCTCGTGGACGCGATGCGCCGCGCCGCCGGGAACGAGGAGATGAGCGCCGCCGCCCGGCGCGTGGCCGAGACCGAGCACCGCCTGGACCGGGTGGCCGACCTCTACGCCGGCGCACTTCGAACGGCAGTGACAGGCTCGAGCCTGTCACTGGACGCCGCGTGAAGGTCGCCTACTACTCGCCGCTGCCGCCGTCGCGGTCGGGGATCGCCGACTACTCGGCGCTGCTGCTGCCCGAGCTGGAGCGGCACGTCGACGTCGTCCTCGCCCGCGAGGGCCGCCTTCGCCGCGATCCGGCGGCCGACCTCCGCCTGTACCACGTCGGCAACGACGCCCAGGCGCACGGCTGGATCGTCGAGACCCTACGCAGAAGCGGAGTCGGAGCCAGGCTGAAGCCCGGCACCGACCCTGTTCCCGCGGTCGTCGTCCTGCACGACTTCGTGCTGCACCACCTCGTCGTCGGGCTGACCTTCGCCCGCGGCGACGCCGCGGGCTACCTCGCGGCGATGGAGCGGGAGGACGGCCTGGTCGGGCGGCTGCTCGCCTACGCGGTGCTCGACAACAAGCTGCCGCCGCTCTGGGAGACCCGGCCGGAGGACTTCCCGCTCGCCGGCGAGGTGCTCGACCACGCCGCCGCGCTGATCGTCCACTCGCACTACGTCGAGCGGCGGGCGCGCGAGGCGGGCTTCGAGCGGCCGATCGTGCGGATCCCGCACCCCGCCTGGCCGGTGCCCGAGCTCGCGCCGGCCGCCGTCGCGGGCGAGCCGCTGTACGGCTGCTTCGGCCACCTGAACGAGAGCAAGCGGATCGCCGAGCTGGTCTCGGCGTTCTCGAGGCTGCGCGAGCGGCGGCCGGGCGCTCGGCTGCTGCTGGTCGGCTCGCTCGCCGTCCGGCTCGGGCGACTCGAGCTGCCGGACGGGGTCGAGCACCGCGAGTACGTCCCGGAGCACGAGCTCTGGTCGCTGATGGCCGCCTGCGACGCCGTCGTCTCGCTGCGCTCGCCGACGATGGGCGAGACCTCGGGCAGCGCCATCCGGGCGCTCTCGCTCGGCAAGCCGCTGGTCGTCAGCGACGTCGGCTGGTTCGCCGAGCTCCCGCCGGAGGCGGTGGTCAAGGTGCCGGTCGACGAGCACGAGGAGGACACGCTGCTCGCGGCGCTCGAGGCGCTCGCCGACCCAGCAGTCCGTGCGGCGATGGGCGAGCGCGCACTGGAGCTGGTCGAGCGCGAGCACCGGCTCGACCGGGTCGCCGAGGCCTACGCCGCCGCGCTCGAGACGTTCGCCGGCGGCTCGGCGGTCGAGGAGCGCGTGCTGCACGAGGTCGCCTCCGCCGCCGCCGAGGTCGGCATGGACGCGGACGACACGGCCGTCCTCGCGGCGAGACTGCGCGAGGTCGGTCTTGGCGACTAGCGCCGACGCTGCCTCGGCGACGCCGCTGACGCGGGCGGCAGCGCTCGTCCGCGCGATCCCGATGTGGGCCTGGGTCGGCGGTCTCGTCGTCGTCTCCGCCGGGATCCGCTACGCGCTCGCGCGGCGCATCGTCGCGCCGTGGATCATGGTGGACGAGCTCGTCTACTCCGAGCTGGCGAAGAGCTTCGCCGACGCCGGCCGTTTCCTGCTCCGGGGAGAGCACACCGCCGCCTACGGGCTCGTCTACCCGGCGCTGCTCAGCCCTGCCTGGGCGCTGTTCGACCGGGTGCCGCAGGCGTACGCGGCCGCGAAGGCGATCAACGCGGTCGTCGTCTCGCTGGCCGCGATTCCCGCCTATCTCCTCGCACGGCGCGTGTGCTCGCGCCCGTACGCCTTCGGCGCGGCCGTGCTCGCCATGTCGGTGCCGACGCTGCTCTTCGCCGGGATGCTGATGACCGAGAACGCCTTCTACCCGGCGTTCCTGCTCGCCGCGCTCGCGATGGTCCTCTGGCTGGAGCGGCCCGACCTGCGCCGCACGCTCTTCCTGTTCGGCGCCTTCGTGCTCGCCTACCTGACCCGGGCGCAGGCGGTTGCGATCCTGCCGGCGCTGGCGACCGCGCCCTTCCTGGTCTCGGGCCGGAAGGCGCTGAGGGAGTTCCGCTGGTTCTTCGCCGCCGGCGCGGCGGCGGTGGTGCTCGTGGTCGTCGTTCAGGTCGCCCGGGGCGCGTCGATCTTCGGCGTCTTCGGCGCCTACGAGGTCGCCGGCCATACGACGTACACGGCCCACGGAGTCTTCCACTGGTGGCTCTACCACTGGGAGGAGCTGATCCTCTCGCTCGGGGTCGTGCCCTTCGTCGCCTTGGTCGTGCTCGCAGTGACCGCGCGTGGGCGACCGCGTGCCGAGCGTGCCTTTCTGGCGGCGGCCGTCTCGCTCTCGTTCTGGCTCGTCCTGCTCGTGGCGACGTTCGCGTCCGAGCAGTCGCTCCGGGTGGAGGAGCGGAACATGTTCTACGTCGCGCCGCTCTTCCTGACCGCGCTGATGCTCTGGGTCGAGCGCGGCTGCCCGCGCCCGTGGGCGGTCGCCGTCCCCACGGCCGCGATCGCCGTCCTCGCGGTGACGGTGTTGCCGTACACGAAGCTGATCGGGCTGCCTGCCGTCTCCGACACGACCGCGCTGCTGCCGCTCTGGTCGATCGCGCCCTCGTTCGGCGGGATCCCGAACCTGCACTGGGTCGTGCTGGTCGCTTCCCTCGGCGCCTGCCTGCTGTTCCTGCTCGTCCCCGTGCGCTACGCCCTCGTCCTGCCCCTGCTCGTCTTCGCCTACTTCGGGATCTCGCAGAAGCCGATCGAGGGCAAGTACCGCCAGGCGTCGATCCTCGACCTGTTCCAGGGGATCACGGCGGCTCATCCGGACTGGGTCGACCGCGCCGTCGGCCGCGACGCGCAGGTGACGCTGATCTGGTCGGGCAACACCGACAAGTACTCGGTGTGGGAGAACGAGTTCTTCAACCGGAGCGTGCGGCGCTTCTACTACACGAGCTCGCCCCTCCAGGGCGACCTGCCCGAGCAGCCGCTGTCCACCGACCGCGACACGGGCCTGATGCGCGGGCCGGACGGAAACGTGGTCCACGCCGACTACGTGCTCACCGACGGCACCGTCGACGTCGGCGGCCGGGTGGTGGCCCAGGACGCGCGGAAGGGAATCGTGCTCCGCCGGCTCTTCGGCCCGCTGCGCCAGGTCTCGCGCGTCGACGGCCTCTACCCGCAGGACACCTGGTCGGGACGCGAGGTCACGTACACGCGGCTCGGCTGCCGCGGCGGCTCGGTCACCGTCACGCTGCAGAGCGACCCCGGGCTGTTCACGAAGCCCACGACGGTGGTCGCGTCGGTCGACGGCCGGCAGGTCGACCGGGCCAGCGTCGCGCCGACCGCGACGAAGCTCCTGACCGTGCCGCTCGTCCGGCACGGCGAGTCGTGCGCCGTCCGCTTCACCGTCTCCCCGACGGCGGTCCCCAACGTGGTCACGAAGGGCCAGAACCCCGACCCGCGGGAGCTGGGCGCCCACTTCACGCAGTTCGCGTATAGCTCCGGCTAGGCATTGATAAAGAGAGATGTGTTATGTTACCGGGTGTTTAAGGATCCACTGTTATGTGTGCCGCGCCGGGAAAGAACCCATTCCGACCGGGTGTCGGAACGCGTCCGTTGCATCTGGCGGGACGGGACGGGCCGATGCGTCGCTTTGCGGCAATGCTCAGGGCAGCGCCCGAGCAGCCAGCGAACATGCGGATTACTGGTCTTCGGGGCGTGGGCAAGACCGTCCTGCTCGGCGAATTCGAGCTAATTGCCCAAGAGGCCGGCTGGATTCCGGCGCCGCTCGAGTTCCAACCCGGGCACAACGTAGAGGATGCTCTCGTCCAAGCTATCTCGGCGTTGTGCCGACGCACGCAGCATGGGCTGTCACGAGTTGACCGTCTCCGTGCAGCAATCGGGGACGCGGTTCGGCACGCGGGGACGCTCGGCCTCACGTGGAGCGAATTCACGCTTTCGCATACGCCAGGCGCCGATGAGCGCGAAGAGGACATGGTGAAAGAGCTCTTCGAGACGCTCGAGACGACGGTCGAGAAGGACCGTCAGGGTCTGATCTTGCTTCTCGATGAAGCGCAGGTCTTGCGTGATGAAAGAGATCGGCACGGCGAGCATCCATTGTCATTACTGATTTCATCGATCGTCGCCCTACAGCGGCGTGAGCTCCCCATTGGACTCGTCCTCTGTGGCCTACCCACGCTGACGGGAAATCTGCTGCGTGCACGCTCGTACACGGAACGGATGTTCCGAGGAGAGCTCATCGGATCGCTCGATGTCCAGGACGCACGCGAAGCATTCACGAAGCCACTCGTGGAAGTTGGGAACCTGGTCACAGCAACACCCGATCTCGTAGGCGAGGTCGTCTCGGAGGTCGAGGGCTATCCGTATTTCATCCAGCTCTGGGGGGCGGAGCTGTGGGACGCCGCGGAGCTGGCGGGTGTGGACGAGATGACGCCGGACCTACTCGAGGCGGCCCGGAAGGACATCTATCGGCGCCTCGACTCCGACTTCTATGAACCTCGCGTCACGACGCTAACACCTGCTGAACAAGACGTCTTGCTCGCCAGCGCGGCAGCGTCGTATCCGCCGCTCGTCGTGGCTGACCTCAACGCGGCCATCGACAAGAGTCCAGCCAACATCAATGTGCTTCTCGGACGACTCGTCGAGAGCGGTGTGCTCTACCGGGTTCGTAAGGGGCAGTATGAGTACACCGCGCCAAAATTCCGCGACTACCTCGTCCGCCGCAGCGCCGGCTCGCGATGACACAAACACGGATGGGCGCTCCTCCGGAATCGTGAGGATCGCGTTCGACGTTTCGCCGCTCTCGCACCCGCGGACGGGGGTGGGGAACTACATCCGCGGCTCGTTGGCGGGGCTCGTCGAGGCGGCCGGCTCCGAGCACGAGGTCGTCCCCTTCGCGCCGACCAGCCCTCAGGGGAAGAAGCGGATCCCGGAAGCGCTCGCAGGCATCCCGGTCGAGGCCCGGCTGCGCTTCCTGCCGTTCGCCCACCACTGGCGGCAGGCCTGGAGCCGTGCGGGCCGGCCGCCGGTGGAGCGGTTCCTCGGCCCCCTCGACGTGCTCCACTTCTCCGACTGGATGTACCCGCCGCAGCGCGCCGGCCTGCGCTCGACGATGGTGCACGACCTCGTGCCGCTGCGCTTCCCGGAGTGGGTGCAGGGCCGGACGAGGCGGATGCACGGCGCCAAGTACCGCAACGCTGCCCGCACCTGCGACGTGATCTTCGTCAACTCCGAGTTCACGAAGGGCGACGTGGTCGAGCTGCTCGGGGTCGCCGCGGAGAAGGTCGTGGTCGCGTACCCGGGCGTCGACCTGGCGCCCGAGGGCGAGCGGGCCGACCTCGGCCGGCCGTACGTCGTCAGCGTCGCCACCCTCGAGCCGCGCAAGAACCTCGAGACCCTGCTCGCGGCGCCGCTCCCGGACGGGCACGCGCTCGCCGTCGTCGGCGCGGCCGGCTGGGGCGCTCAGCCGGCGCTCGACCGGCCCGACGTGATCCGGCTCGGCTACGTCGGCGACGCGGAGCTCGCGCGGCTGTACCGCGGTGCGGCGGCGTTCGTCTACCCGTCGCGCTTCGAGGGCTTCGGGATGCCGATCGTCGAGGCGATGGCGGCCGGGGTGCCGGTGGTCGTCTCGGCGCACCCGTCCATGGACGAGGCCGCCGGCGACGCCGCCGTTCGCGCCGACCCGGACGATCCGGCCGCGATCGGCGCGGCGCTCGAGGAGGCGCTCCGCCGCCGTGACGAGCTCGTCGCGCGCGGGCTGGCGCATGCGGCACGCTTTCGCTGGCCCGAGACCGGGCGCGTCATGCTGCAGGCGTTCACGCGATGCGCGTAGGCCTCGACACCTCTCCGCTCGTCCAGACGCAGGCCGGCACCGCGCGGTACATCAGGGGCTTGCTCGCCCACAACGAGTACGAGCAAGTCTCCTTCGGGGGGTCGAGCCGGCTGGCCACGCTCCTCCGTGACGCACTCTGGTACCCGCTAGTGCTTCCGCGCGCAGCGCGGAAGCGCATGGACGTCCTCCACTGCCCGACCTTCCGCGGCCCCCTGCGCAGCAGCGTGCCGCTGGTGGTTACGGTCCACGATCTCGCCGTCCTGCGCCACCCGGGAACGTTCAACCGATGGACGCGGCAGTACAGCCGCCTTGCCGTTCCCAGGGTGGCGCGGTCGGCGAGGCGCCTGATCGCCGTCTCGGAGTTCACCCGCGCGGAGATCGTCGAGCTGCTCGGCATCCCCGAGGAGCGGATCGACGTGATCCCGAACGCGGTCGGCGCGCCGTTCCTGCCGGACGGCCCCGCGGGCGAGGGAGAGTACGTGCTCGCGGTGGGGACGCTCGAGCCGCGCAAGAACCATGCGCTCGTGCAGCAGGCTGCACGAGCGCTAGCTGTCCCCTTGAGAGTCGTCGGGGCTCGTGGCTGGGGGGACGTGCAGGTCGACGGGTGGTTGGGGCAGGTCTCCGACGACGAGCTCGCTGCGCTCTACCGCGGGGCTCGTTGCCTCGTCTACCCCTCGCTCTACGAGGGCTTCGGCATCCCGGTGCTGGAGGCGATGGCCTGCGGGACGCCTGTGGTGACCAGTGCCGGAGGCGCCACCGAGGAGGTCGCGGGGGGCGCGGCGGTGCTGGTCGACCCGCGCGATCCGGCGGCGATCGCGGCCGGGATCGAGGAGGCGGCGGCGCGGCGGGACGAGCTCCGTGCCCGCGGGCTCGCGCGGGCCGCCGAGTTCACCTGGGAGCGCGTCGCCGCGGCGACCCGCGCCGTCTACGAGCGGGCGGCCGCGTGACGCCGCTCGTCGTCCTCGACGCGGACGTGCTCGGTCGGCAGCGGACCGGCGACGAGACCTACGTCGAGAACCTGCTTCGCTGGCTCCCTCGGCTCGGCGGCGACTACCGCTTCGCCGCGATCACGCGGCGGCCCGAGCTCGTGCCGGAGGGCGTCGAGGCGATCCGGATCGGCACGGGCTCGCAGGAGCTGCGGATGGCCTGGACGGTGCCCCGGTTGCTCCGTCGGCTCCGGCCGGCGCTCGCCCACTTCCAGCACGCGCTCCCGCTCGCCTGCCCCTGCCCCGCGGTGGTCACCGTGCACGACCTCTCGTTCGAGCGCGAGCCGGAGGCGATGAGCCGCCGCGACCGGCTCGTCTTCAGGCGCGTCGTCCCCCGCGCTGCTCGGAAGGCCAGGCGCGTGATCGCGGTCAGCGAGCGGACGAAGCGCGACCTCGTCGGCCTCTACGGCATCCCGCCCGACCGGATCGCGGTCACGCCGCACGGCGTCGACCCGGCGTTCGGGCCGGGTGCCGTCGCCGGGAGCGACTACCTCCTCTACGTCGGCGCGATCCAGGCCCGGAAGGACCCGCTCGCGGCTGCGCGCGCCGCGGCGGCCGTGGGGCTCCCGCTCGTCGTCGCGGGGCCGGAGCGCGAGCCGGCGCTCGCGCGCGAGCTGGAGCGGGCGGGCGCCGACCTGCGCGGCTACGTCGACAAGCCCGCGCTGGCGCAGCTGTACAGGGGCGCGGCCGCGCTCGTCCTGCCGTCGCGGTACGAGGGGTTCGGGCTCCCGGTCCTCGAGGCGATGGCGTGCGGCACCCCCGTCGTCGCGTCCGGAGACGCGGCCCTGAGGGAGGTCGCGGGCGACGCGGCGGTCTACGCCGACGGCGACCTCGCGGATGCGATCCGCGCCGCGCTCGCCGACCGCGACCGTCTCGTCGCCGCCGGGCTCGAGCGGGCGAAGGCGTTCAGCTGGGAAGAGACGGCGCGCCGGACGCTCGCCGTCTACCGCGAGGCGCTCGCATGATCTCGGCGATCGTCGTCTCCCACGGCCACGCCGAGGAGCTGGCCGAGTCGCTGCCCGCGCTCGCGCCCCAGGTCGACGAGATCGTGCTGATCGCGAACACGCCGGCCAGCCTGCCGGGCGAGACCCCCGGCGCCCGGGTGCTCGAGAACCCGGCGCCGCTCGGCTACGCCGCCAACCTGAACCGCGGGATCGCGGCGACGAGCGGCGAGCTCGTCCTGGTCAACAACCCCGATGCGGTGCCCGAGCCCGGCGCCGTCGCCGCGCTCGCCGCGTTCATGGCCGGGCGGCCCCGCTGCGGCGTCGCGGGCCCGCGCCTGGTCAGCCCGGACGGCTCCTGGCAGGCCTCGCGCCGCCGCTTCCCGACCGTCGCCGGCACGCTCGTCCGGCGCACGCCGCTGCGCCGCTGGTTCCCGCCGCTCGAGCGCCAGCGCGCCCACTACGGGCTCGACGAGCGGCCGTCGGAGCCGGTCGAGGCCGACTGGATGCTCGGCGGCTCGCTCCTCCTCCGCCGGTCGATGCTCGACGAGCTCGGCGGCTACGACGCGGGCTTCCGCATGTACGGGGAGGAGATCGACCTCTGCTACCGCGCGGCGCGGGCGGGCTGGGAGCGCTGGTATGTCCCGCAGGCGGTCGTCCGCCATCGCTGGGACGCGCTCACCGAC
Organism: Gaiellaceae bacterium; assembly: GCA_036555585.1. Lineage (GTDB taxonomy): Bacteria > Actinomycetota > Thermoleophilia > Gaiellales > Gaiellaceae > DATBLE01. The sequence goes on from DATBLE010000039.1 coordinate 22,064, forward strand.
CAGACCTTCTGGACGCGGCGCACGCTGTGGCACTGGCGGTCGATCCTGCGGTTCGTCCGGAAGCATCCCGAGCGGCTGCTCGCGCGGTGAAGAGCGGCGTGGAGACCTGGACCGAGCGCGAGTACGCGAACCCGGTCCCGTATCTGCGGCACCGTGCGGAGCTGATCCTCTCGCTCGGCCCCTCGCTCCGGCCCGGCGACCGGCTCGTCGACCTCGCCTGCGGAGACGGCGGGCTCGCCGACTTCCTCTCCGGGATCGACTACCTGGGCGTGGACGCCGACCCGCGGATGGTCGAGGAGGCCGCCTCGAAGGGCCGCACGATCGCCCGGGCCGACCTCAACGACTTCGTGCCGGAGGAGGACGTCGCCGCCACCACGCTGTTCCGGGCGCTCTACTACGCGCGCGACCGGCGCGCCTTCTTCCGGCACGTGGCCGGCTATACGACCGGGAAGCTCGTCTTCGACCTCAACCCGCGCCAGTACCAGCTCGACGAGGTCGTCGCCGACCTGCACGCGACCGGCTGGCCGGCCGTGGCCCTGCGGCCGTTCTTCGTGCCGCAGACCCGCGCGCTGCCCGGGCCCGTCGGGGCGGCTCTGATCGCGGCGGAGAGGAGCGGCCCGCTCGCGCGGCTCGCCCTCCGCCGTCGGTTCACCTACTTCGTCGCCGCATCGGGCACGAACGAGTAGGAAACCTGGGCGCCGAGCTGGCGCCGGTCGCCGCCGCCGAAGTCGAACGGCGAGAACGTCGGCGACACGGTCACCACGACGCGCGTCCGGGGGCCCCCCGGCACCGAGAAGGTGCGCGTCTTGCCGCTGTGGACCGTCCAGTGCAGCACCCGGGAGACCTTGCCGAGGGCGGGCTGCCGGTCGGGGCCGCGGATCAGGCGGCCGACCTTGATCGTCACCCGGCCGGGCTTGTCCGTCCCCTGCCAGCCCGCGCGCGAGACGATGATCCGGATCGCCCCGGGCTTGCCTCCCGGCGTCGCGAACTGGTTGTAGGCGCTCAAGGCAGGCGTGCCCGGCGGCGAGCCGAACGGCGGGGTCACCCAGCCGTCGGGCTCGATCCCGGTCGGCGTGCTGGCGAGGCGCAGCGGGCGTTCGATCTTCAGCAACCGCCACGGTGCGGGCGCCACGGCGACCCTGTGGATCGGGAAGCCGAACTCGTCCCGGGTGATCACCGAGCGGACCTCCGGACGGACGAGCTCCTTGCCCTGCACGGCGATGCCCTCGTCGGCGACCATGTAGTCGACGCCGGCCGGCGCGCCGGTCGGGATCGACTTGCCGGTGAGCAGGCCGTCGGGCCCCGCGTCGGGAGTGACGTAGCCCGGAGCCCTCCTGCCGGGCGGCGGGGCGGTGCCGTCGAGGCTCCAGACGTACGTGAGCCCGCGGTTCCAGAACTCCATCAGCCAGATCCCCTGCGGGTCGGTGATCTTCTGGCCGAGGTAGATCGTCGGCTTCCCGCCGGTTGCGTCGTCGATCCAGGTCGGCGGCGTGGGGAAGTTGGCGAGCAGCCTCCTGGAGAAGCGGTTGACCCCGTTCGAAGCGGAGATCTCGCCGGCGACGTTCCAGGCGACCACGAGGACGGCGGCGGCGACCGTGATCCCGAACCCCAGCCAGCGCCGCCTCGTGATCGGCCGGAGGCCCGGCAGGAGCAGGAGCGCGACCGAGATCGCGAGCACGACCGCCAGCAGGACCTTCACGTCGCCGTCGTCGAACGCCAGGTCGCGGTTCGCCATCTGGACGATCGCGAGCCCGAGCGCGTCGGCGTAGGGGAAGAGATCGAGCTTGTAGGGCGTGGTCAGGACGAGGTAGAGGACGAAGCCCGCGCTGGCGGCCAGCGCGACGAGGTTCAGGCGCCGCCGCTCGAACGCGAGCGCGGTGGCGACGAAGAGCAGCGGGGCGACGAAGATCAGGTTGCGTTCCTCGACGACGGTGGAGAACACGGTCGAGAGGTACGACGCCTTCACGGCCGTGTAGAGGCCGAAGACGAGCACGGAGGCGGAGGTGACGGCGACGAAGGCGCGCAGCTCCAGCGTTCGCGGCACGCCCCTGGGACGCACGAGCGCGGCGAGCGCGACCACGGGCAGGAGGCCGATCCCGATCGCCAGCGCGCCGCCTGCCCAGAGCCCGTACACGATCATCCGGTGCCGGTAGTAGCCGGTCGCGACCAGCCAGGTCTGCGAGAAGGCCCCGACGCTGGCGCTGAAGACGACGATCGCCCCGATCGAGAGGACGACGAGGCCGACCCAGTCCCACGCGCTCCACCCGGCCCGCCAGCGCTTCACCGGCCCGCTCGTCCACGTGAGGAAGAGCGCCGCGAGCACGTACACGACGATCAGGATCGCCAGCTGGCCGCGGACGAGCAGGGCGAACAGCACCGAGACCGACGCGGCCACGTTCCAGCCCCAGGACCGGGTGACGAGGCCCTTGGCGATCAGGAAGAACGAGAGCGCGGCCGCGGGGTAGGCGAGCGGCTCCTCGATCATGAAGGAGCCGTACGCAAGCGACGGGCCCGCGACCGCCCCGACGGCGGCGAAGAGCGCCCAGAACCGCGAGACGAGCATCCGCGCGAGCAGGTACGTCGGGAAGATCGCCGACGTCATCACGATCACGCCGAAGTACTTGATCGCCGAGTAGGCGGTGTGGACGTCGTGGATCCACCAGAACGGGGCTGTGAAGTACGCGTAGAGCGTGTCGAAGGAGACCGAGTGGTGACGCTCCGAGGCGTGCCCGGTCTCCGCGATGCTGCGGGCGAGCTGCGTGTACTTGAGCTCGTCGGTGAAGAGCCACGGGGTGACGTGGCCGCGGGTCTGCCACCCGTAGAGGACGCAGAGCCAGAGGAAGGCGACGACGACCGGAACCGCGTTCGTCAGCCGCTCGGCGTGCGTCGCCTCCGCGACGGCCGGGCGCGGTCCGGCGGTGGGAGCGGCTGCGGTCACGAGCTGCCGGGGGTTGCGCCCAGGACGGCCACCGGGTCGAGATCGGTCTCCCGCCGCACGAACCGGCAGGGAACGCCGGCCGTGCTGCAGGCTCGGACGACGCCGTCCAGGCGCTCGGCGGGAGCCTGGGGGATGGTGACGAGCACCGCGTCGGGGTGGGCCGCGGCCAGGATGCGCTCGATGTCGAGCGTCCCGCCACGGACGGGGACGCCGAGCAGGCGCCGCCGGTGGAGGCGCGGGTCGTCGTCGACGAAGCCGACCACGCGCTCGCCCGGCGTCTCGCGCAGCTCGCGGACCAGGCTCCGGCCCGACCGTCCCGCGCCGACGATCAGCGTCCGGCGGGCGTCGCGCTCGCGCAGGGTCGAGCGCGCGCGGAAGAGGGCGCGCTCCCCGAAGCGCGACGCGCCGATCACCGCCATGCAGAGCAGGGCGTCGAGCACGAACACGCCCGCCGGGAACCCGCCGAGGGGCGTGGTCGCGACCACGATCCCGACGGCGGCCAGCTCCGAGACGACGACGGCGACGACGATCGAGGCCGCCTCGCGCGAGCCTGCGAAGCGCCAGATCCCCTGGTAGAGGCCGAGCAGGATGAACGCGAGGTAGCGCGTGACGAGCACCGCCGGCAGGGCGACGGTGAAGACGTGGCGCTCGTACGTCGTGCCGGTGCCCTGGACGATCAGGAAGTAGGCGGCGGTGAAGCACGCGGTGATCAGCACGAAGTCGAGCAGCACCTCCAGCAGGCGCCGCCGGTGCAGGACGACCGTGCGCATGCGCCAGCTGCCCGGCACCGCCTCCTGCTCGGCCCGCTCGCCGCGCTCGAGGTCGACGAGGAAGCCGGCGAACTGGACGAGGAGCGCGAACGTGACCAGGACGCCGACGAGCGTGATCCAGTAGTCGCCGAGCACGGAGTACGCGAGCGCGGTCGCGCCGAGGCCGGCGGCGATCGCCGCCAGCAGCACGACGGTCTTCTGCTCGGACAGCCCGCCGCGGACCAGCCGGTGCGAGGTGTGGTCCTTGCCGCCCTGGTGGATCGGGCGGCGCTCGCGGACCCGCACGGCCGTGACCAGCGCCGTGTCGAGGATGGGAATCGCCAGGACGAGGACCGGCAGCAGCAGCGTCGCGACCGTGGTCTCCGCCACCTTCCAGCTCGTCGCCAGTCCGAGCGCGCCGAGCGTGAACCCGAGGACCTGGCTGCCGGAGTCGCCCATGAAGACGAGCGCGGGCTTGCCGGGCCGGAAGTTGAAGAGCAGGAAGCCGAGGCACGCGAGCGCCAGGCTGATCGAGAGCACGAGCAGCAGGCGCTCCTCGTGGACGGTGACCGCGTCGATCGCGAAGAAGACGGCGGCGATCAGCGCGAGCGTCCCGGCGAGGCCGTCCATGTTGTCGAGCAGGTTGAAGGCGTTCGTCATCCCGACGAGCCAGACGAGGCCGATGAGCCACGCGAGCACGTCGTTCGAGACGATCTGCACCGAGAGCCCGGTCGAGAGCGCGATCGCCGCCGCGCCGACCTGGGCGGCGAGCTTCATCGCCGCCGGCAGCGTGTAGACGTCGTCGACGAGCCCGGCGGCGAAGAGCAGCGCCGCTCCGCCGAGGATTCCGAGCAGCTCCTCGTGAGCATGCACGCCGCCGGCTGCGATCGAGGCGGCGATCCCGGCGGCGAGGCCGAGGAAGATGCCGACGCCCCCCAGGGTCGGGGTGACGTGCTCGCTCCAGCGCTCGCCGGTCGGCTGGGCGACCAGCCGTCGCACGAGCGGCGAGTGGAGGAGCGACCAGATCACGAACGCGGCCACGGGCAGGGCGACCGCTGCTGCGGCGGCACTCACGGACGACACCGTAACCGAGCGGTGTTAGACATTGGTGTGGAAGACGGAACAGGGGACAGGTCTGGAGACCTGTCCCTCTCTGTGCTCATGATCTAAGGGTGATCCCCCCGCTCGACGTCATGCGCTGTCCGGTCTGCCGGAGTGGTCTCGAGAAGGTCGCCGAAGGGCTGCATTGCACGGGTTGCGGGGCGGACTTCCCGGTCGAGGACGGAATCGCGCGCATGCTCGACGACCGTCTTCCCGGGATCGCCGAGAAGCGTGCCGAGATCGACGGCTGGCCGGCGATGGCGAAGGCCGAGGGCTGGTACGAGCCCGACGACGAGCTCGACGCGCACCTGCCGTACCTGACCCGCGACCTCGGCTGGGAGGACACGACCTGGAAGGCGAACGAGCACTCGTTCTCGCTGCTCTGCGAACGGTTCGTGCGGCCGGGGATGCGGGTGCTCGAGGTCGGCGCGGCGAAAGCGTGGGCGGCGCAGCACCTGGTTCCGCTCGGGGTCGAGTACGTCGCCTCCGACATCCTCGCCGACCCGAACATCGGTCTCGGTCGCGGTGCGTTCTACGAGGCGCGGGTCGGGCCGTTCGCACGCGTCCAGGCCGACGGCGAGCACCTGCCGTTCGCCTCCGGCGCCTTCGACCTCGTCTACTGCGTCGCCGCCCTGCACCACGCGCTCGACCTCGGGCGGATGGTCCGCGAGCTGGCGCGGGTGACCCGGCGAGGCGGAACGGTCGCGGCGCTGAACGAGGGCACCCGGGCAATTCGGGCCGGCGGCGCGGTCGCCGACCAGGAGCACGAGAAGAGCTTCGGGATCAACGAGCACGTGCACACGCTCTATGCCTACCTCTGGGCGTTCGCGCGGGCCGGGCTCGCCGTCCGGCGGGTCGAGCACGCGGAGGGCGACGACGACCTGCGCGACCGCCGGATCGGCGGGAAGCTGCTCCGGCTGCCTCTCGTCGGCCGGAGCGCCGCCACCTGGTTCGCGCAGACGTGCTACGGCTACTCGGGCGTCTCGGTGTTCGCCCGCAAGGTTCTCTAGCCTGTTCGTTGCCGTGACGGTCTACGCGGATCTCTACCGCTACCGGGAGCTGTTCGGGAACCTCTTCCGGCGCGACTTCCACACGCGGTACAAGTCGTCCGTCCTCGGCGTCGGCTGGTCGCTGCTCAACCCGCTGATCCTGATGGGGATCTACGTCCTCGTCTTCTCGCTGCTCTGGAAGGCGGCGGACATCCCGCACTACGCCCTGTATCTGCTCGTCGGGCTGGCCATGTGGCTCTTCTTCTCGACCTCGCTCACGAGCGGAGCGCGGTCGATGGTCGACAGCGCCGCGCTCGTCAAGAAGGTGCGCTTCCCGCGCCAGCTCGTGCCGCTGTCGGTGGTGGCCACGCAGCTCGTCACCTTCGTGGCCATGCTCGTCGTGTTGCTGATCGTCGACCCGATCGTGATCCCGGCGACGCGCGACACCTTCCTGCTCGCGATTCCCGTTGCGGCCGGGATCGTCTGCTTCGTGGCGGGCGTCGCGCTGCTCGTCTCCTGCGCGAACGTCGTCTTCCGCGACGTCGAGCACCTCGTCCAGGCAGTGCTGCTCCCGTGGTTCTTCCTGACGCCGATCCTCTACCGGCTGGAGGACCTGCCGGGCGGGGTTCAGCGCTACGACTGGGTGGTGACGATCCTGCGCTGGGTCAACCCGCTCACCCCGCCGCTGTACGCGCTCCGCGACCCGCTGTTCTTCGGGACGCTGCCGGACGTGTGGGACGTCGTCTACCTCGTCGTGGAGGTGCTCGTCGCGCTGGCCGTCGGCGCGTGGGTGTTCAGGCGCGTGGACGACCGGATCGCAGTCGAGCTCTGAAGACGTGGGGGAACCCGTGGTCCCCCCACGGCCCCTCTCCTCCGCTCGCTCGCTACGCTCGCGTCGGTGCGCACAGAGCCGTTGTCTGCCGCGCCCGCCATGTCGGTCGCGGCGGCAATTCTCACCGACGTACGCGAGCTCGAACTCGCGCGTCGTAGATCCACGGCTCGTCGCCTTCCGGCCGCCACGCCGGCAGGCCGGCGACCTCGCAGTTCGGCTCCAGCGGCGGGAGCAGCGACGGGCAGACGAGCGGCTCCGCGAACGACGGGTTGCGGCCGCCGCCGGCCCGGTAGGGACGCAGGCCGCGCTCGCGGCTCTCGACCGCGCCGCCGACGGCGGCGAAGCCCTCCTCGTGGGCGGCGCGGACGAGCTCGTGCCAGTCCGCCGACGCCTCGACCTCCGGTGGGAGATGCGCGATCGCGCCGCTCGCGTCGCGCGGAGCGACCTCGACCTCGGCGTCGAGCAGCTGGTTGCCGATCTCCGAGAGCCAGCAGAGGTTCTCGACCACGAGGTCGAAGGCGAGCCGGTAGCGGCCGGGCGGCATCGGCGCGCGCACCCGCGCGGCCACCTCGGTGCGTTCTCCCGGCTCGAGCCGTGCCAGCGGCGTGCGCAGCCCGTCCCAGTCGATCGCGTTGCCGAGCTCGTCGAGCCAGTGGTAGGCGAGCAGGACGTCGCGCCAGGTGTCGGCGCCGGCGTTCTCGAGCTCGACGGTCCCGGTTCCGAGCGCTCCCGCCTGCGGCGGCTCCAGCTCGTACGCGAGCCAACGCACGCCGAGGGGCCCGGCCGGGACGGCGTGCGCGGGAACCGGCTGCATCAGGCGAGTCTAGAAGTGGCAATACCGGTATAGAATAGACTAGTGGCCAAGGTGATGATCAGCATTCCTGACGATCTGCTCGCCCGACTGGACAAGCACGCCCGGCGTCTCGGCGAGACGCGCAGCGGGCTCCTGCGTCGACTCGTGGAGCGGGAGCTGGCGGCGGACGGAGCTGCGCGGGCGGCGCGCGTTCGGGAGCTACTGTCGGATCTGCAGCCGCACGAGGGTGACAGCGCCCGGTTCGTTCGCGAGCAGCGCCGCGCGAGGTGAATCATCTGCTGCTCGATGCGAGCGTCTGGCTCGCCGCGGTGAATCCCGCCGAAGCGCGCCATGCCGAGTCGTACGGCCTGATCGACTCCGCCGCCGAGGGAACGACGCTCGCGGCGCTCGACCTGACTCTCTACGAGGTCGCCAACGTGGCGATCGTCCGCTGGCGCTCGGATACCGAGGCTGCCAGGGTCGTCGCGCTCGTCCAGGCCGCGTGCGGCGATGCTCTCGAATCTTTGGACGAAGAGCTCGTTCGCGAGTCCAGCCTGCTCGCGTTGGAGCACGATCTGACGGTCTACGACGCCGCCTACGTTGCAAGCTCGCGCCGCCGTGGCCGCCAGCTCGTCAGCTGCGACGAGGTCGATCTCGTGGGGCCCGGGTTCGCGATCACTCCGGCCGAGGCGGCCGGTGCCTGACCCGCTGCTCGTCCGCGCCCTGCGGCGCGAGCCGGTCGAGCGCACGCCCGTGTGGTTCATGCGCCAGGCCGGCCGCTCGTTGCCCGAGTACCGCGAGCTGCGCGAGCGCCACTCCTTCTTCGAGGTGGCGAGCACGCCCGAGCTCTGCGCGGAGGTGACCCTCCAGCCGGTGCGGCGGCACGAGGTCGACGCGGCCGTCCTGTTCGCCGACATCGTCACGCCCGTGCTCGCGATGGGGATCGACGTGGAGCTGGCCGAAGGCGTGGGGCCGGTGGTCGCGGAGCCGGTCGCGAGCGCGGCGGACGTCGAGCGGCTGCGGCTGCCGGACCCTGAGGAGGCCTATGCGGCCGTGCTCGAGGCGGTCCGCATCGTCCGTCGCGAGCTCCGGCCGGACCAGGCGCTCGTCGCCTTCTGCGGCGGGCCGTTCACGGTGGCCGGCTACCTGGTCGAGGGGAAGCCTACCCGCGACTTCGTGCGGGTGAAGCAGCTGATGTACCGGGAGCCGGCCGTCTGGCACGCGCTGATGGACCGCCTGACCGACGGCTTCGCCGCCTACGTCGCCGCGCAGGCTGAGGCAGGTGCCGACGCGATCCAGCTCTTCGACTCCTGGGTCGGCGTGCTCGGCGTGTCCGACTACGAGGAGCTGGTCGCGCCGTACTCTGCGCGCGTGCTCGCCGCGGTCGACGTCCCGACGATCCACTTCGGCACCGGCACGACCCACCTGCTGCCCTCGATGGCCGCGGCCGGTGGCGACGGCATCGGCCTGGACTGGCGCGCGCCGCTCGACGAGGCCTGGGCCGCGGTCGGGCTCGACCGGGCAGTCCAGGGCAACCTCGACCCGGCGGTGCTGCTCGGCCCCTGGGCGCGGATCGAGGCGGCCGCGCGTGACGTCCTCGCCCGGGCCGGCGGCCGGCCCGGCCACGTGTTCAACCTCGGCCACGGCGTCCTGCCCGCGACCGACCCGGACGATCTGACCCGGCTCGTGGAGCTCGTCCACGCGTGAAGACGGCCGTCGTCCTGATGGCCTACGGATCGCCGGACCGGCTCGAGGACGTCCCGGCGTACTACGCCGACATCCGCGGCGGTCGCCCGGTCGCGCCCGAGCTGCTCGCCGACCTGACCGAGCGCTACCGCCGGCTTGGGATCGAGACCTCCAACCCGCTGAACGAGATCACCGAGCAGACCCGTGCGGCCCTCGAGGCCGACCTCGGCTCGCCCGTCTTCGCCGGGATGAAGCACTGGACGCCCCGCATCGCGGATGCGGCCGAGGCGGCGCTGGCCGGCGGCGCCGACACGATCGCCGGCCTCGTGCTCGCGCCGCACTACTCGCGTCTGTCGATCGGCGGCTACCGCGAGCAGCTCGAGAACGCGCTCGCCGGCCGCGCCCAGCTCGCCTTCGTCGACAGCTGGCACCTCGAGCCCGGCTTCGTCGGGCTGCTGGCCGACCGTGTGCGCGGCACGGAGGCCCACGTCGTCTTCACGGCGCACTCCCTGCCAGCGCGCATCCTGGCGGAAGGCGACCCCTACGAACGGCAGCTGAGGGACTCCGCGGCAGCTATCGCGCAGGCCGCGGGCCTGCGCGAATGGTCGCTGAGCTACCAGTCCGCCTCGCCGACGGGCGAGCCCTGGCTGGAACCGGACATCCTCGACCACCTGGAGGCGTTGCACGCCCGAGGGGTGGACGAGGTCCTGCTGTGTCCGATCGGCTTCGTCGCCGACCACCTGGAGATCCGCTGGGATCTCGACACCGAAGCGCAGGAGAAAGCCGGCGAGCTCGGCCTGCGCCTGAGCCGGATCGAGATGCCGAACGCCGACCCGGCGTTCGTCGCCGTGCTGGCGAGCATCGTGCGGCGGGCGCTGGATGTACCCTCGAACGCATGAGACCGGGCGAGATCCGGGTCGATCGCGCGAGCCGCCGGTTCCGCGTCAGCCCGGAGCCGGTGCAGACGTTGAAGGAGCTGGTGCTGCGCCGGGCCCGGACGGCTCCGGCGGAGGTCTGGGCGCTCCGGGACGTGTCGCTCGAGGTCGAGCCCGGCGACGCGGTCGGCCTGGTCGGCCGTAACGGCTCGGGCAAGACGACGCTCCTCAGCCTGATCGCCGGGATCATCGCGCCGACCGCGGGCCGGGTCGAGGCGGGCGGCCGGGTCGCGTCGCTGCTCGAGCTCGGCGCGGGCTTCCACCCGGACTTCTCCGGCCGCGAGAACGTGTACCTGAACGGCTCGCTGTACGGCCTCAAGCGCCGGACGATCGACGAGCGCTTCGACGAGATCGTCGCCTTCGCCGAGCTGGAGCGGTTCATCGACAACCCGGTGCGCACGTACTCCTCGGGGATGTACATGCGGCTCGGCTTCGCCGTGGCCGCGCACATCGACGCGGACGTGCTGCTGCTCGACGAGGTGTTCGCGGTCGGCGACGAGGAGTTCCAGCGCAAGTGCTTCGGGAAGATCTTCGAGTACAAGCAGCGCGGCGGGACGATCGTGTTCGTCTCGCACGACGCCGCCTCGGTCGAGCGGCTCTGCCGCCGGGCCGTGCTCCTGCGGGACGGCAGCGTCGAGCTCGACGGCTCGGCGCAGGAGGCGATCGCCCGCTACCACACGCTGCTGGCCGACGAGCGCGACCCGGCCGAGGGCGCAGCCGGGCTCCGCGAGTACGGAAGCGGCGAGGCGCGGATCGCCGGGGCGCGGCTGCTCGGCCCCGACGGCGAGGAACGGCTCCAGCTGGCCGCCGGCGAGCCGCTCGTCGTCGAGCTGCGCGTCGTCGCGCGCGAGGCCCTCGAGCCGCCGCGGGTCTCGCTCGAGCTCCGGGACGAGGCCGGGCTGCTGCTCGCCGCGGCCGCCCAGGGGACGGCGGAGCTCGGCTGGGACGGCGGACCGGGCGAGCGCCTGCTGCGCTTCGAGGTCGGCCGGCCGCCCCTGGCCGACGGTAGGTTCCGCCTCCGGTTCGAGCTCGGCGACGAGACCGGCCGGCGCCTCTACCACTGGCTCGACGACGCCGTGCGGTTCGTCGTCTATCCGGGCGAGGGCGCACGCGGCCCGGTGCTGCTGGACGGCACGTGGTCGCTACAGGAGATCGGCGCTCCGGCCGAAATCAGTGGACGATGAGCTACCAGACGTGCCCCGACTGGCCCGAGCTGATGGAGGTCGCGCCCGACCTCCAGTTCAAGCACCTCACCGTCCGGCAGGCGCAGCTCCCCGCCGAGGCGCTGATGAAGATCCCGGAGGTCAACCTCGACGAGGCGGAGATCTGCGCCGACGTCGACCGGCACGTCTTCTTCAAGCGGCACACGGATCCGCGCGTGGTCGACGCCCTGCGCGGCTCTCACTGGTTCGACCTGACCGAGTGGACGATGTCCGGCCCGGGCCGGCCGGGTTAGCTCCTCCAGCCGATCGCGGCGACGCCGTCCCACCACCAGCCCTGGCCGCCCTCCTCGCCGGCGATCTCGACGAGCAGCTCCACGCGCGGCTCGGCGGCGACGTAGTCGCGGGTCGCACGGGCGACCGCGTCCCAGTCGAAGTCGTCGATCACGATCAGCGCCTCCGCCGCCAGCCACGGCTCGATCGCCCGCATGCCGCGCAGCTGTCCCTCGTAGTCGTGCGGGCCGTCCCAGTAGTAGACCCCGACGGTCCTGTCGCCGAGCGCACCGCCCTCGATCAGCTCGAACGCGTCGCCTTCGAGGATGGTCGCGCTCTCGGCGCCGAAGCGGCTCAGGCTCTGCTCGAGCCCTTCGCGGCTCGCGTGGGGAAGCGGCCGCCCGCGCACCTCCGGCACGTCGAACGAGAAGCGGTCGATCGCGACGAAGTCGCCCGCGTTGCCGCGCATCGCGCCGATCAGGCTGGCACCGTAGAACGAGCCGACCTCGACGTAGCTCTCTCCCGGGCCGAGCAGCGACGCCGCCAGGTTGAGCAGGGCGAGGACGTTCTCCGTGGCCAGGTTCGGGATCCCGTCGACGAGGTCGTCGAAGCGCCGGCCCTTCGGCACCGCCGAGCGCGGGTAGTCCTCGAACAGGCGGGGCAGCTCAGCCGCGAAGCGCTCGACGTCCACGGAGGAGGGAATCTAGCGGCCGGGTGTTGAGGACAGCCGCCGCCGATGCCCGCCCTCGCCGCGCGGTCGCGACCGCCAGCTCCATGTTCCCGAGCCCGCGGACCGAATGGGCGTCGGTCGAGCAGACGACCTTCACGCCCGCCTCGACCGCCTGGCGCACGTAGACGTCGCGGAGATCGAGCCGGTCGGGCAGGCCGTTCACCTCGAGCGCGACGCCCTCCTCGAGCGCGACCTCGATCAGCCGCTCGACGTCGAGCTCGTTCTCGGGGCGCCGGTGGATGTAGCGGCCCTTCGGATGCGAGAGGCACGACACGAACGGGTTGCGCAGCGCCTCCTCGACCCGCCTGGTCTGGTCGCGTCTCGACAGCCGCTGCCCGCCGTGGACGCTCGCCTGCACCCAGTCCAGCTCGGCCAGGATCGAGTCGGGCAGGTCGAGCCGGCCGTCGGGGAGGATGTCGCACTCGCTGCCGCGCAGGACCCGGAACGGAGCGAGCGCGTCGTTCGCGTCGGCGATCTCCGCCGCCTGCCGGCGCAGGTCGTCGGCGGTGAGCCCGCGTACCGCGCCGACCGCGGGCGTGTGGTCGCAGATCGCCAGGTACTCGTAGCCGCGCTCGATCGCCGCGAGCGCCATCTCCTCCACGCTCGCCGTCCCGTCCGACCAGGTCGTGTGAACGTGCAGGTCGCCGCGGATCTGCGCCCGCTCGACGAGCGGCGGCGGCTCGCCGCGGAAGGGCTCCTCCCGGAGCTCGGGCGGGCAGAACGGGATTCCGAGCGCCCGGTAGACGCCCTTCTCGTCGGGCGCGTCGGGCAGCGGCTCCAGCGCCGCGACGTACTCCGGCGAGCCGGTCGCGCGGACGAGCTCCGTGCCGAACCGCGCCGGCTCGGCCACCACCAGCTCGACGGGAACGCCCTCGACCGTGACCCCGTAGGCGCGACGTTCGGCTCGCTCCAGCACCGAGACGATCGCCGGCAGCGCCTCGAAGGCGTCGAGCACCGGCCCGGGCTCGTCGGCGGCGACGACGACCGCGAGGCGCTCGCTGGAGTCGCGGTAGCGGCGCGGGTCGCCCGCGGGCGTGCCGCCGAGCGGCTCGGCGATGTCGGCGAGCAGGCGCCCGGCCCGGTGGAGCAGCATGCCCTTCGGCGGCCGCGGGTCGTCCGCCCTGGCGAGCGCGTCCAGCAGCTTCGCCTCGTTCGCCGGGCCGATCCCGGGCACCTCGCGGAGCCTGCCCGCAGTCGCGGCCTCGCGCAGCTCTGCCGCCGTCCTGATCCCGAGCGTCTGCGCGATCTGCACGGCGCGCCGCGCACCGATGCCGAGGTAGAGGCCGAGGCCGACCAGGTCGGGGGAGACGGCGCGCTCCAGCTCCTCGAGCTCGGCGATCTCGCCGGTCTCGACCAGCTCCTTCAGCTTGCCCTCGATGCCGCGGCCGATGCCGCGCAGCTCGCGGGCACGACCCGCTCGGACCAGGTCTGCGACCGGCGCCTTCGTCGTGCGGATCAGCTCGGCTGCCCGGCGGTACGCCCGCGCGGAGTAGGGGTTCGCGCCGGCCAGCTCGAGCAGCGTCGCGAACGAGTCGAGCCGCTCGGCGATCGCGCGGTTGTCCAGGTGCTGCTGCGGCGCTATGAGACCGGGGAGGGACGGGCCTGGCGAAGGGCCTCTGCGAGCGCCTCGGGCCGGATCGGCTTCGCGACGTAGTCGTCCATGCCGGCCGCGAAGCATGCCTCGCGGTCCTCCTCCATCGCGTTCGCCGTCATCGCGACGATCCGCGGGCGCTCCCCGGCGGGCCAGCGCTCGCAGATCCGCCGCGTTGCGTCGAGGCCGTCGAGCTCGGGCATCTGGACGTCCATCAGCACCACGTCGTACCGCTCCCGCTCGAGTGCCGACAGGGCCTCGAGCCCGTTGCCGACGACGTCTGCGCGGTAGCCGAGCTTCGCGAGGAGCGCGAGCGCGACCTTCTGGTTCACGGCGCTGTCCTCGGCGAGCAGGATCCGGAGCGGCGACGCCTCCACCGTGGCGTCCTCCGCAGCCGCGTCCCGGCGGTCGCCGTCCCGGCCTGCGAACACGCGCATCAGCGCGTCGTACAGCTGGGATGCCTTGAGCGGCTTCGCCAGCTGCGCCGCGAAGCCGTCCGTCCCGCGGGCCTGCGGCAGCCGTCCCAGCGAGGTGACGAGCAGCAGTGGCAGCTCCTGCGCGCTCAGGTGGCGCCGGATCTCGCGCGCGAGCTCCTGGCCGTCCATCTCGGGCATGACCAGATCGAGCACGGCGACGTCGAAGTGCTCGCCCGCCTCGATCAGGGCGAGCGCCTCGGACGGGCTCTCGGCGGCCACGGCCTCCATTCCCCACGACTGCGCCTGGCGGCTGACGATCTCCCGGTTCGTCGCGTTGTCGTCGACGACGAGCAGGCGCTTGCCGGCGAGCTGCGGCTGGGTGCCGTCGAACGGGACGGGTGCCCGTGCCTCCGCCTCGGCGGCGGTGAACTCGATGTGGAAGGCAGACCCTTCCCCCTCCTCGCTCTCCGCCCACAGCCTGCCGCCCATCAGCTCGACCAGGCGCTTCGAGATCGCGAGGCCGAGGCCGGTGCCGCCGTAGCGCCGGGTGGTCGAGGCGTCGACCTGGCTGAACGACTCGAACAGGCTGTCCATGCGGTCGGGCGGGATCCCGATCCCCGTGTCGCGCACGGTCAGGCGAACCCGATGCCACCCCGCCCTGGCCGGCTCGGCGGCGAGATCGACGACGACCTCCCCGCGCTCGGTGAACTTGACCGCGTTCGAGAGCAGGTTGAGCAGCACCTGCCGCAGGCGGGCCGCGTCGCCGGCGATCGCCGGCGGCACGCCCTCGCCGACCAGGCCGCCGAGCTCGAGGCTCTTCTCGGCGGCGCGGGGGGCGATGATGTCGAGCGCCTCCTCGACGCAGGCCCGCAGGTCGAACGGCTCGCGCTCGAGCTCGAGCTTGCCCGCCTCGATCTTCGAGTAGTCCAGGATGTCGTCGATCACGTGCAGGAGCGCGTCGCCGCTGGAGCGGACGACCTCCGCGAACTCGCGCTGCTCCGGCGTCAGGTCGGTGCCGAGCAGCAGACCCGTCATCCCGATCACGGCGTTCATCGGCGTCCGGATCTCGTGGCTCATCGTCGCCAGGAACGCGCTTTTCGCCTGGGTGGCGGCCTCCGCCTCCTCGCGCGCCTGCTGGAGCTCGGTGATGTCGTGGTAGATGCCGAGGAAGCCGGTGCGCTCGCCGTCCACGGTGAGCGGGACGAGCATCAGCTCGACGTCGACGAGCGTGCCGTCCTTCCGCGCCCGCCTGGTGATGCGGTGGGCACGTCCGGCGGCGACTGCTTCCTCGGTGACCGCGCGGCCCTCGTCGCGCAGCTCGTCGTCGAAGACGAGGTCGTCGATCGTGCGTCCGATCGCCTCGTCCGGCGAGTAGCCGAACAGCTCCTCGGCTGCGGGGTTCCACCCGGTCACCCGCTCCTCGGCGTCCATCTCGATCACCGCCACCGGGCTGATCCCGACCAGCGACTCGAAGTACTGCTTCTGGCGGGCGATCTCCGTGAAGAGCCGGGCGTTCTGGATCGCGACGCCGACGTTCGCCGCGAGCGTGGCGAGCAGGCGTGTGTCCGCCTCGGCGTACCGGCCCTCCTCCCGGGTGCTCTGGACGCTGATCACCCCGATGGCGCGATCGCCCACCCAGATCGGCACGCCCAGGTACGACTTCGCCGGGGTGCCGACGGCCGGTTTGGCGGCTTCGGCCGTGTTCAGCAGCAGCGGCTCGCCCGACTCGATGATCCTCGACGTCAGTCCCTCGCCGAAGGTCATCGGCGGCTCGGCGATGTGCTCGCCCAGCTCCCAGTTGTAGGGGAACTCGATCACGCCGGCCGCCTCGTCGTGGAGGGCGACGTAGGCCATGTCGGCGTCGAACGTCTCGCGGACACGCTCGCCGACCAGCTCGATCAGCGCCTCCAGGTCGAGCTGCGACGAGAGCGCCTGGCCCACGCTGTTCACGGTTCCGAGCTCCGCGACCCGCTGGCGCGTCTCGTGGACCAGCTGCGCGTTCTCGAGCGCGACGCCGAGGCTGCCGGCGATGGTCGCCAGCAGCTGCTGGTCGGACGGGCTGAACGCGTGCTCCTGGTCGAGGTTCTGGATCGAGATGGTTCCTCTCGCCCGCCCGCCGACGACGAGCGGCTGGAAGATCGCCGATCCGTTCGAGGGCTCCCCCGTGACCGACACCGGGTTGCCGTACTCGACGAGAGCCGCATCCATGTTCTCGTGGATCGCCAGCGGCCGGCGGGTCTCCATCACGTGCTTCCGGAAGCCCATCACCGGGAAGGTCACGTTCGGGAAGTGGACGCCGCGCTCGATCTGGTAGACGAAGCGCATGAGCCCGGCCTCCTCGTCGTGGATCGCGATGTCGACCACCTGCGCGTCGAAGACCGCGCGCAGCTTCTCGCCGACGAGGTCGTAGATCGCCTGCTGGTCGAGCTCGCCCGCGATCGACTCCTGGACGCTGTTGATCACCGCGAGCTCGGCGACCCGCTGCCTCGTCTCGTGGACGAGCCGCGCGTTCTCGAGCGCGACGCTCATGCTGCCCGCGAGCGTCGTCAGCAGCCGTACGTCGCTCTCCGAGAACGCGTTCTTCCGGTCGATGTTCTGCAACGAGATGCGTCCTCGGATCTCGTCGCCGGACAGCAGGGGCGCGACCAGCACCGAGAGCGGGCGCTCGCCCTGCAGCACCGGCGACACCTCGCCGCGCTCCCGGTCCCAGGCCGGGACGTCGTTGATGAGCACCGGCTCCTTCGTCTCCAGGAGCAGCCGCGTCGTGGGTGACGAGGCGATCGGGGCAGGCTGGTCCGGGAACCGGACGCCGCGCTCGATCGAGTACGGGAAGTTGATCAGCCCGGAGGCCTCGTCGAAGATGCCGATGTCGACGACCTGTGCCTGGAAGATCTCCTGGATCTTGTCGCCGACGACGTCGTAGATGCCCTGGAGCTCGACCTCGCCGGCGAGTGCCGACTGGACGCTGTTGATCAGCGCGAGCTCGGCGTTCCGCTGCCGGGTCTCGTGGACGAGGCGGGCGTTCTCGAGCGCGACGCTGAGGCTGCCGGCGAGCGTCGTCAGCAGTCGCAGGTCCGTCTCGGTGAAGGCGTGCTCCCGGTCGACGTTCTGGAGCGAGATCACGCCGGTCGTCTTCCCGCCGGCGACGAGGGGGACGAAGACGACGGACTTCGACGGCTCCCCGCTCAGCACGTCGGGGTTTCCGTACCGGATCGTCTCCGCCTCGAGGTCCTCGTTCAGCATCAGCGGCTCGCGGGTCTCCATCACGTGCCTGCGGAAGCCGATCGGCTCCATCGACTCGTCCGGGTAGCGGACGCCGCGCTCGATCGAGTACGGGAAGTGCAGAACGCCGGCCGCCTCGTCGTAGACGGCGATGTCGACCACCTGGGCGTCGAAGACCTCCTGGATCTTGTCGCCGACGACGTCGTAGATCGCCTGCAGCTCCAGCTCGCCGGCGAGTGCCGACTGGACGCTGTTGATCAGCGCCAGCTCGGCGTTTCGCTGGCGGGTCTCCTCGATCGCTCGTGCCCGTGAGAGCGCTGCTCCGACGTGCTGGCCGACGAAGGCGAGCAGGTCGCGGTCTCGCTCGTCGTACCGGTGCTCCGCCGTGTAGGACTGTACGACGAGGGCGCCGATCTTCTTGCCCTCCGCGTGGAGAGGGACGCCGACCCAGGTGGACTGGTCGGTGCTCACCCCGCGCAGCTCGACCTCCTTCTGCTCGACCAGCTCCGTGAACCGCTCGTACGTGACGAGCTGCGGCTCCCCCGTGCGGAGCATCCAGGCGGTCACGCCCTTCGCCTCGCCGGTGCCGATCGCGTCCCACCTGTTCGGGTCGGGCAGGTCGACGTCCATGACGTCGCGGTAGTAGGGCCAGCTGACGAGCTGCCGCTCCTCGTCGTACAGGCTGATGAAGAAGTTCTCGGCGTACATCAGCTCGCCGACGATGGCGTGCACGGCCGCGTAGAACTCCTGCAGGTCCTGCGCCGCGCCGGCCAGCTCCGCGATCCGGTAGAGCGCGTCCTGGACCTTCGCCGCGTCCCGGATCTCCGTCATGCCACCGAGTAGACGCTGACCGGCTGCGTCTTCCCCTCGAGCAGCAGCTCCCCCTGCGCCTCGAGCGGGATCTCGCCGTTCAGCCCGCTGCGCGTGTCCTCGTCGATCAGGATCGGCCGGTCGACCACCTTCGTATGCGCCTCGAGCCGGGCCGCCAGGTTGACCGTGTCGCCGACGCAGGTGTAGGTCGCGCGCTGCTGCGTGCCGGTGTAGCCGGCGATCACCTGGCCCGACGCGATCCCGACGCCGATCCTGATCTGCACCTTCCCGAGCGCCGCCTGCTCGCGGTCGAAGAGCTCGACGAGCTCGACCATCTGGCGGGCGGCACGGACGGCGCGCAGGCGGAAGTCCGGCGCCGGGGCCGGCGCGCCGAAGATCGCCATCAGCCCGTCGCCGACCATCTGGTTGACCACTCCGCCCTCGCCGCCGATCGCGTCCATCATCAGCGTGTAGTAGTCGTTCAGCAGCTCGATCGTCTCCGAGGGCTCCTGCGACTCCGCGATCTTGGTGAACGAGCGGATGTCGCAGAACATCGCCGCGGCGTCCACGAACTTGCCGCCGAGGGAGAATCCCGACGTCAGCAGGTCCTCGGCGACCTCGCGGGTGGCGAACTTGCTGATCAGGTCGCGCTGCTCGTCGCGCAGGCGCTTCTTCTCGAGGCTCGACTGGACGCGTGCCCTGAGCAGGACCGGGTTGACCGGCTTGGTCAGGTAGTCCTCCGCGCCCATCTCGATGCACCGGACGACGCTGTCCAGCTCGTCGAGGGCCGTGGTCATGATCACGGGGAGGTCGCGGAGATGCGGGTCGTCCTGGATCTCGGCGAGCACCTGGTAGCCGTCGACCTCGGGCATCTCGACGTCGAGCAGCATCAGGTCGAATCGCCCGCGTCCCAGCAGCTCGAGCGCCTCACCGCCGTGCTCCGCGAACTCGACGCTGTGGCCCTGCGCCTCCAGCCCGCGGCCGAGCAGCAGCCGGTTCACGCGGTTGTCGTCGACGACGAGGATCCGGCCCGCACCCGTGCTCACCGGCGCAGCTCCGCGGCGACGAGGGCGTACTCCTCGTCGATCCGGTCGGCGAGGGTCGGCGCGGCCGCGAGGTCGCCCGCCTTCGCCTGCTCCTCGAGCTCGCGGCACAGCGCCGAGAGCCTCGTCGCGCCGAACGTCGTGCCGTTCGACTTCAGCGTGTGGGCCGCCCGCCGGACCTCGTCCACCTCGGAATCGCGGAGCGCGGCGAGGAGCGGCGGCGCGTCGGCCAGGAACGTGGCGACGAGGTCGGCCACGAAGTCGTCCCCGCCGAGCTCGCGGAGCTCGTCGAATGCGGCCGGGTCGAGACGCGTGTCTTCCCCGGCGGGCACGGTGAGCAGCGTAAACCGCCGGCAGCGCGAAGGGTAGGGTCAGCGCATGGCAGAGGTCGTCGTGCTCTCGGGCGGGGTCGGCGGCGCGCGCTTCGTGCGGGGCCTCGTCGACGCCGTGGGGCCCGACGGCGTGGTCGTGATCGGCAACGTCGGCGACGACGAGGAGCTCTTCGGCCTGCACGTCTCGCCCGATCTCGACAGCCTCGTCTACACGCTCGCCGGTCTCAACGACGAGCAGCGCGGCTGGGGCCGGCGACGGGAGACCTGGAACGCGCTCGACACCGCGCGGGCGCTGGGCGACGACGAGACGTGGTTCCAGCTCGGCGACCGCGACCTCGGGCTCCACCTGGTCCGGACGAAGGCGCTGCGCGCCGGCGAGCCGCTCTCGGCGGTGACGATGCGCATCGCGTCGGCGTTCGGCGTCGAGGTCCGGATCGTGCCCGCCACCGACCACCGGCTGCGGACGATCGTCGAGACGCCGCATGGCGACCTGTCGTTCCAGGACTGGTTCGTGCGGCGCCGCAGCGGCGACCGGGTCGAGGGGCTCCGCTTCGAGGGCGCCGCCTTCGCGAAGCCCGCGCCGGGGGTGCTGGCCGCGATCGAGCACGCGCCGCTCGTCCTGATCGCTCCCAGCAACCCGTACCTCAGCATCTGGCCGATCCTCGCCGTCCGGTCGATCCGCGCGGCCGTGCGGAGGGTGCGCGCGCCGGTCGTCGCCGTCAGCCCGATCGTCGGCGGCAAGGCGGTGAAGGGGCCCGCCGCCCGCATGCTGCGGAGCCTCGCCGGCGGCACGTCGCCGGCGCACGTCGCAGGCTGCTACGCGGGGCTGATCGACACGCTGGTCGTCGACCGGGCCGACGCGGCGGGGGCGAAGGCGGTGGAGCGGATCGGCGTTCGGCCGGTCGTCACCGGGACGCTGATGCGCGATCGCCGGGCCGCGCGCGTGCTCGCCCACACGGTGCTCGAGGCCGGCCGCAGCGTGGCGGCGGCAAGGTGATCCAGGTCGTCCCCGTCCCGGGGCTGCCCGAGATCGTCGAGGGCGACGACCTGGCGTCTCTGATCGCCGCCGCCGTGGAGCTGCAGGACGGCGACGTCGTCTGCGTCGCGCAGAAGGTGGTCTCGAAGGCGGAGGGTCGCGTCGTGCAGCTCGACCAGGTTGAGCCGTCGGCCGAGGCGCGACGGCTCGCCGGTGCCGACGGCGACCCCCGGCGCCTCGAGGTCGTCCTGCGCGAGTCGGCCCGCGTCGTCCGGACCAGGCCGCCGCTCGTGATCGCCGAGACCCGGCACGGCTTCGTCTGCGCGTCGGCCGGCGTCGACGCGTCGAATGCCCCCGCGCCGGACACGGTCGTCCTGCTCCCCGAGGACCCCGACGGATCCGCGGCCCGCCTCAGAGCGGGCCTGGAGGAGCTCACCGGCCGGTCGCTCGGCGTGATCGTCACCGACACGTTCGGCCGCTCGTGGCGCCTGGGGATCACGAACGTCGCGATCGGGGCGGCCGGGGTCGAGGTCCTCCGCGATCTGCGCGGCGTGTACGACCCCGCCGGCTACGAGCTGCACTCGACCGTGATCGCGATCGCCGACGAGATCGCGGCCGCCGCCGAGCTGGTGATGGGCAAGACCGAGCGGATCCCGGCGGCGGTCGTTCGCGGGGTGGACGCTTCGGGCTCCGGCACGGCGGCCGAGCTCGTGATGCCGGCCGCGCACGACCTGTTTCGCTGATGTAAAGCCGTCATCCGATCCCCCGAACGGGTTGCCCGGCGACCCGGCCGGTGCCGATATCGAAAGCACTGTGGCAGTCAACGCTGCGCTGATTCCCGAGCCCGACCCCGGGAGGGCCGGCGCTGCGCGTTCCGCGGCGCTGGTCGAGTCGTACCGGCGCCTCGCCGCCGTCTTCCACGACGTCCTGTCCGAGCAGAGCCCGGAGGCGCTGATCGAGCGGATCGCCGACGCCCTCGGCGAGCTCGTCCCGTACCAGGACCTGCACATCTACGAGGCCGACGCCAAGCGGCAGGAGCTCGTGCCCGTGTTCGCGGTCGGGGCGTATACCGCGGAGGTGATGGCGAGCCCGATCCCCTACGGCCAGGGGATCACCGGCTGGGCGGTCGCGCACCGCAGCCCGGTGCTCGCCAACGAGGCGCACCTCGACCCGCGGGTCGAGTTCGTGCCCGGGACGCCGCCGGACCCCGAGGCGCTGATCAGCGTGCCGCTGATCGCACGGGGCTCGCTCAAGGGCGCGCTGAACATCTACCGCATCGGCGAGGACGCCTCGTTCGACCACGACGAGTTCGAGCTCGCCCGCTGGTTCGGCGACGCCGCGGCGCTCGCGCTCGACAACGCCCAGATCCGGGCGCGGCTCGAGCACCTGGCGCACACCGACTCGCTGACCGGGCTCTACAACCACCGCTACTTCCATGAGCGGCTGCGCGCGGAGCTGAGCCGCGCGGGCCGGGCGCACGACTCGGTCGCGCTGATGATGCTCGACATCGACGACTTCAAGCGGGTCAACGACGTCTGCGGGCACGCCGAAGGCGACGAGGTGCTGCAGACGATCGCAGGGGCCCTGCGCGAGACCGTGCGCATCTCGGACGTGGTCTGCCGGGTGGGCGGCGAGGAGTTCGCGCTGATCCTGCCGTCCTGCTCGTCGGCCGACGCGCTCGGGACCGCACAGCGCCTGAAGGCACGGCTCGCCGAGGTCTCCAGCGGCGCGAGCGGAGGGGTGACGCTCTCCGCGGGCGTCGCCCTCGGCCCCGAGCACGCGATGAACGCGCGCGAGCTGGTTGCGTGCGCCGAGGCGGCGATGATGACCGCGAAGGCGCAGGGCAAGGATCGCGTCGTCGTCTTCCGGGACTCCGGCGCGGAGCGGCCGCTCGACGGCGACAGCCGGCGCGACCTGCGCTCGATCGCGCACCTGAAGCTGCTGCAGAGCCTCGCCCAGAAGCTGAACCGGCTGAACGGCGTCACCGAGATCGGCGAGGCGATCGTCGACGAGCTGCGGACGCTCGTCGACTACCACAACTGCGTCGTCTACCTGCTCGACGGGCGGCGCCTCCTGCCGGTGGCGGTCCGCGGCCAGCTCGAGTCGGAGGGGTACGACAAGCTCGAGTTCGGGCTCGGCGAAGGGCTGACCGGCCACGTCGCCGAGACGGGCAAGCCGATGCTCGTCGCCAACGTCCTCGAGTCGGAGCTCTGCAAGCAGCTGACGAGGGACGTGACCGACGAGTCGCTCGCGTCGGTGCCGCTCCGCTACGGCCAGCGCGTGATCGGGGCGATCACGCTGGCGAAGCTCGGGATCGGGCAGTTCGACCACGACGACCTGCGCGTGCTGGAGGTCGTCGCCAACCACGCGTCGGTCGCGCTCGAGAACGCCAGGCTCTACGCGTCGGCCCGGCGCGAGGCCGAGAACGCCACGGCCTGGCTGGAGTTCTCCGACGCGCTGTCGGAAGCGCGCTCGGTGGAGGCGGTCGGCGACGAGACGGTGGAGACGATCGCGCGCGTGATGGAGGTCGGGCAGGCGTCCATCTGGATCGAGGACGCCGAGAGGGGCAACTTCCGCTGCCTGGCGTCGCTCGGCTACGAGCAGGACCCGCGTGCCGCGGCCGTTCCGGATCTGCGCACGAGCCGGGAGAACGCAGCCCGCCTGATCGGCGGCAACAAGACGCCCTTCACGATCGACGCGGACGAGTTCCGGGCCGTCCTCGGCGCGGACGCCGGCGATGCGGCGATCAGCTCGGCGGCGATCGCCCCGCTCGACGCGGGCTTCGGCATTCGCGGCTGGATCACGGTGCGTGCGCCGGAGGACGACCTGGCGTGCTTCACCGACGAGCGGTTGCGGCTGCTCGAGGGCCTCGCCTACCGGGCTTCGGTCGCGCTGCAGAAGACGGTGCTGCTCCAGTCCGAGCAGGAGAGTGCCGAGGTGACCGGAGCGCTGCTCGAGTTCTCGCGCCGACTCGCCGGCACCGAGGCGCGGGACCTCCGGCGGCGGATCGTGGAGCTGGCCGGCGAGATGCTCGGCTCCCCGCGCACGTGGCTCTGGCTGGAGCGGGGCCGGCCGGGGACGTTCGCGATCGAGGCGGCGTGGCGCGCGGACGGTGCGCTGCCGATGGTTCCGGTCGGAAGCGTGGTCGAGCTCGCCGGCGCCCGCAGCGCGCTCGAGCGCGGCGAGCCCTTCGTGCTCGAGCCGGGGACGGCCGACCTGGTCCCCGCCGGCGACGACCCCCTCGCGGTCGCGCCGGTCGTCCTTCCCTCGGGTCGCATCGGCTGCATCGCCGCCGCCGTCCCGGAGTTGCTCCCGGAGCGGAAGCTCCGGCTGCTCGCGGGGATCGCCAACCAGGCGAGCCTCGCGCTCCACATCTCGACCTAGTCGCTCGCGGGCGGCGAATCAACGGTCGAGTTGCCCCCTCCGGCCCGGCCGGCACGCGTTTTCCACAGCCAATGCCTGGCACCAGCCGCGTGACGAGAGTGGAACGTTCTTTCCACAATCCACAACCAATGCCTGGCACCAGCGGTGTGACGAGAGTGGAACACTTCTTCCACATGCCGCTCGAGCTCGAGGTCGTCGAGGGGGACATCGCCGCGCTCGCGGTCGACGCGATCGCGAACGCGGCCAACGACCGGCTCTGGATGGGCGCGGGCGTCGCGGGTGCGATCAAGCGGGCCGGCGGCGAGGAGATCGAGCGCGAGGCGGTCGCCAAGGGCCCGATCGCGGTCGGCGACGCGGTCGCGACCGGCGCCGGCCGGCTTCCAGCCCGCTGGGTGATCCACGCCGCGGTGATGGGCCAGGACCTGCGCACCTCGGCAGAGGCGATCGCGATCGCGACGCGTCGCACGCTGGAGGTGGCGGACGAGCTCGGGGCCGAGTCCCTCGCTCTCCCGGCCTTCGGGACGGGGGTCGGCGGCTTCCCGCTCGACGAATGCGCGCGGCTCATGGTCGCCGCGGCGCGAGCCTACGAATCGCGAGAATTGCGGCGCGTGGTCTTCGCGGTCTACGGCGCGGACGCCGAAGCGGCCTTCAATAGCGCGCTCTGAGCTTCGGGACGACGTCCCGGCAGAACTGGTCGAGGAAGCGCAGCTGGTCGTCGCCCGGCGCGTGGAAGACCAGGTGGTCGAAGCCGAGCGCGACGTAGTCGCCGATGCGCTCGACCATCTCGTCGGCGTCGTTCGTGACGATGAACCGCTGCTGGGCGATGCCCGGGTTCTCGTCGGCGAGCCGCTCGAGCTCCATCGGGTCCTCGACGTCGCGCTTCTGCTCCGGCGTGAGGGCGAGCGGCGCCCAGTAGTCGCAGGCCTCGCGGGCGTAGTCGAGGTCGTGGTCGTAGGAGACCTTGACCTCGATCATCTTCACGATCGGGGCGGGGTCGCGACCGGCTCCGGCAGCGCCTTCCGCCATCGCGGCGTTCAGCTCCTCGTACAGCTCCGGCGCCTTGCCGCTGGTGACGATGAACCCGTCGCCGACCCGCCCGGCCAGCTTCGCCGCCAGCGGACCGGACGCGGCGACGTAGATCGGGACGGGCTCGTCGGGCCGGTCGTAGATCGTCGCCTTCTCGGTGCGGTAGTAGTCGCCCTGGAACGTGATGCGCTCCCCGGTCCAGAGGCGGCGCATCAGGTCGATCGCCTCGGCGAGGCGCAGCCGACGCTCCTTCGCCCCGGGCCACTCGGCGCCGGTGGCCGGCGTCTCGTTGATGGACTCGCCGGTGCCGACGCCCATCCAGATCCGCCCGGGGTTCAGGCACGCGAGCGTCCCGAACGCCTGGGCGATCACCGACGGGTGGTAGCGCATCGTCGGCGTGAGCACGCTCGTCCCCAGCAGCGCGGTCTCGGTCCGCTCGCCGAGCGCACCGAGCCAGGGGAGGCAGGCAGGGCCGTGCCCGCCGGTGTGGCGGAACGGCTGGAAGTGGTCGGAGACCCCGACGAGCTCGAGCCCGAGCCGCTCCGCCTCGCAGGACAGGTCGAGCAGCCGGCGCGGCGGGAACTGCTCCGCCGACGCCTTGTAGCCCAGGGTCAGCGGCACGCGGCCTGCATCCTGGCGAGGTCGGCCGGGGTGTCGACGTCGAAGGCCAGGCCAGGGAGGTCGACGATCGTCGCGGGAATGCCGAGGGAGGCGTGAACCGCCGCGCTCCCCGGCTCCCCGAAGCGCGTGCGCACGAGCCCCGGCGGGCGCATCGACACGGCGTTCGTCCCCCCGTCCCGCGCTCTGGCGACCGCGATCCCGCGCTCCGGCGTCGCGGCGAGCAGCTCCTCGACCTCGTCGGCACGCAGGAAGGGCAGGTCGGCGGAGACGACCGCCGCGATCGGGGCGCGCACCACCTCTGCCGTCGCCGCCGAGATCGCGTCGTTCCACGGCAAGCCACGGTCGAGCCAGACCTCGTACCCGTCGATGGGCTCGGCGCTGACCACGGTGACGCGCTCGACGCCTGCTTCCTGCACCGCCCCGACCACGCGCTCGAGCAGGCCGCGCATCAGCTCGGAGCGCTCGCCCGCCGAGAGCGCGCCGGCCAGCCGGCTCTTCGGGTCGAGGGCCTTCAGCGGCACGAGCACGTGCGCAGCGTCCACGCCGTGACCTTATCTCCCGCACGTATGCTCATCGCGTGCTCGACCGGCCCCTCGAAGAGCTGCTCTCCGAGGCCCGGAGCCTGCGCCGCCGTCCGCTCGTCACCTACTCCCCGAAGGTCTTCGTCCCGCTGACGAAGCTCTGCCGGGACGTCTGCCACTACTGCACCTTCGCCCGGCCGCCGCGGCGCGGCGAGCGCGCGTACCTGACCCCGGACGAGGTGCTCGAGATCGCCCGCGCCGGTGCCGCCGCC
Organism: Gaiellaceae bacterium; assembly: GCA_036555585.1. Taxonomy (GTDB): domain Bacteria; phylum Actinomycetota; class Thermoleophilia; order Gaiellales; family Gaiellaceae; genus DATBLE01. The sequence continues at coordinate 48,464 of DATBLE010000039.1, forward strand.
GGGTGCAAGGAGGCGCTCTTCACGCTCGGCGACAAGCCCGAGCTGCGCTACGGCGTCGCGCGGCAGGAGCTGGCGGCGCTCGGATGCGAGACGACGATCGAGTACCTGGCACGAGCCTGCCGGCTCGTGCTAGAGGAGACCGGGCTTCTGCCGCACGCGAACCCGGGAGTGGTCACTCGTGACGAGTTGGCGGCGCTCCGCGAGGTCACCGCGTCGCAGGGGATCATGCTGGAGACGGCCTCCGACCGGCTGTCGGAGCGCGGTGGCCCGCACTTCGGCTCGCCCGACAAGCGGCCCGCCGCCCGTCTGGAGACGATCCGCCTCGCGGGCGAGCTCGCGATCCCGTTCACGACCGGGATCCTGATCGGGATCGGGGAGACCAGGGCCGAGCGGGTCGAGGCGCTCGCCGCGATCGCCGCGCTGCATCGCGAGCACGGCCACATCCAGGAGGTGATCGTCCAGAACTTCCGGGCGAAGCCGGGCACGAAGATGGCCGAGCATCCGGAGCCGACGCTCGACGACCTGCTCTGGACCGCCGCCGTCGCCCGCCTGATCCTCCCGCCGGAGGTGCACGTGCAGGTGCCGCCGAACCTCAGCTACGACCACTTCCCGCGGTTGCTCGACGCCGGGATCGACGACTGGGGCGGCGTCTCGCCTGTGACGATCGACCATGTCAACCCGGAGGCGCCGTGGCCCGAGATCGAGCGGTTGCGCGAGGCGACCGGGGGCGCCGGGCTCGCCCTCGCGCCGCGGCTGCCCGTCTACCCCGAGTTCCTCGGCGCCAGCTGGCTCTCGACCCGGGTGCTGACGCAGGCACTGCGCTCGTCCGACGGAGACGGGCTCGCCCGCGAGGATCCCTGGTACGCCGGCGCGCAGACGGCGGTGCCGTTCGTCCCCCGTGACGTCTTGCCGCTGGACACGGCCGACGAGCTCGGCGAGGACGAGCTCACCCGCCTCTTCTCCGCCCGCGGCGCGGAGCTCCACCGGGTGCTGGTCGCCGCCGACGCCCTCCGTCGCGAGGTCGATGGCGACGAGGTCAGCTACGTGGTCACGAGGAACGTCAACTACACGAACGTCTGCTACTTCCGGTGCGGCTTCTGCGCGTTCTCCAAGGGCAAGCTGGCCCAGAACCTGCGCGGCCCGGCGTACGTCGTGCCGACGGAGGAGATCGTCCGCCGAGCGCGCGAGGCGTGGGAGCGGGGAGCGGTGGAGATCTGCCTCCAGGGCGGCATCCACCCCGGCTTCGACGGGGACTACTACGTCGAGGTGTGCGAGGCAGTCAAGGCGGCCGTGCCCGACCTGCACGTGCACGCCTTCTCGGCGCTCGAGGTCTGGCAGGGCGCGGCCACGCTCGGGGAGCCGCTCGACGACTACCTCGCGCGGTTGCGCGAGGCCGGTCTCGCCTCGCTCCCGGGGACGGCCGCGGAGATCCTCGACGACGAGGTGCGGGCCGTGCTCTGCCCCGACAAGGTGAACACCGCCCAGTGGCTCGAGGTGCACGAGACGGCGCACCGCGCGGGGCTGCGCTCGACCGCGACGATCATGTTCGGCCACGTCGACACGCCGAGAAGCTGGGCGCGCCACCTGCTGCGCATCCGCGAGCTCCAGCAGCTGACGGGCGGCTTCACCGAGCTCGTCCCGCTTCCGTTCGTCCACATGGAGGCGCCGATCTACCTGAAGGGCCGCGCGCGCTCCGGCCCGACGTTCCGCGAGGCGCTGCTCGTGCACGCGGTCGGCAGGCTGGCGCTTCATCCGCACATCACCAACATCCAGACGTCGTGGGTGAAGATGGGCGTTTCCGGCGCGCAAGCGTGCTTGCGCGCCGGCGCCAACGACTTCGGCGGGACGCTGATGAACGAGTCGATTTCCCGCGCGGCGGGCGCGAGCCACGGCCAGGAGATGCCGCCCGAGCGGATGGAGGAGGCAATCCGCGCCGCAGGCCGCGTCCCGCGGCAGCGGACGACGCTGTACGGCACTCCCCCGGCGGAGCGCACCGCCGCCTCCTTCGGCGCTCCACCGCTCGCGGAGCCGCTCAACCCGCCGGTCGACACGACCCGGCTGCGCCGGCCGGCGACGCTCGTGCGGCCAGGCCTTGCGATCGCCTGAGGAGGCGCGCGTCGCGCGCCTGGCGACGGTCGACGGGCAGGGCCGGCCGCACGTCGTCCCGATCTGCTTCGCGATCGAGGGCGACACGCTGTACACGGCCGTCGACGAGAAGCCCAAGCGGACGCGGCGGCTGAAGCGGCTCGCCAACATCGAGGCGAACGCCGCGGTCGAGGTGCTGATCGACCACTACGAGGAGGACTGGTCGCGGCTCTGGTGGGTGCGCTTGCGCGGGTCCGCCCGGATCGTCGACGATCGCCGGGCCGTGGAGCTCCTCGCCGCCAAGTACCCGCAGTACCGGCGGCGGCCGCCCTCGGGCCCGGTGATCGCGGTCACGATCGAGGAGCGGCGCGAGTGGGCGAGCTCGCCTTCCTGACCGCGAGCGAGCAGGCCGACCTCGTGCGGCGGGGCGAGGTGGCGCCGCTCGAGCTCGTCGAGCTGTACCTGGAGCGGATCGAGCGGCTCGAGCCGGAGCTGAACGCGTACGTCACCGTGTGCGCCGAGGAGGCGAGGGCGGCGGCGACGGGCGAGTTGCCCGGCGGCCCGTTTCGCGGCGTGCCGCTGCCGATCAAGGACCTGAACGAGACGGCAGGGATCCGGACGACGTTCTCGTCGCGCGCGTTCGCCGACTACGTGCCTGACTTCGACGCCGCCGTCGTCCGCCGGCTGAAGCAGGCCGGGTTCGTCGTGATCGGCAAGACGAACACGCCCGAGCTCGGGCTCACGGCCGTGACCGAGTCGGAGCTGAACAGGCCCTGCCGCAACCCCTGGGATACGTCGCGTACGCCGGGCGGGTCGAGCGGCGGCGCGGCCGCGGCGGTCGCCGCCGGGCTTGCACCGGCCGCCCACGCCAGCGACGGCGGCGGCTCCATCCGCATCCCCGCGTCGTGCTGCGGCCTGTTTGGGATCAAGCCGGCGCGCGGGCGGGTGTCCCCGGCGCCTTACGGCGGGCTCGAGGGCTTCTCGACCAGCGGGCCGCTCGCGCGCACGGTCGCCGACGCTGCGGCGCTGCTCGACGTCATGGCCGGGTACGAGACCGGGGACCCGTGGTGGACGCCGCCGCCGGAGCGGCCGTTCGCCGAGGAGGTCGGGCTCGACCCCGGGGCGCTGCGGATCGCGCTGACCACGTCGCCGCCCGTCCACGCGCCCGTGGCGCCCGAGTGCGACGAGGCGGCCCGGGGCGCGGCCGGCCTGCTCGAGGAGCTCGGGCACTCGGTCGAGGAGGCCACGCCGGCGTGGGGCGACGCCCGGCTGTTCGCCCTGTTCATGCAGGTCTGGCAGGTGATCCCGGCGCTGTACGGCCTTCCTCCCGAGGGGCTGGAGCCGATGACCCGCGCGCTCGTCGCGTCGGCGCAGCAGGCGAACGCGGTCGACTACGTGCGCGCGACCGCCGCGCTGCGCGAGATCTCGCGGCGGATCGTGGCCTTCTTCGACGACTACGACCTGCTGCTGACGCCCACGCTGGCCCAGCCGCCGGTGCCGATCGGAGCGCTCGAGGACGAGGACCCGTGGGTGCAGATCGCCAACGCGGGTCGCTTCACCCCGTTCACGCAGGTGGCGAACATCACGGGCCTGCCCGCCGTCTCGCTCCCGCTCCACTGGAGCGAGGAGGGGCTGCCGATCGGGGTGCAGCTCGTCGGCCGTCCCGCCGGCGAGGCGACGCTGCTCCGCATCTCGGCCCAGCTCGAGCAGGCGCGTCCCTGGCGCGACCGCCGGCCGCCGGTCAGCTGAGCCGAACCGTCGCGAGCTGCGAAGAGCTGTGACAGGCTCGAGCCTGTCACTGCGGTGGGGTCACGGGACGGCGTTCGGAGGGACCCGGTCCTCGAGCAGCACCGCCCGCAGCGCCTCGACGCAGAGCATCCCCATCGCCTCCCGGGTCTCCTCCGTCGCCGAGCCGAGGTGCGGGACGAGCACGACGTTCTCGAGCTCGAGCAGCCCCGGGTGCACCTCGGGCTCTCGCTCGAACACGTCGAGCGCCGCGCCCGCGATGCGACCCGCGCGCAGCGCCTCCACGAGCGCGTCCTCGTCGACGATCGGCCCGCGGCTCGTGTTCACCAGGACGGCGGTGGGCTTCATGCGCGAGAGCGCGGCCGCGTTGATCAGGCGGCGGTTCTTCTCGGTCAGCGGCAGATGGAGCGAGACGACGTCGGCCGTCGAAAGCAGCTCGTCAAGCGATAGCCCGCTCGTGCGACTCGAGTGGATCACGTACATGCCGTGTGCGCGGGCCAGGCGCTCGACCGCCCGGCCGATCCTGCCGTATCCCACTAGGCCGAGGGTGAGCGAGGCGAGCCCTCGGCCTAGCATCAGGTTCGGCGCCCAGATCCACTCCTCGCCGCGTCTGATCAGCCGGTCGCCCTCGGCCACGCGCCGGAGCAGGGCCAGCATGATCGCGATCGTCAGCTCGGCGGTTGCCTCGGTGAGGACATCGGGCGTGTTCGAGACGACGACGCCCCGGCGCTGGCAGGCGTCGACGTCGACGTTGTCGATGCCCACCGCGTAGTCGGCGACGATCCGGAGCTGCGGGCCTGCGGCGTCGAGCAGCTCGTCGTCGACCCGGTCGGTCAGCATCAGCATCAAGCCGTCTCGTCCGGCCACCCGCCCGAGCAGCTCCTCGCGGGCGGGCGGCCACACGGAGTCGTGGACCTCCAGCTCGAACGAGCGCTCCAGCTCCGCGCGCACCCGGTCGGGAAAACGCCGTGATGCGAAGACGCGCGGAGCTATCGCTCGATCACTTCCGCCCCGGGATCGCTCGCCGGGTCGTCGCCGGCCAGCACGTCGCGCGACCAGTCGCGTGTCTTCCAGGCGGGCACGGGTGTCCTGCACTGTTCGCGCGGCACGAAGCGCGACCGCTGGACGAGCCGGTACTCGTGGATGTACCGCGGGCAGTTGGGGAAGACCTCGGTCGCGACGACACGGACGACGAGCTGCGCTTCGGGGTAGTCGGCCAGCAGCGGATCGTCGCCGGCCACGGACGCCAGACCGTTCAGCCGCAGCCGGCGCCGGCGCTCGAAGTCGATGAACAGGAGCCCGACGTGCGGGTTGGCGACCGCGTTGCCGGCGGTCAGGTACATCCCGTTCCCGTCGTAGACCGGGAACGCGATCGTGTGCTCGTCGAGCACGCGGACGAAGCCGGGATCGCCGCCCTTGTACGAGCACTGCGGCCGCCCCTCGGCGTCGGCGGTCGCGATGAAGAGCATGTCGGCGCTCTCGATGAAGCTGCGGTCGTCGGCGTCGATCGCGGCGCGGACGAGCCGCTCCTCGATCCGGTCCGCGAGCCTGCGCGTGTCGAACCGCTCCTGCAGCGACCTGCTCGCGTCGTGGTACAGCCCCACGCGCGAATCTTCTAGCACGGCCGCTGCTCGTTCGTCACCCCGACCCCGGAGACGGCGACGCCCACCTCGCGGACCGGGCCGCGCGTGGGGCCGAGCGGCGGGCCGTCGATGGTCGCGGATCGATCGGCGGTCAGCTCCAGGTCGGCATGCCCGCCGGCGGGCAGACAGACCGTCTGCACGGACTGCGCCAGGATGCCCGGTGCGACCGTCCCGCTCTGCGCGCCGAGCCGGTAGGAGACGGGCCCGGTGGCCTCGGAAGGGGCGTAGAGCAGCACGGTGACGGTGGCGAGCCTCGCAGGCTCGCCGGGAGCGGCGTACAGGCGGACGGTCGCCGGGCGGCCGGGACGCGTCCAGCCGTCGCTGTCGAGCCCGCGCGTCGCCCACTCGGCGCGGTACGGCCGCTCGACCTGCCGCAGCACCAGGCCGACGTTCGCGGCAGTCTGCGGACCGGCCAGGCCGAAGCGCGCGTCGTTGGGGTTCGCGAGCACGTACTCGGGCGCATCGCCGGTCCCGTCGAACCGCCCGGTCGCGAAGTCGAGGCGCAGGACGTCGCTGGGGAACGGCGTGTAGGTGTACGTGCCGTCGGGAGCGACGAATGCCCGGTCTGCCCGGTTGTTCCAGAACTCGGCGTCCCACCAGAGAATTGCGCTCTGACCCCAGTTGTCGCGCGAGAGCGGATAGGCGAGCACCGCGACGGAATGGCCGGGCGGGATCACAGTGTCCACCCAGTTGCGGACGCGGTCCTTCCCCGTGGTCGGCACGCCCAGCGGCGTGTTCGTCGTGAGCAGGCGGTAGAAGGCATAGCCGGCGACGGCGCCGCCGAAGCAGAAGACGGCGACGGTGACGCCGGCGAGGGCGGCCGTTCGCGGGACCAGCGCCAGCACGAGGCAGATCACGCCGAGCACGACGCCGCAGAGCGCGACGAAGACCCCGGCGGAGAGACCGCCGGACTCGTCGTGGATCACGCCGTTGATCACCGACTCCGGCGAGTCCACCCACAGCCCGGCCACGGGGGCGAAGTCGGCGAAGACGGCCGTCGCGGCGAAGAAGACGGTGAGCGCGGCGATGCCTGCAAGGGGCAGCCGCTCCTGGAGCAGGCACACGACCGTCGCGAGCAGCAGGAGAGGCGCGAGGTAGAAGAGGTAGCGGTCGCGGATCACGTCCGGCCCGCCGAAGCGGACGTCGTACGAGCCGGTCTCGAGCGCGAGCAGCGGGATCGAGAACGCGGTGAGCGCCGCGAATGCCCGCAGCCGCACGGACTCGCCGCGCAGCGCCGAGTACGCCCACCCGCCGCCGAGGAGCAGCGGGACGATTCCCAGCCCGACGGCGAGCACGTCGACGTGGATCGCAGCCGACTTCCACGCGATCGCGGGCAGGACCGACCCCTGCGTCGCGGTCACGCCGTAGTCGCCCAGCAGGCGGTCGGCCTCGCCGAGCGCCGCGAGCACCCCGACCACGACCGCTCCGACCGCGTAGGCGACGGCCAGCGGCCGGTGCCGCCGGAAGGCCTGGCGGGGGCCGTCCGTCACGATCGCCGCGAGCGGCAGCACCGCGGCGAGGAAGAGGAACTGCGTCCGCGTGAAGAAGGCGAGCGCGAGCGCGACGAGGGCGAGCGCATCCGACCGGCCCGACGGCTCGGTGATGCAGACGTGGCACGCGAGCACCGCCCAGAGGAAGACCGGATAGGCGGCAGGCTCCGACATGACGAAGGCCGCGTTCACGGCCCAGGGCAGCGCCACCGCGAGCAGGGCCGCGACGAGCGCGTAGCCGGGAGCGACCAGCCGCCGCCCGAGCAGGTAGACGGGGATCGCCGCGCTCGCGAAGAGGGCCGCGTTCACCACGTGCGCGGCGGTGAAGGCGCCGACGTTGTCCAGCCCGCCGTAGAAGGGCGCGAGGAGCATCGGGTAGACGACGCCGAGGAAGCCGACGTGCTCGCCGTGCAGCACGGGCAGGGGCGAGCCGGTCGTGCCCATGTGCCGCGCCAGCTTCGCGTACAGCATCTCGTCGGTCTGCACCACCCACTCGCGCACCTGGACCGTGCCCACCGCGAGCAGCGCCGAGGCGCCGACGACGATCGCCGTCAGGCCGATCCAGGGACGCGCCTGCTTCTGCACGCGCCCGAAGGGGCTACTCGGTCGAGTACTCGTCCGCGATCGAGAGGACGTCGTCGAGGATCTCGAGGCCCTCGTCGAGCTCGTCCCGCGTGATCGTCAGCGGCGGCGTCACCGCGAAGACGTTCCAGTGCACGAACGGGTAGAGCCCGCGCTCCAGGCACGCCTTCGTGATGCGCGTCACCGGCTCCGCGGCCTCGCCGCCGGCGTTGAACGGGACGAGCGGCTCGCGCGTGGCGCGATTCCGCACCAGCTCGAGCCCCCAGAACAGGCCGAGCCCCCTGACCTCGCCGATGCTCGGATGTCTGTCGGCGAGACGCCGAAGGTTCTCGCCGAGGTAGTCGCCCATCGCCGCCGCGTTCTCGACCACGCGCTCCTCCCGGAACGCCTCGATCGACGCCACCCCGACCGCGCACGCGAGCGGGTGGCCCGAGTAGGTGAGCCCGCCGGCGAAGAACCGGTCCTTGATCGCGTCGTAGACGTGGTCGCGCACGGTCATCGCGCCGAGCGGGACGTAGCCGGAGTTGATGCCCTTCGCGGTGGTGATGATGTCCGGGACGACGTCCCAGTGGTCGCACGCGAACCAGCGGCCGGTGCGGCCCCAGCCCGCCATCACCTCGTCGAGGATCAGCAGGATCCCGTGGCGGTCGCAGACCTCGCGGATCGACCGGAGGTAGCCGTCGGGCGGGACGATGATGCCGTTCGTCCCGGTGACCGTCTCGAGCATCACCGCCGCGACCGTGTGCGGCCCCTCGTACATCAGGATCTCCTCGAGGTGCGGGCCGCCCGTGCAGACGGGGCACGGGTCGGGGTGACCGGCGGGGCAGCGGTAGGTGTAGGGGTCGAACATCCGCACGATTCCGGGCAGCCCCGGCTCGGCGAACCAGCGCCTCGGGTCGCCGGTGAGCGTGACCGCGCCCGCGGTCGCGCCGTGGTAGGAGCGGTATCTGGCGACGATCTTGTGCCGCCCGGTCGTCCAGCGCGCGAGCTTGACCGCGTTCTCGTTCGCGTCGGCGCCGCCGTTCGTGAAGAACGTCCGGTTCAGGTCGCCGGGCATGCACTCGGCGACCAGGCGTGCCAGCTCGGAGCGCTTGTCGTTCGCGACGCTGGGCGCGATCGTGCACAGCCGGTCGGCCTGCTCCTTGATCGCCGCCACCAGCTTCGGATGCTGGTGGCCGAGCGCGAGGTTGACGAGCTGCGAGGCGAAGTCGAGGTAGCGCTTGCCCGAGTAGTCCCAGAAGTAGCGGCCCTCGCCGCCCGCCACGGGGATCGGCGCGAGCGCGGACTGCACCGACCACGAGTGGATCAGGTACTGGCGGTCGCCGGCGACGACCTGCTCGCCGTCGGCCTGCCGCGACTCCGTGACGGCCATTGGGCGGAATCCTACGCGCTAGGCTGGGGTTGTCGATTCGAGGAGGAACACGCATGACGGAGACGATCGCACCGCCGACCGCAAAGCCGATCAACCACTGGATCGGAGGCAAGCGCGTCGAGGGGACGTCCGGCCGCAGCGGCCCGGTCTGGAACCCGGCGACGGGGGAGCAGACCGGGGCGGTCGACTTCGCCTCCGTCGAGGAGATCGACGCCGCCGTCAAGACGGCGAAGGAGGCGTTCGGCACCTGGCGCTCGGTCTCGCTGGCGAAGCGCGCGGAGCTCTTCTTCGCGATCCGCGAGCTCGTCCACGAGCACCGCGAGGACCTCGCGCGGATCCTCACCGCCGAGCACGGCAAGGTGCTCTCCGACGCGATGGGCGAGGTCGCGCGCGGGCTCGAGGTGATCGAGTACGCCTGCGGGATCCCGACGCTGCTCAAGGGCGAGTTCTCCGAGCAGGCCTCGACCGGCATCGACGTCTACTCGATCCGCCAGCCGCTCGGCGTCGTTGCCGGGATCACGCCGTTCAACTTCCCGGCGATGGTGCCCATGTGGATGTGGGCGCCGGCGATCGCCTGCGGGAACACGTTCGTGCTCAAGCCGTCCGAGAAGGACCCCTCGGCGTCGGTCTACACGGCCGAGCTGCTCAAGGAGGCCGGCCTCCCCGACGGCGTCTTCAACGTCGTCCACGGCGACAAGGTCGCGGTCGACGCGATCCTCGAGCACCCGGACATCAGTGCGGTGAGCTTCGTCGGCTCGACGCCGATCGCCCGCTACGTCTACGAGACCGGGACGAGCAACGGCAAGCGGATGCAGGCGCTCGGCGGGGCGAAGAACCACATGATCGTGCTGCCCGACGCCGACATCGAGATGGCCGCCGACGCCGCCGTCTCGGCCGCGTACGGCTCCGCAGGCGAGCGCTGCATGGCCGTCTCCGTCGTCGTCTGCGTCGGCGACGTCGCCGACCCGCTGATCGGCGCGATCAAGGAGCGCCTCCCGAACGTGAAGGTCGGCCCGGGGCTCGAGCCCGGCAACGAGATGGGCCCGCTGATCACCCGCGAGCACCGCGACAAGGTCGCCGGCTACCTCGACACCGCCGCCGAGCAGGGCGCGACCCTGGTCGCCGACGGCCGCGAGCTCGCGGTCGACGGCGACGGCTTCTTCCTCGGCGTCTCGCTGATCGACGAGGTGACGCCCGAGATGGACGCCTACCGCGACGAGATCTTCGGCCCGGTGCTGTCCGTCACGCGCGTGGCCACCTACGACGAGGCGGTCGCGCTCGTCAACGACAACCCGTACGGGAACGGGACCGCGATCTTCACGCGCGACGGCGGCGTCGCCCGCCAGTTCCAGTTCGACGCGCAGGCCGGCATGGTCGGCGTCAACGTGCCGATCCCGGTCCCCGTGGCCTACTACTCGTTCGGCGGCTGGAAGGCGAGCCTCTTCGGCGACCGGCACATCTACGGCCCCGAGGGCATCGACTTCTACACGCGGGGAAAGGTGGTCACCTCGCGCTGGCCCGACCCGGCCACGTCGAAGATCGACCTGGGCTTTCCCCAGACCCGGTGAAGGAGGGACAGGCTTCGGCCTGTCCCTGCTCTCGGGCGGAAGCGTCGGTCCGGCGGAAAGCAGGGTCAGGCTGAAGCCTGACCCTGTACCTCGATCGCATCGCCGACCGCGACCGTCCCGGCCTCGAGGACGCGGCAGTTCATGCCTCGCAGCCGGCGGTCGCGATGGTCGTTCACCCACGTCAGCGCGTCGAGCCCGAAACGCTCCCGGAACTTCTTGCACCCCGTGTGCGGGGCCGGGGACACCTCCAGCAGCGCGCTGCCGATCCTGAGCCGGGTGCCGACGGGCAGCGCCTCCTCGGCGAGGTCGAGATCGACGAGGAAGTTGTCGCCCGGGGCGTCGCGCGGAAGGCCGTCCTGGTTGACGAGCCGGGCGACGCGCACGTTCATCAGCGTTACCTGTGCGTCGACGTCCGGCCGCCTGCCCCGCGACCAGCGGTCGCCCTCGACGCCTCTCTCGACCGTGACCTCCACGGTCGCGGGTGTGTCGTGCACGCCCTCCTCGACCCGGACGCAGATCAGCTCGACCGTGCCGCTGCCGCGGGGGGCCGGCTCGGTCGCCGTCCAGCGCGTCTCGAGGTTCTCGGCGGTGAGCATCGCCTCATCGTACGGGCTGACCGCGCCGACTACTCGCCGAGCGCCTCCAGGTAGCGGACGAACGCCTCCTGCCGCCGGGTGCTCGCGGCGATCTCGCCCTGCAGCCGGACGATCTCCGCCTCCACCTCCTCGCGCTCGGCCTGCTCGTCACGAGCATCCTCGACGCCGCCGCCGGTGAGCTCCAGCCACTCCTCGTCCTCCTCGACCGCAGGCGTCCCCTGGAGCGCGGGGCGAACGACGTCGACGTCCTCCGGCGAGAGCCGCGCGAACACCTCCTCGTCGAAGCGTTCCCCGTCGAGCTCGACTACGAGCCTGGCGATCTCCTCCTCCAGCGCGGCGGCCCGCCCGCGCTCGAACTCCAGCTCCTCGGTCGCCTGCCGCCGGCGCTGGGCTCGTGCGATCGCGACGCGGTCCACGGGCCAACGATAGTGCGGTCGTCCGGCACGAGCGCCGTTGGCGGCTCGGATTGCATACTGTATTTTCCTCCCGGTGGCCGGGACGCTGGACAAGGGGGAAGGCCTCGTGCGCAACGCGAGCCTGGCGGCCACGGAGCTGATCCGGGAGGCGATCCTCGACGGCAGGCTTCAGCCCGGACAGCGTCTGAAGGAGGAGGACCTCGCCCGGCAGCTCGGGATCAGCCGGACGCCCGTGCGCGAGGCGCTGCTGATGCTCCAGGTCGAGGGGCTGATCGTGGCGACGCCGAATCGAGGCGCCACGGTGCGGGTGCACACGCCCGACGACCTCGACGACCTCTACGGCCTGCGCGCCCTGCTCGAAGGCCACGCCGCCCGGCGGGCGGGCGTGCGGATCAACGAGGAGCAGGTCGCCGAGCTGCGCGAGAGCTGCGACCGGTTCGACGCGCTCGAGCCGGAGGACGAGCTGCGCGAGCTCGTCCGCGAGAACATGTTCTTCCACAACACGATCCTCGAGGTCGCGGGCAGCGCCCGGCTGGGCAGCATGGTGCGCCGGGTGATCGAGCTGCCCCTGGTCTACAAATCGTACATCTGGTACTCGCCCGACCAGAAGCGGATCTCGTCGCACTACCACCGGCAGATCGTCAACGCCCTGGCGAGCGGGGACGCCGAGCGCGCCGAGCTGATCATGAAGGAGCACGTCTTCGAGGCGCGGGACCTGCTCGTCGCCCGGCTCAGAGCCGAGGAGAGCGCCGCGCCGGCCGAGGCGCACGCGTGACCGACGCCGCCGCCGCGACCGAGCGCACCCTGCGTCCCGCGACCGACGGCCCCGGCCCGCTCGCCGGTGTCCGGGTGGTCGAGCTGGGGATGCTGCTCGCGGGGCCGTTCACGGGGCGGCTGCTCGGCGACATGGGCGCGGAGATCATCAAGGTCGAGCCGCCCGGTCAGCCCGACCCGCTGCGCGACTGGGGCCACGCGCGGTACGAGGGACGGTCGCTCTGGTGGCCGGTGCAGTCGCGGAACAAGAAGTGCGTCACGCTCAACCTGCGCGAGGAACGGGGACAGGAGCTCCTGCTGGGGCTCGTGGCGCAGAGCGACGTCCTGGTCGAGAACTTCCGCCCCGGAACGCTCGAGCGGTGGAACCTCGCGCCGGAGCGGCTCTGGGAGGCCAACCCCGGGCTCGTGATCGCCCGCGTCTCCGGCTACGGCCAGACCGGTCCGTACGCGCCGCGTGCCGGCTTCGCCTCGGTGTCGGAGGCGATGGGCGGGATCCGCTACATCAACGGCTTCCCGGACGAGCCGCCGCCGCGGATCCACATCTCGCTGGGCGACTCGCTCGCCGGGATGTTCGCGGCCCAGGGCATCCTCGCCGCGCTGTACCGGCGCGACGCGCTCGGGGGCGGGCGCGGCCAGGTGGTCGACGTCTCGCTGATGGAGGCGTGCTTCGCCCTGCTGGAGAGCATGGTCCCCGAGTACGACCGGCTCGGCATCGTCCGCGGCCCCGGCGGGACCGGGCTGAAGGGCGTCGCGCCCTCCAACATCTTCAAGTCGAGCGACGGCAAGTGGATGGTGATCGCCGCGAACGCGGACAAGGTGTTCGGCCGGCTGTGCGAGGCGATGGGCCAGGCGGAGCTGGCGGAGGACCCGCGGTTCGCGACCCACGTCGCCCGCGGCGAGCACCAGGAGGAGCTCGAGGGCATCGTCGCCGAGTGGGCATCGCGGCACACCGCGGCCGAGATCGACTCGGTGCTCAATGACGCCGGCGTGATCTGCGGGCCGATCTACACGATCGCCGACATCTTCGAGGACGACCAGTTCCGCGCCCGCGAGATGCTGGTCGAGCACCACGACCCGGAGTTCGGCTCTTACCTCGGCCCCGGGATCGTCCCCAAGTTCTCGGAGACGCCCGGCGAGGTGCGCTGGTCGGCGACCTGGGAGGAGGGAAGCCACAACGAGGACGTCTACGGCGGGCTGCTCGGGCTCTCCGACGACGAGGTCGCCCAGCTGAAGGAGGACGGGGTCCTTTGACGGTCACGATCTGCGACGTCGGGCCGCGCGACGGCCTCCAGAACGAGGAGAAGCACCTCGACCCGGAGACGCGCGCCGAGCTCGTCAACCGGCTCGCCGACGCCGGCCTGCCCCGGATCGAGGCGGTCAGCTTCGTCAACCCGGCCCGAGTCCCGCAGATGGCCGGCGCCGAGGAGGTGGTCGCCGGCATCGAGCGCCGGGACGGCGTCGCCTACGCGGGCCTCGTCCTGAACGAGCGCGGCTACGACCGGCTGGCCGCGACCCGGCTCGACGAGGTGCACGTGGCCTTCGCCGCCACGGAGAGCTTCAACCGCCGCAACCAGAACGCCTCGCCGGAGGAGTCGCTCGCCGCGGCCACGGCGATCGTCGAGCGTGCCCACGCGGACGGAATCCGAGCGACGGTGACCGTCGGCGTCGCCTTCGGCTGCCCGTTCGAAGGCCGGGTGGACCCCGGCCAAGTCCTCGGCTTCGCCGAGATCTTGGCTAGAAGTGGCGCCGACGAGATCGTCTTCGCGGACACCGTGGGAGTCGCCGTTCCGCGGCAGGTCAAGGAGCTCGTCGGCCAAGCGCTGCCTCTCGTGCGCAAGGCGGCGGAGCCGCCTTGCGCACTAGGCGTGCACTTGCACAACACGCGCAACACCGGCTTCGCGAACGCGTACGCGGCGCTGGAGGCGGGCGCGACCGTGCTGGACGCGTCGGTCGGCGGCCTGGGCGGCTGCCCCTTCGCCCCGCGCGCGACCGGGAACATCTGCACGGAGGATCTCGTCTACATGCTCCACGGCGAGGGTGTCGAGACCGGCATCGACCTCGCCGCGCTGATCACCGTCGCCGAGTGGCTCGAAGGCCGGCTCGGCAAGCAACTACCTGGACAGGTCTACCGCGCCGGCACCTTCGCGCCGGTCGCGGCCTGAGAGGGAGGAACGATGGCGTACAGATTGGGGGTGGACGTCGGCGGCACCTTCACCGACCTCTTCCTCGTCGGGGACGGAAACGGCGACGGCGGCGGTCGCTTCCGGGTGAAGACGCCGTCGACGCCCGCCGACCCGTCGGAGGGCGTGCTCGCCGGCGTGCGCCGCATCTGCGAGGAGGCCGGGATCGACGTCGGCGACATCCGGAACATCCTCCACGGGACGACCGTGGCCACGAACGCGGTGCTCGAGTCGAAGGGCGCGCGCGTCGGCCTGATCACGACCGTCGGCTTCCAGCAGATCCTGCACCTGGCGCGCTCGCAGACCCCCGGCCCGCTGGCGGGCTGGATCATCATGATCAAGCCCGACCCGCCCGCCTCGCTGGCCGACACGCGCGAGGCGGTCGAGCGGATGGACGCCCGCGGCGAGCCGATCGTGCCGGTCGACGTCGAGCAGGTCGAGGGGGTCGTGCGCGACCTGGTCGAGTCGGGCGTCGAGACGCTGACGGTGGCGCTGATCAACTCGTACGTGAACGGCGAGCACGAGCGGCAGATCGGGGAGATCGTCGAGCGGCTCTACCCGGGCTTCCCGGTCACGCTCTCGTCAGAGGTCCTCCCGGAGTTCCGCGAGTACGAGCGGGCGCTGACCGCCTGCATGAACTCGTACGTCCGCCCGAAGGTGGCCGACTACGTCAACCGCCTCCAGGAGCAGCTGGGGGGAATCGGGGCGAAGGCGGACGTCAACATCCTCCGCTCCGACGCGGGCCTGATGACGACGCGCGAGGCGGCGCGCAACCCGATCTACGGCGTGCTCTCGGGCCCGTCCGGCGGGGTGGCCGGCGCCCTGTTCGTCGCGCGCAAAGCAGGCTTCGACGACATCCTCGCCTTCGACATGGGCGGCACCTCCACCGACGTCGCCCTCTGCCAGAACGGCCAGCCGACGATCGGGCGCGAGACCGCGATCGGCCACTTCCGGATCAAGGTGCCCTCGGTGAACGTGCACACGGTCGGCGCGGGCGGCGGCTCGATCGCCCACGTCCCCGAGCTGACCAGGGCGCTGCGCGTCGGCCCGCAGTCGGCGGGCGCCGAGCCGGGCCCGGCGGCATACGGCAAGGGCGGCGCCGAGCCGACCGTCACCGACGCCAACGTCGTGCTCGGGCACCTGCCGCCGTCGCTGCTCGGCGGCGAGATGCAGCTCGACGTCGAGGCCGCCCGCGCCGCCGTCCAGAAGATCGCCGACGCGATGGGCCTCGACTCGGTCGAGCAGGCGGCCGAGGGGATCGTCGCGATCGTCAACGAGAACATGGCGGGCGCGCTGCGGCTCGTCTCCGTCCAGCGCGGCCACGACCCGCGCGAGTTCGCGCTCGTCGCCTACGGCGGCGCCGGCCCGCTGCACGCCAACGCACTGGCGAGCCTGATGGGCTCCTTCCCGGTGATCGTCCCGCCGGCGCCCGGGCTCCTCTGTGCGATCGGCGACCTCGTCGCCGACTTCCGCGACGAGTTCGCGCAGACGTACATCCGGCTGCTTGCCGACGCGAGCGGCAGCGACGTCGCCGAGATCCTCGACGGGCTCGGGACGCGGGCGAACGAGTGGCTTGAGGGCGAGGGCATCCCTGCCGAGGCCCGGCGGATCCTGTACAGCGCGGATATGCGCTACCACCGCCAGGGCTACGAGATCCCGGTCGCGCTCGAGCCCGGCGAGGTGCGCTCGGACGGGCTGGCCGACCTGGAGGAGCGCTTCAACGGCCTGCACGAGCAGCTCTACGGGTTCCGCATGCCCGGCACCGCCTGCGAGATCGTCAACCTGCGCGCGGTCGGCTACGGCTCGGTGCCGAAGCCCGAGCTGCCGGTCGGCGAGGCGGGCGGCTCCGACGCCTCGGCGGCGGTCGTCGACGAGCACCAGGTCGTCTTCGAGGGCAAGCGGGTGCCGACGAAGATCTACGACCGCTCGAAGCTCGAGCCGGGAGCGTCGCTCGAGGGCCCCGCGATCGTCACCGAGTTCGACTCGACCACGGTGGTCCTGCCCGGCCACCGCGCCGAGGTCGACGTGAACTTCAACATCCTGATCACCCCCGACGAGTGAGCGAGGGAGAGATGGCAGTCACCGAAGAGCTCCGCATCGCAGAGATCCCCGACCTGGAGGTCGACCCGGTCACCCTCGACATCATCGAGGGTGCGCTGAAGAGCGCCCGCTACGAGATGGACGCCGTGCTCTTCCGCTCGGCGATGAGCCCCGTCATCCGCGAGCAGCACGACGAGTTCCCGATGATCACCGACCCGCGCGGGCGGATGGTCGTCGGCCAGTTCGGCGCCTACATCAACGAGATGATGGAGGACTGGGACCGTGGCGTGTACCCGGGCGACGTGATCCTCACCTCCGACCCGTTCAAGTGCTCGGCCTCGATCTCGCACACGAACGACTGGCTCGTGCTGGTGCCGATCTTCTACGAGGACGAGCTGGTCGGCTGGTCGTCGCAGTTCGGCCACCAGATGGACGCCGGCGGCCCGCTCCCCGGCTCGCTGCCGACCGGGGCGAAGACGATCTTCGAGGAGGGGATCATCATCCCGCCGATCAAGATCATCGAGCGGGGCGAGCCGCAGGAGGACGTGCTGCGGCTGATCTTCAACAACGTCCGGCTGCCGGAGATGAACCGGGCCGACCTGTTCGCGATCGTCGCGGGCTGCCGAGCCGGCGAGAAGCGGGTGATCGAGCTCTGCGAGCGCTTCGGCAAGGAGACGTACCTCGCCGGGCTGCAGGCGCTGCTCGACCGCACCTACGAGGCGATGCGCACGCTGATCCAGCTGGCGATCCCCGAGGAGCCGCAGTCGTTCGAGGACTGGATCGACGACGACGGGCTCGGCAACGGGCCCTACAAGATGAAGCTCACGATCTGGCGCGAGGGCGACCACGCCTTCTTCGACTGGTCGGGCACCGACCCGCAGGCGCTCGGGCCGATCAACTTCTACCTCTCGGAAGGCATGTTCAAGATGTTCATCGGGATCTACCTGATCATGGTCAACGATCCCCAGATCCTCTTCAACGACGGCTTCTATCCGCTGCTGCACGTGGTCATGCCGGAGGGCTCGCTGCTCCGTCCGCGGTTCCCGGCGGCGCTCGGCTGTCGCACGCACGCGCTGGCGCGGCAGTTCGACGTGCTCGGCGGCGCGCTGGTCAAGCAGGCGCCCGAGCTGAACACCGCAGCCGGGTACGGCACGAGCCCCTACATGCTCTACTCGGGGTGGGACTCGAAGGGGGAGTTCTACTACTCGATGGAGATCCTCTACGGCGGCATCCCGGGCCGGCCGATCGGGGACGGCATGGACGGCCACTCGTGGTGGCCGCTGTTCGAGAACATCCCGACCGAGTACCTGGAGGCTTACTACCCCCTGCGGATCGACGGCTACACGACCGTCACCGACTCGGGCGGCGCCGGCTTCCACCGCGGCGGCAACGCGGTCGAGAAGCGCTACGTCTACCTCGAGCCGGGCGAGGTCTCGATCCACGACGACCGCTGGCTGACCCGCCCGTGGGGCGTGCTCGGCGGCGAGCCCGGCGGGCGCTCGGAGAAGATCCTGCGCCGCGCCGACGGCACCGAGGAGCGGCTGCCGTCCAAGTGCGACAACATCGCGGTCGAGCCCGGCGACATGCTCGTCTACCGGACGGCCGGAGGCGGCGGCTGGAAGGACCGGCTCGACCGGCCGGTCGAGGCGGTCGTCCGCGACGTCTCCTTCGGTCTCGTCTCGCGCGAGCAGGCGAAGGCGGGCTACGGCGTGATCCTGAACGACGACGGCACGGCCGACCTGGAGGGGACCGAGGCCGAGCGCCAGCGCCAGCGCGAGGAGCGAGGCGACGCACTGCCGTTCGACTTCGGTCCTCCGCTGGAGGAGGTGCTGGCGCGCTGCAAGGAGGAGACCGGCCTCGACCCGCCGGTTCCGGCCACGCCCCTGCGTTGGTCGCCCCTCGAGCCGGGCGACGAGGCGCTCGCGCGCGTGCGGGCGGGGGACGACATCCCGGAGCCGGCCAAGGCGTGAGGCACGAGGGCTTCCACGGGCGCGCGGGCCTCGGCACGCGGCCCGCGCTGATCGTGGTCGACGTCAACCTCGGCTTCACCGATCCCGCCTCGCCGCTCGTCTGCGATCTCGACGAGGTCGTGGTCGCGATCGAGCGGCTGCTGGGGGAGGCCCGGCGCGGCGGTCTCCCCGTCGTGTACACGACCGTGTCGTACACCGAGGCCGACCGGCGGACGGCGGCCGCGTTCATCGACAAGGTGCCGGCGCTGCTGACGCTCGAGGCCGGCAGCCGCTGGGTGGAGATCGACCCGCGCATCGCCCCGCGGGAGGACGAGCCGGTGCTGAACAAGCTGTTCGCCTCGGCGTTCCACGGGACGGCGCTGTCGTCGTTCCTGGCCGCCGAGGGCTGCGACAGCCTGATCGTCACCGGCGCGTCGACCTCGGGCTGCATCCGGGCGACCGCCGTCGACGCGCTCCAGCACGGCTACCGGCCGGTGGTGCCGCGCGAGGCGGTCGGCGACCGCAACCCCGCGGCGCACGAGGCGAACCTGTACGACATCGACGCCAAGTACGGCGACGTCGTCTCGGTCGACGAGGTCGTCGCGCACCTGGAGGAGCTGGGCGCAGCTGGGGCACACGCTCGCTGAGAAGATCCTGCTCGCCCACGCCGACGCCGACGAGCTCGCGCCGGGGGACGTCGTGATGGTGCGCTGCGACGTGGTGATGGCGAACGACGTCTCCGGCCCGATCGCCTTCCGGGCCATGGAGAAGATGGGCGTTGAGCGGGTCTTCGACCCCGAGCGGGTGGTGATGGTCGCCGACCACTTCGCTCCGGCCAAGGATGCGCGCTCGGCCGAGCTCCAGCGGCGGCTGAAGGAGTGGTCGCACGAGCAGGGGGTGACGTTCTACGACCAGGGGCGCGGCGGCATCGAGCACACGCTGCTCTGCGAGGAGGGCTGGATCCGGCCGGGGATGGTGATCGCCGGCGGCGACTCGCACACGTGCACGTACGGCGCGCTCGGCGCGTTCGGCACCGGCCTCGGCTCGACCGACATCGCCGCCTGCCTCGCGCTGGGCGAGTTCTGGCAGGCGGTGCCCTCGACGATCCGGGTCGAGCTCACCGGCGAGAAGCAGCCGTTCGTGACCGGAAAGGACGTGATCCTCGCGGTCATCGGCGAGCTCGGAGTCGGCGGCGCGACGAACGCCGTGCTCGAGTTCGTCGGCGAGGGCGCCCGGGCGCTGTCGGTCGACGAGCGGCTGGCCGTGTCGAACATGGCCGTCGAAGCCGGGGCCGAGACGGGCCTTTTCCCACCGGACGACACCGTCATCGACTACCTCCGTGACCGTAAGAGCCGTGTCCAGGGGACTGTCCCTCGCGAGCTGGGCTCCGACGAAGACGCGGTGTTCACACAGACGCTCGAGATCGACCTCGACCGGCTCCCGCCGCTGGTGGCGCTGCCGCACCTGCCCGGCAACGTCGTTCCGATCGCGGAAGCAACCGGAGCGAAGGTAGATCAGGTCTACATCGGCAACTGCTCGAACGGGACGATGACCGACCTGCGGCAGACCGCCGAGGTCCTCCGCGGCCGGAAGGTCCACCCCGGCTGCCGCGCGATCGTCGTGCCGGCGACGCAGCGCATCTACCGCGAGGCGATGCGGGAAGGCCTGCTCGACCTCTTTGTCGAGGCGGGCGCGAGCGTCTCGACTCCGACCTGCGGCGCGTGCTTCGGGGGGCACATGGGCGTGCTCGCCGCGGGCGAGCGGGCGGTCGCGACCACGAATCGCAACTTCCGGGGGCGGATGGGCTCGCCGGACGCGGAGGTGTGCCTCGCGAACGCGTACGTCGCGGCGGCAGCCGCCGTCGCAGGCGAGCTGGTCCATCCGGCGGACGTGCTCGCGGGAGCGCCGGCGTGACGGCAGGGCATGGGATCGTCCCCGCGCGGTTCCGCGGAACCGCTGTCCCTTTCCGACACCGACCCCCCGCCCGGCTCCCCACCCAGGGTGGGGAGGGAAGCTCCACCCGCCACCCGCTGCGAGCCTATCGCGGAGATGCGCACGCCACCGGGTCGATCCTGTGCCGACTTCGCGACCTCGAGCCGGGGACGGGGAGCGGCCGGTGATCGTCGAGGGCAAGGCCGTCGTCATCCCCGGCGACGATGTCGACACCGACGTCATGTACCCGGGCGCGTACCTGAACGTGGAAGATCCCCAGGAGATGAAGCAGTACCTCTTCGACGGCTACGACCCCTCGCTGCGCGACCGGCTCGGTCCCGACTCGATCGTCGTCACCGGCCGGAACTTCGGCCTCGGCTCCTCGCGCGAGCACGTCGTGCAGGCGCTCGTGGCCTGGGAGGTGCCTGCGATCGTCGGCCGGAGCTTCGCCCGCATCTTCCGGCGCAACTGCGTGAACCTCGGCCTCGCCATCTTCGAGGCGCCCGAGGCCGCCGACGCGGCGCACCAAGGGTCGAGCATCCGCATCGACACCGAAGCCGGCGAGATCGCGGTCGACGGCCGCCGGTTCGCCACCCCGCCTGTCGCTGAGCTCGTTGCCGAGCTGCAGGCCGCCGGCGGGCTCGTTCCCTGGACGGAGGAGAGAGCACGATGATCGTTCGCGACCTGGGCGATTCCTGGCAGATCGTCCTCCAGACCGACCACGCAGACCTCTCGGCCGCCTTCGCCCGCGCGTGGCGGGAGCCGTTGACTCCCTCACTCGTCACGGCCGCCGAGCGGCATGACGACGGCTGGGCCGTCTGGGAGCAGTCGCCCCGCGTCGACGAGGACGGCAAGCCGGTCAACTTCCTGGACGTCGACATCCGCTCCCACCTCGCGTTCTACCGCGCGGGGATCGCGGCGATCACCGAGCAGGACCCGGACGCGGGCCTGCTCGTCTCCATGCACGGCGCCGGCATCTACCGCCAGCGCTACGGGCTCGACCCGGCGCTCGGGCTCGCCCGGGCAGAGGCGGCCAGGGACGAGGTCGACGCCTTCGTCGCCGAGCAGGAGGCGAAGTTCGGCGGATCGCCGGGCGATCGCCAGGCGGACTACGAGCTGCTCCAGCTCTTCGACCGGCTCTCGCTGTACTTCTGCATGCGGGATCTGGAGGCGGGCGAGGCCGCCGAGCTCCAGGGCTACCGGCTCGAGCCCGTCGGCCCCTGGCGCGTCAGGCTGGAGCCGTACCCGTTCGCCGAGAGCGAGGCCCACTTCTCCCTGATCCGGCGAATCCTGCCGAAGGGCGAGACGGCCGACGTCCTCTCGAGCCAGCCCCACGTGACCGCTCTCATGATCGAGCCCTAGCCGGCCGAGTCCACGAGAGCGGCCGCCCGCACGGGCGAGCCGTAGGCCACCTCGAGCCGCAGCGGCAGCCCGACGAACAGGAAGCGCCGACCCAGCACGTCCTTCAGGTTGTTGAGGTTCTCGTAGTGCGTCACCTGCCGCTCGGCGCAGGCCCGGTGCGTCGGGTACTCGTCGGTCAGGTAGACGAGATCGGGGCTGATCGTCTCGACGCCGAAGATCTTCACGCCGCGGTCGGCCATCCAGTGCACCGCCTCGGCCGAGATGCCGCAGAACCCGTCCAGGAACGCCGGCGTGCCGGCGGTCTGGTTGTAGTGGTCCGAGCAGAAGAGCAGGATGTCCCCCTCGCGCAGCTCCTGCCCGCTCGCCTCGACGGCCGCGGCGACCTCGTCGGCGGTGACGTCGTGCCCGCGCTCGTACTCCCGGATGTCCACGCAGATCGCCTCGCCGCAGAACGTGTCCAGCGGCATCTCCGCGATCGGTGTGCCGCCCTTCTGGTAATGGCCGAAGGCGTCGACGTGGGTGGCGGCGTGGTTCGAGGTGATGATGATCTCCGCGTTGAACGACGGCCTGCCCTCCTCCGCATCCGCGTGCTGGATGTGGCGGAGGATCTGGGTCGGCGGGAAGAACGGATGCAGCTGCGACTCGCGGGAGAGCGGCTGCGACAGATCGATTACCTGCACTGGGTCACTCCTTTCCGGCCATCTCCTTGCACACCTGGACGATGCGCGGGATCAGCGCAGCCACGATCTTCTCGCCGGTATCGACACGGGCGCGGGTGGCGTCCCCGACCACGCCCGACTCGGTGATGTCGCGGAGCATGTCCATCGGCACGACCACGCCCGGCCCGCTCGCGCGCATGCCGTAGCGGCCCAGGGACGTCCACGGCAGGCCTGCCTCGCGCACGGCGGCGCCGCGGTCCCACGCGTCCCGTGTCGCCCGCTCCGCCTCCACCCGCTGGCCCAGCGCCATCGCCAGCGAGGTCTCGGCCTCCTCGGCGTGGATCATCGGCCCCTCGATCTCGGCGAGCGAATCGGAGGCGAGGTCCCACCACTGGACGAGGAAGACGCGCCGGCCGGTGGTCTCGAAGTAGTGGTTGACGGCGACGGTCAGCGCGGCTGCGTTGCCGCCGTGCCCGTTGACCGCGACCAGGTGCTCGAAGCCGTGGTGGGCGAGCGAGTCGCAGACCTCGCGGAAGACCTGGAAGAAGGTGGTCGTCGACAGCCGCAGCGAGCCGGGGAACTGCATGTGGTACCAGGAGAGCGTCACGTTCAGCGTGGGGGCGACGAGGAGCTCGACGCCGTCGGCCTCGCCTGCCTCGGCCGCCCTCGCGCACAAGGACCGGGCGATGAAGCAGTCGGTGTCGAGCGGCATGTGCGGCCCGTGCTGCTCGGTCGTCCCGATCGGGATCAGCACTGCGTCGACGCCGCGCTCGATCGCCTGCTCGACCTCGGGCCAGGTCAGCCGCTCGATGAACCGCTCCGCCATCCGAGCGATCTTCACCGAATGTCAGACATCATGCAATACTCGGCGTCGCGGCTGTCCCCGACCCCGGGAGGCGTATGGAAGGCAGGGCGCAGGTCAACGGCGTCGAGCTCTGGTACCGGGTCACCGGCGAGGGAGAGCCCGTGATCCAGATCCACGGGGCCGGCTTCGGCCACTTCAACTTTGCGCCCGCGACGCCGGAGCTGGCGAGGCACTTCCGCGTGATCGACTACGACATGCGCGGCTACGGCCAGTCCGACCGGCCGGTGCAGGACTACGACATGGAGGTCTGGGCGGACGACGTCGCCGGCCTGCTGGACGCGCTCGAGCTCCCGGCTGCGCACGTGCACGGCACGTCGATGGGCGGGATGATCGCGATCGTCTTCGCCGGCAAGTACCCCGAGCGCACGACCTCGGTGGTGATCAACTGCGCGGCCGCGAAGCTGGGGATGGCCGGCAGGCTCACCTTCAAGAACTGGATCGACATCGCCAGGATGGACCCGGACGGGCCGGGGAGCCGCATCCTCGCCGAGCTGATCGCCTGGCAGGCGCTCTCGAAGGCCTTCCTCGAGACGCCCGAGGGCGTCGCCGCCATCGACACGATCCAGCAGATCCTGCGCGACTCGAACCGGATCGAGGTGTTCACGGCCGCCTGCGAGGCGATGTGCGACATGGACATCAGGGGCTGGCTGCCGAAGATCACCTCGCCGGCGCTCGTGCTCGGCGGCGACGAGGACCTGATGACGCCCTGGGACCAGGGGCCGGACGGTGCCGGCCAGCAGGCGGTCTACGAGGGGATCCCGAACGCGGAGAAGCACGTCGTCCACGGCTCGAACCACTCGACGATCTTCGACAACACCGACCAGCACGTCCGGGTCGTGATCGACTTCTTCCGCAGACACGCCTCGAGCGTCGAGTAGGACGCGAAAGAGGTCGGTGTGACAAGAGATCCACGGATCTTGGGTCACGATGAGTCGCCGCCGGAGCCGGGCTCTGCCCGGCGGGAGGCTGAGGGCGGAGAGGCAAGGTTGGCAGAGGCACACGAAGCGTCGGCTCCGCTGCCGTATGAGCAGCCCGGAGCGCTCGCAAGGAATGTGATGAAGGAGGGCATCCCGCGGAGGGACACTCCGCGCGTTGTTGTTTCGCAACGAAGGGAGGCCCACGCATGTTGTACGTCGGTTTGGACCTGAGTCGCAAGCGTCTGGACTGGCTCGCTCTTGACGAG
>DATBLE010000040.1:0-51411 GCA_036555585.1 Gaiellaceae bacterium
TTCCCTATGAGCACGGCGACAGGCGGAGGAGACCGAGGCTGCCTCTTGCTCGGGCTTGCGGTGGTGTTCGAGACCACGCGCACCCCCGGCGAAGAAGGAGAGTCGCCGCTAATGAGTCGGATAAGGCCCGCAGGATGCAGACGTTTTTTTCATGGAGCTAGCCGGGCTCGAACCGGCGACCTCCTGGGTGCGATCCAGGCGCTCTCCCAGCTGAGCTATAGCCCCGGGCGCTCGACAGTGTAGCGTCCAGTCCAGTGGAGCCTTTCAGCCAGGTCGAGCTCCAGCTGGCGGCGCGGAATCACGGGATGCCGCTCGAGGCGCTTCGCTACCCGCTCACGCCGGCCGGGCTCCACTACCTGCTGATCCACTACGACATCCCCGCGGTCGACCCGGAGGCCTTCCGGCTCACCGTCGGCGGGCACGTCGCCCGACCGCTCACGCTCTCGCTCGACGACCTGCGCGCCCGGGACGCGGTCGAGGTCGAGATGACGCTCGAGTGTGCCGGGAACGGGCGCGCCCTCCTTCCCGACCCGAGACCGCTGAGCCAGCCGTGGCTGGCCGAGGCGATCGGCAACGCCGCCTGGCGGGGCGTTCCGCTCGCGCCGCTGCTCGAGGAGGCCGGCCCGGCAGACGACGCGGTCGAGGTCGTCTTCACGGGCCTCGACGAGGGCGTCGAGGCCGGCGAGCGGCAGTTCTACGAGCGCAGCCTCACCCTCGCCGAGGCGACCGCCGGCGACGCGCTGCTCGCCTACGAGATGAACGGCCAGCCGCTCCTGCCCCAGCACGGCTACCCGCTCCGCCTGGTCGTCCCGGGCTGGTACGGGATGGCGAGCGTGAAGTGGCTGACCCGCATCACCGCCGTCTCCGAGCCGTTCACCGGCTACCAGCAGACGCCTGCCTACCACTTCCGGCGCGACGAGGACGATCCGGGCGAGCCGGTGACGCGGATCGTCCCTCGCGCGCTGATGGTGCCGCCGGGCATCGCCGGCTTCCCGGAGCGGGAGCGCACGCTCGACGCCGGGCCGACGACGATCGAGGGCCGCGCCTGGTCGGGCTGGGCGCCGGTCGAGGCGGTCGAGGTCAGCGTCGACGGAGGCGAGAGCTGGACCGAGGCCGAGCTCGAGCCTGCCCGCGGGCGCTGGGGCTGGCGCGGCTGGCGCTTCGCCTGGGACGCGACGCCCGGCATCCACCTCCTCCTCTGCCGCGCCCGCGACGCGGCCGGCAATGCCCAGCCGGACGAGGCTGCCTGGAACGTCGGCGGCTACACCAACAACGGCATCCAGCGGGTCGAGGTGACGGTCGGCTAGCCCTGTTCGGTCGCGGCAGCCGAGCCGAAGTCGGTCGCCCGGATCGCCCCGGTCAGCTGCCGCCTCGCGACGACGTGCCCGCCCAGGTCGTCGGCGATCGGCTGGACGTCGGGCTGCTCGACCTGGCGGCGGACGTGCGCGAGCAGGACGGCGACGTCCCGGAGCATCTCGGTCGCCAGCGCGTCGATGATCGGGCTGACGGCGGCGTCGTCGACCCCGGCCTGGGCCTTGAACCGCAGCCGCCACTGGAGCTCGGCCACGTGCCCGTAGAAGGTGGACAGGTCGGCCATCAAGCCGTAGTTGGAGATGATCATCCCCAGCGGCCCGCTGCCGGCCAGCCACGAGCCCGACGGCAGGTCGGGGAAGAAGTATCGGTACCGGGCCTGCTCCTGGACGGTGCGCTCGAGGCTCGTCCGCAGCCGCTCGAGCTCGAGCTCGATCGCGGAGAAGCGCCGCTTCGCCTCGGTCTCGCGGCGCTCCTGCTCGCGTGCGCGCGCGACCTCCTCACGCCGCCGCTCGGCCTCGTGCTCCTGGAGCTCGGCGTAGGCGCGCTGTCGCCGGTCCCACGCCAGCGCGATCAGGAAGGCGAGCATCGTCGCCGAGAAGCTCGTCGCCAGCGACGTCCAGGTGTTCGCCGCCCCCCAGACCGCCGCCGTCACGAACGGTGCGACGACCGAGACGAGGACGACGACGATCAGCAGTCCGAAGGGCCAGCGGTCGAACCAGAAGTCGAGCCGCAGCGGGCGCCGCTCGGATCCGTCCTCCACCGGGCGATCCTACTGCCACGCGCGGCTTGTATCTCGAAATTCCGGTGCCTTAGGCTGTTCCGACCATGGGCGTGACCAGCGCCGGCGCCGAGCCGCCTGCCGAGAGCCGGTACGACTTCCCGCGCCTCGCCTCGCCGATCGACCGCATCCGCGACCACTACACGGTCGTGGTGATCGGCTCGGGGTACGGCGGCGCCATCGCCGCCTCCCGGCTGGCGCGCGCCGGCCAGGACGTCTGCCTGCTCGAGCGCGGCCGCGAGTTCCTCCCGGGCGAGTTCCCCGACACGCAGCTCGAGCTGATGCACGAGACGCAGATGCAGACCTCGCACGGCCACGTCGGCTCCCGCACCGGGCTGGTCGACGTGCGCTTCCACGAGGACATGAACGTGCTGGTCGGCTGCGGGCTGGGCGGAACCTCGCTGATCAACGCGAACGTCGCCCTCGAGCCGGAGCCGGCCGTGTTCGAGGATCCCGCCTGGCCGCAGGAGATCCGGGACGACCTGCCCACGGGCTTCGCCGCCGGGGTGGCCCGGGCACGCGAGATGCTGCGCCCGGCCCCCTACCCCGAGAGCGCCCCGTCCCTGACGAAGCTGACGCGACTCGAGGAGTCGGCCCGGGCAATGGGCGCGAGCTTCTACCGCCCCCCGATCAACGTCACCTTCGAGCCGACCGTCGGCCCCGGCGGCGTCCGGCAGCCCGCCTGCACCGCCTGCGGCGACTGCGTCACCGGCTGCAACGTCGGCGCGAAGAACACGACCCAGATGAACTACCTGCCCGACGCGAAGGCGCACGGGGCCGAGATCTTCACGCTCGCCCAGGTGCGCTGGATCGAGCGGCGCGGCGAGCGGTGGCTCGTGCACTTCCAGGCCCTGGAGACGGGACGGGAGCGATTCGACGCGCCGACGCTCTTCGTCTCCGCGGATGTGGTCGTCGTCGCCGCCGGCGCGCTCGGCTCGACCGAGATCCTGCTCCGCTCGAAGGAGAAGGGGCTGCCGGCCTCCGACCGCGTCGGCGAGCGCTTCACCGGCAACGGCGACGTGCTGGGGTTCAGCTACAACTGCGACCTGCCCGTCAACGGCGTCGGCTTCGGGACGCTCCACGCCGAAGGCAAGGAGCCGGTCGGACCGACGATCACCGGCGTGATCGACCTCCGCAACCAGCCCGTGCTCGACGAGGGCATGGTGATCCAGGAGGGCGCGGTCCCGTCGGCGCTCGGGAGGGTCATGGCCGTGTTCTACTCGACCACCGCGAGCGTGCTCGGCAAGGACACCGACCGCGGCGTCCGCGACGAGGTCGACGAGGGCAAGCGGGCGCTGGAGAGCCTCGCCCGGGGGCCGTACCGCGGGTCGGTGCACAACACGCAGACGATGCTCGTCATGACCCACGACGACGGCAACGGCAGGATCGTGCTCGACGGCGACCACGTCAGGGTCGACTGGGAAGGCGTCGGGCGCCAGCCGATCTTCCAGTCGGTCTCGCAGCGCCTGCACGAGGCCACCCGTCCCCACGGCGGCACCTTCCTGAAGAACCCGCTCTGGTCGAAGCTCTCCAAGCAGGACCTGATCACCGTCCACCCGCTCGGCGGCTGCGGGATGAGCGCCGACGCGGCGCGCGGGGCGGTCGACCACGCCGGGCGCGTCTTCTCCGGCAGCGAGGGAGCGGACGCGTACGACACGCTGATCGTCGCGGACGGCTCGATCATGCCGCGGCCGCTCGGGGTGAACCCGCTGCTGACGATCTCGGGCCTCGCGGAGCGCAACGTCGCGCTGCTGGCGGAGCGGCGGGGCTGGACGATCGACTACTCGGCGTCGAGCGCGGTGGTCGAGCCGACGGAGACGAAGCCGGGGATCCGCTTCACCGAGCGGATGAGCGGCTGGCTCTCGACCGCCGTCACCGACGACTACGAGTCGGCGGCCAGGCGCGCGAAGGACGACGGCTCCCCGTTCGAGTTCACGGTCACGGTCGTCTCGGACGACCTCGACCGGCTGCTCACGGACGCGAGCCACTCGGCGCGCTTGCTCGGCACGGTCACGTGCCCGGCCCTCTCGGCGGAGCCGCTGACGATCACGCAGGGCGCGTTCAATCTGTTCGTCCAGGACCCGGACTCGCCGACGGCCCGGAAGATGCAGTACCGGATGAAGCTGACGAGCGCGGAGGGCCGCGTGTTCGCGTTCGACGGCTTCAAGCTCGTCCACGACGACAAGGGCCTGTTCGACCCGTGGACGGACACGACCACCCTGTACATCACGGTCACCGAGAACGACGAGGTCGCCGGCAAGGGGATCCTCAAGATCGCGACGCGGGACTTCATGCGGCAGCTGCGGACGATGGAGGTGACGGGCGCACGCGGCCGGCGCGAGCGGCTGTCCGGGCGGGCGCGCTTCGCGCGCTACTTCGCCGGCTCGATGGTGGACGTGTACGGCGGGATCTTCTCCCGCTCGTCGGCATTCGACCCCGAGGCCCCGCCGCGGAAGAAGCGGGAGCTGCGCGTGGACGAGCCGTCGGTCGAGCAGCTCCCGACACCGGACGGGGCGCAGATCAGGCTCACCCGCTACGCCGGCGACAGGGGCCCGGTGCTGCTCGCCCACGGGCTCGGCTGCTCGAGCGGGCTCTTCACCGCCGACACCGTCGACACCAACCTCGTGGAGTACCTCGTCTCGCACGGCTTCGACGTCTGGACGCTCGACTGGCGCGGGTCGTTCGAGCTGCCGACGGCGCTCGGCGACTGGACGCTCGACGACGTCGCGGCCCACGACTGGCCGATCGCGGTCGCGCGCGTGCGCGAGGTGACCGGGGCCGGGCAGGTCGCGCTCGTCGGCGAGGGCGTCGGCGCCGTGACGATGCTCGGCTCGATGCTGCTCGGCCTCGACGGCGTCGGCTCGGCCACCGCGCTCGGCGCCGGCGTGCACATCACGAGCCCGCGGGCGGGCGGGCGCAGCCGCGGCCTGGACGGCGGCCTCTCGCTCAGCCGTGGGGAGCGCTTCTCGGGCCGCCTGGCCGACCTGCTGCTCAAGGCCCGGCCGATGCAGAAGGAGGAGCGCTGCGCGAGTCCGGTCTGCCGCCGCGCCACCTACGTCTACGGGCACCTGTTCGAGCACGACCAGCTCAACCACCTGACGCACGAGACGCTGCACGAGCAGCTCTCCCTGCCGAGCCGCACCGCGCTCGAGCAGCTGCGGCGCTCGGCGAAACGCGGCCACCTGGTGGCGGCGGACGGCTCCGAGCGCTACCTGCCCGCCCTCGGCAAGCTGACTATGCCGCTCGCCTTCGTCCACGGCGCGGAGAGCGAGACCTTCCGCCCGCAGGGGACGGAGGCGACGGTCGCGGCGCTGCGCGAGGCAGGGATCCCGTCCGGGCACGTCACTCTCGCGCTCGTTCCCGACTACGGCCACGTCGACCTGCTGATCGGGAAAAATGCGGATCGTGACGTGTTCCCGCTGGTGCTGGCGCAGGTCGAGCGCACGGCCGCACCGCGCACCGGCGCCGACGCGCTCGTCGAGGCCTGAGGAACGGCCGTGCTGATCGTCGTCAGCGACTTCCACCTGATGGACGGAACCGCGGGCGCGCACCACGTCGAGCCGGGTGTCTTCCGCAGCACGATGAACGACCTGGCAGCGCACGCGCGCGAGGCGCAGGCGACCGAGCTGACGATCCTCTTCCTGGGCGACCTGCTCGACCTCGTCCGCACCGAGCGCTGGTTCGAGTATCCGCTCGACGATCGCCCGTGGGGCAGCTCGCCCTCCCGCGAGGCGCTCTTCGAGATCTTCGAGGGCGTCGTCGCCAACAACGCGGAGACGTTCGCCATGCTGGCGGGCCCGCTCGCGCAGGAGTTCGGCTTCCCGGTCGAGCCCAAGCGGCTGTACGTCCCCGGAAACCACGACAACCTGGTCAACGAGCATCCCGAGCTGCGGCGCCGCGTCCGCGAGCTGCTGGCGATGCCGCCGGGCGACGAGCCGTTCCCGCGCCACGTGCTCGACGTCGAGCACGGGCTGTTCGCCCGCCACGGCCATGAGCTCGACCGGCTGAACTTCGAGGGCAGCGAGGCCTACGCCGCCGGCGAGCTCTTCATTCCGGAGGAGGACTTCCTGGCGATCCCGATCGGCGACCCGATGGCGTGCGAGTTCGCCGCGAAGATCGGGCCGCTCGCGCAGTCGTACCTTCCCGAGGACCACCCCAACCGGGCCCGCATCGCCGAGCGCCTGCGCGACGTGGTCGACGTCCGGCCGTTGACCGGGATGGCGGCCTGGGTGATGTGGCAGGTCAGCCAGGTCGACAAGAACATGCGCGAGTGCATCAACCGGGCGATGCGCGAGGCGGCGCAGAGCGTGCACGAGCTCGAGTTCACGAAGCAGTGGTACGAGAAGCACGACCGCCTCGGCTGGGACGAGGCCGACGACTTCCAGACCATGCTCCGGCTGCTGCGGAGCTTCAAGCCGCTGAACTTCAAGCGCATCCTGCGCGCCGCCGACAAGGTGGCGGCTTTCAAGGGCCAGGCCGACCGCTACGCGGCCGGCGCCGCCGAGGACATGCGCCGGCTGGCGCTCCACCCCGACGGCAAGGACATCTACTACGTGATGTACGGCCACACCCACATCGCGAAGCAGGTGCCGATCGCCGTGGTCGGGGATCCGCCGAACGAGCGCTACCGTGTCTACCTCAACACCGGGACGTGGCGCCCGACGCACCGGATGCTGCTCGGGGCCGACGGCTTCGCGAGCTGGAAGGAGATCACCTACGCGCTGCTCTACCGGCCCGGCGAGATGGTCTCCGGCGGGGCCGCCCTGGAGTACCCGGCGCTGGAGTCGTGGACCGGCACGGTCACCGTCGGCCGCGGCCGCCGCGCGACCGTCTACCAGCCGATCCCGAAGATCATCCGGTCGACCGTGAGCTGAGCCGACCGCGTGCGCGTCGGCCTGATCTCGGACATCCACGGCAACTGCATTGCCCTGGACGCGGTCCTCGCCGAGCTCGAGCGCGAGGAGGTCGACTCGATCGTCTGCCTCGGCGACGTCGCCGCAGGGCCGCAGCCGCGCGAGGCGCTCGCGCGCATCCGCGACCTCGGGTGCCCGGTCGTGCTCGGCAACTGGGACGCCGCCTTCGTCAGCGGAGAGATGCCCCCGGCCGAGGACCGGATCGCGGCGAAGGTGAACGAGATCCACGCGTGGTGGAGCGAGCAGCTCTCCGACGACGACCGCGACTACTTGCGGACGTTCGAGCCGCAGCTCGACGGCTGCTTCGGGGTGGAAGGCCTCTGCTTCCACGGCTCGCCCCGGTCGTACGACGACTGGATCTTCGCGACCACCCCCGACGAGGAGGTCGCGGCGATGTTCCCGGACGACCGGCGGCCGCTGCTCGTCGGCGGCCACACGCACGTGCAGATGCTCAGGCGGTGGGAGCGGTCGCTGATCGTGAACCCGGGCAGCGTCGGCCTCCCCTTCCTGGGCTGGTGGCCGAAGGAGATCAGCATCGCTCCCTGGGCCGAGTACGCGATCGTGACGGGCGAGGACGGACGGCTCCGGGTCGATCTCCGGCGCACGACCTTCGACGTCGCCGCGTTGCTCGAGCTCAGCCGCGCGAGCGGGATGCCGCACGCCGACTGGTGGGCCGGCTGCTGGCTCGTGGAGTGACGGGCGGCTACTTCGGCGGCGCCGCGGCCGGCTCGAACGAGATCGTCCCCGGCTTCACGGCCGGCAGCGCGAGCACGAGCGCCTGGTCGATCGTCAGGCTCCGGCCGCTCGCCAGCTGCGCCTCGTAGTCGGCCCCGAGCCGGGAGCGGAGCAGCGGGTGCACGCGCTCGTCGACTGCTCCGTCCGCGGCGCCGGGCGAGGCGCCGATCGCCTCGAGCACGGTGTCGGCCGCGCCGAGCAGGCGGATCCCCGTCTCGGCGTCGCCCGTGAGGACGAGCGCGCTCCCGAGCCCTTGCAGGCATTCGGCGGCGGCGCGCTTGTCCCGCCGCGTCGCCGCGAGCCCCAGAGCCTCGCGGAAGAGGGCGCAGGCCTCGGCGGGAGCGTCCTCGAGCAGCCGCAGGCGGCCGAGGCCCGCGAGCGCGAGCGAGAGGCTCCAGCCGTCGCCGATCCCCTCCGCCACGGCGCGGCCCTCCTCGAGCAGGGCCTGGGCCCGCTCCGCGTCTCCCTGCCCGAGCCGGACCCGCGCCAGGGCGAGCAGCGAGTTGGCCACGAGCCGCGAGTCGCCCAGGCTCCGGCGCAGCGCCAGCGCCTCCTCCATCAGCGTCAGCGCCTCCTCCGTCTCACCCCGCCGGAGGGCGAGCTCGGCCAGGCTCTGCAGGGCGCCGGAGGCGGTGTGCTTGTCGTCCACGGCGCGCGCCTGCTCCAGGCTCTGGGTGGCGAGGGCCAGTGCGGGGTCGCCGCCGTCCGTCGCCCGGGTGCAGGCGATCCAGGCGAGCTGCGCCCTGGCCGCAGCCTCCGCGGCCGGATCGCCGGCGGCGAGCTCGAGGCTCAGCCCGAAGTGTGTCTCGGCCTCGGCCAGCTCCCCCAGTCCCAGCGCCGCGTAGCCGGCGGCGAACTCGCCCTTGGCCCGGACGGCAGGCGGCACGTCGGCGTCGGCGCCCAGGGCCCTGGCGAGACGCTCCCGCCCCTCGGCCATCAGGCCGCGGATGCTCCCGAAGCGGACGAGCGCACCGGTGAGGCGCAGCGCGAGCTCGACCCGGCCCGCCTCGAGCGCCCAGGCGAAGGCCGCCTGGAGGTTGCCGACCTCCTCGTCGAGCTTCGCGAGCCAGGCCGCCTGGTTCGTCCCCGCGAGCTCCGGCTCGGCCATCTCGGCCAGCTCCAGGAAGCGCTCGGCGTGGCGCTCGCGGACCCGGTCGGCCTCGCCTCGCTCCTCGAGCCGGTCGAGGGCGTACTCGCGGATCGTCCCCAGCATCGAGAAGCGCGGCTCGCCGTCGGCCCCCTCCGCCTGGCGGAGCAGGCCCTTGTCGACGAGCGACGCGAGCGCGTCCATCACCGCGCCGAGCTCCAGGCCGAACGAGCTGCCCGCGACCGCCTCGGCGCCTTCGAAGGAGCAGCCGCCGACGAAGACGCCGAGCCGGGCGAGCATCGCCTGGTCGGTCTCCTCCAGCAGGCCGAACGTCCAGTCGATCGCGCCGCGCAGCGTACGCTGCCGCGCCGGCAGGTCGGCGGCCCCGCCCGTGAGCAGGTCGAGGCGCCGCTCGAGCCGGCCGCGCAGCGCCTGGGGCGTCAGCAGCTTCACCCGGGCGGCGGCGAGCTCGATCGCGAGCGGGATCCCGTCGAGCCGGGTGCAGATGTCCGCGACCGCCTCCGCGTTCTCCCCGGTGAGCTCGAATCCCGGGCGAACGGCGCGGGCACGGTCGACGAAGAGCGCGACGGCGGGCGACTCGGCGAGGGCGTCGAGGTCGCCCGAGTCGACATCGGCGGGCAGCTGCAGGGGCTGCACCAGGTACTCGTGCTCGCCCCGGACCCGCAGGGGCGCCTGGCCGGCGACGACGAGGCGCAGCGTCGGAACGGACTCCAGCAGCTCGGTGACGAGCGGGCCTACCGGCAGGACGTGGGCGAAGTCGAGCAGCAGCAGGACGCGCGAGGCGCCGACGACGTTGCGGATCGCGTCGACCGCCGGCGAGCCGGCCGTGACCTCGGCTCCGAGCGCCTGGACGATCGCCGCCGGCACGAGGTCGACGTCCTCGACCGCCGAGAGGTCGACCAGGGCGACCCGGTCGAAGTCCCCCTCGACCGCGCCCGCCGCCTCGAGCGCCAGGCGCGTCTTCCCGGTCCCTCCGAAGCCGGTCACGGTGATCAGCCGCACCGAGTCGTCGCGCAGGAGCGACACGATCTCCTCCAGCTCCCGCTCCCGGCCGAACAGGGGCGCCGTCTGCGCCGGGAGGTTGGTCGCCGTCAGGCCCTTCGCCTGGGCAGGGGACGCCGGCGCCGCGGCGACGGCGTCCGCGGTCAGCCCGGGGGACGAGCCCGGGGCTTCCGCGAAGGCGAGGCGAGCCGCCTCGATCAACGAGCGGCAGCTGTCGAACCGCTTCTCCGGCTCCTTTGCGAGTGCCCGCTCGACGATCTGGTCGAGCGCCGGCGGCAGCTCGGGCCGCAGCGCGGTGACGCGCGGCGGAGCGTCGAGCACGTGCGCGCGCATGACGGCGAGATCGCTCGGATGCTCGTAGGGCCGGTGGCCCGTCAGGCACTCGAAGAGCACGCAGCCGAACGCATACCGGTCGGCGGCGCCGGTCAGGTCCTGCCCCTCGATCTGCTCCGGAGCCGCGTAGTCGATCGTCCCGAGGAAGAACCCTGCGCGGGTCAGGTTGCTCCGGCCCTGCTCCTTGACGATCCCGAAGTCGGTCAGGTAGATGCGGCCCGTGGTCTCCTCGATCAGGATGTTGCCCGGCTTGACGTCGCGGTGCACGAGCCCGCGCGCATGAGCCGCGTCGAGGGCGGCACCGGCCTGGTCGAGAATCGAGAGCACTTCCTGGGGCGGGAGCGCGCCCCGCTGCTCGATCAGGTCGGCGAGGTCGCCGCCGGGGACGTAGCGCATGGCGATGTACGCCGTGCCCTCGGTCTCGCCGGCGTCGTAGACCGGGATGATGTTCGGGTGGTCGATCGAGGCGACCGCCTGCGACTCGCGGATGAACCTCGCCTTGTACTCCTCGTTCGCGGACAGCTCGCGCAGGAGCGACTTCAGGGCCGCCTTCCGGCCGAGGAGCGCGTGCTCGGCCTCGTAGACGATCCCCATGCCGCCCTCGCCCAGAATCCCGACGATCCGGTATCCGGCGAGCTGACTCCCGATCTCGAGCGTCATCAGTCTCCCGGGGCGATGCTACTCGTCCCGCGAATCTGCGCGACCAGACCTTCGATCGCCTCCATCAGGCGGTCGGTGGCGATCTCGGCGGCGCGGCGGCGCGGCATCCCGGCCAGGTCGTCGAGCGGGATCGGCGCGCCGAACGCGACCGTGATCGGATCGAGGCTGAGCAGGCGCTCGGTGCCCACGACCGCGGCGGGGACGAGCGGGACGCCGGCGGCGAGCGCGATCCGTGCCGTGCCCGGGTGCGGCTTCGGCTGGAACTTCTTCCGCAGCCCCTTGGACGCACGCGTGCCCTCGGGGAACATGCCGACGATCTCGCCCGCGCGCAGCAGGTCGAGCGCGGTGCGCATGGCGTCGGCGTCGGCCTCGCCGCGGCGGACGGGGAAGGTTCCGATCGCCCGCATCGCCCAGCCGAGAGCGCTGTTGAAGAGCTCCGCCTTGGCCATGTAGCGCACCGGCCGCCGCGCAGGCCAGAGCGGCATGCCGAGGATGAACGGGTCCATGCTCGAGACGTGGTTGGCGGCCAGGACGAAGCCGCTGTCCGGCACGAGCTCGACTCCGAGCCAGTGCTTCCTGCCCGTGAACAGGGGCGGGATGATCCAGGTCGACACCCGGTACAGCCACGGAACGGGCCGCGCGCTCACGCGCTCATCGTGACAGAGAGCGTGTGGACGGGCTCGCCCCTGCCTGTTAGCTTCGAGCACTGATGCAGAGTCGTCCAGCGGCGTCGACCCCGCCGCAGAGGCGGCAGAGCGGACTGGTGGGGCTCGCACGCTTCGGCGCGAACCCGCTCCGCTTCCTCGACGGGTTGCGCAAGGACACGGGCGACCTCGTGCCGTTCAAGCTGGGAACCCTGCGCTGCCACCTCGTCGCCGCGCCGGCGCTCGTGCGGACGGTGCTGCAGAGCAAGGAGTGGCCGCCGCTGTCCCGGGGACGCCTGAGCTCGCTCGCCCGCTGGTACTCCGGAGGGCTGATCCTGACGGAGGGCACCTGGCACGGCTTCCAGCGCAGGACCCTCTGGCTGCCGGTGGTCGACGAGCCGTCGATCCTCGAGATCACCGGCCGGCGGGCCGCGCGCTGCGCCGGCTCCTGGAGCGACGGAGCCACCGTCGACCTGTTCGCGGAGCTGCGCACGCTCGTGCGCGCGATCGACTGGCAGATCCTGACCGGCGACGACCTGGACGAGCGGCCCGACCTGCTCCGGGCACACGAACGCGGGATCAGCGCGCTCGCCTGGCTCCTCGGCCCGTTCGGCGAGTCGCGCTGGGGCTGGCCGCTGCCGAGCAGCGCCCGCGCACGCTCGGCCCGGGCGCTGATCGACACGGAGATCAACAAGCTGATCGAGGAACGCCGCGCGGACGCCGACGGCCACGCCGACCTGCTCGCCTGGCTCGTCGACCGGCTCGACACGACCGCGGTCGAGGGCGACGAGCTGATCTGCGCCACCGTCAAGCAGTGGCTCGGCGCGGACCAGCTGCACTGCGCCTTGACCTGGGCCTTGCACCTCCTCGCGGCCAACCCGGACGTCGAGAAGCGCTGGCACGCCGAGCTCGACCTCGTCCTCGCCGGGCGTGCTCCCGCGCCGGCCGACGTGCCGTTCCTCCCGTACACCCGCTGGATCCTGCTCGAGGCGATGCGCCTGTACCCGCCGATCTGGGGCTTCTTCCGGCAGCTGACCGGCGAGTGGCGCCTCGGGGAGGCGACCCTCGCCGCCGGCGACGTGATCGCGCTCAGCCCGTGGTTCACGCACCGGGACGAGCGTCTCTGGCCGGACCCGTTGCGCTTCGACCCCGATCGCTGGAGCGAGAGGGCCGAGCGGCCGCCGCCGATCTCCTACTTCCCCTACTCGGCCGGCCCCTACGGCTGCCCCGCGCACGAGCTCTCGCCGCGCCAGGGGGTGCTGGTGCTCGCGACGCTCGGCCGGAGCTGGAGCCTCAGGCCGGCGGAGAGGCGCGAGCCGGCTCCGCTGGCGACGGGTGTGGTCGAGCCGAAGGGCGGCCTGCGCATGCAGGTCATCCGGCGCGCCTGACCCCTGCTACTCGGTCACCGCCGGGGCCGGAGCGAAGCCCGGCTCGCGCTCCCCGCCCTCGAAGTCGAGGTTCGGCAGGAACCGGTCGAGCCAGCCCGGCAGCCACCAGTTCCAGTCCCCCATCAGCTGCATCGTCGCCGGCACGAGGACGAGCCGGACGAGCGTGGCGTCGAGCAGGATGGCGGTGCTGAGGCCGACGCCGATCTCCTTCACCTGCGGGAGGCCGGTGATCGCGAACACCGCGAAGACGAGGACCATGATCAGCGCCGCGCTCGAGATCGTCTTCGCGCTGGCGCCCAGCCCTTCGGCCACCGCCTTGCGGTTGTCCCGGGTCGCGAAGTAGCGCTCCCGGATCCGCGACAGCAGGAAGACCTCGTAGTCCATGGAGAGGCCGAACACGATCGCGAGCAGGAGCGGCGGGGTCGGCGCGTTCACGTAGCCGAGGTGGGTGAACCCCAGCACGGGATCCGCCCAGCCGTACTGGAAGACCATGACCAGCACGCCGTAGGCGGCCGCGACGGTGAGCACGTTCATGATCACCGCCTTCAGCGGCAGCAGGACCGAGCGCAGCATCAGGAGCAGGACGAGGTAGCTGAAGAGGAGCACGAACAGGAACAGCTTCCAGAGCGACCCGGAGACGAGCGTCGTGAAGTCCTTGTTCTCCGCCGGGACGCCGCCGACCTCGACCTTGCCGATCTGCTGGATCGACGCCGCCGGCCCGCCCGGCTCTCGCAGGCGCTCGACGAGCGTGACCGTCTTCGGGTCCTCCGGCCCGGTGGTCGGCGTGATCACGATCAGGGCGCTGCCGCCGTCGCGGCTGAACTTCGGTGCGGCGACGGACTTGACGCCGTCGAGCCCGCCGGCCGTGGCCCGGAAGCGCTCGAGCGCGAGCTGGTCGCTGCGCGACTCGTTCAGCGACACGATCACGTTCACGGGGCCGAGCGAGCCGTCGCCGAAGCGCCGGCCGACGTCTTCGATCGCCCTGCGGGTCTCGTTGCTCTCGGGGAGCTGCTTCAGGGCGGCCGTGCCCCACTTCAGGGACAGCGCCGGCGACGCGATCACGAGCAGCGCCAGCGTGGCGCCCACGGCGAAGGCGATGGGCCGCCGCATGACCACGGCCGTCCAGCGGTGCCAGAAGTCGGGGGTGCCGGCCGGCCGCTCGCGCCGGCCAAACGCGCGCCCGAGCCCGTCGCCGAGCCAGCCGACGGCGCGGCCCCGTTCGTACACCCGCCGCCCGAGGACCTGGATCAG
This sequence comes from Gaiellaceae bacterium, assembly GCA_036555585.1. Taxonomy (GTDB): domain Bacteria; phylum Actinomycetota; class Thermoleophilia; order Gaiellales; family Gaiellaceae; genus DATBLE01. The sequence continues at coordinate 14,127 of DATBLE010000040.1, forward strand.
CGCGGGCAGCAGCGTGACGGCCCCGAGGATGGCGATCGCGACCACGACGATCGCGCCGACGGCCATCGAGCGCATCATCGTCGAGTCGATCACGAACAGGCCGGCGAGCGAGATGATCACGGTCACGCCGGAGACGACGACGGCGAGCCCGGACGTGCTCATCGCCCGCTCCCGCGCCGCGTCGGGCGTCGCCCCCGCACGGATCTCCTCCCGGTACCGGGCGAGCACGAACAGGGAGTAGTCGACGGCGACGCCGATCCCGAGCATCGAGGCGATGTTCGTGACGAACACCGACATCTGGAGCGCCTCGGAGAGGAAGAAGACCGCCGCTCCGCTGACGATCACGGCCACGATGCCCAGGCTGAGCGGCAGGGCCGCCCCGGCCAGGGAGCCGAAGATCACGAGCAGGACGATCAACACGATCGGGAACCCGGTCGACTCCGCCTTCTCCAGGTCGTCCTTCGAGACGTCCTGCATCGCCGCCCACAGCGCCTGCTGGCCGACGACGTGCACCGGCATGACGATCTCGTCCTTGCGGTCGCCCTTCAGCCCGATGCCGCGCAGCACGCGCGTGGCCATCGAGTCGGGCTTGATGCCGAGCTTCTCGCGCAGGTCGACAGCGGCGTCGACCGCGACGTCGGCCTTGCCGTTCACGTCGAGCGGCATCACGACGGTCCGGTTCTTCGTCGACATGCCCGCGAACGCCAGCGAGCGCGGCGGCAGCGAGATGTTCTTGACGCCCTCGATCTTGGTCGCCACCTGGTCGATCGCCTTCCAGAGGACGTGCTTGTCGAGCTTCTGGTTGTCGAAGACGATCACGAGCGACTGCGAGCGGGCGCCCGGAAAGCCGTCGATCGCGTTCGCGACGGCGAGCGAGCCCGACCCCGGCACCTCGAAGCCGCCGGCGGTCAGATGCTCGGTCTGCCGGGCGGCGAACGGCAGCGACCCCACGAGCACGGCGATCCAGACGACGAGGACGAGGCGGTGGCGGCGACCTACGAACCGACTGAGGCGATCCATCGCACCACGCACGGGTGAATCCATAGCGCACTTGGAGCGAGTTGTGGGAAAAACTGGATGAACAGCTTGCAATCGCGCGTCGAGGGCGATACAAGTCGCGGATGCGGCCCACGGCCGGCGCGAGGGTGACACGAGTCCGGGTCGGAACCTCGCTCGGCGCCCTGCTGCTGCTGGTTCTGCTCCTGGCCATCCCCTCGTCGCCCGCGGCGGGGCCGGTGCCGCTGAGCGGCGAGCGGATCAAGCTCAAGCAAGTCCTGATCCCGCTCTACGACTGGGACACGGGCAAGGTGCTGATCGGCTCCACCCCGGTGAACTGCCAGTACGTGGAGACGTGCGCTCCCCAGGTCGCGAAGCACATCCCGAAGTTCGAGATCCAGCCGTTCTACCTGGTCGTGTACCCGCTCGGCGTGCACGTTCCGGTGCAGTGCACGCATGTTCCGGCCGACAACTGCCCCGACCACGGGCCGATCATCGCCGACGGGGCGACGCAGCTCGTGCCGAGCGTGTACGGCGAGGGCGTGCTCGGGCACAACCACATCTCCGCGCCGGTGACGAGCAAGGAGTACCGCGTGATCGCGTCGCCGGAGCTCGTCCTCTTCAAGACGCGTGCGGCGGCGACGGAGCTCGTCACGACGAAGAAGCAGATCCTCGCCCTGGTGAAGGCGGGCAAGGCGTTCCTCTATCCCGCCCCGCAGTACATGTTCATCAACTACATCGTCCCCTCGCACCTCTACGGCGAGGGGACGCCGGTGAAGCCGAAGCCGTTTCACAACCACGGCTGAGCTGCGCAGCCTCGTGCCGGCCGTCCGGCTTGCAATCCACGTCCGTTCTGACTAGAAACGGGCGGAGCCGCACACGCAGCTCGTCCCGCCCGTGGGAAACGTCGCCGACACCCAAACCGCACCGCGCGCCGCCGAGCCGCCGCGCGTGCACGCGGTGGAGACGTCGGACGGCACCGAGATCCGGCTGACGCGCCACCGGCTCGGCTCGAAGGGGCCGCTCGTGCTCGCGCCCGGGTACGGCAACAAGGCGAACGCGTTCGCGATCGACACGGTCGAGACGAGCTTCGTGCAGTTCCTCGGCGAGCACGGCTACGACGTGTGGCTGCTGGACTACCGCTCCAGCCCGGCGCTCGAGGCGGCCCGCACCCAGTTCACGGTCGACGACATCGCCACCCGCGACTGGCCCGCGGCGATCCGCACCGTCCGCGAGGAGAGCGGCGCCGACTCGGTGCAGGTGCTCGCCCACTGCGTCGGCGGGCTCTCGCTGTTCATGGCGATCGGCGCCGGCCTCGAGGGCGTCCGCTCGGCCGTCTTCTCGGCGCTCGCCGGCAACCCGGTGGCGACGCCGGCCAACCGGCTGCGCTCCGCGATGCGGCTGGCGTCGATGTTCAAGGCCGTCGGAATCGACAACCTGACCACGGACTACGACTCCGATGCCGCGGTCGACCGCGCGCTCGACCTGGCCATGCGCGTGCTTCCCTTCGAGCACGTCTGCGACAGCCCGGTGTGCAGGCGGATCTGCTTCGTCTACGGCGACGTCTACGACCACGCGAACCTCAACGCCGCGACCCACGACGCGCTCGTCGACGTCTTCGGGATCACCAACATCACCTTCTTCGAGCACATCTCGCGCATGATCCGGGCCCGCCGCGCGGTCACCGCCGACGGCAGGGACGCGTACCTGGCGAACCTCGACCGCTACCGGTTCCCGATCGCGTTCGTCACCGGCGAGCACAACCGGATGTTCCTGCCGCAGTCGCTCGAGCTCACGCACGAGCTGCTCGTGAGGGCGCACGGTCCCGAGCTGTACAGCCGGCACATCGTCCCCGGCTACGCGCATCTCGACTGCTGGCTCGGCGAGCGCTCCGACCGGGACGTGTTCCCGATCGCCCTGGCGGAGCTGGAGAAGCACGCCTGATGGAGACCCTGCCGGACGCCTCGACGCACCACGCCGGGCTTGAGGACCTCTTCGCGTACCCGCTGACGGCGTGCCTCCAGGACCGCCGCACGCGCCGGGTCGCCCAGGGCGTGTCGCTGAACCTGGGCGACGTCACGTACGAGAGCCCGAACGAGCCGTCGCCGCTCTCGCCGCTGGAGGAGGCGATCCTGATCGCCGCCACCGGCGTCACCGGCGCGGTCATGCTGGACGGGCCGCTGGTCAAGCCAACCGGCCGCCCGGAGCTCGGCTCGCCCTTCCTGCACATGACCGGCCGGGCCGGCTCCAGCGCGGACAACGCGCAGGCGACGTCGCTGTTCATGGTCAACGACGAGGCGATCTGGCTGCTGAAGCGGCCGCAGGGAGAAGAGGCGGTCGAGCTCATGCGCGGCCTGCCGCCGCGCTGGGAGGATCGGAGCGAGGCCGACTGGCTCGCCTACGCGGACGCGGTGAAGGTGAAGGTGCACGACGGCCGGCTGTCGTTCCCGCGCGAGTGGCCCTACTACCTGGGCTGGAACGCGCAGCACTCGAACGTGCCCGGGACGACGTGCTTCCTGCCGGTGGTCGACAACACCCGGCAGTACGTCAACGTCCTCCTGATCCTGCTCGAGCCGAAGGGGACCGCCCCGCTCTTCCTCGACGACTGGCAGCCGTTCAGGCCGAGGAAGGCGACGGAGTGGGTCGCCTGGGCCGCCGCCAAGCTCGGCTTCGTCGACCCGATCCCGTATCAGCCGATCGGCGGGCTGGAGTGGGTGCGGAACGGGTTCGCCAGTCCCGAGACGCCCGCGCCGATGGGGGCGATCGGCACGGTGCGAACCGACCACGAGGCGTTCTTCCTGCTCCAGAACCTGATGCTCACCGCCGAGGCCCTGCGCCTCGGCGGGTGGGTGCACGGGGCGCCGATGATGCCGCACCTGTTCCGCCGCGACGAGGCCGCCGGCCTGCTCGGGCTGGGCTTCCGCGAGCACAGCTACAAGCCCTCGAGCTCGCGCTGGCGCCGCTGGCCGCCCGTGCCCGCGTCGCAGCCGAACTTCGTCGGGATCGACGGCGTGCTCGAGGGGCTGTGCCCGCCATACGTGACGGACACCGACGCCGCGGTCGACGCCGTGCTCGAGGCGAAGTACGGGCCGGGCGGCACGTACGCCAACCTGGACACGTTCGCACAGGCGTACAAGGACCGGGCGACCGCGGAGGCGTACCTCCGCCACGCCGAGCCGCATTCGCAGGAGACGATCGCGTACACGAGGGCGATCTGCCGCTACCTCGTCGAGACGTACGGTCGGTTCCCCGCGCACACCGACGCGTTCTACGCGCCGGGGATCTGGGTGCAGCTCTCGCACCTGGAGCTCGAGTACTACGAGCGGTTCGCCGCGCCGGGACACGCCCGCCGGCAGGCCGAGGGCCGCGAGCTCTGGGGCCGGACGTGACCCAGGTCGAGACGCGGCCGGAGCGGACCGCCCCGCCGCAGAAGGCGGGCGGCAACACGATCGGCCGGATGACGGCGCTCACCCTGTTCACGCCCGTGCGCCGGCGGCGGGAGCCGATCCTGCGGGCGGGGCAGTGGATCGGGAAGTGGGCGCCGTTCGCGCAGCGGCACATCCTCCAGTTCGACTTCATCCACTTCGTCCGCTGGGCGCTCGTGCGGAAGCTTCCCTACAACGGCCCGCCCCAGCGCCGGGAGAAGCTCAACTACACGTACATGCTGTTCGAGAGCAACTTCGACGGGCCCTGGCAGCACTACATCGACGCGTTCGCGTACTGCATCCCCAGGGACATCCGCTTCGTCTGGGGCAGCGGCGTCAACTTCCCCGGCCCGCCCCCCTCGGAGCCGCTGAAGCGGTGGATCGCCGCCAACAGCATGGAGGGAGGCACCTACTACTGCGCCTACCCCGAGGCCAGCACCCGGATGGTCGACGGGGCGCTGGCGGTGCGGGCCGCCCTTCGCCGGCTCGTCGCGGAGGCGGAGAGGCTCGGCCCCGAGGAGTTCGAGGCCCGCTACGAGCGCTTCCTCACCGACCTCCAGGCACACCTCTGATGAGCTGGAGCCTCTCGCACGACCGCGTCGGGAAGACGCAGGCCCTGACGGTGTTCGCCGCGATCCTGCCCGGCCGCGAGGAGGAGGCGCGGACGGTGATCGAGAGCCTGCCGCGGGGCGCCGAGAGCCCGCTCGCACGGGTCGAGCAGCTGCACTTCTCCCGCCTCCAGATCATCGACGAGCTCGTCTACCAGGGCGCTCCGCAGAAGCCCGACCGGCTGAACAACGCCTATCTCGTCTTCACGGCCAGCTTCGACGGCGCGCTCCGCCCGTTCCTCGCGGCGATCGCCGAGCGCCTCCCCGCCGAGGCGGACTCGTGGTGGGGGTGCTGCGTCGGCTATCCGGGCACGTCCGACCTGAAGGCCTTCACCCGCTACATCGAGCACAACCGGATCCGCACCAACCTGTTCGGGGTCGCCGCTCCGAACGCGACCCTCGCCGACGTGCGCGAGAGCCTCGAGCTGCGCGAGCGGGTGGTCGAGTTCGCGATCGAGGCGCAAGGCCTCGACGCGCGCGAGCTCCAGGAGCGGTTCCGGCGGGAGTTCGCCGACGTGTCATGAGCCTGCTGCTCGGCCGTCCTCCGAACCTGCCCCGCCGCTCGCCCGAGCTGCCGCAGATCGACGTCACCGACGTCCAGGGCAACGTCCTGCGCGGCTACACGTATCCGACGGCGGCGTACATCTTCCTGCGCGTCGACGACGTCGCGCGCGGGAAGGCGCTGCTCGACCGCATGCTCTCCCGGATCACGACGGGCGAGCAGTGGGAGGAGCCGCCCCCGGCGGCGATCCAGGTCGCGTTCACGTACGCCGGCCTCGAGCGCCTGGGCGTGCCGCCCGAGACGCTCGCGTCCTTCCCGGAGGCGTTCCGGGAAGGCATGGCCGCGCGAGCCGACCGGCTCGGCGACCGCGGGCCGGCCGCGCCCTCGAGCTGGGAGAGCGGCCTGGGGACCGGCGAGGCACACGTGCTCGTCACCGTCTGGGCGGAGGACAACCAGCAGCTCGAGGCCGTGCGCGCCGAGCTGCGGGAGGCGGGAGCGAAGGCGGCCGCCTCGACGGTCGTGAACGAGACGCGGGCGGAGGCCCTGCGCGAGGGACGCGACCACTTCGGCTTCTTCGACGGCATCGCCCAGCCGGCCGTCTTCGGCAGCGGCGTGGAAGGCAGGCCCGGCGACGGCCAGCCCGACGGCGCCGGGGGCTGGCGCGACGTGGCCACCGGGGAGTTCCTGCTCGGCTACGCGGACGAGGACGGCGGGCTGCCGGACGCCCCCGACCCGCCCTTCGACCGCAACTCCACCTTCGTCGTCTACCGGAAGCTGCACACGGACGTGGCCGCGTTCCGTCGGTTCCTCGCCGACCAGGGAGCGCGCTACCCGGGCGGCCCGGAGATGCTCGCGGCGAAGATCGTCGGCCGCTGGCCGGACGGGACGCCGCTCGCCGTCTCGCCGGAGGCGCCAGACTCCTCGCTCCCGGCGGATCCGGCGCGGATCAACGCCTTCACCTACGCGGACGATCCGCAGGGGTTCCGCTGCCCGCACGGCTCGCACATCCGGCGCGCCAACCCGAGGGAGGGCGAGGGCTTCTTCGAGGGACGGCTCAGCAACCGGCACCGGATCGTCCGCCGCGGCCGGCCCTATGGCCCTCCACTCGCCGACGGCGTCCTCGAGGACGACGGGCAGGACCGCGGGCTCGTCTTCGTCTGCTTCAACGCGGACATCTGGCGGCAGTTCGAGACGATCCAGACGCTGTGGGTGGACGACGGCGACCGCTTCGGCCTCGGACGCGACCGGGACCCCCTGATCGGCTGCACCGACGGCGAGGCCGCCAAGTACACGGTTCCCGGGAAGCCGCCCTTCTTCGCTGCGCCGCTGCCGCGCTTCGTCACGCTCCGCGGCGGCGAGTACCTGTTCCAGCCCAGCATCAGCGCGCTGCGCGCGCTCGCCGACTCCTAGGCCGAACCGAGCCCCGCCAGCCGCCCGCGGATGCGCGCGGACGCCTCCTCGTCGCCCAGCTTCTCGGCGACCTTCAGCGCCCGGCCCCAGAGCTCCTGGGCGCTCTCCACCGCGTCGAGCGCCGCCGCCCGCTCGCCGGCACGGTCGAGGTAGTCGAGCGCCTTGACCGGGTCGTCGCTCCTCGCGTAGTGGTGCGCGACGAGCTCGAGCCGGTCGTCGAGGGAGGAGGGGAAGAGCGTCTCGAAGGCGACCGCGATCTCGCGGTGGAGGGCGCGGCGGCGCCCGGGCGGAAGCGTCGACAGGCTCGCCTGCTGGAGCAGGCCGTGCCGGAAGATGTACTCGGGCTCGGGGTAGCGGCGGAGCTCGCGGACGATGTCGGCCCGGACGAGCGCGGTCAGGTCGGCGTCGAGCTGGTCCGAGTCGGAGATCTGCTCGAGGACACGGAGCGGAAAGCTCCGGCCGATCACCGCGGCGTGCTGCGCCAGGCGGTGGCAATTGTCGGGCAATGCATCGATCCGGGCGAGCAGGAGGCTCTCCAGCGTCGGCGTCAGCACCTTCGGCCCGGTCACGGTCGGAGCCCAGGTCTGCCCCTTGCGCAGGCCGGCGCTGTCCGCGAAGGCGTTCACGAGCTCCTCCAGGTACAGCGGATTGCCTTCGGCGCCGGTGACGATCAGGTCGAGCTCCGACTCGCCGAGCTCGCTGCTGCGCGGCAGGCCCTGCAGCAGGAGCTTCGAGGCCGCGTCGTCCAGCGGGCCCAGCCGCAGCTCCGTGGTCCGGTGCGGATGCCTCGCGAGCGCGCCGACCCGGATCTGCCAGCCCTCCGAGGCGGGGTCGACACGGATGGTCATCAGGACGAGCAGAGCGGCCTGGTCGGCCAGCTCGAGCAGCTCCTCGATCAGCTCGCGCGAAGCGGGGTCGGCCCAGTGGACGTCCTCGACGGCGACGACCACCGGCCCCTGCTCCGCAAGCGTGGCCAGCCACGTGCGGTAGGCGCGGCGGATCTCGCCGGCGAGCTCAGCCGGGGACACGCTGCCGAGCCGTTCCTCCTCGGCCGGGTCGAGCGTGAGCGACAGCAGGCGGGCGAGGTGCGGCAGGACGTCGGGGATCCGGGACGCCGGGAGCAGGCCGAGCTTGGCCCGCAGCTTCGTCCGGACGGCGAGCGAGGCTTCGCCCTCCTCGGCCCCGATCCAGTCCCTGAGCATCTGCACGAGCGGGCCGTACGCCATCTCCGTCCCGTACGAGACGCAGTGCCCCTCGAGCCAGGTGACGCGCCCCGCGGCCTGCGACCGCAGCTCGATCAGCAGGCGTGTCTTGCCGAGCCCCGCCTCGCCGAGCAGGAGCGTGATCTGGCCGCGGCCGGCTTCCAGCTCGTCGAAGACGGCGTGTAGCCGCGCCATCTCCGCCTCGCGGTCGACGAGCGGGTGGGCGCCGCCGGACCGGAGCGCCGCCTGCGGGCCGATCAGCCGCCAGGTGCTCACGGGCTCCTGTCGGCCCTTGACCGTGACGTCGCCGAGCGGCTCCAGCGCGAACGTCCGGATCAGCGTCTTCGCCGTCGCCTCGCCGACCACGATCGTGCCCGGCTCGGCGATGCTCTGCAGCCTCGCCGCCACGTTGGTCGTGTCGCCCATCGACACCGCCTGCGGCGAGGCGGCGCCGACGAGGCCGACGGCGGTCACGCCGGTGTTGATCCCGATGCGGACGCTGAAGTCGGAGATCTGCCAGGCGCTCTTCACCTCCTCTGCGTACTTCTGCACCTCCGCGGCGATCGCGAGCCCCGTCCGGGCGGCGCGCTCGGCGTCGTCCTCGTGTGCCCGGGGGACGCCGAAGAAGGCCGCGATCCCGTCGCCCATGTAGGCCTGCACCATCCCCCCGAACTGCTCGACCGCACGGCTCATCCGGCTGACGCACTCGCCGATCACCAGCTTGGTCTCGTCGGGGCTGAGCCGCTCGCCGAGCGTGGTCGAGCCGACGATGTCGGCGAAGAGCGCCGTCACCAGCCTGAGCTCGTCCTCCGACGAGGTCAGCTGGACGGCCTCGGCCGGCGCGACCGGCTCGGGCTGCTGCCGGCCGGCTTCGGCTTCCTCCCGCACCGGCGCCGGCTTCGGAACCGACGGGGCGAAGACGGTGCCCCCGGGCTCGGGCTCCGACGGCTCGACCTCGAGCTCGACCGCGAAAGCGGCGCCCCCGACCTGGACGAGGTCGCCGTCGCGCAGCGCGCGGCGGCCCTCGAGCCGCTCGCCGTTGACCCAGGTGCCGTTCAGCGAGCCGAGGTCCTCGACCTCCAGCCCGTCCCCGGTCGGGCGGATCTGGGCGTGACGCCGCGAGACGAGCGGGTCGTCGATCGTCACGTCGGCGTCGACCCGACCGACGAGGAGCTGGGTCTCGACCCGAACTCGCTGCCCGGCGAGCGGCCCCTCTCTCATCACCAGCGAGGGCACGCGGCGATCCTAGTCGGCGCGGCCGCTCACGCTGCGGCGCCGCAGCGCGTCACGGGCTGCCGGTGATCCGGGAGATGGTGTCGAGGCAGAGCTCCTGGCTGATCCGCGGCCGGCACTTGCCGATCGAGTCGTTCAGCGAGCTCCACCAGCCGCCGACGATCGTCGGCGCGCGGCCGGGCTCGGTGGCCGTGCCGAGCATGTCGACGTGGTCGTCGCTGCCCAGCTTCTCGTGCGTCCAGACGATGACGAAGTTCCCCTTCGTGTCCAGGTAGCAGAAGAACCGTCCGCCCCGCTTCCCGGTCGGATGGATCCACGGCCGCTCGCCGGCCGGCGCGGAGCCGCATTTGACCACGTTGGCCTTGCCGGTCTTCAGCTCCTGCCCGTAGGCGTGCAGGAGCGCCTGGGAGCTGCGATAGAACGAGAACTGGAACTGGTCGGGCTGGGAGGTCGGATCCGTGGGCGCCGACACGCAGAGATCCGTCTCCACCGCCTCCTTCGCCTTCGTGTTCTGCGCCGTGCATTCCTTCGTCACCTGGGTCGGGGCCAGGACCGAGAGCAGGTTCGAGGCGTTCGTGCCCCCGGATCCCCCGCCGCCCTGCGCGGTCGTGGTGGCCGCCGTCGTCCCCCCGGCCTTCTCGGACGAACCGCCGCCGAACGCGAGGAGCGGAATCAGGACGGCCGCGGCGACGACGGCGAGGATCCCGCCGCCGATCAGGAGCTTGCGGCGGTTGCCCCCTCCCGCTCCCGGCTCGCGCGGCGGCCGCTCGGCCGGCGGCTCGCCGGTCGGCGGCGCGGCCGGCTCCTCCGCTTGAGGCGGCGCGGAGGCAGAGGCGGAGGAGGAGGCGGCAGCGGCCACGGCAGCGGCCGCCGGAGTCCCCGCCAGGACGGTCTCGCCGCCACCGGGCTGCGGCGCCGCGGCGGCCGCGCCCACGGCTCCCGCGGCGACCGCCTGCTTCAGCGCGACCGCGAAGTCCGTCGGCCGCGCGTAGCGGTCCTCCTTGGACTTGGCGACGGCCTTGGCGATCACCTCGTCGACCTCGGGCGACAGGTCGGGCCGCTTCTCGGTGAGCTTGGGCGGGGGCTCCAGGAGGTGGGCGTACATCATCGCCACCTCCGAGTCCTTCTCGTAGGTCGGGGTGGCCGTGAGCGCCTCGTACGTGACGCAGCCGAGCGAGTAGACGTCCGCGCGGCCGTCGAGCTCCCGGCCCTCGATCTGCTCGGGCGACGCGTAGTCGGCGGTGCCGACGAACAGGCCCGTCTTGGTGAAGCCCGCCGCCGCGGTGTTCTTGGCCACGCCGAAGTCCGAGAGGTAGGCATGGTCCGAGCCCTCCACGCCCGCGCCGACGGCGATCAGGATGTTGGCCGGCTTCACGTCCCGGTGGATGAGCCCCTTCTCGTGGGCCGCCTCGAGGGCGGCGGCAACCTGGGAGACGAGCGAAGCGACCTGGGCCGCGTCCAGCGGCCCGTCCTGCTTCAGCCGCGTCTTCAGATCGGCGCCGTCGACGTACCGCATCGCGATGTAGAAGACGCCGTTCTCGTCGCCCGCCTCGTAGATCGGGATGATGTTCGGGTGCTCGAGCGCGGCCGCGACCTTCGACTCGCGCTGGAAGCGCTCCCGGAAGTCCTCGTCCTCGCTCAGCTGGGGCGAGAGAAGCTTGAGGGCGACCGTGCGCTCGAGCTTGATGTGCTCCGCCTTGTAGACGATGCTCATCCCCCCGTGCCCGATCAGGGAGACGAGGCGATAGCCGGCGTACTCGTCGCCGATCCGCGGGATCCAGTGCACGTCGCTCACGAGGCCCGCGCTAGTTCTAACAGCCGCCGGTTTCGATTACCAATCGGCCGGCCCGCGGAAGGTCCCGCCGTCCGAGCGTCAGAGGGCGGTCACCAGCCCGGCACGGGCCGCCGCCTCCCTGACCTCGGCATCCCACGTGGCGAAGACGAGCGACGAGTCACGGACCTCCAGTGCGGCCGCGAGGTGCACGGCATCGAGCGCTCGGAGTCGATAGCGGTCGGCGACGGAGGCCGCCTTCGCCGTCAACACCCGATCGAGGTGCAGCAGGGCCATCCCGCTCAGGCGGACGGACAGCTGTCGGCGGGCGCCGGTGGCGGCGACGCCCCGCAGACGCCGGGCAACCGCCGCGCGTGCCTCGATCGCGACGATGCCGGCGCTGACCACCTCGTCGGCCTCGGACCAGAGCTGCACGACGTCGGCTGAGCCGGCCTCGACGACGAGCAGCTTGACGAGCGCCGACGCGTCGACGTAGAGCTTCAGCCCTTGTCCCGGATCGCGACCTCGGCCAGTCCGGGCGAGCCGTCGACCGCCGGGAGATCCTCCAGGCGGACCGGCTGCTTCGCGCGACGCGGCGGGTTCGCGCGCCCTTCGGCGATCAGCTGGTCGAGCTTGGAGGGGCCGACGATCCGTGCGACGCGCCTGCCGCGCTCGGTGACGATCACCTCCTCGCCTGCCTGCACGCGATCGAGGTAGGCGCTCAGGTTCTCCCGCAGCTCGCGGACGCCGACCGTCACGCTCACGAGACTAGCGTACACCTCGAGCAGGCGATAGTGTCCACAAAGGACTACCCGCGCTGGACGCGCGATCCGCCGACGATCGCGTCGCGGCCGTCCGCCAGCCGCACCCAGGCCTTGCCCTTCCCGTCGTAGTCCGGTGACCAGACGACGAGCACGGCCTGCTCGTTGCCGATCCGGACGCGTTCGGTGCCTTCGGGATCGACGCCGCGCCACACGCGGACGAACGGATTCTCCTCCCACTCCCTGCCGATCGTCGTCTCCTCGGTGTGACCCGGCAGGACACGCGTCTCGTGCGGAAGCTTCATCAACACGTCCATCACCGAGCGCCGGACGGCCTCGTAGTCGTCGCGGGTGCCGCCGACCGCGTCCTTGAAGAGCGTGTCGCCGGTGAAGCAGACGCCGCCGCCGTGGAAGGAGACGCCGTCGTCAGAGTGGCCGGGCGTCGGCAGCGCCTCGAACCCGAGCCCGCCCGCCTCGAAGTCGCCGGTGACGACCTTCAGGCCGAGCTCGTCCTCGTGCTCGACGTGGTCGTGGTGGCCGTGGGTGCGGAGCACGGCTTCGGGCGTCACGCGCCAGCGCTCGGCGGCGGCGAAGAGCGGATCCAGCGGCGCCCCGCTGTCGACGAACACCGCGGTGCCGCCTTCCTCGTCCGCGACGAGATACGCATTCGAGAGGTAGCCGGGGTGCATGCTCCGTTCGATCAGCACCCGCTGAACCTTACTGGTCCAGAATCGGCTGACCGTGAGGCGACTCCTGCTCGCAGTCGTGCTGCTCGCCGCCGCGGCCGCGCCGGCGCGCGCCGCCGACGTCAGCGTCCTCGTCGTGCCGCCGTTCGAGCCGCAGGCGTACGCAGCCAGGGGTGCCGTCGGCCTCTTCGTCCCCGGCGCGGGCGAGACGGTGACGCGCCGCTCTGCGCTCGCCTCGCTGGTCCGCGGGAAGGTGGAGCCCTCCGTGCTCGGCGGAACGCCGTCGGGGAAGCCGCTGATCTCCCCCGGCCGCCGCCCGGCCGCGGTCACCGTCTACGTCACCCTGCCGCCGCCAGGCGAGCACGGCAACACCCGTCGCTACCCGATCGCGATCGTCGGCGGCGGCTACCACGGGATCCTCACCTCCGGCTCGACCCGCATCCGCGGGCTCGTCTCGATCGCCGACATCGCCCCGACCGCCCGTGCGCTCGCCGCGGGCGAGCAGCCGCGGATCCGGTCGAGCCCGGACGAGCGGGCAGCCGCGCACCTCGCCCGGCTCGACCGCCGGCTGAGCGACACGCACGACGTTCGGCTCTGGGCGACGCTGATCCTCGTCGGCTCGGTGCTCGGCGGCGCGCTGCTCGCCGTCACGTTCCGTTCGGAGTACCTGGGGCGGGCCGGCCTGCTCGCCGCGCCCGCCGTCCTCGCCGCCTCGCTGCTCCTGGCGGCGGTCGCGGTCACCCGGCCGTGGGTGGTGGCGGCGGCGCTCGTCGGGCTGACGATCGGAGCGTGCTTCGCCTTGGCGGCCGTTCGTGGAGCGTTGCCCTGGGCGCTGCTGGCGCTCGTCGTCGTGTACCTGGTCGTGTTCGCCGCCTGGCCCGAGGTCAACTCGCTCGCAGCGATCGGGGCACGACCCGACGGCGGCGGGCGCTTCTACGGCGCCGGCAACCTGACCGAGACCGTCCTGCTCACCGTCTCGCTCGAGGCGGCGGCGCTGCTCGGCCGCCGCTGGCTCCCGGCCGTGTTCGTGCTGACGCTGGTCACCGTCGGCTGGAGCCACGCCGGCGCCGACGGCGGGGGGATCGTCGTCCTGATCGTCGCCTTCGGCGTCCTCGCCGCGAGGATGTACGACGTCCGCTTCACCGTCCGTCGCGTCGTGCTCGGCGGCCTGGCCGCCGTTGCCGGGGTGGCGGCGATCGTCGGGCTGGACGCGGCCAGCGGCGGGTCGAGCCACGTGACGCACGCGTTCCGGCTCGGGCCGATCTCGCTCGCCGGGGAGCTGGCCCACCGGGTGCACATCTCGGCGGCCTCCGTGGGGTCGGGCGTCCACGAGGCGGCCGTCTTCGCGGTGTCGATCGCGGCACTCGTCGTCCTGTGGGCCCGCCCGCCCCGTTTCCCGGCCGGCGACGCGCTCGTCGCGGGGATCGCCGTCTCGCTGCTCGTCAACGACAGCCCGGGCGACGTGGCGTCGGCGGGCGCTCTCTCGTACGCGGTTCTCTGGGCCTACGAGCGGGTACGGCAACCGGCGCGTGTCGTTGCCAGGCTCGATAGCGTCGGCGTCGATGCGCCGGGCGTCACCCCTCGCGCGTGAGGCGGTGCTCTCGGCGGGCGTCGCGGCGTCCTTCGCCGCGCTGCTCGCCTGGGCCGGCCCGCCGGGCACCGACCTCGCCGCGCACGTCTACCAGCGGGCGGTCTTCCTCGACCACGGCTTCACGCTCTGGAACAACTTCTGGTACGCGGGCCGCTACAGCTTCGTCACCTACAGCCTCCTCTACTACCCGCTCGCGGCGGCGCTCGGGATCCGCCTCCTCGCGGTCGCGACCGTCGCGACCGCGACGCTCGCCTTCGCCGTCCTGGTGTGGAAGGAATGGGGCCCGCAGGCCCGCTGGTCGAGCCGCACGTTCGCGGTCGTCTGGGCCGGGATCGTCCTCTCCGCCGCCTTCCCGTTCGCGCTCGGCGCGGCGCTGGCCCTGCTCTCGCTCTGGGCGCTCCAGGCCAGGCGCCCCTGGCGGTTCGCGTTGCTCGCGGGGTTGGCCGCCGCGGCCAGCCCGATCGCCTTCCTCCTCCTCGCCCTGGTGGTGGTGGGGCTGGCGATCGGCCGGCAATCCGACCGCTGGCTCCGCGTCGCCGCCGGCTCGGGCCTCTCGGCCGTCGTCCTGCTCGAGGCAGTGCTCTGGCGGGTGTTCCCCGGGAGCGGCAGCTATCCGTTCTCGACCGCCGAGCTCGCCGCCGCCTGCGCCTACTGCGCGCTGTCGGCAGCGTTCGCCTGGCGGGTCGAGCAGCTGCGCGCGCTGCGCTACGTCTTCCCGGTCTACGGCGTCGCCTGCCTGACCTTCTTCTTCCTGTCGACCGCCGTGGGCGAGAACATCGCGCGGCTCCGCTACGCGGCGATCCCGCTCAGCGTGCTCGTCCTCTCCCTGCGGAACTGGCGCCCGCTGGTGCCGGCGCTGATCGTGCTCGCCCTGGCGATCTCCTGGAACGTGACGCCGCTGGCGGCGTCGTTCGTGCAGGCCGAGAACGACGCGGCCGCCCACGAGGCCTACTGGCAGCCGGCGGTTGCGTACCTCCACGCGAACCTGACCCCCTCGTACCGCGTCGAGGCCGTGGACACGGCCGGGCACTGGCCGGCCCTCTACCTCGCGCGGGCCGACATCCCGCTGGCCCGGGGCTGGTTCCGCCAGGACGACTTCCCGCAGAACGAGCTGCTGTACGACGACCTGGGGCCGAAGGCGTACGTGGGCTGGCTGCGCGGCCTCGGGGTCAGGTACGTCGTGCTCACCGACGCGCGGGTCGACTACAGCGCCCGCGGCGAGGCGGCGCTCCTTCGGAGCGGCCGGACGCCGCTCCGGATCGTTCTGAGGATGCCGCACCTCGCGATTTACGAGGTACCGCACGCGACGCCGATCCTCACCGGCCCCGCACGCGCGAAGGTGGAGTCGCTGACCGAGTCGCACATCGCCCTCAGCGTCCGGCAGGCCGGCAGCTACCGGCTCGCCGTCCGCTACTCGCGCTACTGGCAGCCTTCGTCCGGCTGCGCGACCCGCGACCGCGACGGGATGATCCGGCTGTCGATCCGCCGCCCCGGCCGCGTGTCGTTGAAGTTCGCGCCGAACGCCGGCAGCGCCCTCGCGGCGCTCGCGGGCCGCAGCGCGCACGCGTGCGGCCGTTGAGTAGACTCGCCGCGTGGCTCGCCGAGCGCTGATCCTCCTCGTCTGCGGCCTCGTGCTGGCCGGGTGCGGACAGGGCTCGACGACGACGCCGACGCCGCAGACGGTGATCGGGAAGGTCGCGCTGCCGCCTCAGACGAAGGGCGATCCGGCCGCCGGCAAGCAGGTCTTCGAGACCGCCGGCTGCAAGAGCTGCCACACGCTGAAGGACGCGGGCGCGACCGGAACGGTCGGCCCGAACCTGGACGACGCGAAGCCGCCCGCCAGCCTGGTCGTCGACCGGGTGACGAACGGCAAGGGCGTGATGCCGTCGTTCAGCGGCCAGCTGTCGGCCAAGCAGATCGCCGACGTGGCCGCGTACGTCTCGTCGGCCGCAGGCAAGGGCTGATCCTTCCCGGCGGCTTTCCGCGCAACGTCCGGGCGCTCGCCTGCGACCTCGACCGGACCCTGATCTGGAAGGACGCCGAGCTGCGGCCGCGCACGCGCGCCGCGATCGGCGCGGCCCGCGCCGCCGGCGTCCACGTGCTCCTGGTGACGGGGCGGATGTTCAGGTCGGTGCGACCCTACGCCGAGGCCGCCGGGATCGTCGACCCGGTGGTCTGCTACCAGGGCGCGGTCGTGGCCGATCCGGTCAGCGGCCGCTTCCTGCGCCACGAGCCGATCCCGCTCGAGCTCGCCCGGGAGGCGATCGCCGCGGTGGAGGCCGAGGGCTACCCGCTCAACTGCTACGTCGACGACGAGCTCTACGTCGCCGAGCACACGGCCGCGTCGGAGGCGTACGCCTCGTTCCAGCACCTGGAGGTGCACGCGGTCGGCGAGCTGCTCGCCTGGCTCACCGAGCCGCCGACCAAGCTGGTCGCCGTCGGCGACCCGGCAGAGCTCGACGGGCTCGCCGAGCGGATGCGCGCGCGGCTCGACAGCCGGATGTACATCTCCAAGTCATTGCCGTACTTCCTCGAGTTCGCGAGCCCGGGGGTGACGAAGGGCTCCGGGCTCGCGTTCCTGGCCGAGCACGTCGGCTTCACTGCCGAGGAGACGGTCGCCTTCGGCGACGGCGAGAACGACGTCGAGCTGCTCGAGTGGGCCGGCTACGGCGTCGCCGTCGAGAACGCCCACGAGCGGGTGCTGGCGGTCGCCGACTTCGTCTGCCCGCCCTGCGACGAGGAGGGCGTGGCGCAGGTGATCGAGGCGTATCTGACTCGTTAAGCTGGACGAGCTTCTCGACCTGCTGAGCGACGAAGATGACGAAGCCGAATCTGACTCGTGAATACCTCCTCAGCGACGAGTTCATGCGCGAATTCGCGCAACGCGTCGAACGCGCCCATGAACAGGTCGAGAGGGACCGTCTGCAGCGCGAGGCGCGGCGCCGTCGCCTTCAGCGCATCACGCTCGGCCTGCTCGGCCGCTGAGCCCTGCTTAGACTCAGCTGCGTGATCGACCTCCGCGCGGCGCGGAACGACCCCGATGCCTTTCGCGCGGCCGTCGCCAGGAAAGGCGCGGCCGAGGCGTTCGACGCGCTGCTCGCCGCCGACGAGCGCTGGCGGGGTCTCGTTCCCCGGGTCGACGAGCTGCGCGGCCGGCTGAAGCTGAAGGGCAAGCCCACGCCCGAGCAGCTCGAGGAGCTGAACCGGACGAAGGAGGAGTTGCGCGCGGCCGAGGAGGAGCTGGCCTCGGCCGAGGCCGAGCGCGACCGGCTGCTCGCGCAGGTGCCGAACCCGCCCGACCCGTCGTCGCCGGACGGCGACACCGAAGAGGACGCCGAGGAGCTCCGCCGCGTCGGCGAGCCGGCCCAGGACGGGCCGGAGCACACCGAGATCGGCCGCTTCGAGATGGAGCGGGCCGCGCGGCTCTCGGGCTCCCGCTTCGGGTATCTGGTCGGCGACACGGCGCTGCTCGCGCTCGCGCTCTACCGCTTCGCGCTCGACCGGGCGGCCGCCCACGGCCACGTGCCGATGCTGCCGCCGGTGCTCGTCCGCGAGGAGGCCATGTACGGCACCGGGTTCTTCCCGACCGAGCGCTCGAACATCTACGCGCTGCCCGAGGACGACCTGTACCTGACCGGAACGTCGGAGGTCGCCCTCGCCGGGCTGCACATGGGCGAGATCCTGGAGATGCTGCCCTTGCGGTACTCCGCGTTCTCGACCTGCTTCCGCCGCGAGGCGGGCGCGGCCGGCAAGGACACGCGCGGCATGTTCCGCGTCCACCAGTTCAACAAGGTCGAGCTGTTCGTCTACTGCGAGCCCCCGACCGCGGGCGACGAGCACGATCGGCTGCTCGCGATCGAGGAGGAGATCGTCGGCGCGCTCGGGTTGCCCTACCGGGTGGTGAACGTCGCGGCCGGCGACCTCGGCGCGCCTCCCGCGAGGAAGTACGACATCGAGGGCTGGTTCCCGCACCAGCAGCGCTACCGCGAGATCACCTCGACCTCGAACACGACCGACTACCAGGCGCGCCGCCTCGGGATCCGCTACCGGCCCGAGGGCCAGAAGGGAACGGAGTTCGTCGCCACCCTGAACGGCACCGCGGCGACCGACCGCTTCGTGCTCGCGATCCTGGAGAACTTCCGGGGCGACGTTCCCGACGTGCTCCGCAACCTCGGCGCGCCCGCGACCATCTCTTCCGCTTGACTTAGGCGACCGGCGGGGTGCCGGAGCGGCCGAACGGGGTGGCCTTGAAAGCCACTGGGCGCGCAAGCGCCCCCTGGGTTCGAATCCCAGCCCCGCCGCTTGCGCGCGGGGGAACCCCCGGTTCTCCCGCGGGCTCCCTCCTCCCTTGGCAACGCCTCCGACGTTCGCGAGACTGAGCCGATGCCGTTGGAGTCGATGCAGGCCGAGGTCGCCGAAGCGCTCGACCACATCAACGTCCCCAGCTACGTGATCGACACGACGGGGATCATCCGCTGGCTCAATTCCGCCGCGCGCCGGCTGGTCGGGGACGTCGAGGGCCGGCAGTTCACGTCGGTCGTCGCCCACGAGGACACCAGGCGGGCCCGGGAGCTCTTCGCCCGCAGGCTGCTCGGGAACGTCGAGCCTGCCGACAGCCCGGTCGTGCTCGTCGACGAGCGCGGCGAGCGGATACCCGTCGAGGTGAGCTCGGTGCCGCTGACTCGCGGCGACCACGTGATCGGCGTCTTCGGCCAGGTCGCCGACGTGATCGAGGAGCCGGAGCCCCATCCGGAGCTGCGGCTGACGCCGCGTCAGGCCGAGATCCTGCGCGAGCTCGAGCGCGGCCGGACGACCAAGCAGATCGCCGAGGACCTGCACCTGAGCCGCGAGACCGTCCGCAACCACGTCCGCCACCTGCTGCACGCGGTCGGCGCCCACTCGCGGCTCGAGGCGGTGGCGCTGGCCCGAGGGCACCCGCTGGCGCAGCACTGACGTCCAATTGACCCAGCCGGGTCAAGCGGCGAAGCGCGCCCGGCAGGCAGCCTGGGGTCATGGAAGAGATCCCGCTGCACATCAGCGACGTCGTCCGCTTCGAGCTCCCGGCCTACGCCGGCGTGGACGACCTCTGCGCCCACATCCGGCCCCGCTGGGGCGGGACGATCAAGTTCGAGCAGGACGTCTGGTACGTCTCCGCCCGCGTGCGCCGGAGCGAGGGCGACCTCGCGGCCCTCCTGCGCGAGGTCGAGGCCTACGTCGCCGAGGCGGGCCTCCAGGCGATCCGCTACCAGCTGGACGGCCGCTTCTACATCATGGAGGCGCGCACGCCCGAACCGGCCGTCGCGGCCTGACTCCGCCGAACGCGCAGGAGATCGCGCGGACGACGGCGAACCCTCGGTATCGACAGAACGTCCGCCGGGCCGCGCACGACCTGCGTCGCTCGACCGGACAGGACACTGAGGAGGCAGACGATGTCTACCGTGGTCGTCGTCGAGGACGAGATCTACGACGAGAGCTTCGGCAGCTGGTGGTGGATCTTCCTGATCACCGGCACGCTCTGGCTGATCCTGTCGCTGATCATGTTCCGGTTCAACCTCGCCTCGGCGAAGTCGGTCGGGGTGCTGGCCGGGATCGTGTTCCTGATCGCGGGCGCCTTCGAGTTCGCGCTCGTCGCGGTCGTCCGCAGCGGCTGGTGGAAGGCCCTGAACGCGATCCTGGGCGTCCTGCTCGTCCTGGGCGGGATCTTCTCGTTCATCCACCCCAAGAACACGTTCATCGCGATCGCCCAGATCACCGCGTTCATGCTCCTGTTCGTCGGGATCATGGACCTGATCATCGCGTTCTCGAACCGCACCGGCCTGTGGTGGCTCCGGATGATCTCCGGGTTCATCTGCATCGGCCTGGCCTTCTGGGCAGCAGGCGAGTTCGGCCGGAAGGCGGTCGTGTTGATCGTGTGGGTAGGGCTGTTCGCGCTGTTCCGCGGGATCAACAGCTTCTTCGTGGCGTTCGCCCTGCGGCACGCGCACAGGGAGCTCGCGGGGTAGCTCTGACCGGCGAGCCGGGTCGGAGCGGCCCGGCTCGCCCGCCTACGCGGACGAGCGCCTCGCCTGCCCTTCGTCCGACATCAGGGCGAGCAGGCCCTGCATCGCCACGTTGACGAGCCAGACGACGATCGTCGCGCCGACGTACGTCCAGAAGCCGTCGATCGTGAAGCGCGGGGCGACCCACTCGGCCAGCGCCAGCATGGCGACGTTGATCGCGAAGTAGGCGATGCCGAGCGTGAAGACGATCAGCGGCAGCGTCAGCACCGCCAGGATCGGCTTGAGGATCGCGTTGCCGAAGGTGAGCGCCAGCGCGCCGAGTGCGTACGACCAGAAGCCCTCGATCCCGATGCTGTCGAACAGCCAGTTGATCACGATCAGCGCCAGGACGTTGATCCCGAGCGTGATCGCGACCCAGACCAGGAAGCCCGGATGGACCTGCCGCGCAGCGGACCTGCTGACCACGCGGCGAGTCTAGATGGTGTCCCCGTACGCGGTCTCGTCGAGCCTGGCGCCGAAGCGCCACAGCCGCGGCTCGAACGCGTGGCCGTATTTGAAGAGCAGGTGGCGGATCACGTCGGTCGCCGCGTTCCGGGGGCCGGTGACGACGCGTGCGTCCAGGTCGAAGACCGTGTCGCCGACCGCGATCCTCCGCCCGTCGACGACGACGCGTGCCTCCCCGCCGTCGCCCGACAGGGTTCCGGCCCACTTCGCGCCTGGCCGCTCGTCGGGCGTCAGCTTCCAGCCGAGCACCGCCAGCGCCCGCGCGTTCCCCTCGAAGATCTCGCGGACGATCGCTGTGCGGTGAGCCGTGTCGAGGTCGGCGCGCTGTCCGCGCTTGACGACCGTCGCCGGGACGCCGCCGAGCAGCGCCCCGCGCGGCGCGTTCGAGGCGACCACCGAGTTCGCCATCACGGTCACCTCCGCGTCGAGGACGACGCCGGGCAGGATCAGACTTCCGGGCCCGAGCCAGGAGCGCTCGCCGATCGAGACCGGCGCGTAGGAGAACGGATAGCCGTCGAGCGCCTCGAGCCACTTGCGGTGCGTGTAGACACGCGCCCCCGGGCTGAGGCAGACGCGCTCGCCCAGGGTCACGTCCCGGTCCGTGTTCAGGTACGTGTCGTAGGCGACGAAGCAGAGATCGCCGATGCGGCAGTCGTGGATTCCGCCCTGGCCGTCGACCACGGCGACGTTCCAGCGCAGCGTGACCACGTCCCCGGCGACGAAGTCGCGGCAGAAGAAGCGGCAGCCCGCGCCGATCTGCCCGAGCTCGCCGACGGTGAAGCGGTGCGCGCGGACGAGCACGTCTTCCCCGATCGAGGTGTCGGCGCCCAGCTCGACGAAGCCGGCGTCGATCAGGGTGCCGCGTCCGATCGCGACCCGCTCGCCGATCACGGCGCCGTGATCGCGGTAGAGCGCGACCTTCTCGTCGGAGGAGAGCGCGGCGATCGAGGCCGAGTCATCGCGGAGGCGGGCGCGCAACTCGTCCGACAGGCGCCCGGCGGACGGTTCGGCCGGGGACAGTCCCTCGGGGACTGTCCCCACGGGGGCCGCAAACGCCCGGACGTCGCTCTCGCGGACGATCCCCGCGCCGGGAACGTCGTCGACCGAGACGCCGAGCTCGGCCGCGAGCCGCCGCGCCGGCTCGGTCGCCAGCCGCTCGCCGGGCCCAGCCTCGACCGAGACGGCTGCACGACCCGGGCTCCAGGCGTCCCGCTCCTCCTCGGTCGCGAACAGCCAGCCCAGCTCGGCCAGCACGCCGACGCGGTCGCCGACCCGCGCGCTCCAGAGCACGAACCCCGCGGCCTCCGCCTCGACCTCCTGTACCGCCTTGCTCGTCTCGACCGAGAAGAGCGCGTCGCCCGGCTGGACGTAGCCGTCGGCGAGCTCGACGACGACCACCTCGTCGTCGTTCTCGTTCAGCTTCGGGACGACGATCGCCGTCGGCATCAGTGCTGTGATCTGTCTGTTGCTTGACGGGGCACTTATACGACGTGGCCGGCGAGGACCGCCGGCTCGGCCTCCTCCGTCACCGGCAGGAAGCACGTGTCCACCCGCGGGACACGGAAGCGGTTCTCGTGCGACGCCCAGTCGGCGGGCGGACGCGTCGAGTAGGCGACCGCGAGCCCGAGCCGCTCGCAGACGCGCTCCGAGCGCTCGTCGTGGTCGCCGTACGGGTAGTTGAACCAGGCGAGCTGCTCGTCGAGCAGCCAGCCGAGCCACTCGGCCGCGCCGGCGATCTCGCGTTCCTGCTCGTCCTCGCCGAGCTGCGGCAGGGACGGGTGCGAGACCGAGTGGCCGGCGATCGAGTGGCCGCGCCGCCGCAGCTCCCGGATCTCCTCCGTCGTGACGTAGAGCTCGCGGATGAACCGCGCCTCGTCCGCCGACACGTGCTCGGCGAAGAGGCGGTCCATGATCCGCTCCGAGACGTCCCTGGGGATCAGCCGGTTCGACGCGTACTTGAAGCGCAGGTACTTCTCCGAGCCGCGGCGGTAGTCGCCGATCGGCGCGGCCGCCATGATCCCGCGGACGTCGACGTCCGGAGCGACCTCCTCGGCCGCCGCGACGTAGGCGTCCGCCACCCCGTCCTCGCCGAGCCGCCCCCGGACGAACTGGTTCTTCTGGACGAACGGGATCCGCCCGTGCAGGTAGGGCAAGCCGATCGGCGCGAAGATGCCGTGGAGCCCGTGCCGCTCGAGCACGGGCGCGGCGTTGTCGTAGTGGTCGCGGACGCCGTCGTCGAAGGTGAGCACGAAGCCGTCCGGAACCGGCGTCCCGCTGCGCGCCGCGGCCACGAGCGCGTCCGGCTCCAGCGGCTCGTAGTGGCGCAGCAGGTGCTCGATCTGCCCCTCGAAGTCGTCCAGCGTGATCGCTGCGATCCCCGGGTGCTCCGGGTCCGGATCGCGCACGTAGTGGTACATGACCAGAATCGCGCCCATGCGTCGCCCGGAATCTAGCCCCTGGTGGTGAGGGCGCCCTTCTCGACCGCCAGCCGCTCCAGCTCGCGCCTGATCGACGACTCGGTCGGAAGGACGACGTCCTCGAGGCTCTTCGCCGCCGGGATCGGCGAGGCGGCCGCGGCGATGCGCGCGACCCGGCCCTTGAAGCCCGCCTCCGCGAGCCGGGCGGCGACCTCGGCCCCGAAGCCTGCCTCGCCGGGCGCCTCTTCGACCGTGACGACGCACTCCGAGGCGAGCGCCGAGGGAAGGATCCCGTCCAGGTCGAGCGGCGAGAGCTGCGAGACGACGCAGAGGTCGGCGGCGAGCTCGCGCTCGATGAAGAGCCCGCGCACGGGCTCCCAGGCGAGCGAGGCACTGCGCCCGTAGGCGATCACCGTCAGCTCCGGGTCCTCGAACGCGACGGGGCTGAGCCGCACGTTCGGGTAGACGCCGCCGGTCGTGCGCGCCGAGAAGTGGTCGACCAGGCCGTCCAGAGGTTGCCGAACCCGCTCGGCGTAGACCGCCTTGTTCTCGACGAACAGCACCGGCCCGGGATCGGCCGCGACCGCGTTCCAGAGCAACGCGTACGGATCGACGAAGCTCGAGACGGCGACCACCCGCAGGCCCGGAACGCCGAGGAACATCTTCTCAAGGCTCTGGCTGTGGGTCGGCCCGTAGCCCCGCCCCCCGCCCATCGGCACCCGCAGCACGAGGTCGACGGACGCCGTGCCCTGCGAGAGGTAGTGGTGCTTGGCGGCGCTGTTCGCGAGCTGGTCGGCAGCGAGGGCGACGAAGTCGCCGAACATGATCTCGGCGACCGCCTTGCCGCCCTCGAGCGCGAAGCCGGTGGCGCTGCCGACGATGGCCGTCTCGCTGATCGGAGTCGGGTGGATCCGCTCGGAGAAGCGCATCGAGAGCCCCTTCGTGACCGCGAATGCACCGCCGTAGGGGTCGAGCAGGTCCTGGCCGAAGACGTGGACGTCGCGATCGCGCTCGAGCAGGTCGTGGAGCGCCGCGTTGAGGCTCTCGACCACGCGCGGCGTCTCGGCCGGGCGCGCCCAGGGGCGCGCGGCCGCCGCCTCGTCGAGCGGTGGGAACACGTCTCCGAGGTGGGCGAGCTGGTCCGGCTCCGGGCTCGCCTCGGCGCGCGCGAGGGCCTCGTCGAGCCTGGCGACCGCGCCGCGGTCGGCGTCCTCCACCTCGGCGGGCTCGAGCGCGGCGGCGAGCCGCGTGACCGGGTCGCGGGTGCGGAGCTCGGCCATCTCCTCCTCGGAGCGGTCGTCGTCGCGCTTGCTGTGCGGCCCGAGGCGCACCGTGCGCACGACGCGGAAGACCGGCGCCTCGCGGCCGCGCATCGATTCGACCAGGGCCGCAAAGTCACGCTGGAGCGCCGGCGCGTCGGCGCCCTCGAGGCGGGCGGCGTCGATCCCGAACGCCTCGGCGCGGGCGAGCATGTCGCCGGCGACGCCGACCGACGACGGCGTCGTCTGCGCGATCGCGTTGTCCTCCAGCACGACCAGCAGCCGCACGCCCCAGAGCGCGGCGAGGTTCATCGACTCGTACAGCGCGCCCTGGCCGAGCGTCCCGTCGCCGACGAAGACGACGGCGATCCCGTCCTCGCCGCGGAGCTTCTTGGCGTAGGCGACGCCGAGCGCGACCGGCACCAGCTGGCCCTGGATGCCCGAGCTGATGAAGCCGTCGGCGTGGAGGTGCTGGCTGCCGCCGCGACCGCCGCAGACGCCGCCCGAGCGGCCCATCAGCTCGGCGAGGAAGGCCGCCAGGTCGCCGCCGGAGGCGAGGAAGTGGCCGTGGCAGCGATGCGTGCTGAAGATCGCGTCGCCCGGCCCGAGCCGTCCGAGCAGGCCGACCGCGATCGACTCCTGTCCGATCGACGTGTGCGTCGTCCCCGAGAGCAGCCCCTGCGAGTGGAGCTGGAGGAGCTTCTCCTCGGTGCGGCGGATGAGCAGCATGCGCCGGTAGAGCTCGAGGTCGTCCAGCATCGGAGGCTGTTCGGGCACGCGCACTAGGGTACTCACCGCATCACGGGGGGAACGGCCGGTGCCCCCGTGCTCCCCCATCCCCAAACTCGATCGCACCCATGTGACCGTTCTGGGCCGCGGCCGCGCATGTCGGCCGGCCGCGGCGGCGATCAGCCTCGCCGGGCCTGCATAGACTCGGCCCCGTGGAGGACGAACGCGACCGGCCGCTCGACGAGCGCGATCTTGCTCCCGATCCGGTCGCCCAGCTGCGACGCTGGCTGGACGAGGCGCGAGCGGCCGGCATCGACCTGCCCGAGGCGATGACGCTCGCGACCGCGAGCCGCGACGGGTCGCCCTCGGCCCGGATGGTGCTCCTGAAGGACGCCGGCGAGCGGGGCCTGACGTTCTTCACGAGCTACGGGAGCCGGAAGGGCGGCGAGCTCGGCGAGAACCCGCGCGCCGCGGTGGTGCTCTACTGGCACGCGCTGGGACGCCAGGTGCGGGCCGAAGGAGTCGTCGAGCGGCTTCCCGCGGCGGAATCGGACTCGTACTTCGCCTCGCGGCCCGCCGGCAGCCGCCGCTCGGCGGCGGTCTCGCCGCAGAGCGCGGTGATCGGCAGCCGCGAGGAGCTGGAGCGCTCGGCGGAGGCGCTCGGCGAGGACGTCCGGCGGCCGGTCGACTGGGGCGGCTACCTGCTCGTGCCCGCGTCGTGGGAGTTCTGGCAGCACCGGCTCGACCGGCTCCACGACCGCTTCCGCTACCGCTCGGAGGGAGCGGACTGGGTGGTCGAGCGGCTGGCCCCGTAGCGGTGGAGACCGGTCTGCGCGACCTGATGCGCCGCTTCCCCCACGGGGTCGCCGTGCTGACCGTCGACGCCGAGGGCGAGCGGCTGGGATTGACGGTCGGCTCGCTCGTGTCGCTCTCGCTGGAGCCGCCCCTGGTCGGCGTCGCGATCGACCGTCAGGCGGCCATGCACGAGCTGCTGCGGCGTGCGGGCGGCTTCGCGCTCAGCCTGCTCGCCGAGGGGCAGGACTGGCTCGCGCAGCACTTCGCGCGGGGTGTGCCGCCGATCGCGCTCTGGCACGGCATCGCCAGCCGGGAGGGCGCAGCCGGGGCGCCGCTGCTGGTCGGTGCGCTGGGCTGGCTCGAGTGCCGGCTCGCAGACGAGGTGAGGGCCGGCGACCACACGCTGTTCGTCGGCGAGGTGCTCTCGGTCGAGCTCGGCGAGCCCGCGCCGCCGCTCGTCCACGTCGAGTCCGGGTACCGGTCGCTGTGATCGAGGCGGTCGTCTTCGACCTCGACGGCGTACTGATCCAGACGGAGGAGCTGTGGGACGAGGTGCGCGAGGGACTAGCGCGCGAACGTGGCGGCAAGTACAGCTCAGCAGCGCAGCGAGCGATGATGGGGATGAGCTCCGTCGAGTGGTCGCGGTACATGCACGAGCACGTCGGGCTGCCGGACTCGCCCGGCGAGATCGCCGCCGAGGTGGTCGAGCGGATGGCCGCTCGGTATCGGGAGCGGCTGCCCCTGATCGACGGGGCCGGCGAGGCGGTCGAGCGGCTGGCCGCCGTGTGGCCTCTGGGAGTCGCCTCGTCGTCCAACCGGCCGTTGATCGAGCTCGTGCTCGAGCTCTCCGGGCTCGGACGGCTGTTCCGGGCGACCGTGTCGTCGGAGGAGGTCGAGCGGGGCAAGCCGGCGCCGGACGTCTACCTCGAGGCATGCCGGCGCCTCGGCGTCGAGCCGTCGCGGGCGGCGGCGATCGAGGACTCGCACGCAGGCATCGGCTCCGCGAAGGCGGCGGGCATGCGCGTGATCGCGATCCCGAACCCTTCGTTCCCACCCGGCGACGAGGCGCTCGCGGAGGCGGACGTCCTGCTCGGGTCGCTCGCCGAGCTCACGGCAGAGGCTGTTGAAGGTTCGTGACGTTCCCGTTGGGGTCTGACCCCTCTGTTGAAGGTTCGTGACGTTCCCGTTGGGGTCTGACCCCTCGAAAGCGTCACGAGCTGCGCACAGCCTCCATCTCGGACAGGTCGTAGCGCCTGTTCGTGCGGGCGCTGTGGAGAGCTCGTGACGCTTCCGTCTGGGGTCTGACCCCGCCGAAGTGCGACACCGTTTGGCACAGGTCTCACACGCGGCCGAAGAGGACGCAGCCGTTGTGGCCGCCGAGGCCCATCGCGTTCGAGAGCGCGACGTCGACCTGAACCCGGCGCGCCTCGTTCGGGACGTAGTCGAGGTCGCACTCCGGATCGGGCGTCTCGTAGTTGATCGTCGGCGGCAGGACGCCCTCGTGGATCGCGAGCACGCACATCATCGCCTCGATCGCGCCGGCCGCTCCGAAGCAGTGGCCGGTCATCGACTTCGTCGACGAGATCGCGAGCTCGTACGCGTGGTCGCCGAAGACCTCCTTGATCGCCTTCGTCTCGGCGAGGTCGCCGAGCGGCGTCGAGGTCCCGTGTGCGTTGATGTAGCCGACCCGCGTACGCTCGACCTCCGCCCGCTCGAGCGCCGCCTGCATCATCTCGACGACCCCGACCGACTCGGGATCGGGCTGCGCCAGGTGGTGCGCGTCGTTGGAGGCCCCGTAGCCGAGCACCTCGGCGTAGATCGTCGCGCCGCGAGCCTTCGCCGCCTCGAGCTCCTCGAGCACGAGCACACCGGCCCCCTCGCCCATGACGAAGCCCTCTCGCGTCAGGTCGAACGGCCGCGACGCGCGCGGGGGGTGCTCCTCCTCCGCCGCCAGGCCGCGCATCGCGCAGAACCCGGCGAGGATGAGCGGGTGGAGACACGCCTCGGCGCCGCCGGCGAGCACGGCGTCCGCGCCGCCGCGCCGGATCACCTCCGCCGCCTCCCCGATCGCGGTCGACCCGGTGGCGCACGCCGACACGGGCGCGTAGTTCGGCCCGCGCAGCCCGAGCGCGATCGCGATCTGCCCGCTCGCCACGTCCACGAGCACGCTCGGGATGAAGTAGGGCGACACCCGGCCCGGCCCCCGCTCGAGGTACAGCTGGTGCTGCTCCGTGATTCCGATCAGACCGCCGATCGCGCTTCCGAACAGCACGCCGACGCGCGCCGGCTCGTAGACCCCGTCCAGGGAGGCGTCCTCCGCCGCCTCGATCGCGGCGGCCACGGCGAGGACGACGTTCCGGTCGAGCCGGCGTGCCTCCTTCGGCCCGACCACCGCCGCGGGATCGAATCCGCGAACCTCCGCCGCGACGCGCACCGGGAAGCCGCTGGTGTCGAAGGTCGAGATGAAGTCGATCCCGCTTCGGCCCGCGACGGCGGCCTCCCATGTCGAGCGGCGATCGTTGCCGAGCGGGGTGACGGCCCCGAGGCCGGTGACGGCGACCCTGCGCATGGCCCGAGAGCCTAGCCGCCGCTAGCCTCCCGGGCGTGCCCGGAAAGAACGTGCCTTTCCCGCCGATGGAGGCAGAGCTCGTGCGCGAGCTTCCGCACGGCGACTGGCAGTACGAGCCGAAGTGGGACGGCTTCCGCGGCGTCCTCGAGAACGACGGCGGCGAGCTCGCGCTCTGGAGCCGGAACGAGCGACCGCTGCTCCGCTACTTCCCCGAGCTGCGGCCGCTCGGCGACGAGCTCCCGCCCCACTCCGCGCTGGACGGCGAGATCGTGATCGAGCGCGGCGGCCGGCTCGAGTTCGACGCGATGCAGATGCGCCTGCATCCGGCGGAGAGCCGGGTGCGCAAGCTCTCTGCCGAGATTCCGGCCCAGTTCGTCGCCTTCGACGTGCTCCTGTGGAAGGGCACGCCCGTCCACGAGCAGCCGCTGGAGCGCCGCCGCCGCGAGCTCGAGGAGCTGCAGGAGTCGTTCCGGATCTCTCCCGCCACGCGCGACGCCGAGGTCGCCGCACGCTGGCTGGACGAGCTCGACGCGGCCGGCCTCGACGGCGTGATCGCCAAGCGGCTGGGCCTCCCGTACCTCCCGGGCTCCCGCGACGGCGTCGTCAAGGTCAAGGCGCACAAGACCGCCGACTGCGTCGTCGTCGGCGTCCGCTGGAAGGAGAAGCCGACCAGGCTCGCGACGCTCCTGCTGGGCCTCCACCGCGACGACGGCGGACTCGACTACGTCGGCTCGGCCGCGGTCGCCGCCGGCCGGCACGACGAGATCCTGAAGCGGGTGAAGCCGCTTCTGACGGGCGCGCCTGACCGCGGGTTCTCGGAGCCGAACCGCTGGGGCGGCGGCGAGCTGGCCGAGTCGGCGATCCAGCCGAAGCTGGTCGTCGAGGTCCGCTACGACAAGGTGCAGGGGAACCGGTTCCGCCACGGCACGAAGCTGATCCGCTTCCGCGACGACAAGGAGCCAGGCCAGTGCACGTGGCGCGAGGTGAGACGGCCGCCCGGGCCGGACGACATCACGGTGCCGGAGCTTCTCGGCCGAGCCCGTCGAAGCGCTGGACGAGGCTGACCTTTCGCCGAACGTCAGGGCGGCCCGATCCGCATCGCCGGCTCTTCGCGGAGCTACCCTGGGTCCATGCTCGAGGAGACCCAGCGCCCCCGCGTGACGCTCGAGCCGCTCGACGACTACGTCGTGGTCGAGCCCAGCGACGACGAGGCCGAGACGCGACACGGCCTGATCATCCCCGCGAGCGCCGAGGCAGGAGCGCAGACGGGCATCGTGATCGCGACCGCAGCCGAGTCGGGCGGCATCGAGCCCGGCGACAAGGTCCTGTTCCCGCGCGGGGCGGGCTTCGACGTTCGCCTCGCGGGCACCGCGGTCAAGGTGATGAGGCGCGGCGAGCTGATCGCCCGCGTCCACGACTGAGCCCCGAAAACGGAAAACGCCCGCCGAAGCGGGCGTCTCCAATGCCGGTGGGGTATGTGAGGGGAGTTCCGGCCCGCTCAGCATGCCCTCCGGCGCGTGAGACGGCATGACCACGAAGGGTGATCTTCGCCCTGCCCCGAACGAGTGAGTTGAGGCGGAGAGGGCGGGATTTGAACCCGCGACGCACCTTTCAGCACGTACGCGATTTCCAGTCGCGCTCCTTCGGCCGCTCGGACACCTCTCCGCGCCGGGCTCAGCCTAGCGCCTGCGTGGACGCCGCTCGGCTGCGCGGGACCCCGGCCGATACGATGGTGACCTCCGGAGAAGTGGCCGAGTGGCTGAAGGCGGCGCCCTGCTAAGGCGTTATGTGGGTGAACACCTGCATCGAGGGTTCGAATCCCTCCTTCTCCGCCTCGGAGGGGTGGCAGAGCGGTCGAATGCGGCGGTCTCGAAAACCGTTATCCGTCGTTCGGCGGATCGAGGGTTCAAATCCCTCCCCCTCCGCTACGTGGGGGAACCAGGGTTCCCCCACGAGCCCCCTCCTCGCTCGCTCGCTGCGCTCGCCTCGCCCCGCTCCGAGAGCCTTCGTGAGCCGAGCCCGCACTGGTCGGGCTCGGCGGCGGAAAGAGCTACGACCCCTTGGTGAGGAAGGCGACCAGGTCGGCGACCTGCTGCTTGCTCAGCTGGAACTGCGGCATCACGCCGTTCGGGTACTTCGGGACCACGTACGCGCCCGGGTCTTCGATCGACTCCGTCGCGTACTCCTCGACCGAGCCGCGGTTCGCGGTCTTCGCGTCCGACGCCAGGTTGTCGAGGTCCGGCCCGACCTGCGCGGTCGAGCCGGCCGGCTTGAACGTGTGACACGCGTTGCAGCCCTGCGAGGCGAAGAGCGCCTTCCCCGCCGCGGCGTTCCCGGACGAGGCGGCAGGCGGCGCCGTCTCGGTGCTCGTCGTCGGCGGTAAGGCCGAGCTCCGCTCCTCGACCTTCGCGCCCGCCTCCGGGGGCTCGCTCGCCAGCCAGATGATCGAGCCGAGCATCGCGGCCGTGAGCAGCACGCACACGCCGATGAAGAGCGCGATCCGCTTGCCCGGGAAGTTCGGGTTCAGCTTCGAGAACACGAACGAGGAGCAGAGCGCGAAGACGATGAAGACCCCGGCGACGACCAGGATCGCCGTCTTGTGGCCCGCCGAGAGCGCACTCAGCACGGCCGCACGCTAACAGGTCGTGCCGGCTACCCGGAGCCCCTCCGCGAGAGCCCGCGGATGCCCGCGCTGAACGTCGCGGCAGGCACCGCCGATGCTCCGACGGGCGCCGTGCGCTCGGCGTCGGCCAGCCTCCGCGCCCGCCCCGCGAGCCGCCTTCGCTCGGACTCGAGCTCGGCGCGGCGCTCCGCCAGCTCGCCTTCACGGCGCTCGAGCGCCGCCAGCGCGTCGGCCAGCTCGGCCTCGCGAGCGGCCAGGAGCGTCGCCCGGTCGTCGAGCTCGGCGGCGCGTCGCTCGGCGTCCGCGCTCCGCTCCTCCGCTGCCGCCAGCTCGCGCGCGCGCGCCTCGAGCTCCTCGTGTTCACGGGCCGCGCGCTCCTCGGCCTGCTGAACAGCGCCCTCGCGGGCGGCCAGCTCGGTACGGGTCACAGCCAATCGGCCCTCCGCCTCCTCGAGCGTTCGCGCCTTCGCCTCGACCCGCTCCTGCTCGGGACGGAGGTCGGCCGGAACGACGACCGGCACGGCCGCGACCTCGGACCGAGGAGCGGGCGACTGCTCGCGCTCGTCGAGCGCCCGCGCGCGGGCCTCGAGCTCGGCGGCCCGGGCCGCCAGCAGCTCGGCGCTCCGCCGCTCGACCTCGACCAGCTCCGCGACCTGCCGGTCGAGGTCGGCCCGGCGCGCCTCGAGCTCCGCGGCCCCGGCGGCCAGCCCCTCGACCTGCTCCACGCCGGTGCGACTCACCTCGAGCGATGCCCCGAGCCGACGCAGCCTCGCCGTCTCGTGCTCGAGCTCGGCCGCAGCCGCCGCGACCAGCCGCTCGCGTTCCTCGACCTGCTGCTCCCGCCGGGCGATCTCCTTTTCGCGGCCGAAAGCGTCCCGAGCCGCAGCCGTCGTGCCGAACACAGCCAGGCGCCGACCCTGGCCCTTGCGCTCGAGCTTCCGCTGCGTCGACTCCAGCTCGCGTTCGCGCTTGCCGGCCCGCTCGGCCGCGTCCCGCAGCGCCGCTTGCAGGCGGGCGATCTCGCGCGCCGCCGACTCCTGGATCCGGTCCCGCTCGGCTGCGAGATTCCGCTCGAGCTCCTTCAGCCGGCGGCGCTCGGCCTCGAGCGCCTCGATCGTCGGCATGGCGTCCGGCTCGACCACCACCGGATGATAAGCAGCGGAAAAACCGCCGCCGCCGCTCTCACGCAATACTCAGGTACACCTGATTCGATTTCGCCCTCGCCCGTGTCCGCGCGATCAAGGAGGAATCTCGTGAGCCCGTCCGCCGACGACCCCAAGACCGCCGCACCGGCCGAGGCGAGAGAGCGCCTCGAGCCCGCCCTGTTCGAGATCCGGCGGGTGATCGCCGGCCAGGACGCGATGCTCGAGCGCGTCCTCGTCTGCCTGCTCTCCCAGGGCCATCTCCTGATCGAGGGCGTCCCCGGCCTCGCGAAGACGCTGACGATCAAGACGACCGCAGCCGTGCTCGGCGGGTCGTTCTCGCGGATCCAGTTCACGCCGGACCTCGTCCCGTCCGACCTCGTCGGCACGCGCGTCTTCCGCGCAGGCGACAGCACCTTCGACACCGAGCTCGGGCCGGTGTTCTGCAACTTCCTCCTCGCGGACGAGATCAACCGCGCCCCGGCCAAGGTGCAGTCGGCGTTGCTCGAGGTGATGCAGGAACGTCAGGTGACGATCGGCCACGAGACGCATCCGGTGCCTGACCCGTTCCTCGTGATGGCCACGCAGAACCCGATCGAGTCCGAGGGCACGTACCCTCTGCCCGAGGCCCAGGTCGACCGGTTCATGCTCAAGATCCTGATCGGCTACCCGTCGCACGACGAGGAGCTGACGATCGTCCAGCGCCAGCTCGAGGACGCGCCGGAGCTGCGCGAGACCCTCACGCTCGACGACCTGCGCGAGCTCCAGCGCGAGGTCTTCACCGTCTACGTCGATCCCGCGCTCGTCAGCTACTCGGTCACGCTGGCGGACGCGACCCGCAACCCGGCGGCGCACGGCCTCGAGGACCTGGGCGCCTACATCGCGTACGGAGCGAGCCCGCGCGGCCCGATCAGCCTCGTCCAGTCGGCGCGCGCCCTTGCCCTGATCCGCGGCCGCGACTACGTCGTCCTCGACGACCTGCACTCACTGGCTGCGGACGCCCTGCGCCACCGCCTCGTCCTCTCCTACCAGGCGCTGGCCGAGGAGGTGACCCCCGACTCGATCCTCGAGCGAGTCCTCGCGGCCGTTCCGATCCCGCAGCTCGACCTGGTGGAGACGAACGCGGCGTGACGCCGGCGGTCGCGCAGGCACCCTCCCCCGCCAGGCCCGGCCCGGGGCCGATCCCCGACCGGCTCCTGCGCGCGCTCGACGTCACGATCGGTCGGCGCATGGAGGGGCTGCTCGCCGGCGACTACCGGTCGTCCCTGCTCGGCGACGGCACCGAGCTGGCGCTGATCCGTCCCTACGTTCCCGGCGACGACGTCCGCAGGATCGACTGGAACGTCACCGCCCGGACCGGAGAGCCGCACGTCCGGGTGCACATGGCCGAGCGGGTGCTCGTCACCTGGCTGGCGCTGGACACCTCGCCGTCGATGCGCTTCGGCACCGCCGACCGGCGCAAGGCCGACGTCGCGGAAGGGGTCGCGATCGCGGTCGGGCACCTCGCCACCCGCCGCGGCAACCGGCTCGGCGCCCTGACCTTCGGCGACGACGAGCCGCGTGTCCTGCCCGTTCGGCAGGGGCGGGTCGGGCTCGTCGGCCTGCTCTCCGCCCTGCGCGAGGAGCCGGAGCCGGCGCCCGGACGGATCGGCGCCACCTCCCTCGGCGACGCCCTCCGCCGCACCGACGCGCTTGCCCGGCAGCGCTCGCTCGTCGTCGTCGTCTCCGACTTCCGCGGCCCCCGCGACTGGCGGAAGCCGCTGCTCCAGCTCGCCGGACGCCACGAGGTGGTCGCAGTCGAGATCCGCGACCCGCGCGAGCAGGAGCTTCCGAACGCCGGCGAGCTCTGGCTGGTCGACCCGGAGACGGGCAGGCAGCTGAGGGTGGACACGCGGAGCGCGAGGCTGCGTGCCCGCTTCGCGGAGGCGGCCGGAGCCGAGCGCCGTGACGTCGAGCGCGAGCTGGCGTCGGTCGGTGCCCGCCACGTCGTCCTCGGCACGTCCGGCGACTGGCTGCGCACGCTGGTGGCGTTCCTGCGGAGGGCGCGGTGACCTTCTCCTCGCCGTGGTCGCTCCTCTGGCTGATCGCCGTTCCGGTCCTGATCTGCCTCTACGTGCTCCATCTGCGCCGGCGCAGCAGGTACGCCGAGCGCTGGGCCTCTCCGGGGCTGATCCCCAACCTTGTCGACCGCTTCCCCGGGCGGCGACGGTACATCCCGGTGGCGATTCTCCTCGCCGCGCTCGCGGCGTTGATCGTGGGCGTCGCCAGGCCGCATGCCACGGTCAGCGTCAAGCGCGAGGAGGCGACCGTCATGCTCGCGATCGACACCTCGCGGTCGATGGGCGCGACCGACATCAGCCCGAGCCGCCTCGCTGCCGCGGAGAACGCCGCGAACCGCCTGGTCGACATCGTCCCGAAGAAGTTCCGGATCGGCATCGTCTCGTTCTCGACCCGCGCGCAGCTCGCGCTCGCCCCGACGACCGACCGGTCGCTGGTGCGCGAGGCGCTCGGCGCGCTCGAGCCGAGAGAGGGCACGGCGATCGGCGACGCGGTGCTCCTCTCCGCCCGCCTCGGCCTCAGGCAGCGCGCGAGCGACGGCAGCACGCCCCCGACCACGGTGCTGCTGATCTCGGACGGGGCCCGCGACGGCGGCCGGACGGCGCCGCGCGCGGCCGCCGAGCGCGTCCGCACGATGCACGTTCCCGTGTACAGCGTCCTCGTGGGCACGCCCAACGGCGTCGTGCACCATCAGCTCCCCGGCAGCTACGAGGAGACGATCCGCGTGCCGGCCAGCCCGCAGACCCTCCAGCTGATCGCCAACACCACCGGCGCCCAGTTCTTCCGGGCCGCCAGCCAGAAGCAGCTGCGCGAGGTGTACGCGAACCTCGGCTCCCGCCTCGGCCACAAGCAGGAGTCCCGCGAGATCACCGACCTGTTCGCAGGCGGAGCCGCCGTGCTGCTCCTGATCGGCGCCTGCCTCTCGGCGTTCTGGTTCCGGAGGGTCGCGTGAAGCGCCTCGTCGCGGGAGCCGTCCTGCTCGGAGCGCTCGCCGTCGCGCCGTCGGCCGGCGCGACCAACGAGTGCAGGGGCCTGAACCCGTGCGTGCCGGTCGCCGGGCCGTGGGTCGTCGCGCCCACCGCCAGCACGCTTCCCCGCCCGGAGGTCCAGTACCAGCTCACCTGCCCGAAGGGCTTCGTCGTCGCCGGCCTCGACGCCGAGCTCAGCGACCAGGCGATCGACCTCGCCTTCTTCGGATCGTCGGGCGCTCCCGTCTCGCCGGGCGTGACCACCTCCCGCTCAGCCGTCTTCGTCGCCACGTACGTGGGCACGAACCCGCGCGCGCCGACCTTCCGGCCTCACATCGGCTGCGTGCCCGCCTCCGGCGGCGGGACGCGTACGCCGACCGCCGTGCGGGCCGCGACCCCGCCCGGCCATCCGACCGTGCGCCGGGTCGCGACCACGCGCGTCCACGCGAGGACGCTGGTCGTGGCCTCGTGCCATGCCGACGAGCGGCTGGTCGCCTGGTACTCGGCCCGCGGCTTCGCCACCGCGACGCCGCCCGCGCCGGCCCTGGTCGCGAGCCTCAGGACGACCGGCCGCGCGTCGGGCAACAGGGTTTCGGTCGTCGCCCGGGCCACCCGCGGCCAGGGGCTCGTCCAGGTCTCCGCCGTCTGCGCAGGTGGCAAGTGAGCTTCGGTCACCCCCTCCTGCTGCTGACGCTGCTCGTGCTGCCCCTCGCAGTGCTCGTCTATCTCTGGCTCGAGCGCCGGCCGGCGAAGTACACGATGACGTTCACGAACGTGGACGTGCTGGCGAGCGTCGCCGGCGGCCGCTCGCTTCGGCGCTACGTCCCGCCCGCGCTCGCGTTGCTCGCGCTCGCGGCCCTCTGCATCGCGGTCGCCAGGCCGCATCGCACGACGCTCGTCGCCTCGGACCGAGCCACGGTCGTGCTCGTGATCGACGTCTCCGGCTCGATGCGGGCGACCGACGTCAAGCCCTCGCGCCTGGCCGCGGCCCAGAACGCCGTCCGCAGCTTCCTGAAGAAGGTGCCGCACAACGTCCGGGTCGCCCTGATCGCCTTCGCCGGCGATCCGCAGGTCGCCGCGCCGCCGACGACCGACCTCGACGTCGTCCGCCAGGGCCTGGACAGCCTCGGCTACTACTCCGGCTACGGGGGGACGGCCATCGGCGACGCGATCGCCGCCGCGGTCGAGCTGGTCAAGCCGCGGAACCAGAACGGCACGCAGACGATCGCCTACACGACGATCGCCGACGCGAAGAAGAGTCCCGTCTCGATCCTCTTCCTCTCCGACGGGCACCAGACGCGCGGACTGCTCCAGCCGCTCGAGGGCGCCGACCGGGCCAAGGCGGCGGGGATCCCCGTCTACACGATCGCGCTGGGCACGCCCAACGGCGTCCTCAACCGGGGATCCGGCGGCTTCGGCGGGGGCTTCGGGCCCGGGCAGGGCTTCGGACCGTCCCAGATCCCGGTGCCGCCCGACCCCGACACGTTGCGGGCGATCGCCCAGACCACCGGCGGCAAGTTCTTCGACGCCCGCTCCGCACAGGCGCTCGAGTCCGCCTACTCGCACCTCGGCTCGGTGGTCGCGAGGGTGAAGGGGAAGCGGGAGGCGACGAACGAGTTCCTCGGGCTCGCGGCGATCCTGCTGGTCGCAGCGGGAGCATTCTCGGCGCTCGTCTCGCCGCGGCTGCCCTGAGCCGCCCTCGGCCCGAGCTACGCGATGCGCCGGCGCCGGGAAGCCGCGCCGAGCAGGCGCCCGATGACGAGACCTCCGACGACCGAGACGAGCAGCCAAGCGACGATCGCCAGAATCAGAAAGACGATCCACTGCGGCATTGCGCAAAGGTAGGCGGACGGCCGGACGGAACGAGACGTGGGGGAACCCCTGGTTCCCCCACGCGCCCCCTCTCCATGAAGGAGGGCTGGCTGTCAAGGGCGGGTGGTGCTCTGTCGTGGTGGGTGGTTTGAGCGTCGCTCATTTCTCCATGGCGCCGTGTTTGCGGCGATCAGTCGGGTGGGGGCTGCTCCGGTAGCGCAATTC
>DATBLE010000041.1:0-2826 GCA_036555585.1 Gaiellaceae bacterium
GGACGGGCCATGCCTCATTCCCTCCTCTGTGTCACTGTAAGCCACACTGTGCCACAACTGTTGAGCGAGGTCAACTCCGATCATGTGCCCCGCCGCTCGCCCCGTGCAGCCCCGGCCCGGTCGCCGACGATTCCTGCGCTCACCGGTCCACTCCAGGCTAGGAACGTAACCCCCGGGTGGGTGAGCGGGTTGCGCGGCGGTTGAGTCGAGACAGATGTGTGAGTCACTCGTGCGCAACTTGGCCTGTCTTCCCGCTTCGGTCATCGTCGTTCTGACGTCGTGCACGGTTCTGGTTGCCTGCAGCCAAAGCGAGGAGGGCTCATCGGCCGACGGGCCGGTGGCAGTGACGAGGAGCAACTTCTCGATGGAGCAGGCGAAGGGATTCGCGGACTTCCCGCTCTATGCGCCCGGGGACTCCTTCGAGGAGCTCCCGCTTGCGGCGGTCCTGCGGCGCTTCGACTCGGAGGCGGAGTCGGCTCCGGTGCGCGCGAACCACGTCGGCTTCCTCTACGGCTCCTGTCAGCCCGGCCCGGATTCGGGGTGTGCGTGGCCGCTCGACGTGCAGGTGTGGGCGGCCTGCGAGCGCAACCCGAGCGTCTACTCCCCCGCTCTGACCAGCGAAGGCCCGGTGACGGTCCGAGGCGTGCCCGCCTACTTCTACGAGGACGGAAGGCGGCTCGAGCTCTCCACCGGCACCTCCACCGTCGTCATCCTCGCCAGGGACCGAGAGCAGGCGCTCGACGCCGCCGCGGCGCTCAAGGGCATCAACAACTCCATCGCGGTAGGCGAGGACCTCCCCGCCCCGGCGTACACACGCGAGCCGCAGCCCGGCGTGATCGAGGTTCTGCCCTGCCCTTACGACGAGCCGCCCCAGGACGAGGAGAGGGCCGCCCGGATCGAGCAGGAGATGAGCGGGTCGCTCGCCGCGGCGGCCGGGGCCGACCACAACCAACAGCCGCGCTCGGTCGAGTGCAGGCGCAGCGACGCCTTCACCCAGGTCGGCGAGCTCGACGACTTCCACAACTGTGAGATCGTCTGGGTAGACGGCACGACCGCCGCCTGGTGCGTGCTCTCGAAGGGGGACGACGCTTTCCACGGAACGCTTCCCGACGACTGCGAGACCGCCGCCGCAGGGGGCTGGGGAAGCTCAGTCGAGGAGCACCCTGCGCCGCCGGAACTGGACGATCGAACGCTCGCCTGGGCACGGCACGC
Organism: Gaiellaceae bacterium; assembly: GCA_036555585.1. Taxonomy (GTDB): domain Bacteria; phylum Actinomycetota; class Thermoleophilia; order Gaiellales; family Gaiellaceae; genus DATBLE01. The sequence goes on from DATBLE010000041.1 coordinate 1,213, forward strand.
CAACGCGGCCTGTGGTCGGTGGGCGGAGCGGAGGATCAACGCCATCGCCAACCTCGACCAGGAGCTCCTCACCACCGACTTCTCCTACGTCTGGTGGGTCGCGAGACCCTACGAAGCCGGCATCCTCGCCGACCTGCGCACGATTCCTCGCCGCACGCCGCGCGCACGGAAGGCACTAGCGCTCTACGAGCGGCGGCTGGCGCTGCTCGACCGGGCGCTCGAGAACTGGCGACAAGATCGCAGGCGGCGTGCGCTGGCCGCCTTCGACCGCCTCGAAGACGAGAAGCTCCGGCTGAGCGAGCGCTTCAGCGCGATCGGCGCCGAAGCCTGCTCACCGCAGTAACACGAGCCGACTATTCGAGGTCGCCGAGCCGCCGCTCGACCGTCTGCAGCAGCGGCAGCAGATCGTGGTGGTCGAAGTCGTCCGCGAGGCCGATCGCGTCGAGCGTCGCGAGCCCGCGCCCACGCTGTGCGAGCGCGGAGAAGCCGGCCAGCCGGCCCGCCTCTGTACGGAAGGTGGTGAGCACGCCCACGCCGCCGCGGGGGAGCTTCACTTGGCGTCTGCGGACGTCGGTGGCGACCAAGCCCGAGGTGGCGGCGAAGTTGGATGCGTAGCTCTTCGCGCCGTCGGCGCTTGTCATCATCCGGGCTGTCAGGGTCAGGGACGTCTCGGCTGCGACCTCGGACTCGAAGACGCTCACCTGGCTGCTGAGTGAGATGAGGCGCGTCCGGCCGAGTGTGGCGCCCTGCGGGCAGAAGGAGCGGCGGAAGGTGATCCGCGGCGGCTGCGTGCGGGTGTAGCGGCCCTCGTCGCACAGGAACCCGGCAGGTACGTCGTCGGGGCCGAGGGCGATGGCTGCGAGGTCGGGCACACTCGGAGGCTGTTCCGCGGTCGGCTGCTGGCCGTCGAGGGGGACGCCGTCCTCGGGGACGAGGACCGGCTCGCCGGTGTTGCCGCCGTGGAGGGCGATCTGGATCCGCTGGTCGAGGATGCCGGCGATCCTCACTGCGTCGGCGGCTTCGTCTCTGCGGTCGGCGCGGACGACCATGCTGCCCGCGACGAGACGGCCGCGACGGAAGAAGACGACTGCTCGAAAGACGTGATCGCCGGCGAAGTCGACCGACTCGCGCAAGCCGTAGGCCTCGCCGGGCATGCCCGCCTCGAAGGCCACGACCGCCCCGAAGGTGACACCCTCCCGCGGCGAGCTGCCCCCACGGCGAAGCGCGTAGTCAACGCGCCCACGCAGGTAGGCGGAGGCCGCATCCCCGCTCTCGAAGAGGTCGACCCAGGTCATCACGTTGGTAACGCCGCTGCCGGAGCGGATCGCCGCCTGCGTCGGGTCGTAGTAGGCGAGCTCGTAGCCGGTGACGCGCCCCGCCTCGCGCAGCGAAGCAGCAGTGTCGTCGGGATCGAACGAGCTCTCCGCCTCGGCCGGGTTGTCCCGCCAGCCGGACTCGGGGCTGACGCGCAGGCCGCGCGGAAGCCCGCCGATGTCCTCCTGCGGCACGGCCATCGTCTCGAGGAGGTGCTGGGCGACCTTCACGTCCTCGTCGCTGCCACCAGCGGCGGCCTCGGACTGGGGATCCGCCGCCCGCGTGCCGCAGGCCGGAAGC
>DATBLE010000042.1:0-182044 GCA_036555585.1 Gaiellaceae bacterium
CCTTCTTGCGCCGCGGGCTCTCGGCGATCTTCTCCAGGGCCTCTCTGCCGACGAACTCGTGGTCGAACCTGACGAACGGCCAGTAGCCGAGGTCGTGCGGTGTCAGGTAGTAGTCCTCGATCGACTCCGCGTAGTAGCTGCCGCCGAGCGAGCCCGTGGCCTCGTAGCCGTTCGCCGGCAGCCACTCCCTGTAGGGCTTCATCTGCTCGCCGGTGAAGATCGCCGGCAGCGGGCACGGGATCCAGCCGGACTCGAGCGTGTTCGTCGCGTAGACGCGCGAGCCGACCTGCTTCAGGCCGAACTCCTCGCCCGCTTCGACGATCGCGGCGCGGACGTCCTCCGCGTCCTCCCAGGGCCCGAAGAGCTCGCGGCCCGGCACGCCCGACATGCCGTGGTGGAGCGCCCGCACCGGGTGGCCGGCGATCGTGATCTTGTCCATGTTGAAGAACTTGATCTCGGGAAGCGGCCCGCCGACGGCCTTCTCCAGCACCTGCATCGCGTTCGGCCCCTGCACCTGGAAGCGGTAGAGCTTGCGCTTGCCCGTGGGGTTCACGACGGTGCGCTCGTCGCGGTCGAAGGTGACGTCGTAGTCGCCGGTCTCGCCGTGGAACTGCACCCAGTTGTGCGCCGAGGGCCGGCCGACGAGCGAGAGCCTGTTCTCGTCGAGGTAGAAGAGGATCGCGTCGCCGATCACGTAGCCGTCCGGGTTGCAGCAGACGAACTGCTTCGCCTTGTTCACCGCGAAGTTCTCGAACGAGTTGACGCCGAGGTCGGAGAGCAGCCGGATCGCGTCCGGCCCCTCGATGTAGAGGTCGGTCATGTGGTGGCTCTGGTCGAAGAGCGCAGCTGTGTCGCGCCAGGCGATCTGCTCGTCGCGCCAGTTTGTGAACTCCGCCGCGACCGCCGGGTAGACGTAGGGCCCGATCTGCGAGTTGCGGGCCATCTCGACGGCGCTGCCGGTCGCCTGCAGCTTGGCTTCGAGGCTTGCGTGAGTCATCTCGTGACCTCCTTCTCTGGTTCGGAAATCCTAGGCCAGCTCGACCCCTTGCTCCGCTGCCACTCCCAGGTCTCGCGGAGCCGGTTGAACGTGTAGATGTGCATTCCCGCGATCTCGTCGCGCGACGCGAGCGCGTCGTACAGCCGGTCGGCGGAGCTCCCCGACAGGCGCAGCAGGTTGCGCAGGCCGCGCTGCTTGCGCAGGAACGAGAGCGACGGGCCGACCCCGACCCGCATCGAGATCTCGAGCAGCTTGGCGCGGTCGACCATCCCGGGGATACCCGCCACCACGGGCAGGTCGATCCCGCGGGCGCGGATCGCCTCGACCCAGTCGAGCACGGCCTGCGGGTCGAAGCAGAGCTGGGTGGTGACGTAGTCGGCCAGCCGCGCCTTGCGCGCGAGCGCCTCGGCGAGCGCTGCGTCGTCGATCAGCGGGTGCCCCTCCGGGTAGCCGGCGATGCCGAGCGTGGCCGGCCGGTGACGGTGCTCGTGGACGAGTGGAAGCAGCTCCACCGAGGAGGAGTAGGGGCCATGCGGCGGGTCGGCGTCGCCGGCGATCACGAAGGCGTCGTCGATCCCCGCCTCGGCCATCGAGCCGAGGATCCGGTCGAGATGCTCCGCGTCCCGGACCATGCGCGCCGCCAGGTGCACCGTCACCGAGTGACCGATCGCCCGGGCCTTCGCCGCGAACTCGACCGTGTGGTCGATCCCGTGCTTCGGCGAGCACGTCACGGTCACGCGGACGTGCTCCGGCAGGGCGGCGGCCTCCTCCTCGCCGCGCGCGAAGGGCAGGATCTCGAAGCGGATCGGATCGATCACCGCTCGCCTGCCACGTCCGGGGTGCCGTAGGTGTGGAAGCTCTCGATCGTCTGGACGCCCCAGAACTGGCCGCGGGCGCGCTCCTCGGCCGTCCAGGTGACCGGCTCGTAGTCGGGGTCGAAGACGAAGTAGCCGCCCGTCGTCACCTCGATGCGGTTGCCGCCCGGCTCGAAGCCGTACAGGAAGAAGCCCTGGGCGACGCCGTGCTTCGAGGGCGCCGCCTCGATCGGGACGCCGCTGTCGACGAACAGGTCGGCGGCGCGCAGGCACTCCTCGCGCGTGTCGACCCAGAAGGCCAGGTGGTGGAGGCGGCCGCGCGCGCCGTAGTGGTCGGCGACGTAGATCAGCTCGTGGGCGGCGATCGAGAGGCTCAGCCAGGCGCCCTGCTCGGTGCCGTCGTCCAGCTCGATCCGCTCGTAGAGGCGGTAGCCGAGGTAGTCCTGCGCGAACTCGCGGCTGGCGCGGACGTCGGCGGCGAGCACGTTGACGTGGTCGAGCCGCTTGACGGCTGCCCCCCGGCCGACGTAGCGCTGCGGCTGGTTGCGCCACGACGGCCTCAGGTGCTCGGGGGCGACGTAGCGCTCGGCCTCGTAGTAGAGCTCGAAGACATGGGTGTCCGGGTCTTCGAAGCGGTAGGCCGGGCCGTGCCCGACGTCGCCCTCGATCCAGCCGCGGCCGAGGCCGGTCTGCTCGATCGCTGCCACGCGGCGGTCGAGCGCCTCCGGGCTCCAGGCGCGCAGAGCGACGTGTCCGAGCCCTCCCCGGGCAGACTCGGTCAGCTTCAGGCTGTAGCGCAGGTAGTCGCCCCAGCCGCGCAGGTAGACCGACTGGCCCTCTCGTGCCTCCTCCTCCATGCCGAGCACGTCGACGAAGAAGCGCAGGCTCTCGTCCGGCGCTGGCGTCAGCAGCTCCGCGTGCCCGATCCGGGCGACGTCGTGCAGGGCATCGGTCACTTCTCGACCAGATCGCGCAGGTTGTCGAGGTCGTAGGAGAGTGCGCCTGCCTGCAGCTTGGCGCGCTTGTCCACCTCGCGCTCGGCCCGGGCTCGTGCGGCCGCGAGCACTTCCCCGAGCCGTTCCTGCTCGACGACCGCGACGCCGTCCGCGTCGAGCACGACGACGTCGCCCTGGCGGATGGTCGCGCCGCCGACGTCGACCGGCTCGCCGATCGTGCCGGGCACCTTCTTGTCCGCGCCGCTCACGCGCACCCAGTGAGCCCAGATCGGCAGCCCGAGCTCCCGCAGCTCCTCGGCGTCGCGCACCGCCGCGTCGACGAGCACCCCGGCGACACCGCGGCCCTGCATCTGCGTGGCGAGCAGATCTCCGACGAGGGCGACCGGCCGCGGCTCCGGCATGGTCAGGACGAGCACCTCGCCGGGCTCGGCCTCCGCGACGGCGGCGTGGACCATCAGGTTGTCGTCCTGGCCGCAGCGGACGGTGCGCGCAGGACCGGCAGCCCGCGAGCCGGGGACGACCTGGACCAGGTCGAGATCGACCACCTGCGAGCGCCCGGCCGCCTCGTGGACGGTCGCCGAGCCGAGCTGGGCCAGCTGCTCGAAGGCGCTCACGGACGGCCCTCCGGTCACAGCGCGTCCACGACCTGCGGGGTCACGCGCTGGAACGCCTCGGCGTACCGGATGTCGGAGCTCCCCGAGGAGCGGCGCGCGTGGTTGGCCCGCCGCGCGGCGAGCTCCTCGTAGTACGCGTGCAGGTGGCTCTGGGCCTGCATCTCGGCCATCGCAGAGCGCTTCTGCTCGATCACCGGCGTGATGTCGACGAAGACGGTCGGCGTGAAGTTGCACAGCTCCGGCTGGTGCGGCTCGAACAGGAGGAGCTCGGGCGGCTCGAAGGTGCCTCCGAACGCGCTCGCCGTCCCGGCCCCCGCCGCGAGGGCGCGCGCCTTCTCGACCGCGAAGAACGCCTCGGCGTGGTCCGGGTTGAAGGGGTCCCGGTCGGTGTGCGTGACGAGTACGTCCGGCGCGAGCTCGCGAATCTTCGCGGCCAGGGCGTTCAGCCCGTCCTTGTCCACGACCAGCGGGTAGTCGCCGAGGTCGAGGCTCTCGAACGTCGCGCCCAGGTGCGCCGCCGCGCGCTCCGCCTCGCCCCGCCGGACCTCCTTGACGCGCTCGACCGTCATGCCCTCTTCCTTCCAGAGCTCCCCGGACTCGCCGCGCTCGCCGTACGAGAGCGCGAGCACATGAGCGCTACCGCTGAGCGAGGTCGTGATCGCGATCGCGCCGGCGGCGCGCCAGACGAAGTCGGCCGAGTGCGCCCCGACCACGAGCAGCCGGCGGCTCACGCGACCAGCCTCCGCGAGCCCTCGACCACCATCGTCCGGATCTCGTCCTCGGAGAAGCCGGCCGCGAGCAGCTCGTCGGCCCAGAGCGCGAGCCCGTCCTCGACCGGCGGGTAGTCGGGGTTGCCGCAGTCGCTGGAGAAGAGGTTGCGCTCGACCCCGACCGCGCGCACGCCGTCGAAGACGTGCTCGTAGGTCGTCTTGCCGCTGTACGGCGTCGTCAGGCAGCGTTCGATCAGGCAGCCCTTGTCCGCGAGCGCGACCTGGTCCTCGATCGAGAAGTTCTGGCAGGTGAACTCGGGATGGGTGACGACGACCGTCTGCACTCCCACCGCGAAGGCGCCGTCGACGACCGCGAACGCGTCGTCACGGCCGAGATGCGCGGTGGCGAGGATCATCCCGTGGCGCGCGATCGCCTCGAGCACGAGCCGAGTCTCGGGCAGGAGCTCCCCCGCGCCGTCGGTGACCTCGACCGCTTCGATCGAGAAGCCGAGCCCCCGCAGCTCGTGCTGGAGCTTCGCCCACTGCGGGACCTTGTCGCCCGGCTTCGGCTCGGTCCGGCCCGCCGTCTCTGCAGGCGAGTCGACCGTCGGCATCCAGACGATGCGGGCACCCTCGCGGGCGGCGATCTCGACGGCCAGCGGGTTCATGCCGCCGATCGCGCGGTTCAGCGTGATCGTCCCGATCGCCCGCACCCCCGGAACGGCGGCGGAGACGATCCGTGCCCGCTCGGCGGTCGACGTGTAGTGCGATTTCAGCCCGAACCCGACGAGGCCGACCTCGGCGAAGCGATGGGCGAGCGCGACGTCGTCGATTCGCCGCTCCGGCACGTCGGGAGCGACGTGGATGTGCAGGTCGTACGCCCCGCGGACGAGCGCGCGCGCTCGATCGGTCGGCTCCGGGGCCATCGGCCGCAACTGTATGTACCGCGACCGCACGGTTGTTGACGATCAGTGCACGGTGGGCGAGGATCGACCGGCCCGTGGCCGACTCAGGATCGTTCCCGAACCCCTACGAGATCGAGACGCCGCCCGGCTGCGAGGGCTGGGAGGAGATGTACCCCTACTACGCGCTGTTCGACGAGCGCCGGCGGGAGGCCGACGAGCAGCGATTCTGGTTCTGGAACTCGATGCACTTCCCGCTGCCGATGCCGGCGTTCGACGTGTTCTGCATCGACTCGCCCTACGACGGGATCGGCTCGTGGCAGAACCGCGTCTTCGCGGTCCCGCCGGCGATGGGGATCGACTACCGCTGCGTCAACGGCTACATCTACATCTCCGGCAACGCGGTCACCGACCCGGAGAAGATCGCGGAGCGGGCCGGGTACTTCCAGGAGCGGGCCGGCTACTACTTCGAGAACTGGAACGACCTCTACGCGAAGTGGCGGGTGAAGGTCGACGCGATGATCCGACAGCTGACCGAGCTGGAGGTGCCGGACCTGCCGGAGTACGAGCCGCGCGAGGTCGTCTTCGAGAACGACCGCAACCTGCGCTTCTACGACGTCCTCGACGCGTACAGCCGGACGCTTCGGCTCGGGGATCTGATGTGGCAGCACCACAGCGAGTTCCTGCTCCTCGGCTACGGCGCGTACATGACCTTCAGCGAGTTCTGCAAAGGCCACCTGCCGGACATCCCCGACCAGCACATCGCGCAGATGGTCGCGGGCATCGACGTCATCCTCTGGAAGCCGGACGCCGAGCTGCGGCGCCTGGCCCGCCTGGCGCTCGACTCCGGCGTCGACGCGGCCTTCGCGGAGGGACGGACGCCGGCGGAGATCGAGGCCGAGCTGGCGCAGAGCGATCCCGGCCGCGCGTGGCTCGCGGAGCTCGAGCAGGTGAAGAATCCCTGGTTCAACATGGCGACCGGCGACGGCCTCTACCACTACTACGGCAGCTGGCTCGACGACCCGTCGATTCCCTACGCGTCGCTGATCGGCCATGTCGCGGCGCTCAGGGCGGGCAACGACATCGAGCGGCCGACCGAGCAGCTGGCGCGCGAACGCGACCGGCTCGCAGAAGAGTACGGCTCGCTGCTCGACGAGGACGCGCGCAAGGGCTTCGACGAGTTGCTGGCGCTCTCGCGCACCGTGTTCCCCTACGTCGAGGAGCACAAGTTCTTCTGCGACTACTGGTTCCTGACGCGCTGGTGGAACAAGATCCGCGACTTCGGGGCGCTGCTCGCCGAGCACGGCTTCCTCGAGGACGCAGAGGACGTGTTCCAGCTCTCGCGCCACGAGGTCAACGCCGCGCTCGACGAGCTGGTGCTCACCTGGTCGACGGGCGGCGAGCCGATCGGCCCGAAGCACTGGCCGCCGATCGTCGCCCGGCGGAAGGAGATCCTGGAGCGGCTGGCGGACTGGACGCCGCCGCCCGCGCTCGGCGCGGTGCCGGAGGCGGTGACCGACCCGGCGCTGGTCATGCTCTGGGGCGTCACCACCGAGCGGGTGCACGAGTGGGCGCGAAGCGCGGAAGGCGGGGCCGAGCTCAAAGGGACGGCGGCTTCGCCGGGGGTCGCCGAGGGGCCGGCGCGGGTGGTCAGGACGGTCAGGGAGATCGCGGACGTCCGCGAGGGCGAGATCCTCGTCTGCACGATCACCTCGCCGGCCTGGGCGCCGATCTTCACCAAGATCCGGGCAGCCGTCACGGACATCGGCGGGGTGATGTCGCATGCCGCGATCGTCTGTCGCGAGTACGGTCTGCCGGCCGTGGTCGGCACCGGACGGGCAACGGCTCGAATCCGCACCGGGCAGCGGCTCAGGGTCGACGGGTCTGCGGGCACGGTGACGATCGTCGATGGCTGAGCTGTCACGCGCGCTCGCCGAGCTGAGGAGCGCGGACGAGGGGGCGTTCGGCGGGAAGAGCTCCGCGCTGGGCGAGCTGATCGCAGCGGGGATCCCGGTGCCGCCGGGGTTCGCGGTCTCGACCGCGGCGTACCGCGCCTTCGTCGACGCGGCCGGGCTCGAGCGGATGATCGCCGCGGCGATGGCCGGGCTCGACCCGGCCGACGTCGACGCTGTCGGCGCGGCGTCCCACCGGATCGGCGAGGCGATGCGCTCGGCGCCCGTTCCCGCCGAGGTGCGCGACGAGATCGCCCGCCGGTACGCCGAGCTCGGCCACGCGGAGCCGCCGGTCGCGGTGCGCTCGAGCGCGCTCGGCGAGGACAGCCGGGAGGCGACGTTTGCCGGGCAGCAGGAGACCTACCTCTGGGTGCGCGGCGCCGACCACGTCTGCGACGCGGTGCGCGACTGCTGGGTGAGCCTCTACGGGCCGCCTGCGATCACCTACCGGGCGCGGCTCGAAGCGCCCGCGGAGACGCCGGCGATGGGTGTCGCCGTCCAGCTGATGGTCGACGCCGAGGTCTCCGGCGTCATGTTCACCTGCAACCCCGTGAGCGGTGACCCGAGCATGGTCGCGATCAATGCCAGCTGGGGTCTCGGCCTGGCCGTGGTGGGCGGGGAGGTCACACCCGACGACTACCTCGTCAGCAAGGTCACGCGCGAGGTCGTGCGCGAGCAGGTGCACCCGAAGCAGGTCGAGTACGTGCCGGACGAGGCCGGGCGCGGCGCCGTGCGGCGGGTGGTCCCGGAGGAGCGGCGCAACCTCGCGTGCCTCGACGCGGGGGCGCTCGAGGCGCTCGTGGAGGCCGGTCGCCGCGTGGAGCGCCACTTCGGCTCGGCACAGGACGTCGAGTGGGCGATCGCCAGAGGCGGCGAGCTGCCGTCGAGCCTCTACGTCCTCCAGTCGCGGCCGGTCACGGCCGTCGGCGGCCGGCGGCGGACGGCGGAGCCCGCCTCGGCGATGTCGCTCCTGATGCGCACATTCGGAGCCGGCGGTCAGGCTTCAGCCTGACCCTCTTCCAGCGCTGCCAGGAGCTCGGCCGAAGCGCGGGCGACCCTGGGCACGACGCCCAGCTCGCGCAGGAGCTCGCTTGCGGCCTCCATCTCGTCGACCCGCCGGGCGGCATGGCGCTCGCTGCCCTCCAGGAGGCGGTCGAGCAGCGGCCGGCCGATCACCCCGGCGATCTCGTCGGCCAGCCAGTCGGCGCACCCTGCGACCTCGGCCGCGCGCATGCTCTCGACCGCGGAGGCGGCGACGCCCTTCATGAACACCGAGCGGACGAGCTTCATCGCCGCCGCGTCGCCGGGCTGCTGCGAGACCACGCGCACCGGCATGCCGAGCGGGCCGAGCGCGTCCGCGAACGCCTGCGCCGCCGGCCCCGAGGCGAGGGCGGGGGTCGCGAGCCCCTTCGCGGGCACGACGCCGAGGAGCGCGACGTCGGCGAAACGGTCGCCGACCACCGCAGCCAGCTCGCGCTTCAGCGCGGGCGCCGCGGTGTTCAGGTCCGCGTAGACCGCTTCCGCACCGAGCGACGGCGACGCGTCCCTGGCCGCCCCCAGGGCGACCGATGCCGCGTTCACGCTGAGCACGACCTCCGCGCCGGCCGTCGCGGTCGCCGCATCCGCCGCCGACTCGGGCACCGCGGGGTCGTAGCCGCGCACCTCGACCCCGGCCGCGCGGAGATCTGCCGCGAGCCGACCGCCCGCCTCGCCCAGGCCGAGGACCGCGAAGACGGTCAGATCTGTTCGAGCGCCTGCCGGGTCAGCACCCGCGCCAGGTGGGCGCGGTACTCGGCGCTGCCGCTGACGTCGCTCGGCGGGTCCGCGCCCTCCGCCGCGTGGGCCGCCGCGTCGGCGGGGGAAGCACCTCCGGCCACCGCCTGCTCGACCGCGCGGGCCCGAAGAGGCGTCGCGCCCATCCCGGCCATGCCCACCTGTACCCCGCCGTTCGTCCGCACGGCGGCGACGGCGACGGTCGCCCAGTCCTGCGCGCGGCGCACGTGCTTCAGGTAGCGGCCGCCCTCGAGCTTGGGGACGCGCAGCTCGGTCAGCACCTCGTGCGGCCCCAGCGCCGTCTCGAACGGGCCGGTGAAGAACTCGGAGCCCGGGATCGTGTGCTCGCCGTCCGGCCCGCGGGCGACGAAGTCGGCGTCGAGCGTGAGCAGGATCGTGCCCAGGTCGGACGCGGGGTCTCCGTGGGCGACCGAGCCGCCGATCGTGCCGCGGTGGCGCACCTGGGGATCGCCGACGTTGCCCGCCACGCGGGCCATCAGGCCGCAGCCGGCCGCGAGCACCGGATCGAGCGCGAGGTCGGCATGGCGGCTGAGCGCGCCGATCGCGATCCGGTCGCCGTCCTCCCGCACGTAGCGCAGGTCTTCGACCCGGCCGATGTCGACGAGCAGCGCAGGCCGCGCGAACCGCAGCTTGAGCAGCGGGAGGAGGGAGTGGCCGCCGGCGATCAGCTTGGCGTCGTCCGTCCCCCGCAGCAGCTCGATCGCCTCGTCGACGGAGCCGGCGCGCTCGTACTCGAAGGCCGCGGGGATCATTCGTGACCCGTCCAGTAATGCCGCCGATGCTCTGGGCCGCTAGCACCAAGCGATGCAAGGACGCAGGGAGCGTCCATAGGTGCACCTATGGACGCGACTGAGGACGCCGCAGCGCGCCGCGTGATAGCGGGCGAGAGCGCGGTATGCATTGCTGGATGGGTCACTTGCCTGCCCTCGCCGCCGCCTGCACCGCCTTGGCGATGTTGTGGTAGCCGGTGCAGCGGCAGAGGTTGCCCTCGAGGCCCAGCCGGATCTCCTCCTCGGACGGGCTCGGGTTCTCCTTCAGCAGCGACACCGTCGCCATCACGAAGCCCGGGGTGCAGTAGCCGCACTGGAGCGCGTGGTTCTCGTGGAACGCCTGCTGCACGGGATGCAGCTCGCCGTCGCCCGCGAGGCCCTCGATCGTCGTCACCTCGTGCCCGTCCGCCTGCACGGCGAGCACGGTGCACGACTTGACCGACTCGCCGTCGAGCAGCACCGTGCACGCGCCGCACGACGTCGTGTCGCACCCCACGTTCGTCCCCTTCAACCCGAGCTGCTCGCGCAGGAAGTAGACGAGCAGCGTGCGCGGCTCGACGTCCGCGTCGTGCTTCGTCCCGTTGACGGTGATGGAGATCTTCACGCCTTCGCCTCCTCGAGCGCGCGCCAGACGTTCTCGCCGTTGGCCGGCATGTCCACCTGCTTGACCCCGAACGGCGCCAGCGCGTCGACGACCGCGTTGTAGACGGCCGGCGTCGACCCGATCGTGCCCGACTCGCCGATCCCCTTGGCGCCGAGTGGGTTCGCGGGCGTCGGAGTCTCCATCTCGACCGTCTCCCACGACGGCAGCTCGGCGGCCGAGGGGAACGCGTACGAGACGAAGTTCCCGGTCAGCGGCGTCCCGTCCTCGCCGAAGGTGTAGCTCTCGTAGAGCGCCTGCGAGACGCCGATGCCGACGCCGCCGTGCACCTGCCCCTCGGCGAGCAGCGGGTTGACGATGGTGCCGGCGTCGTCGACGCAGACCATCCGCTGCAGCTCGACCACGCCCGTCTCGGTGTCGACCTCGACGACGGCGACGTGGGTGCCGAACGGGAAGGTGGGCTGCCCCTTGAACTCGTTCGCCGCCTTCAGCTCCGCCAGCCGGTCGTCACCCGCCGCCCGCGCCGCCAGCTCCTCCCAGGACAGGGAGGGGTCGGGCGTGCCGGCGACGTGGAAGCGGCCGAGCCCCCTGTCGAGCACGACGTCCTCCGGGTTCGCCTCCAGGTAGTCGGCGACGAGCTGCCTCGCCTGGTCGACGACGGTGTCCGCGGCCGCGCCCGAGGCGGTTCCGCCGATCTGGAGCGACTTCGAGCCGTACGTGCCCGTGCCGGTCGCCACCTCGTCGGTGTCGCCCTTGTGCACGGTCACCTTCTCCAGCGGGAGGCCGAGCCGGTCGGCGACCACCATCGCGAAGCTGGTCTCGTGCCCCTGGCCGTGGGAGAACGAGCCGGTGCGGACGATCGCGCCGCCGTCCTCGGTGATCTCGACCTCGCCGAGCTCGCCCTCCCCGAGCGGGTTGGTGATCTCCACGTAGGAGGAGAGGCCGATCCCGAGCTGCCTGGTTTCGCCCTCGTCCCGCCGCCGCTTCTGCTCCGCGCGCAGCTCGTCGTAGCCGGCCGCGCGCAGCGCGAGGTCGAGCGCGCCCGTGTAGTCGCCCGAGTCGTAGGTCGCGCCCGACTGGGTCTTGTGCGGGAACTCGCCGACGTAGTTCAGGCGCCGCACCTCGGCGGGATCCAGCCCGGCCTCGGCGGCGAAGCGGTCGATCGCGCACTCGATCACCTGGATCGCCTCGGGCCGGCCGGCGCCGCGGAAGGCCGCGATCTGCGTGGTGTTGGTGACCACCGTCGTGCCCTCCGCCTCGAGCCGCGGGATGTCGTACACGCCGCTCGACATCAGCGTGGTCAGGCCGGCGAGGATGGCGCCGAGCGTCGGGTAGGCGCCGCAGTCGGCGAGGACGTCGAGCTTGTAGGCGAGCACCTTGCCGTCCTTCGTGCCGCCGATCGTGTAGCTCAGCTGCATCGCGCGGCCGTGCGGCAGGGCGAGCATGCTCTCGCTGCGCGTCTCGGTCCAGCGGGTGGGACGGCCGAGCTCGCGCGCCAGCCAGCAGACCAGGATCTCCTCCGTCAGCCCGCTCGAGGAGACGATCTTCGCCCCGAACCCGCCGCCGACGTCGGGCGCGATCACGCGTACCTGGGCCGGCTCCAGGCCGAGCATCCCGGCGACCGCGTCGCGGTCCTGGTGCGGCGTCTGGGTGCTCAGCCAGACGGTCAACCTCCCGTCCTCGAACTTCGCGGCGGTCGAGCGCGGCTCCAGCGGGCACGGCGCCATCCGCTGGCTGAGCAGCGAGCCGGAGGCGGTCACCTCGCAGCCCTCGAAGAGATCGTCCGCGTTCGCAGCCGGCGGCTGCGTCCGGGCGGCGACGTTCGTCCCCGTGCCGGGAAAGAGCAGCGTCTCGTCGTTCAGCGCCTCGGCCGGCTCGACCACCACCGGCAGCGGGTCGTAGTCGACCATGACCAGCTCGGCCGCATCGGCGCCGGTCGCCCGATCGTCGCTGACGACGACGGCGACGATCTCGCCGACGAAGCGCACGACGTCCTTCGCCACCACGGGCCGGCCCATGTCCTGCGGAAAGCCGAACGGGGGCGGCCCGAACAGCGGCAGGTCGATGTCCGCGGCTGTGAGGACCTTGACGCCCGGGAGCGCCTCGGCCGCGCTCGTGTCGATGCCGTCGATCTTCGCGTGCGCGAGCAGGGAGCGCACGAACGTGATCTGGGCGGCGCCCTCGAGCTGGACGTTCTCGACGTACGTGCCGCGGCCGCGCAGGAAGCGGTCGTCTTCGGTCCGCAGCACCCGGTTGCCGAGGATGCTCACGCGGGGGAGCCTATAACCCCGCGCGTGCCCGAGTCGAGACGACGGTTCGGATAGTCGAACGCCGGGGACGCGGCTACGCGTAGACGCCGTCGACGAGGGAGGCAGGCTCCGGCAGAGGTGATGCCTCCGCCCGTCTCAGCGCGTCGGCCAGCAGCGCCTTCACCTCGGCGCGAAGGTCCTCGTCCTCGGCCTCCGTGAAGTCGACGTTCTCGGCGAGCCAGAGCCGGTAGCGCCAGACCGGGTCGCGTTCCTCCCAGGCCGACAGCAGCTCACGCGGGACGTAGGACGCGTCGTCGTGGACGGCGTGACCCTCCATGCGCAGCGTCAGCGACTCGATCAGCGTCGGCCCTCCGCCGGCTCGCGCCTGCTCGATCGCCCGCTTCGCCTCGCGGTAGACGGCGAGCACGTCGGTGCCGTCCACCGTGACCCCTCCGAACCCGTACGCCCGAGCCCGGTCGGACAACCGCTCCGCTGCGTACTCGAGATGCGTCGGCGTCGAGTACGCCCACTGGTTGTTGTCGCAGACGAAGACGACCGGCAGGCGATGGACGCCCGCGAAGTTCATCGCCTCGTGGCAGTCGCCCCTCGCCGACGAGCCCTCGCCGAACCAGCCCACCGCGACGCGGCTCTCGCTGCGAATCCGGAAGGCGAGCCCGCAGCCGACGACGACCGGAAGCATCGCCGGGAGATGGCTGACGATCGTGATCTGGCCGCGTTCGAGCTCGCCGAAGTGGACGTTCCCGTCACGACCGCGCGAGGGGCCGTCGGCGCGACCGAGGTAGTTGGCGAAGATCCGCCACGGCTCCGTCCCGCGGACGATGTGCACGCCCAGGTTCCGGTGCAGGGGCGCTCCGACGTCCGCCGTCCCCATCGCCGCAGCCACGCCGACCGACCCTGCCTCGTTCCCGCGGCCGGTGTAGAACGACCCCGGGATCTTCCCCTGCTTGTAGAGGACATGGCCCATCTCCTCCAGGCCGCGCGTCGTCAGCATCGACCGGTAGAGCGAGACCAGCTCGTCGCGGCCCAGATCCTCCACCGGCCGATCGTATGGTGTCTAGCGTGCGAGGGCCGGCTCGCCCGCCTCTCTGCTCGGCGCGATGTTCTGGTTCAGGCGGAAGAGGTTGTCCGGGTCGTACGCGTCCTTCAGCGCCACGAGGCGGCGGTACGTCTCCTCGCCGTAAGCGCTGCGGACGCGGTCGGCCTCCGGGGTGAAGTTGAGGTAGGCGGCACCGGTCCCGAACGGCCGCATCGCCTCGGCGAACGCGCGGCTCGCGGCGATCAGCCGCTCGTCGTCGGCCGGGTCCTGCCACACCGAGATCGGGTGGAAGAGGTAACTCGCGTGGCGTTGCGAGAAGGCGGTCGCGCCGTCGGGCACGGCGTCGACCGCCTGCCCGATACGGAAGAGGACCATCTGGCTGAGCGGCATCCCCGCCTCGGTCGCCGCCGGCGCCTGCTCGAGGAACGTGGCGATCGCGCCGTCCGGCAGCCCGTCCAGGTACTCGCCGCGCCAGTAGCTCCGCATCCCGGGCGGCGCGAACGGGTCGAGCGCCGCCTGGAACGCCGTGTAGGGCATCGGCTCGATGTGGTCGACGTCGGGACGGAGCTCTTTCAGCGGCCGCGCCGCGCGTGCGCCGTCGTCGGGATCGCCCACGTAGAGGAACGCGATCCCCACCGCGGTCCGGCCCCTGAGGTGCTCGGGCACGAACGGGGCAGGCGGAGCCGTGATCACCACGCAGGCGCTCGCGACCTCGTCGGGCGCCTCGCCGGCGTAGTCGCGCCAGGCGGGCAGCACCTCGGCCGCGCGCTCGAACGGCCAGAGCGCGAGCCCCGCGTACACCGTCGGCCCGAGCTCGTGCAGGCGAAGCTCGAACTCGGTCACGATCCCGAAGTTCCCGCCGCCGCCGCGCAGTCCCCAGAACAGGTCCTCGTTCTCCTGCTCGCTCGCGGTGACGACGCTCCCGTCGGCGAGGACGACCTCGGCGGAGACCAGGTTGTCGCAGGCGAGGCCGTGCTTGCTGGACGTCCAGCCGTAGCCGCCGCCCAGCGTGAAGCCGCCGATGCCGGTGGTCGTGACGCGGCCTCCCGGGGTGTGCAGGCCGTGTGCCTGTGTTGCCGCGTCGAGCTCGCCCCAGAGGACGCCGCCGCCGGCGCGCACCGTCCGCCCGTCCGGGTCGACGCCGATGCGCTTCAGGCCGCCGAGGTCGACCACGAGCCCGTCGTCGCAGACGCCCAGCCCGACGACGCTGTGCCCGCCGCAGCGCACTGCCAGGGGGAGCCCGTGCTCGCGGACGAAGTTGACGGCGATCGCGACGTCGGCAGTCGTGCGGCAGACCGCGACGGCTGCCGGACGCCGGTCGACCATGGCGTTGAAGACCGTCCGGGCGTCGTCGTAGCGCTCGTCGCCGGGCACGATCAGCTCGCCGGAGATCACCTGCCGTAGCTCGTCGAAGGGGCTGTTCGCATGCATCTCTCCTCCTCGGTTCGGGTTCGTCCCGGCACAGCGTGCAACCGCGGCGAGCCGCCGGCGTCGGCCGTTCGGGCCAACCTCCGCGGTGGCCCGAACGGGCCAGGCCGCTACCCGGTCAGGCCGTGTCTCGCGGCGTATGCGGCGGCCGCCGCGCGGGAGGAGAGCCGGAGCTTGACGAGGATGTTCGCGACGTGCCGGTGCACCGTGTGCTCGCTCAGGGTCAGGCGCGACGCGATCTGCTTGTTGCTCAGCCCCTCGGCGACGAGTCGGAGCACCTCCGACTCGCGCGCCGTTAGTACCGGGCGCCCGCCGGTCGGGGCGCCGGCCTCCAGCGCCTCCGCCCGCCGCTCGTCCGCCTGCGCCCCGAGCGCCGCGAACCGCTCCCGCGCCCGACCGAGCTCACGCCGGGCATCGGGCTCCCGTCCGAGCTCGCGCAGGGCTCTCGCCAGCGCAACCCGCGCGCGGGCGGCCTCGAAGGGCAGCCCGGCCCGGCCGAGCAGTCGGGCGGCGTCCTCGAACGCCTCCCGCGCTTCCTCGAGGCCGCCCGCGGCCGCCAGTGCATGCCCCTCGGCCTGGCGGGCGGCCCCGAGCAGCGGATCGGTGCCCGCCGCCTCCGCGATCGAGCGCAGCTCCTCCACGGCGGCAGCCGCCTCGTCCGCCCGGCCGGCCGTCGCGTGCGCCTCCGCCAGCAGCTCGAGCCCGGGCGCCCGCTCGGTCTTCGCCGCGCCCAGCAACCTCAGGTAGCCGGCGGCCTCGTCGACGGCGGCGGCGGTGTCGCCTCGCTCCAGCGCGATCGCCGACCGGGCGAGGAGGGCGATCGGGTGATGCTCGGCCTGCGCGCTCAGCGCCAGAGCCTCGTCCGTCCGCCCCTGCCGCCGGCGCAGCTCGGCGAGCCGCGCAAAGGCGTCGCGCGCCTCCGCCGGGCGAGCAGCCAGCACCGCGGCGGCGTCGCTGAGCACCACCTCTGCCTGAGCCCAGTCGCCGCGCAGGACGAGCACCGACCCGTAGTGGGCGCGGCAGACCGACCTCAGCGCGCGGACGTTCCAGCCCTCCGCCATCCGAGCCACCCGCTCGCACCACTGGCCTGCCCGCTCCAGGTCGCGGACCCGCTCGCAGGCGAAGATCAGGTAGCAGCAGGAGAAGCCGATCGCCACCGGGTCGCGCATCTCGCCGGCCGTGGCCGCCGCCGTCGCCTCGTCCAGCCGGGCCATGCCCTCCGCGATCGCGCCCTGGCTGACGCGGGCGAGGCCGTCCAGCGCCGTCGCTGTCATCTCCAGGTCGACGTCGCCCAGCTCGCGGCCGAGCGCCTCGGCCTCGGCGCACCGCTCGCGCGCGAGCGCGGCGTCCGCCGGGAGGGCGAACGACGCCTCCCGCAGGGCCAGCCAGCCCCGCTCGCGGGTCGGCTCGCAGCCCTCGAGCAGCCGCCGGGCGCGCGCGAGCCACCCGTCGGCGACCGCTCGCTCGCCCCGGAACGCCCGGTAGTCCCAGGCCAGCGCGATCGCGACCCGCGCCGCGTCGACGGGGCGCTCCGCCGCGCGGTACCCGGCGTAGGCGCGCTCGCGGACGTCGAGCGCGAGCTCGGCTTCGTCGAGGAAGAACGCGGCAGTCGCGAGGCCCTCCAGGCCCTCGGGCGTCTCCCGTGCCTCGAGCGCCTGCGAGAAGAGCCTCCGCGCCGACTCCCAGTCGACGGCGCGGAGCGCCTCGTTCCCCTGCGCGAGCAGCTCGTCCGGCGTCCTTGTCTCGTGCGTCATCTCCGGTCGAAGTCTGGCTCAATCGCGCCAACTGGCTCTCGCCTACAAATTGGAGGAATCGACTCGAATTCGCCAAGTTAATGATAGCCTGGGCCGATGGATCAGATAGCCGTCGCCCAGGCCGTGGTCGATCTGCGGCGGCTCGCCCGCGCTGTGCTCGATCCTGCCGCAAGGCGCCGCGCCGAGCGCGCCGCTGACCGGCTGGTGATCGAGCTGGGCCCGAGCCTGTCGAAGACGCGAGCTGCCCGCCTGCTGGGAATCAGCGTCACGGCACTCGACTCCTGGGTCGCTCGCGGTGCGCTGGAGACCGTCCGGAAGCCCGGGACGCAGAAAGCGGAGATCGAGACCGAGTCCCTGCTGGAGCTGGCCGACGAGGTCGCGCAGGTCCGTGCGGGAGGGCGCCGCGGCGGCGTGGTCGCGCATGCTGTGAGGCGGCTCGACGAGCGGCGCCGCTCTGTGGCCTCGATCGTCGATGCGGCGGCGCTCAGCGAGAGCGTCTCGACCATCGCCTCCGCGGGATGAGCCTCCGGCCGGTCTTGAGGCCGCTCGAGCTGCTCCGGGTCCTCGTCGAGCAGGACGTGGAGTTCGTCGTGATCGGGGGCTTCTCGCTCGCAGCGTACGGAGTGCAGCGCGCAACAAAGGACGTGGATGTCGTTCCCGACCCGGAGCGGTCCAATCTCGAGCGCCTCTACGAAGCGCTGCGCGGGATCGACGCGAGGCCGATCGAGCTGGATGACTTCGAGCCGCGGGAGCTGCCGGTCGCGTTCGACCTCGAGGCGCTCCTCGCAGGGGGGAACTGGGCGCTCTCGACCGAGCTCGGCCGGATCGACCTGATGCAGTGGCTCGAGGGAGTCGACTACCGATCTCTCCGCAGCCGCGCCGAGTTCAGAGACGTGCCCGGAGCCGGCCGCGTGTGGTTCGCCGGCCGGGAAGACCTGATCGCGATGAAGCTGGCAGCGGGACGCCCGCAGGACCTGGTCGACGTGGAGAGCCTGCGAAGGCGTTGAGCCCCTTCCGTCAGGCGCACACCTCCCGGACCGCCGCGACCACCTCGTCGCGCCCGGGAAGGTACGCGTCCTCGAGCGGCGGGCTGAACGGGACCGGCGCAAACGGTGCGCCCACCCGCGCGATCGGGGCATCGAGGTCGTCGAAGGCCGCCGCCTGGACCTGCGCGACGAGCTCGGCCCCGAAGCCGCCGTGCTCGACCGCCTCGTGGGCGACCACGAGCCGGTGCGTCCGCGACACGGACTCGACGATCGTCTCGAGGTCGAGCGGGACGAGCGTGCGCGGGTCGACCACCTCCACCTCGATCCCCTCGGCGGCGAGCTCACCGGCCGCCTCGACCGACTCGTGGACGAGCCTTGACAGTGCGACTACGGTGACGTCCCGGCCCGGCCGCACGACCTTCGCGCGACCGAGCGGCGCGTCCCCTCCGGGGACAGTCCCTAAGGGACTGTCCCTCCGAAAATAGAGCGTCTTGTTCTCGACGAAGACGACCGGGTTCGGGTCGGCGATCGCCGATCGCAACAGGCCGGCGGCGTCGGCGGCCGTCGCCGGCATCGCCACCTTCAACCCGGGAACGTGCGTCAGCCAGGCCTCGAGGCTCTGCGAGTGCTGGGCGCCGCCGCGCTGGCCGGCGCCGCCCTGGGTGCGCAGCACCATCGGCACGGTCAGCTGGCCGCCGGACATGAAGTGCGCCTTCGCCGCCTGGTTGACGAGCTGGTCCAGCGCGAGCGTGAGGAAGTCGACGAACATGATCTCGACCACGGGCCGCAGGCCCGACTGGGCGGCTCCGATCGCGATCCCGGCGATCGCCGCCTCGCTGATCGGGGTGTTGCGGACGCGCTCCGCGCCGAACTCGTCCGCGAGGCCGGCGGTCGCGCCCCACGGGCCGCCCTCGGCCACGTCCTCGCCGAGCACGAGCACCCGCTCGTCGGCGCGCATCGCCTCGGCCAGCGTCGCGGTGATCGCGCCGAGGTAGGTGGTGTGGTCCGCAGGGTCTGACCCCGCAGGGGTCTGACCCCGTGGGAGGCGGGGCTCGCTGCCGTCCCCGGGGGGACAGTCCCCTGCGGGGACAGTCCCTACGACGAGCGACTCGGTCAGCTCCGCGGGCGGGAAGGGCGAGGCCCGCGCGAGCTCGACCGCCTCCGCGACTTCCGCCCGCGCCTCGTCCTCGAAGGCTGCGTCGGCTGAAACGCGGCGCTGCAACCGGACGATCGGATCGAGCTCCTGCCACTCCTCGGCCGCGAGCGCCTCGCGGTAGAGCTGCGGGTCGCCCTCGTAGTGTCCGCGCAGCCGGTGCGTGAGGCACTCGAGCAGGAACGGCCCCTCGCCGCCACGCGCCGCCGCCAGGAAGCGCCCGAAGGACTCCCGCACGGCGAGGACGTCGTTGCCGTCGACCGTCTCGCGCTCGATGCCCCAGGGCGCGACCCAGTCCGTGACGCGCTCGACCGGCGTGTGCGCAGAGCGCGGCGTGAACTCCGCGAAGCCGTTGTTCTCGCAGACGAGGATCGCCGGCAGCCTCCACAGCGCCGCGAGGTTGACCGACTCGACAAAGATCCCGCCCTGCACCGCGCCGTCGCCGAAGAAGACGACCGCGACCGCATCCGACCCGGCCAGCCGGGCTGCCAGCGCCGAGCCCAGCGCCAGCGGCACGTTCCCGCCGACGACGCCGGTCGCGCCCATGAACCCGTGCTCGGCATCGACAACGTGCATCGAGCCGCCGAGGCCGCGGCAGAGCCCGCCGTCGCGGCCCATCAGCTCGGCCAGCAGCGGCCCCATCGGCGCGCCCTTCGCGAGCGCGTGACCGTGTGCTCGGTGGTTCGAGTAGACGACGTCGTCGTCGCGCAGCTGGCCGCAGACGCCGACCGCGACCGCCTCGCCGCCGACGCTCAGGTGGACGAGGCCGTGCACCTCGTTCGCGCGCGTGAGCCTCCCGACCTCCTCCTCGAAGACCCTGATCCTCCACATCCCGCGGAGCAGGTCCGCGTCGGCCATGCGGCTACGCGGGAACGGACGAACCCAGCACCTGCCGGACCGCGTCGACCACCCGCGCCTCGCTCGGCAGGAGGTAGTCCTCCATCGGCTCGGAGTACGGGACCGTCGCGTCGAGCGAGGTCACGAGCTCGATCGGCGAGCGCAGCGCGGAGAAGCCCTCGGAGGCGACCTCGGCCGCGATCACGGCCGCTGCCGAGCCGTGGCGCGTCGACTGGTCGACGACCACCAGCCGCCCGGTCTTCTCGACCGACTCGAGGATCGTCTTCAGGTCGAGCGGCGCCAGCGTGCGCGGGTCGATCACCTCGGCATCCACGCCCTCCGCGGCGAGCTGCTCGGCCGCCGCGAGCGCCTTGCCCACGCACCAGCCGATCGCGACGACGGTGACGTCGCCGCCCTCGCGCAGCACGGCCGCCTCGCCGAACGGCACGGCATGCTCGCCGTCGGGGACGTCGCCGTGCTCGAGCGTGAGCAGGTAGTGGTGGAAGAAGACGACCGGGTTGTCGTCGCGGATCGCCGTCGTCATCAGCCCCTTGGCGTCGGCGGCCGTCGCCGGCACCGCCACCTTCAGGCCGGGGACGCCCATGAACATCCCGTAGATCGTCCCCGTGTGCTGGCCGGCCCAGCCGCAGGTGAAGCCGTAGCCGGCCTTCATCACCATCGGCACCTTCACCTGGCCGGCGCTCATGTAGTGGAAGCGGTTCGCCTCGTTCACGACCTGGTCCATCGCGACCAGCATGAACTCGGCCATGTACAGCTCGACCACGGGCCGGTAGCCCGCGACCGCCGCGCCGATCGCCATGCCGATCTCGGCGGTCTCGGAGATCGGCGTCACGCGCACGCGGTCGGAGCCGAACTGCTTCAGGAACGGGTCGTTCTCGGTGGTGGCGATGTTCTGGCCGAAGTAGAGGACCGTCTCGTCGCGCTCCATCTCCTCGCGGATCGCCTCCTCGATCGCGGCGATGTACGGAAGCTCGTGGGTCGCCATGGTCTCGGGCCTCCTTCCTACGCGTAGACGTACCGGGTCGCGTCTTGCCCCGCCGGGAGGGGGCTGGCCAGCGCGAAGTCGACGGCCTCCTGCATCTCGGCCTGTGCGGCCGAGGCGATCTCGTCCGCCTCCTCCGGGCTCAGCGTTCCGTCCTCGACCAGCCGGGCGCGGAACCGCGGCACCGGGTCGCCGCGCTTGGCCGCCTCGTACTCCTCGGTGTTCCCGAAGACGGCGATCGCCTCGTGCTCGGGGTAGTGGAGCGGCACCCCGGGCGGCGCGATCAGGTTGCCGTGCGCGCTCAGCCGGTAGACGAGCGACTCGACGAACGTCGGCCCGTCGCCCGACCGGGCGCGCTCGACCGCCTTCCCGACCGTCTCGTACACCGCGAGCGGATCGCCGCCGTCCACCGTCTCGCCGGGCATCGAGTACGCCTTCGCCTTCACCGCCAGCGGCTCGCCGGCGGCGGCGTTCGCGTCCTCCTGGTCGGTGCGCGTGACCACGTTGTAGTTGTTGTTCTCCATCACGAACACGACCGGCAGCTTCCAGAGCGACGCGATGTTCAACGACTCGTGGAAGGCGCCCTGCTTGGAGGCGCCGTCGCCGAAGAAGCTGAGCACGACCTGGCCCTTGCCCCGGATCTGGGCCGCGTAGGCGGCACCGCAGGCGTGGGGGATCCCCTGGCCGACGATCCCCGACGTGCCGAGGAAGCCGCGCGAGACGTCGGTCAGGTGCATCGAGCCGCCGTAGCCCTTGCAGATCCCGTCCTGCCGGCCGTAGATCTCGGCCATCAGCGACTTGGTGTCGGTGCCGAGCGCGATCGGGTAGCCGTGGCAGCGGTACGTGGTCAGGAGCTGGTCGTCCTCCCGGAGCGTCGCCAGCGAGCCGACGATCGACGCCTCGGCGCCGTCGGCCAGGTGCGTGTGGCCGCGGATCACGCCCGGGTGCTCCTCGAACGTCCGCTTCACCCGCTCCTCGAACTCGCGGATCCGCAGCATCTGTGTGAACATCCAGACCAGACGCTCTCTGTCGAGGCCGTGTTCGGACACCGAGGCTCCTTTCCTGGTCGCCGGCGAGGCGTGCGCAGCCCGTCGCACACGCCCGGCCAATCTAACGCGCCCGGACGCGCTGCGCCACGGGCGTCGCCGGCCGCCCGGGATGCCTGCGCGGAGCGTCGCTGAAGTGTGCGCGGGCGGTCAAGTCGCGGGCCCGGGATGTGCTCAGACTGCGCAGAGAGTGCTCGGCCGTCACGCCAGGATCGCTCGACCCGGACCGTTCGCGGACCGGTGCAGGCGCGGGCGGTCACGGAGCTGGTCCTCGGGCACGACCACAAGGAGGAAGGAGGAGGAACGCCCATGAGGTCTCGGAACAAGACCCCTCTTGGACGCCTCGGCATCGTTCTCGGAGCTCTCGCCGTCGTCTTCGCCGTCGCCGTTCCGATGGCGCTCGGAACCGGCACGGCTGCCGGACCGGTCACCAACTACAACACGTACGTTGGCGGCAAGGGCAAGGCAAACCCGAAGCTGTCGCCGATCTACGTCGGCGCGATCAACACGCAGGGCGGGCAGGTTCTGGTCGGGCCCGGCTGGACGCAGGGCGTACGCACTGCGATCCAGTACCTGAACAGCAACCTGGGCGGCATCCAGGGCCACCCGCTCAGGGCCGTCTACTGCTTCACCACCTCCGCGGAGGAGGAGGGCACGAAGTGCGGCCAGCGCTTCGCGAACGACAAGCGGATCAAGGTCGTCCTCTTCGGCGCGGTCGCCGTCGGCAACCAGTCGTTCTACGCGGCGCTCGGCAACAACAAGCCGACCGTCGGCGGCGTCGAGCTGCTGCCGGTCGACGCGGCGCGGAAGAACGGCTTCGCCCTGTTCGGGACGAACGACTCCGTGCTCGGGCCGTGGGGCACGTTCGGCAAGGACGTCCTCAAGGCGAAGACGGCCGCGGTCGTGTACATGCAGGTTCCGGGCATCGACTACGGCGCGAAGGTCGAGAAGGACAGCCTCGAGTCGGCCGGGATCAAGACGACCATGGTCGGCTTCGCCCCGACGGCGACGGATCTGACCGGGCCGCTCACCGCGGCCGGGGCGCAGAACGCGGACATGATCATCCCGCAGACGCCCGCGAACGGCTGCGTCGCCGTCGCCAAGGCGCTCTCCCAGCTGGGGAAGAGCTCGACGCCCGTCGTCTCGAACCCGCTCTGCCTCACTCCCGAGGTCGCGCAGGGGCTCGGCGGCGACCTGGCGAAGTGGGACTACGGGATCGCCTCGTCGCTGGGCTTCGACGTCTCCGACCCGGCGGTTCCGCCGTTCCTGAAGGGCCTGAAGGCCGTCGGCCAGCCGAAGCTGGCCGCCGACGCGTGGGTGATCGTCGCGTGGGGCCAGGTGCTGACGACGGCGAAGCTGATGAACCAGATCGGCGTCAAGAACCTGACCTCGGCGAAGTTCACCTCGACGATCAGGGCGTTCAAGGGTCCGCAGGCACTCGGCGCGCCGAGCCTGCACTGCGGCAAGTACCCGGCCGAGCCGGCTGCGTGCAACGACCAGACGCAGTTCTTCCAGTACCAGGGAGCCGGGAAGTTCAAGCGGCTCACCAGCTTCCTCCGGCCGCCGCCGACCTTCAAGCTCGGAGGCTAGGCAGGTCGTGATCTTCGATCGGGCGGGGCCGCCGACGCGGCCCCGCCGGTCGTCGCGCAGCCGGCCCGGGGGCACATGGACTGGGAGCAAATCGTCCTCTTCGCGATTCTCGGCCTCGGTGCGGGGTCGCTGATCGCGGGCATCTCGGTCGGAATCGTCCTCACGTACCGGGGGTCGGGGATCATCAACCTCGCCACGGGCGCGATCGCGATGCTGGCGGGCTACTCGTACTGGTCGCTGAAGACCGGCGAGTACGGGACGACGTTCGGAACGGCGCCGGCGCTGGTCATCACCGCGCTGTTCCTGCTCGTCATCGGCCTCCTGATCGAGCTCGTCGTCTTCCGGCCGCTGCGCACGGCCACGCCGCTCGCGAAGCTGGCCGCCTCGCTCGGCATCTTCCTCGTCGCCCAGGCGGCCGTGTCGCTCGCCTTCGGGATCGGGACGAAGCCGCAGCCGCCGGTGCTGCCGGGCGGCACCGTGACCGTGTTCGGGTCGAACGTCCCCACCGACCGCTTCGTCCTCCCCGGCATCGTCCTCGTCGCGACGCTCGTCCTGTCGCTCGTCTACCGGCTGAGCCGGTTCGGCGTCTCCACGCGGGCCGCCTCCGAGAACGAGATCGCGGCGATGCTGATCGGGCTCTCGCCGAACAGGCTCGCGCTCGCGAGCACGCTGCTCGCCACGTTCCTGGCCGGCGGGCTCGGCGTCCTCGCCGCCTCGATCGTGCAGCTCGACCCGCAGGCGCTTCCGCTCCAGGTCGTCCCGGCGCTGACCGCCGCGCTCTTCGCCCGGTTCACCTCCTTCTGGATCGCCTGCCTCGTCGGGCTGGCGATCGGGTCGCTCGAGAGCGTCCTCTACTACCTCCAGATCCAGAGCTGGTTCCCCACCGACAACGGCGTCGCGATGCCGGGCGTGCAGCCGCTCCTCGTCTTCGTGCTGATGGTGATCGCGATGTTCGTGCGCGGGACGAGCCTCCCGACCCGCGGCGAGCTCGTCGACCAGCGGCTCCCGCTCGCTCCCCGGGCGGAGCACCTGCTCAGGTCGGCGCTGGTCGCGACCGCGGTCGCCGTCGTGGCGATGATCGTCCTGCCGTTCGACTTCCGGCAGGCCCTGATCACCTCGCTGCTGGCGACGATCATGTGCCTCTCGGTGGTGGTGATCACCGGCTACGTCGGCCAGATCTCGATCGTCCAGCTCGCGCTCGCGGGCATCTCCGGCTTCATCCTCTCCCACCTCGCGACCGACCACGGGGTCGGCTTTCCGTGGGGGATGCTGATCGGCGCGTTCGGGGCGACCGTGGTCGGGCTGGTCGTCGCCGTCTCGGCGCTCCGCGTCCGCGGCGTCAGCCTCGCCGTGGTCACGCTCGCCGCCGCCGTCGCGATCGAGCAGTTCGTCTTCCTCAACTCGACCTGGGGCGGGGGAACCTCGAGCTCGCCGGTGCCGGAGCCGAAGCTGGGCATCGACCTCGGCCCGTACGCCGGCTTCCGGGGAGTGGACGGCAAGGTGCCGAGCCCGGTGTTCGGGTTCTTCGTCGTGGCGGTCACGCTCGTGCTCGGCCTGTACGTCGCGAACCTGCGCCGCTCCAACCTCGGGCAGCGGATGCTGGCTGTCCGCTCGAACGAGCGGGCGGCGGCCGCGGCCGGGGTCAACGTCCGCAACGTCAAGCTCGCCGCCTTCGGGATCAGCGCCTTCATCGCGGGCATTGCGGGCGCGATGTACGGCTACAACTTCAGCTCGGTCACGGTCACCCGCTTCTCCGCGCTGACCGCGCTCAGCCTGATCGCGCTCGCGTACGTCGGCGGGGTGACGATGGTCTCCGGCGCGGTGATCGCGGGCCTGATCTCGGTCGAGGCGCTGTTCCCCTACGCGCTCGAGAAGTGGCTCGACATCTCCGGCAACTGGGCGCTCCTCTTCGCCGGGCTCGCGCTGATCGTGACCCTGATCCAGAACCCCGACGGGGTCGCCGGCGCCACCTACCGCAAGCGGCAGCTCAGGAAGCGGCGGCGGGCCGCCGGCGGTGGCTCACGCGCCGACCCGGTGGCGGCGACGGGGCAGGAGGTCTGATGGACCGGGTGCTGGCCACGCACGTGGGCAGCCTCGTCCGGCCGCAGCCGGTGCGCGAGCTCCGCGCGGCGATCACGCGCGGGGAGGAGGTCGACGAGGCGGCGTACGAGCAGGCGCTCGCAGACGCGGTCGCGGAGGTCGTGCGGATGCAGGCCGAGGCGGGGATCGACGTGGTCGACGACGGGGAGATGAGCAAGGACTCCTGGATCACGTACCTCTACGAGCGCGTGCGCGGCATCGAGCAGCGGCTGGTGCCGCTCGACGGCATGGACCTGCTTCCGCCCAGCCGCGACCGGCAGGCGTTCCCGGAGTTCTACGCGGAGCACGACGCCGAGCTCGCCCGCGCGATGGAGAACCGCGTGCGCGTGGGCGGCGGCGACGCCGAGGCGCCGACGGCCGAGGCCAAGCTGTGGTTCTGCACGGGGCCGGTCGAGTACGACGGCTCCGCGGTGGAGCGCGACATCGCCCGGTTGAGGACGGCGCTGGCGGGCGTCGAGGTCGAGGACGCGTTCCTGCCGGTGGTCGCCCCCGCCAGCGTCTACTGGCTGCGCAACGAGCACTACGCGTCCGAGGAGGAGCTCGTCTTCGCCCTCGCCGACGCGCTGCACGACGAGTACGCGGCGATCGTCGAGGCCGGCTTCCTGCTCCAGGTCGACGACGCCGTGCTCATGCACGAGTATGACTCGATCCTCTCCCTGGGCGGCTCGGTGGAGGACTACCGGCGGTGGGCGAAGCTCAGGGTCGAGGCGCTCAACCACGCGCTGGCCGGGATCCCCGAGGAGCGCGTTCGCTACCACGTCTGCTTCGGCAGCTGGCACGGCCCGCACGCCTACGACCCGCCGCTGGCCGACGTCGTCGACCTGATCCTCGAGGTGAACGCCCGCTTCTACCTGATCGAGCAGGCCAACCCGCGGCACGAGCACGAGTGGCGGCTCTGGGAGACGGTCGCGCTGCCCGAGGGGAAGGTGCTCGTCCCCGGGGTCGTCACCCACCACACCAACGTGGTCGAGCATCCCGAGCTGGTCGCGGAGCGGCTGGTGCGGCTCGCCGGGCTCGTCGGCCGCGAGCGGGTGATGGCCGGCACCGACTGCGGGTTCGCCCAGGCCTCGC
This sequence comes from Gaiellaceae bacterium, assembly GCA_036555585.1. Taxonomy (GTDB): domain Bacteria; phylum Actinomycetota; class Thermoleophilia; order Gaiellales; family Gaiellaceae; genus DATBLE01. The sequence continues at coordinate 26,386 of DATBLE010000042.1, forward strand.
CGGTGCAGCGGGTGCACCCGTCGATCCAGTGGGCCAAGCTCGAAGCGCTGGCCGAGGGCGCCCGGATCGCGACCAGGCAGCTCTGGGGAAGGACCGCGGCGTGACCGACCGGATCCTGACGACGCACGTGGGCGCGCTCCAGCGGCCGCCCGAGGCCGAGGCGGCGCTGCTCGGCGAGGCGCCGCCGGAGGCGCTGGCCGACGCCGTCGCCGGGGTCGTCCGGAAGCAGGTCGAGGCCGGCATCGACGTCGTGAACGACGGCGAGTTCGGCAAGTCGATCTGGCAGTGGTACGTGACCGAGAGGCTCGGCGGGATCGAGCGCGCGGAGCACGCCAGGCCGCCGCTCCGCGGGCGCGACCGGCTCGCGTTCCCGGCGTTCTACGCGTACGCACAGGAGACGCCCGACGTGCTCTTCCACGGCAGCGACCGCGCCTTCTGGGCGGCGATCGCGAGCCGCCCGGTCTGCGTCGGGCCGATCGTCTACGAGCCGGCGGCCGTGCAGCGGGACATCGCGAACCTGAAGGCCGCGGTCGAAGGCGTCGAGGTTGCAGACGTCTTCATGCCCGCGGTCGCGCCCGCCAGCGCCGAGGTGGACATGGGCAACGAGCACTACGCCACGCAGGAGGAGCTGCTCTGGGCGCTGGCCGACGCGCTGGCGGAGGAGTACCGCCTGATCGTCGAGGCCGGCTTCCTCCTCCAGGTCGACGACGCCTGGATTCCCGCCCTCTGGGACCACGATCCCGGCCTCGACGTCGAGACGTACCGCGCGTACTGCCGGGCCCGGGTCGAGGCACTGAACCACGCGCTCGCCGGGATCCCCGAGGAGGGCGTCCGCTACCACCTCTGCTGGGGGAGCTGGCACGGGCCGCACGCGACCGACATCCCGCTGGCCGAGATCGTCGACCTGATGCTCTCGGTGAACGCCGGCACCTACCTCGTCGAGGCGGCGAACGTCCGTCACGAGCACGAGTACCACCTCTGGGAGTCGGTTCGGCTCCCGGACGGGAAGAAGCTCGCGCCGGGCGTGGTCAGCCACTCGACGAACCTGATCGAGCACCCGGAGCTGGTCGCGGAGCGGATCGTCCGGTTCGCCGAGCGTGTCGGCAGGGAGAACGTGCTGGCGAGCACCGACTGCGGCATGGGGTCGCGCATCCACCCCGAGCTCGGCTGGGCCAAGCTGGCGACCCTCGCCGAGGGCGCACGGATCGCCACCGGCCGGCTCTGGAGGGCCGGGTAGCCGAGATGGCTTGCTCTCCGGCACCCGGCGCGAGAAGATCGCGGCGACAATGGCCTCGGCTCGGGCCCGCTGCGCATGCTGCTGATCGACACGACGACCGTTCCCGCCCGGGATCGGCTCGATTTCTGGTCGGAGTCGTCGTTCGACGCCTATCTGCCGGTGCAGGTCCGGAGCGTGGCCGCCGAGGACTTCGGGGCGCGCATGTGGGGCTACGAGCTCGGCCCGCTGAGCGTGTTCAGGATTGCCGCCGCGCCGAACACGATGATGCGGAGCTCGCGGGCGATCGCCGCCTGCGACCCGGAGTGCCTGCACCTGTCGGTGGTGCTGCGCGGCCAGATCACCGCCGCCCAGGAAGGCCGGACGGGCCTCGCCCGGAGCGGCGACCTGATCAGCTACGAGACCTCGCACCCGGTGCTCTTCCGCGCGGACCAGCCGTACGAGTCTGTGGTGGTGCGCATCCCCAGGCACCTGCTCGGCCCGGAGGAGACGCAGATCAGCAGGCTGACCGCGGTCGGGATCCCGGGGGACGAGGGGGTACCGAGAGCGGCGGTGGCCTTCTTCCTCGGGCTTGCGTCCGGGCTGGAGGACTCGACGATCACGCCTGTCGACGCGCCGAATGCTGTCGAGTGCGTGCTCGACCTCGTCCGGGCTCTCTATGCAGCCCCGTCGCGCGGGGAGGCGCCGACCAGGCTGCGCACGCGGGCGGAGATCCTGCTCAACATCCAGTCGTTCATCGAGGCGAACCTCGGCGACCCGGACCTGGATCCCGAGCGGGTCGCCCGCGGCTGCTTCATCTCGACCAGGTACCTGCACAAGCTCTTCGAGGCCGAGGGCACGAGCGTCTGCCGCTGGATCCGGGAGTCGCGGCTCGAGCGCTGCCGCCGCGACCTCCTCGACCCGTCGCTGGAGGACGAGACGATCCTCTCGATCGCGAGCCGCTGGGGCCTACCCGGCCCGCAGCACTTCAGCCGGCTATTCCGCTCGGCGTACGGCTGCTCGCCGAGCGAGCTGCGGCGCGAGCCGCGGCGCACCGGGACGTAGCGAGGAGCAGGCGATGACCCCGGTCCTGAGGGCGACCGGGATCTCCGTCCGCTTCGGCGGCCTGCACGCCGTCGCCGACGCCGACCTCGAGGTCGGCGACGGGCAGCTGGTCGGCCTGATCGGGCCCAACGGCGCGGGCAAGACGACCTTCATCGACGCGATCAGCGGGTTCGTCCGCTGCGAGGGCCGGGTCGAGCTCGACGGCGACGACCTCACCCGCCTGCCGCCGCACGCCCGCGCCCGGCGCGGGCTCGCGCGGACGTGGCAGTCGATCGAGCTGTTCGACGACCTCTCGGTCGGCGAGAACCTCGTGGTCGCGTCGCACCGGCCCTCCGTCTGGCGGACGATCGGCGAGACGGTCTCGGCGCCCGACTCGCGCTCGGACGAGATCGGCCCGGCGCTCGAGCTGCTCGGCCTCGGCGCCGACGCGGAGAAGCTGCCCAGCGGGCTCTCCCAGGGCCGGCGGAAGCTGGCCGGGATCGCGCGTGCGCTCGTGGCCAGGCCGCGCGTCCTCTGCCTGGACGAGCCGGCGGCGGGGCTGGACACGCGCGAGAGCGAGGAGCTCGGCTCGCGACTGCGTAGTCTCGCCGACGGCGGCCAGTCGATGCTGCTCGTCGACCACGACATGGGCCTCGTGCTCGGGATCTGCGACGAGGTGGTCGTGCTCGAGTTCGGCAGGGTGATCGCGCGCGGAGCGCCCGAGGCGGTCCGCAACGATCCGCAGGTGATCGGCGCCTACCTGGGCAGCGCGGCGTCCAGGCTGGCCTCGGCCGGGGAGGCCCATGGCTGACGCCGTCCTCGCGGTCGAGGCGCTGACGGCCGGGTACGACGAGGCCGCGGTCATCCGCGACGTGGAGCTGACGGTGCGGTCGGGCGAGGTGGTCGCCCTGCTCGGCGCGAACGGCGCCGGGAAGACGACGACGCTGCGCGTCGTCTCGGGCCTGGTCAAGCCGATGGCCGGCCGTGTGGTGCTCGCCGGCGGCGACCTGGCTCGGACGTCGCCGAGCGCGCGCGCCCGGCTGGGGGTGGCGCACGTCCCCGAGGGCCGCGGGCTCTTCTTCGGCCTGACCGTCGCGGAGCACTTCCGGCTGGGCTTCCGCGGCGAGCAGCTCGACGACGACCTCGCCTACGAGTACTTCCCGAAGCTGAAGGAGCTCGAGCGCAGGCGCGTCGGACTGCTCTCGGGCGGCGAGCAGCAGATGCTCGCCGTCGCCCGCGCGCTGGCCCGGCGGCCGCGCCTCCTGCTCCTCGACGAGCTCAGCCTCGGGCTCGCGCCGGTGATCGTGGAGCGGCTGCTGCCGGTGGTGCGGACGTTCGCGGACGAGCGCGGCTGCGCCGTGCTCCTGGTCGAGCAGCACGTGCACCTCGCGCTCGAGGTCGCCGACCGCGGCTACGTCCTGTCGCACGGCCGGATCGTGCTGCACAACGACGCGGAGCACCTGCGGGCCAACCGCCAGCTCTTGATCGCGAGCTATCTCGGAGAGCACACGCACGGTGCCGGCGAGGTCGAGCCGGTGCCCGTGACCGAAAGGGAGGAAGACGATGGCTGATCGGAGCCTGGAAGACCTGCTCGGCACCGTGGAGAGCCCCGTCGAGCTGCTGCGCAACTCGCAGGGGGGCCCCAACGTCTATCCGGGGGTCCCGGCGGAGTACACGAACTGGCGAGACGAGCAGCTCGCCTGGCAAACGACGTGCGTGCTCTTCAACCAGTCGTACCACATGGCCGATCTGGCCGTGGCCGGCCCGGACGCGGAGAAGCTCCTCTCCGGGCTCGCAGTCAACAGCTTCGAGGGGTTCACGGTCGACAAGGCGAAGCACTTCGTGCCCTGCACGCCGGAGGGCTACGTGATCGGCGACGTGATCCTCTTCCACCTCGCGGAGAACGAGTTCAACCTGGTCGGGCGCGCGCCCGCGCTGAACTGGATCACCTACCACGCCGAGACCGGCGGCTACGACGTCGAGGTCGAGCTCGACCAGCGCTGGGCGCTTCGCACCGACGGCAGGCGCAAGTCGTACCGCTTCCAGGTGCAGGGGCCGAGCGCGATGGACGTGATCGAGCAGGCGCTCGGCGCCTCGCCGCCGGAGCTCAAGTTCTTCAACCTGACCACGGTCACGATCGCCGGCAAGCCGGTGCAGGCGCTCCGCCACGGCATGGTCGGCCAGCCCGGGTGGGAGCTCTTCGGCCCGTGGGAGGACGAGCCCGCGGTGCACGAGGCGCTGCTGGCCGCGGGCGAGCGGTTCGGAATGAGGCAGGTCGGCGGGCGGGCCTACTCGTCGAACACGCTGGAGTCGGGCTGGATCCCGTCGCCGCTGCCGGCGGTGTACTCGGGCGAGAGCCTGAAGGCCTACCGCGAGTGGCTGCCGGCGGCGGGGTACGAGGGCTCGGCCTCGATCGGCGGCAGCTTCGCCTCGGAGGCGATCCAGGACTACTACTTCACGCCCTGGGACCTGGGCTACGGCAGCTACGTCAAGTTCGACCACGACTTCGTCGGCCGCGAGGCGCTCGAGGAGCTGGCGGGCGGCGAGCACCGGCAGAAGGTGACGCTGGCGCTCGACGACGACGACGTCACCGCGACGATCGGGACGATGTTCGGCCCGGCCGACGAGCGGGCGAAGTTCATGGACTGGCCGTCGGCCGTGTACTGCATGCACCCGTTCGACCGGGTGACGGCGGACGGCGAAACCGTGGGGATCTCGACCTGGATCGGCTACAGCGCGAACGAGGGCAAGATGCTCACCCTGGCGGTGCTGGAGCCCGAGTACGCCGAGCCGGGCACCGAGGTCACCTTCGTCTGGGGCGAGGAGGGAGGCGGCTCGGCGAAACCGACGGTCGAGCGCCACGTGCAGGCGGAGATCCGGGCCGTGGTCAGCCCGGTGCCGTACACGGAGGTGGTGCGCAGGTCGTACCGGGCGGCAAAGGTCACCTGATCTCCGCCTCTATGCTGGTCCGTCTGTTGCCGGGCGCAGAAACACTCGTCCGACCGATAGGCGTCGGGTCGGTCGCATGCTTTAGTGCTGGGCAATAGCGGTCAGGGCTCGCGGGGTTCGAGGAACGGGTCTCGTTGTGTGAGCGGGTCGGTGATCGAGGTCGAGTGACATGACTGCGGCTTGGCGGGCGCCGGCTTGTCGGCTGGCGGAACCGACGAGAAGGGGTTTGCCGCAGGAGGATGCCTTCGCTCCGGCATTTCCCGATCGGCGGATTTCCGAGGTACTCCGTGCGCCGTTCTCCTGCGATGACCTGTGGTTCGCCGCCGTTTGACGCCTTGCAACGTGCGAGAGGCTCGTCCATGAGGCTGGAGTGCGACCCCCGGATCGACGCCGCCTGCCGCGTCACCGGCGTTCTGCGACGGCGGCTCGGCGGTGAACCATGAGTTCCTGCGTCAGGTCTTGCTGTGAGACATTCGGGAGTTTCCGGTGACAGGTGTTGCGTTCACGCATCTGCGGCCGCCGACCTGTGCTCGCAAGTAGAGGTTCGGTGCCAGGTACGTCGGCGCCTGTCGGCGCCACGCAGAAGGAGACGACCGCGCGAGCCGAGATCTGTGAATCCGGTCAGCTCTGCTGTAGCACAATACGTGCTACAGTCCAATGGTGGCTCGCTCGCTCCATGTCCGCCTCGACGACAGCTCTGCGGCGGCGCTGGACGTCGTCCGTGCCGAGGGTCTGAGCGATTCGGAGGCGGTTCGCACCGCACTTCGGGAGGCGGCTGCCCGCCGCCGCGTCAGGTCGGCCTTGCGCGACGAGGTCCGTCGGATCGCCGCCGACGAACACGACCGCGAGGAGATGCTTCTGATACGCGAGCAGATGGCCGAGCTCGCTCCCCGCGACCGGAACTGATGGTCAGGGGCGAGATCTTCCGGCTGCCCGCGCCCCGTGACACGCGCGGCCACGAACAGCGTGGCGCTCGCCATGCCGTGGTCGTCCAGTCGGACGAGTTCCTCGATCTCAGCACCACGCTCGTCGCGCCGACGTCGACGGGTGCGATGCCGGCCACGTTCCGTCCGACCGTCGATGTTCGAGGTACGCAGACCCGGGTCCTGGTCGAGCAGACCACGGTCGTCGATCCGCAGCGGCTGGGCCGATCCGCTGGTCGGCTCGGTGCAGAGGAGCTGCGCGCGGTCGACGAGGCGCTGGCGCTCGTACTCGGACTCTAGTCTGAGAAGATCCGGTGTCAGCCCGGCCCCTTCGCGCGTGGGCGGAGCAGCCACGAGGATGCTCGGATTCGAGGACGGCGCGCACTCAGCGCCGTCGTGACCGCGTCTTGTGCTGAGCCTCGACCGCCAGCCCGAGGGCTTCGTCAGCGTCGTATCGCTGCCAGAGACCCGCGAGCAGGTCGAAGCCCAGCTCTCGTCGAAGGGCCTCCTCGATCACCTCGCTCTCGCCCTTGCCGGTACGCGCTGCGCGCACCTTGACGGCCCGCAGAACCTGCTCGTCGATCGTCAGCGTCGTCCTGACCTTTGGCATCGTCGCATCATGGCATCCGCGCATCGAATCGCATTTGTCCGGGACCGGATCAGCCTGACGGCTCGTCACGGGTCGTCGCCTGTCAGGCAACGTGAGCCGACCTCGCCGCCGACCGGCGCCTCGGATCGGACAGGCGCACTTTCGTCGCAGTCTCCGGACACATGGCCTCCTGCCGTCTGCACGTGGTCGGAGGGTTGAAGCTCCAGGGTGGAGCAGACGAGTGAGATTCGCTCTGTCCGGGCGACCGGATCGGGTTCGAGTCCCGCGCCCTCCGACCTCTCTCCAAAGCGACGGCCCGCATGCAGCGGGCCGTCGAGGTTGAACGCGGGCTGTGCCCGCGGACGAGTGAGATTCGAGAAGATGATAACCGCTGCGCCTAGACGTCCTCGGCGTGGTCGCGGGCGTGGAAACGCCTGATCCTCGATACCACCAGCCTGATCGACGCCGAGCGGTCACGGTCGGACGCTCAACGAGCCGGTCCGGGCCGGCGCTCAGACAAGCTGCGCGGCGCTCGTCTCGTACGCGCGGTCGAAGATCTGCTCGATCGGCAGGGCCCGCAGCTTGTCGGAGAGCACCTCGACGCCCCACGGCCCCTCGTAGCCGGCGTCGCGCACCGCGGCGACATACTCGCGGATCGGGAACTCGCCCTCGCCGGGCAGCGCGCGGTGGTTGATCGTCTCGTCGACCGGGTCGGGCATGTTCTCCCACTGGCCGTCGCTGAGCTCGACCCAGCCGTACCAGCGGGCGGGAACCGCGCGCAGCTTGTCGGGTGAGACGCCGAGCTTGGCCATGTGCCAGGTGTCGATGCAGAGGGCGCCGTTCGGGGCGTTCGCGCCCTCGACGACCGCCAGCGCCGTCTCGACGTCCTGGACGTTCACGTCCGGCGGCATGAACTCGTAGACCATCAGCGCGCGGTGGCGCTTCGCCGCCTCGGCGCAGAGCTCGGCGTAGCGCTCGGTCAGCGTCGGGATCTCGCACGGCGTCCCGGGGATGTTTCCGACCTTGACGTGGTGGGCGTCGAGCGCGGCGGCGGCCTCGTGGAGCAGCTCCCAGATCGGCTCCGCCGCCTGCCGGCGCTCGTCCGCCGGGTCGAGCATCCACTCCCAGAAGAACTCGAGCTCCAGGTACTCGAGCCCGTGGTCGTCGAGCAGCGTCTTCACGTCGGCGAGCGAGCGCGACTCGAGGATGTGCCGGAGGTCGGCGTGCCAGAGGCCGATGCCCTTGAAGCCGGCGCGCTCCGCCTGCGCGCAGCGGTCGGCGAAGTCGAACAGGCTCCACTCGCGCCCGTAGTGCACGTCGACCGGGCCGGAGGTCGTCCAGTAGAGCGCGACCAGGTCGTTGCCCGCCATCGCAGGAGAACCTAACCGGTGGACAGAGGCCGGGTCGAAGTGGGATGCTCGACCTGTCGTGCCTGACTACGTGATCGTCGGCGGCGGCAGTGCCGGTTGTGTGCTCGCGGGGCGGCTGAGCGAGGACTCCGACGCGAGCGTGCTGCTGCTCGAGGCCGGCCCGCCCGACGTCGCGCCGGAGATCCACATCCCGTTCGCCTTCCCCGCGCTCTTCAAGTCGAGCCACGACTGGGATCTCCTCGGCGAGAAGGAGCCCGGCCTCGGCGGCCGCCGCCTGTACCTCCCGCGCGGGCGGATGATCGGCGGCTGCGGGTCGATCAACGCGATGATCTACCTGCGCGGCAACCGCCTCGACTTCGACGACTGGGCGGCCGGCGGCGCCACCGGCTGGTCATACGACGAGGTGCTGCCGTACTTCAAGCGCGCCGAGAACAACGAGCGCGGCGAGGACGAGTTCCACGGGGTCGGCGGTCCGCTCGCAGTCTCCGAGAGCCGCTCGATGCAGCCGCTCGTCGACGCGATGCTCGACGCTGCCGTGCAGGCGGGCTACGAGCGCATCCCCGACCTGAACGTCGACCGCCCGGAGGGGGTTTCCCGCTTCCAGGTCACGCAGCGGAACGGCAAGCGGTGCTCGACGGCCGACGCGTACCTCCATCCGGTGGCCGACCGGCCGAATCTCCAGGTGCGCACCAGCGTCTTCGCGCAGAAGATCGTCTTCGAGGGCACCCGTGCCGTCGGCGTCGAGGTCGTCCAGGACGGCAAGGTGGAGACGATCCCGGCCGAGCGCGAGGTGGTCGTCTCCGCGGGCGCGTACCACTCGCCCGTCCTGCTGATGCTCTCTGGGATCGGCCCGGAGGAGGACCTCTCGCTCTTCGGCATCCCGGTCCGCGAGAACCTGCCCGTCGGCCGCAACCTCCAGGACCACTGCATGGTCAACGTCAACTTCGTCACCGAGCAGCCGGGGCTGTTCGGCATCCTCACGCCGGAGAACTTCGAGCTGCTCGAGCGGGAGGGCCGCGGCCCGCTGAGCTCGAACATCCCGGAGGCGGGCGGCTTCTTCCGGACCCGCGACGACCTGCCCGCGCCCGACATCGAGTTCCACTTCGCTCCGTCGATCTTCTACGACGAAGGGCTCAATGCCCCGACCGATCCCGGCATCGCCTTCGGCCCCGTGCTGATCAAGCCGAACGAGCGCGGCTGGGTGAAGCTCCGCACCCCGATGCCCGACTCGAAGCCGCTCGTGCTGACCAACTTCTTCACCGACGAGGACGACCGCCGGAGCGTGATCGCCGGCGTCCGGATCGCCCTCGAGATCGCCTCGCAGCCGGCGCTGAAGGCGGTCACGACGAGGCCGTACAGCGTTCCCGACTCCGACTCGGAGGCCGACATCGTCGCTTGGGTCGAGCGCAACGCGCAGCCCGTCTACCACCCGACCTCGACGTGCGCGATCGGCTCGGTCGTCGACTCGGAGCTCCGCGTCTACGGCGTCGAGGGCCTCCGCGTCTGCGACGCCTCGGTGATGCCGACGATCACGCGGGCGAACACGCATGCCGCGACGGTGATGGTCGCCGAGAAGGGCGCGGACCTGATCGCCGGCAAGGCGCCGCTCGCCGCGGCACAGACCGCCGCCGCCTGACGGGATCCGGGTCCGAGCCCGGTTCCCGCCGGCTCTTTTCCACAGCCAGTGCCTGGCACCAGGCAAGTGACGAGACCGTAACTCCTTTGCCACAAGCAGTGAAACACAGTTGAAGCCATGAAGAGCCTCACCGTCTCCCTTCCGGACGACGTCTATCGGGCCGCGGGGTTCCGCGCTGCCGAGCGCGGAACCTCGGTCAGCGCGCTCGTGGCCGACTACCTGCGGTCGCTCTCCGAGCGAGACACCGAGGTAGCGCGGCTGGAAGCGCAACAGCGTCGCGTCCAGCGCGAGATCACGCGCTTCAGCGCCCGATCCCGGCTCGATCGGGACGAAGCACATCGCCGTGCGGTTCGTTGACACGAACGTCCTGCTCTCGCGATCTCTCGCGACCCGGCGGAGGAGGACAAGGCGACGCGGGCCAACCGGCTTCTCGCCGATCGCGACCTCGGGCTCTCCGTCCAGGTCCTCCAGGAGTTCTATGTCCAGGCGATTCGCGAGACGCGCGACGACGCGATCACCCACGAGCAGGCGACGCAGCTCGTCGAGTCGTTCCTTCGCTCTGGGACGCTGCGATCGTCGAGGCGGCTCGAGCGCTCGGCTGCGACGTCGTCCTCTCGGAGGCGTTGACCGACGGCGCCGACTATGCCGGCGTGCGGGTCGAGAATCCCTTCCGCCCTGACTAGCCTCGTCGGCCGATTCTGATCGGTCACCCCGGCGGAGGGAGAGGGCCGTATTGCGCTAGTATTACTAGTACCATGTTAAGTGTCAAGGTGAACAAGAGCGACCCGACCGACCTGTACGAGCAGGTGGCGGCCGAGATTCGCCGGGCGATCGCCGACGGCGAGGCCAAGCCGGGAGAGCGCCTCCCGCCGGCGAAAGACCTCGCCGCCGTCCTCGGGGTCAACACCAATACCGTCCTGCGCTCGCTGCGGCTGCTGCGCGACGAGGGGCTGCTGGAGTTCCGCCGCGGCCGCGGCATCTCCGTTGCCGGCACGCCGGAGCGCGGTGCCGTCGTCCAGCGGGCGAGAGAGCTCGTCGCGTTCGCGCGCAGCCACGGCTACCGCGTCGACGAGCTTGTTCGGATCATCGAAGACGTCGGCTAACTCCCGCATCTGATGCGTAAGGTGCGAGCATCAGATGCGCAGGCCGCGGACGACGATCGACATCGACGCCGGAGTGCTCCGGCGGCTGAAGGAGCGCAAGCGCCGCGAGGGGAAGACCCTCGGCGAGCTCGTCTCGGAGCTGCTCGCACGCGCGTTGGGGGAGACGGATACATCCGCACCACCTGAGCTCGGCTGGGCGTCGCAGCCGATGAATGTGCGCGTCGATCTCGAGGACAAGGAAGCGGTGAGGCGGGCGCTCGACGCACCGTGAGCTTCACCTTCGACGCCAACGTCCCTCCTCAACGCCTCCGACGAGGCCAGCGCTTTCACCCGCAGGCGCGTGACTTCCTCGATCGCGTCGCACACGGACACGCGCTCGCATATCTCTTCTGGCCGACGGCGATTGCCTACCTCCGCATTTGCGACCCATCCGGCGATCTTCGAGCGGCCGCTCGCCCCGCCGGATGCGGTCGCGAACGTCGAGCGTCTGCTGGCGCTTCCGAACGTGCAGACGGTCGGTGAGCAGGACCGCTTCTGGGCCGCCTTTCGCCGCGTCGCCGAGGAGGCCGACGCGCGCGGCAATCTCGTTTCGGATGCCCACCTGTCCGCGCGGATGGTCGAGAACGGCGTCCGCACGATCTGGACGCACGACCGTGACTACCGCCGGTTCTCCGGCATCCAGGTACGCGACCCGTTCGCGTAGGGGCCTTCCGGTTCAGCCGCGGAGGCGCTCCCAGTCGCGCTCGAACCGGTACGAGTGCCGGTCGGGCGGGCCGGGGGCCGACGTCTCGAGCCATTTCACCGGCCGGCCCTTGACCTCGTAGAAAGCGTGGATGCACCCGGTCGCCGTCCAGAAGACGTCGCCGGGATACAGCGTGTACCGCTGGTCGTCGGCGACCACGTCGATCTCGCCCTCGAGCATGTAGTACGACTCCTCGAAGGGGTGGTCATGCGGGTGCGCGAGCGCCCCCGGCTGGTAGCGGACCATGAACATCGTGTGCAGCTGCGCGTCGAGGCGCTTGTCGACGAGCATCTTCACGGTCACCCCGCTGTAGAGCAGTGCGGCGTTCGCGATGTTCACCGATACCGTCGGCGCGGTGGCCTTCATCCCCTTGCTGAGCGCCGCGATGTCCATGTCGTCGTCGGCGAGGAAGAAGAGGTGGCGGTTGCGCGGGTCGCGCAGGTCGAGCTCGGCCGGCGCGTCGTCCGGCGGCGGGCCCAGGAAGAACGTGTCGGACGGCTGTCCCGGCAGGCGCGGCCGCGGTGACGCCATCTCGATCCAGCGTGCCTTCCCCTCGCAGCGCCAGGCGTGGGGGACGCCGACCGGGATCGCGCCGCAGGTGTTCGGGCGCAGCTTCACCCCGTGGCCGTCCAGGTACAGGACAGGCTCGCCCTCGAGCACGAAGAAGCTCGACTCGAACGAGTGCAGGTGGGTGTCGACGTCGCCCTGGTCGAGCTCCACGAGGATCAGGCCGGTGTGGGTCGAGCCGGTCGCCCCGCCGATCAGGACGCAGCGCGTCAGCCCGCGGCTGTTGTCCGGCAGCGCCGGCTCGAAGACGATCTCCTCGCGCCGGACGAGCCGGTGCCCTACATGAGCAGCCATCCGCCGTCCACCTGGAGGGTGATGCCGTTCACGCCGCCGTTGTCGAGCAGGAAGATCGACGCGTCGACGACCTCGTCGGTCGTGACCGTCCGGCCGAGCGGCGTCCGGGCGATGACCGCCTCGACGGCCGCCGGCTTGTCGGCCCACTCGGGGGTGTCGCCGACGATGCCCGGGTGGATCCCGTTCACGCGGATCGGCGCCAGCTGGAGCGCGAGCGTCCGGACGAGCCCCGTGACGCCGCCGTTCACTGCCGTGACCATCGTCGAGCCCGGGTACGGGCGCTCGAGGGCGAGGCCGCCGAAGACGAGGATCGACGCGTCCGCGGCCAGCCGCTCCACGAGCGCATGCACGACCTCCGTGTAGCCGACCAGCTTGAGCGTCGCGAGGCGGACGGCGCTCTCCACGTCGAACTCGCGAACGGTGTTCCGGTCGCGCTCGATCGCCGCCAGCACGAGCCGATCGACCGTCCCGACGCCCGCCAGCCGATCGGCGATCGCCGTCGGCTCGGCCAGATCGAGGCCCAGCCCGCGTGCTGTGCCGGGCAGATCGGCGGCGATCGCGGCCGCGCGTTCGTCGTTGCGGCCGGTGATCACGACCTCGCGGCCGTGCTCGGCGAGTACCTCGGCCAGCCGGAGGCCGATGCCCGAGGTGCCGCCGACGACGACGGCAGCGCCCGCCGTCATTCGAGCCCGCTCGCCTGCGCCTGCTCGCGCGCGATCACGGCCCAGTCGAGCTCGCCGTCGCCGTGGGCGAGCGCGCTCAGCAGCCGGTCGCGATAGACGTTCGCGCTCGGCATCGGCACCCGCGCCGCGTCCGCGGCGGCGAGGATCAGGTTCGCGTCCTTGAGCGCGAGGCTGACGGTGAAGCCCACGTCGTCGTAGGCCTGCTCGGCGATGATCCGGCCGTAGACCTTGTACGCAGGGGCGTCGAACAGGACGTCCGTCAGCACGTCGAGGAGGACCTGCGGCTCGATCCCGTACTTCCGAACGAGCGCGAACGCCTCGCCCATCGTCTCTATCGCCGCGCCGAGGACGAAGTTGTGCGCCAGCTTCACGGCGGTGGCTCCGGCCGGCCGCTCCCCGGCCTCGATCACCCGGCGCCCGATCACTTCGAAGAGCGGCCGGAGGCGCTCGACCGCCTCCCGCGGGCCGGCGGGGACGAGCCCGAGCTGCCCCTCCGCGGCCACGGCCGGCCGGCCCAGGACGGGCACCGCGACGAGGACCTGCCCCGCCTTGGCGTGCGCCGCGTCCAGCTCCTCGATCACGCCGACGCCGTGGGTGCCCATCGGCACGTGGATCGCGCCGTCCGGCAGCGAGTCGCGCAGCCCGCCCGCGCCGAGCGCGACCTCGCGGAGCGCGTCGTCGTCGGCCACCATCGTGATCACGGCCTCGCGCCCCTCGCACGCCTCCGCGATCGACGACGCGACGCGGGCCCCCGCGGGCGGCGCCTTCCCCGGAGTGCGGTTGTAGACGACGAGGTCGTGGCCGCCGCCGGCGACGCGCCCGGCGATCGCGCTGCCCATGCGGCCCAGGCCGCAGAGACCGACCTTGAGGCCTCCGGCCTCACGACATCGCCTCGCCCCGACCTCGCCAGCTTCGCTGTCGGCTTTGCGCTCGGCTTCGTCTTTCATTCGCTGCGCAGGAGGGAGAGGGACGGATCCTCGGCGAGGCACTCGGCCTCGGGCAGCCCCAGCTCCTTGCGGACGATGTTCGCACCACGGACGAGCGAGACCATCTTGTAGAAGGCGTGTCGCCGGCTCATGCCCTCTCGGCCCATGCCGCAGTCGGACGAGAGGATCAGCCGCTCGGCCGGGATGTGCTCGAGCGCCCGCCGGGTGAAAGCGGCGACGTCGTCCGCGGACTCGATCTGGAGCGTGTGGTGGTCGATCACGCCGACGGCGACCTTCATGCCGGTGATCTGCCGGCCGATCGCCGCCAGGTCCATGCCGTCCGAGCTCTTCGCCTCGAAGGTGATCACGTCGGCATCGACCTGGTTCAGCACCTCGAGCGCGGGCTCGTACGACTGCACCTTCGCGAACATCCGCTGCTGCGAGGGATTGCCCCAGCAGGTGTGGCACCAGACCTCGGTCTTCTCGCGCAGCCCCTTCACCGTGTTGTTGAAGACGCCGAGCATGAACTCCGGGTTGATCACGTCGTCGACGATGCCGCGGGCGGCCAGGAGGTGGATCTGCGGCTCCTCCATCTGGATCACCGGGCAGCCCGCGTCGGCCAGGTCGTGCAGCTCCTCGTTCATCGCGTCGCTGAGCGCCATGATCCGCGAGGGCAGGTCGGCGTAGTGCTCGTCCTGCACGGCGAAGGCGACCAGCTCGGGCGTCACCGTCCCGAACTTGACCGGCTTCGCCGTCAGGCGCTGCGCGGTCTTCCAGATCTCCGCGTACTGGAGCTCGCCCCGCTCCACCGGGCCGACGATCTTCGGCATCACCCGCGCCTCGAGGTAGTCGTGGAGGATGTGCCCGCGCGGGAAGCCGATCCCGCCCGCACCGGTCCTGGCGAGCTGGGGGCGGTCGTGCTCGAAGCCGGACATGTGCCGCGTGGGGTAGCCCGTCCAGCTCTGGCCGCCGATGTCCTGGTCGAAGCGGCAGTCGCCGTCCGTGACGATGTCGAGCCCGGCCACCTCCTGCTCGCGCAGGTAGGCGGAGAGGGCGTCGACGTACTGCTCCCGGAACGGCGAGCTGACCATCGCCTCGAGGAACGAGCGCCGCTGGAGGCTCTCGGTGTACCAGCTCGGTCGCGGCAGCGAGCCCGTCACCGTCGTCGGCAGGGTCTTTCCCTCGGTCGCTCTCAGCACGGCTCCTCCTCGGTGGTCACGTCAGCTGCCCGCGCACCCACTCCAGCTCGCGGCAGACGTAGTCGACGATGTCCCCGGTCTTGATCTCGTCCGGGAGCATGTCCCAGGTGTAGGTCTCGATCTCGAGCTGCCCCGAGAGCGGCGTCTCCCGGTGCACCGCGAGCGCGTCCTCGATCGCGAACCTCGTCGAGCCGAACGCGCCGAGGTCGTCGAGGAAGACCGGCACGTGGATGTGCACGCGCCACTCGCGCGGCGGGCCGCCCGGGTCGGCGTCCCAGGCCGCGAGCGCGTCATCGAGGTTCAGGTAGCGGGTGAGCTGCCCGTCCCGGCGCTCGTAGGTCTGCGTCAGGTAGATCGTCTCCACGTAGCGGCGGAGGCTGTCGACGGACGCCTCGTTCACCTCGGGGACGTGGATCGCCGCCGCCTCCTGCAGCTTGAGGACGGGCACGCCGGCATCGACCAGCGCCTGGAGCGAGTCCGCCGACTGCTCGTACTCGACCGCCTGGTGGCAGATGTCGTAGACGATCCCGAGGTGGCGGCGGAGCGCCGTGAGGGCGTCGGCCACCGGGAGCCCCGCGAGCGCGGCGAGCCGCCTCGTCCCCGCCCCCGAGTAGAGGTGCTCCTGGAAGTAGGCGATCGTCTCGCCGGTGGTCTCGAGGAAGCAGTACGGCTCGGGCTCGATCGCGAGCGTCACGGTCGTGCCGGTCCGTCGCTCGAGCTCGACGAGGTGCGCGGCGACCCCGAGGACGTGCTCGGTGTAGCTGGCGACCTTCTCGGGGCCGGTGACGTTCGGCTTGAAGCCGAGCGGCGCGGTCTGGATCGACGGGCTGATCCCGTCCTCGGCGAGGTCGGCGAGCACCTCGGCGACGTCGATCGTGTACTTCGTGCGCTCCTCGGTGCTCCAGTCGGGCTCGTAGACGTCCTCCTTCACGACGCGGCCTTTGAAGGGCCGGTAGGGGAAGGCGTTGGCGGTGTAGACGTACATGTCGTTGTCGGCGAGGAAGCCCTTCAGCTTCTCGCGCTCGCCCGGATCGTTCGCGAGCGTCGCCGCGGTCGCGGCCGCCAGGCGCAGGCAGACGCCGAACGGCTCGTCCGGGGCGACCCGCGCCTTCACCTGGGGCAGGTAGGTGGTGACGCTCTGCCAGAGGTCGTCCCAGGTGTCCGCCGGGTGGACGAGGGTCGAGTAGGTCAGGTGCCCCAGGTCGCCGGGTAGCCTCATGCCACCGACTCCACCCGGCCCGACGAGGCGGAGCGGACGATCGCCTCGGTCACCGCCGCGCCGTGGACCATCTGCTCGACCGGGATCGGGTACGGCGGCCCGCCGTCTGCCGCGCGCGCGAACGCCTCGAGCGAGGCGCGGGTGACGTCGTAGCGCTCGGCCTCCCAGATCTCGGCCTCGCCCTGGAGCGGCTGGAGCTTGCAGGTCGCGAACAGCCGCGTGCGGCGCTCCTCGGAGGAGGTGCCCGCCCGGTGCGTCATCCCCTCCAGCCGCACCGAGCCCTGCGAGCCGAACACCTGGAAGCTGAAGCCGGGCCCGGTCGCGGTCAGCGTCCCGAGGTAGCCGGACATGCCGCCCTTCATTCGCAGCAGCACCGATGTGGTGTCTTCGGCGTCGATCTCGACGGCGCGCCGGAAGCTCTGGCAGTAGACGTGGTCGATCTCGCCGCAGAGGTCGATCATCCCGTCGATCGCGTGCACGCCCATCGGCGTCAGCCCGCCGGCCGGGGTCTCGTCGCGGCTCGCGCGCCATGCCTCCGGGCTGAGCGCAAGGGCGTTCGCGAACGTCATCGTCGCCTCGACATGCATGACCGTGCCGAGCTCGCCCGTCCGGATCCGCTCCCGCAGCTTGGTCATCTCCGGGTGGAAGCGGCGGTTGTAGCCGAGGCCAAGCACGACCCCCGCGCGGTCGGCCGCTTCCGCGGCGGTCTCGGCATCCGCCTTCGTCAGCGCGAAGGGCTTCTCGCAGAAGACGTGCTTGCCGGCCTCGGTGGCGGCGACGGTCTGCGGCGTGTGGAGCGAGTGCGGGGTGGCCAGCACGACCGCGTCGACGTCCGGATCGGCCAGGAGGGCGTCGAAGCTCTCCTCGAGCCGGAGGCCGTGCTCATCCGCGAAGGCCGTGCTCTCGGGCGACGCCGTGCGGGTCGCGCCGGCGACGAAGCGGACCTCGTCGCTCGTTCCCTGGACCGACTCGACCAGCGTCTTTCCCCACCAGCCCAGCCCGACGATCGCCGCGCGCAGCATCGTCACGCCCCGGTGCGGCTCGCCGCGTACTCGGCGAACGCCTCGATCGACACCGGGTCGACGAGGGCGTCCTTGCTGACGACCTCGGCCACGGGCGTTCCCGTGAGGATCTTCTTGACCGGAAGCTCGAGCTTCTTGCCGGTCATCGTCCGCGGGATCGCCGGGACGGCGACGACGTCGTCCGGCTTGTGTCGCGGCGAGAGCCCGGAGCGGAGCGCGTCGGAGATGCGCGACCGCAGCTCGTCGTCGAGCTCGAGCCCGTCGCGGAGGACGACGAAGAGCAAGAGCTCGTCGCTCGCCTCGAGGTGGACGACCAGCGCGTCCAGCACCTCGTCGAGCTCCTCGACCACGCCGTACAGCTCGCTCGTTCCGAGGCGCACGCCGCCGCGGTTGAGCGTCGCGTCCGAGCGCCCGGTGATGATCGAGGTGCCGCGCTCGGTGAACATGATCCAGTCGCCGTGCCGCCAGATCCCCGGGTACTGCTCGAAGTAGGCGGCGCGGTAGCGGGAGCCGTCCTCGTCGCTCCAGAACTTCACCGGCATGGAGGGCATCGGCTGCCGGATGACCAGCTCGCCGAGCTCCCCGACCACCTCGTGGCCGTCCGGGTCGAAGGCGGCGACGTCGACGCCGAGGCACTTGCCGGCCATCTCGCCGGCGAAGACCGGGAGCAGCGGCGCCCCCTGGACGATGCCGGTGCAGACGTCGGTGCCGCCGCTGCCCACGTTGAGCATCACCTCCGGCCCCGCCTGCTCGTAGATCCACTCGTACGAGTCAGCCGGCAGCGGCGAGCCGGCGGCACAGACCTGCTTCAGCGTGGACAGATCGAAGTCGCGGCCGGGCTCCATGCCCTCCTTGCGGCACGCCATCGTGAACGCCGGGCTGAGGCCGAACATCGTCGAGCGCGTCTCCTCGATCATCCGCCACTGGGCGGAGAGGTCGGGGTAGCCCGGGTTGCCGTCGAGCATCACGATCGACGCGCGCAGGAGCAGCGCCGAGACGAGCGCGTTCCACATCATCCAGGCGGTGGTCGTGAACCACATCAGCCGGTCGCCCGGGCGCAGGTCCCACGAGAAGCCGTGGTTCTTCAGGTGCTCGAGCAGGATGCCGCCGTGGCCGTGGACGATCGCCTTCGGGAGGCCGGTCGTGCCCGAGGAGAAGAGGACGTAGAGCGGGTGGTCGAACGGCACCTGCTCGAACTCGAGCGGGCCGGGCTCCGCGACCACCTCGTCCCAGGGGACAGTGTCCGGGACGTCGTTGCCGCCGTAGGGCACGTGGACGACGGTTCGCAGCGATGGCAACCCGGCGCGCACCTCGGCGACCTGGGCGCGCCGGTCGAGGCGGCTCTCCCCC
The DNA here is from genome assembly GCA_036555585.1 of Gaiellaceae bacterium. Lineage (GTDB taxonomy): Bacteria > Actinomycetota > Thermoleophilia > Gaiellales > Gaiellaceae > DATBLE01. The sequence continues at coordinate 45,215 of DATBLE010000042.1, forward strand.
CAGCGGTAGCCGTCGACGACGAGCAGCACGCTTGGCTCGAGCTGGCCGAGCCGGTCCAGGACGCTGCGCGGCCCGAACTCCGGCGGGCACGTCGCCCAGACCGCGCCGAGGCTGGCCGAGGCGAGGAAGGCGACCAGCGTCTCCGTGATGTTCGGCAGGTAGGCGACGACCCGGTCGCCGGGGCCGACTCCCAGCCGCCGGAGGCCGGCGCGTGCCCGCGCGACCTGGTCGCGGAGGTCGCCGAAGGTCAGGTCGAACGGGTCGCGCGACTGCGACCGCGCCAGGACCGCGACCTGGTCGGCGTCCTCGTCCCGCCCGAGCATGTGGGCCGCGTAGTTGAGGCGCGCGCCGGGGAACCACTGCGCGCCGGGCATCTCCCGAGAGCCGAGCACGCGCTCGTACGGCGTCTCGGCGCGGACCTCGAAGAACTTCCAGACCGACGCCCAGAAGCCCTCGAGGTCGGACACCGACCACTGCCACAGGTCGTGGTAGTCCTCGCCGCCACGGCCGAGAGAGGCCAGGTACCGCGCGAGGATCGAGTGCTTTCGGGCGTCCTCGGTCGGCTCCCACACGACCTGGCCGACCGAGTACGGCCTGTCCGTCGAGACGCTCATCCGGCGGGCGGGTACACGGCGTCCGGCTGCTGGTCGCGGCCGGGCGTGCCGTCGAAGATCTCGGTGACGACGCCGAGGTCGGCGTCGGTGGAGAGGTAGGAGAAGGTGACGCCGTTGTACGTGCCGCCGAGGAGCACCTCGTGGCCGCGGGCGCTCAGCTCGGCGACGGTGCGCTCGTAGTCGGCCACCGCCACGCCGACGTGGTGGACGCCCGGCCCGTGCTCGGCCAGGAAGCGTGCGTAGACGCTGCCGCCGTCCCGCGGCTCGACCAGCTCCCACTGCACCTCGCCGACCTGCGCCAGCGCGAGCCGCCACGAGCGCTCGACCGGCTGCCCGCGCTCGTGCATGCCGTCCACGTTGCCGGGGTTGAACTCGTAGACGTGCCACGGGCCGATGCCGTAGTCGTCGACGTAGGTGCGCATCGCGGCCTCCAGGTCGCGCACGACGACGGAGACCTGGAGCGTCCCTGTGAAGATCGGCTCGCGCACGGGCTAATCCTTGCAGCGCGGGCAGTGCCGTGATTCGATCACCGCGTGGCGGTCGCACCGGCGGACGTCCTCTCCAGGCTCTTCGACGTCTGCGGGGCGCGCGTCGTCGTGACCGGCGCTGCGGCCGGGCTCGGCTTCGCGATGGCCGAGGTGCTGGCCGAGTGCGGCGCCCGGGTCACGCTGGCCGACATCCACGAGGGGCGCCTGGAGGAGAAGACCGCGCGCCTGGCCGAGCAGGGGTGCGACGTGCGCGGCGTGGTCGCCGACGTCCGCGACGAGAGCGCCGTCGACGCGCTGGTCGACGGCGTCGTGGAGGAGCAGGGCGGGGTGGACGTCGTGTTCGCCAACGCCGGCCTGGCGTCCATGCCCGGCTTCCGCGTCGACGGCGGGCAGACGCTCGCCACGCTCGACCGCTCCGACTGGGACACCGTGCTGGGCGTGAACCTGAACGGCGTGATCCACACGATGCGGAGCGCCGCCCGCGCGATGACGAAGCAGGGCTCGGGCCGGATCGTGGTCACCGCATCGAACGCCGGCCTCAGGGTCGAGCCGCTGGTCTGCTACGGCTACGCGGCGAGCAAGGCGGCGGTGATCCACGTCGTCCGCCAGGCGGCGCTGGAGCTCGCTCCGCACGGCGTGCTGGTGAACGCCATCTGCCCCGGCCCGTTCTACGGGACGTTGATCGGCGGCGGCGTCACCGAGAACCCGAGCGAGGAGCTGAAGGAGATGTGGAAGACGCTCGTCCCGCTGGGGCGGATGGCGCACCCGGACGAGCTGAAGGGCCTGGTCGTGCTGCTCGCCTCGCCCGCGTCGAGCTTCATGACCGGCGCCGCCTTCGTCGTCGACGGCGGCTCGCTCGTCCAGGCCTAGCCAGGTTTTCGCGATCTCCGAGCGGGAACGACGTCTACATGCGGATCGGTGCGAGGACACCGATCGGGGACATCGACGGCTTTCGCGTCGAAGCGCCCGGTGGGCCGATCGGCTGGGTCGAGGAGCTGTGGCTCGACGACGAGGGAGAGACCACTGCTGCCGTCGTACGCCTGCCGAATGCGCGGCGTGGCCTCGTGCTGCGGGACGAGCTCGACGAGATCCTGCCGGAGGAGCGCGCGATCACGGTCCGGCCCCGCGCTCGTCTCCTCGAGCTCGACCCGCCGCATCTGGGCACCGGGACCGACGGCGCGCTCGAGGCCTCCTGGACGACGAGCGGGAACGCCCTGGCACTGCCCCAGCTCCTGCCGACGGCGCCGGTCGCCCGGCCTGCGAGCGGCGAGTCGGCGTTCCTCAAGAGCCTGGTCGTCCTCTACGCCGGGCTGTTCGTGATCGGCTGCGTCCTCACCGGCGTCTGCTTCCTGATCCCGTACCTGGTGGCGGGTCGCGCCTTCTGAGAGGCCGATCAGCGGGGGACCAGCACCGCGCGGCCCGTGACCTCGCCTTCGCGGAGCATGTCCAGCACCTCGTTCACCGACTCCAGCGGATGCGTCTCGGTCCGCAACGTCACATCGCCTTGCGCGTGCAGCTGGAGCAGCTCCCAGAGGTCGATCCAGCTGCCGACGAGATTGCCGGCGATCGTGGTCTCGCCGACGACCATCGCCACGGACGGGACGTTGATCATCCCGCCGTAGCCCACGGTGGAGTAGAGCCCGCGCCGGGCGAGCACGTCGAGGCTCGCCGCGTGTGTGGCGTCGGTCGCGACGAAATCCACGATCACGTCGGCGCCTGCCCCGTCCGTCGCCTCGCGCACGTCCGCGGTATCGGAGAACACCTGGTCGGCTCCGAGCTCGGCGGCGAGCTTCCGCCTGCGCTCGTCGGTGTCGACGGCGATCACAGAGCCGCCGCCCAGCACCTTCAGCAGCTGGAGTGCGATGTGTCCGACGCCGCCGACGCCGATCACGGCGGACGTCGTGCCCGGCGACAGGCGCGGGAGGAGCTGCTTGACGGCGTGGTACGCGGTGATCCCGGCGTCGGCGTGCGGTGCGACCGCCGCGGGCTCGACCCCTGCCGGGAGCGGCACCAGCGAGCGCTCGTCGACGAGCAGGTAGTCCGCGAAGCCGCCGTCGCGCGTCAGGCCGTAGAACTGATGGCGGTCGCAGTGCATGTCCAACCCGCGCCGGCAGTTGACGCAGAGCCCGCAGCTGTAGGGCGGGTAGACGAGCACCGCGTCGCCTGCCTTGACCGTGGTGACATCCCCGCCGACCGCGTGCACCCAGCCCGCGTTCTCGTGGCCGAGGACGATCGGGGGCTTCAGGCCGGCCGGCTCCATCAGACCGTCCTGCGCGTGCAGGTCGGTGGCGCAGACACCCGCGCCGCCGATCTCGACCACGACGTCGCGCGGCGCGGCCGGTTCCGGCGCGGGCTTCTCGACCAGCTCGAGCGGGGCGTGGTACTCGCGGAGGAGCGCCGCTCTCATCGTTCGGCCAGGTGGTCGGCGAGGCGCGTGGCCAGTGCCATGATCGTCAGCGACGGGTTGACCGAGAGCGTGCGCGGGATCAGCGAGCCGTCCCCGACGTAGAGGCCGTCCACGCCGTGCACCTGGCCGTTTCGGTCGACGGCGGAGCGCTCGGGGTCGTCGCCCATCCGGCAGGAGCCTTGCACGTGCGTCGAGGCGATGCCCGTCCAGGCGACCTGGATGGCTCCGGCGGCCTCGAGCACGCGCTTGCTGAAGTCGAGCGACGCGTCCAGGCGGCCGATCTCTCGCTCGTTGAAATCGACCGCGAACTGCTCCTGGCCGTCCTCGTCGAGGACGACCGACGCGTTGTTCTCGTCGTTGACCATCGCCAGCACGCCGTTCCAGTGCCGGAACCTGCGCACGGCCTCGGTCAGGCGCGGTCCCCAGAACGGGCCGTCGTCGTCGCGGAGCGTGGTCGCGAACGCGATCGGATCCTGGATCGTCGAGGCCTCGATCACGAAGCCGCCGTCCTCGTCGTGCTGGAAGGCCATGCAGTGCGACGAGATCGGATAGGTCATGTGCGCGTCCTGCGGCTCGTCGAAGAGGCCGTAGACCAGCCGAACCGGGTGGAGACCGAGGAACGAGCCGATCGCGGGCGCGTCGAGGCCCGAGCGCCTGAGGATCTGGGGCGTGTTCAGCGAGCCGCCGGCGACGACGACCGCGTCTGCGCGGACGGTCTCGCCGCCGACCTCCACGCCGGTGGCCCGGCCGCCCTCGACCAGAACGCGGTCGACGTGGGCGTCGGCGCGTAGCTCGAGCGAGGAGATCGCGACCAGCGCGTCGGCGATGTACGTGTTTCCGGTCGACTTGCCCGCGTTCGTCGGGCAGCCCTGCAGGCACGAGCCGCAGTGCATGCAGTTCGCGTCGGTGTACGAGGTGACCGGCTCGAGCTCGTGGCCGAGCGCCTCGAAGCCCTTCTCGACAGTCCGGACGCACGTCAGCCAGTCGCTGCGCTCGCGGATCCCGAGCCGCTCCTCGACCCGCGCGTAGTACGGCTCGAGCTCGGAGACCGCGAACGGCGTCGAGCCGTCGCTCGTCAGCCCCGTCGCGACGTGCCACTTGGCGACGTCCCGCTCGTGCGCGCGCAGCGCGACCTTCGTGTTGATCGTCGTAGTCCCGCCGACGCAGCGGCCGGCGAGGAACGTGACCACGTCGCCGTCCGGCAGCGGGGCGAACCGCAGCGGCCACCAGAACGTGTGGTTCGCCTTCGCCTCCCAGCGGTCGAAGTCGACCGCCGTCAGGTGCGGGCCGCTCTCCAGCAGCAGCACGTCCTTGCCGCGCTGCGCGAGCTCGCCGGCGACCACGCCGCCCCCGGCGCCCGACCCGACGACGACGACGTCGTGGCGCTCCTTCATGCGACCCCCAGGTAGGACCAGTCCTTGCGCAGCCGGCGCGCCGCCGGCGGGTCGAAGCCGATCTCGGCCCACGCGCCGGTCGCGTCGGCCCCCGGCGCGACGAAGTCGCTGTAGAACGCCTCGATCGCGAGCGCGCGGACGAAGGCGAACTCCGGAGTCCGCTGCTGCTCCTCGAGTCGCGCGGGATCGAGCGCGTCGATCGACTCGAGCGCGTGGTCCCGTACCGGCGGGGGCATGTGCGCGAGCAGCGCGTCGACGTAGACGACCGGGCCGACCCGCGCCGAGCCGGGCACGATCGCCTCGCAGAGCGCCTCCAGCTTCGCCGCCCGCGTGTCCTCGAGCACCGTCATCGGTCGAGATTCTCTCCCGAAAGCCACTTCGTGCCGCTGGCGTACAGCGCTTCGACCTCGGGCCCGGTGAGGCCCGGCATGTCCGGCTTGACCGCGAATCCGTTCCGGGTCTGCAGGTACGCGAGGTGCCGGTAGCCGACCGGGAACGAGTCGAGCAGCCCGCGGTCGAGCTCGAGGTGGGCGGACGGGTCGAGCGGGCTCAGCCGGTCCTGCTCGTAGATCGGCTGGCGCAGCACCAGCCCCCACCGGTCGCGCCGCTCGAAGAAGTCGTAGAAGCGGCCGGTGCAGACGACGTCGCACTCGACGCCGTCGACCTCGGCGCGCTGCGTGATCGTCATCTTCGCCTGCGACACGGCCCGGTCCCCAACGACCTCGACCGAGGTGCCGCCCAGGAAGTGGAGGATGCGCACGCCGCGCTCGAAGCCCTCGCGGCTGACGCGGACGAAGTCGGCCGCGCTGCCCTGGAACCACGTGGCCATCATCCGGCCGTCGTCGTGCCAGATCGTCCTGAGGCGCTCCCAGTCGCCCGCGTCCCGCCAGATCACCCAGTTCTCGACGAGCCGCCGGATCTCGAGCTCGTCAGTCGGCATCCTCGAGCAGCTCGGCCGCGTCCCGGCGCTCGCGCAGCAGGTAGGCGGAGTGGAGCTTGTCCGGGTTCGCCTTCAGCTCGGCGGCCGTGCCGTCGTAGACGATCCGGCCGCCCTCGATCACGTACGCGCCCTGCGCGAGGCCGAGCGCGACGTGGACGAACTGCTCGATCAGCAGCACGCCGACGCCCTGCTGGGCGGCCTCCTCCAGCGCGGGGATGAGCCGCTGGACGACGACCGGAGCGAGACCGAGCGACAGCTCGTCCACGAGGATGAAGCTCGGGCGGGAGACGAGGGCCTGGGCGAGCACGACCATCTGCTGCTCTCCGCCGGAGAGCGTGCGCGCGACCGCCTTCCAGCGAGTCTGCAGGTGGGGGAAGAGCTCGACCGCGTACTCGACCCCCGCTCTCGCGTCCTCGCGGCTGAGCGAGTAGGTGGCGACGCGGAGGTTCTCCTCGACCGTCAGGTCCGGGAGCAGCCGCCGGCCCTCGGGGACGATCGCGACCCCGGCCGCGCGGATCTGCTCCGGCCGCATCCTCGTCAGGTTCGTCCCGTTCACCGAGGCGTGGCCCGCAGTCGGTCGCAGCACGCCGCCCACGGCCAGGACCATCGTCGACTTGCCCGCTCCGTTCGGGCCGAGCAGCGTCGTCACCTGTCCCTGCGGAACCTCGAGCGAGATGCCGTGCAGGACGGGATGGCCTCCCCGCGAGACCTCGAGCCCGTCGATCCTGAGCGTGGCGGACGGCTCGCTCACGCTCCGGGCTCTCCGTCGGTCGCGATCTCCGTCTCCGTCCCGAGGTACGCGCGCATCACCTGCTCGTTCCTGAGCACCTCCGGGGTCGGGCCGGACGCGATCAGCTTGCCGAAGTCGATCACCGCGGTCGTCTCGCAGCACGCCGACACGAGGCTCATGTCGTGGTCGACCAGGATGACGAGAGCGCCGAACTCGCCCGGGATGCGCTGGATCACCCGGCCGAGGTGGCCGGTCTCCTCGTCGGGAAGGCCGGCGGCAGGCTCGTCGAGGAGCACCAGTCGCGGCTTGCCGACCACGGCCCGCGCGATCTCGACCAGCCGGCGCTCGCGTGCCCCGAGCACGCCGACCTTCGTCTTCGGCGAGGCCTTGAGCCCCACGAAGTCGACGGCCGACAGCACGTCGTCGCGGCGGGTCGAGCGGCTCGCCGACGAGTGCTCGTGGATCATCGCCACGTTGTCGTAGATCGACAGGTCCTCGATTGCCATCTCGGTCTGGAACGTGCGCCGCAGCCCCCACCGGGCGCGGCGGTAGTCGGGCATCTTCAGCAGGTTCTCGCCGAAGGCGGTGACCGTCCCGGCGGCCGGCTTGACGAAGCCGCTCATCACGTTGAAGAAGGTCGTCTTGCCGGCGCCGTTCGGCCCGATCAGCCCGCAGGTTCCGCTCTGGAACGCGACCGAGATGCCGTCGATCGGCGTGACGCCTCCGAAGCGGACGGTGAGGTTGTCGATCTCGACCACGGCTCAGGCCTGCGAGTAGACGGCGAGGACGGGGGAGAGCATGACGACGAGCAGGCCGACGAGCGGCGTGATCGTCGCCAGGAAGACGATCCCGACGAGAAGTGCCACGATGCTGCCGATGCCGAACGCCGCCTGGCGGGTGACCGGCACCTTGCGGGCGATCAATCGGCCCAGGTTGGCCATGTCCTTCGGAAACTGGTCGATCAGGCCGCCGGGCGCGCTGAGCAGCACCTGGATCAGGCCGGCGCCGAACACCACCAGCAGGAAGTTCGAGCTGACACCCCACTGCGCCTGGAAGAGGAAGGGGAGGAGCTGGTTGAAGGCGCCGGCGACGATCGCGCCCCAGATGCTGTAGATCCCACCGATCAGCGCGGTCGCGGCGAGCGTCAGCGAGTCCTGGGTCTGGAAGTTGATCGCACGGGAAACGCCCACCTGTGCGGCGAGCAGGCAGCCCGCGACGCCGGTCATGAACGAGGCGAGCGCGAACGCCCAGAGCTTGTACAGGGTGATGTTGACGCCGGCGGAGAGCGCCGCCGGCTCGCTCTCGCGGATCGACGCCCAGGCGCGGCCCGGCTTGGTCGCGACGTGGACGAGGACGAGCAGGAAGAGGATCGCGGCGACGATCACCACGTACCGGTAGTACGCCGGGTCGGAGATGGCCCACGAGGGGCGGCGGACGGGCGGCGTCTCCGTCGCCAGGTCGCCCGGGCCTCTTCTCCCGGCGAACCCGTGACCGCCGTTCGGGAAGTCCCACACGGAGAGGACGACGGTCGTCGCCCCCGCGAACATGAGCGTGATCAGCGCCAGGTAGAGACCGGAGAGCCTGAGTGCAGGCAGTCCGACCAGCGTCCCGATCGCCATGGTGATGCCGCCCACGACGATCAGGAGCACGGGAAACGGCATCGCCGACGCATAGGCGAGCCGCGTCCCGATCCAGCAGCCGACGGAGAGCAGCGCGACCTGGCCGAGCGAGATCATGCCGACCCGGCCGTACAGCACCCCGAAGCCCAGCGCGACGACGGAGTAGATCGCGACGCTCGTGAACGTCGTCAGCCACGCGGAGCCGAAGAGCTCCGGCAGACCGATCAGGGCGAAAAGGATCAGGCCGGCCGCGACTGCCGCCTGGATGACGTTCCTGCGATCGATCTCGAGGCGCATCCGGGTGGCGGCCCCCTGACCGCTCGTTGCCGGTTCGGCGCTCATGCGCTCTAGCGGGCGGTCCGGGAGATCGTCACGACGCGGCGGCGAGACATGTACAGGAGCGCGATGATCGCGAGGACGAACGGCGCCGCCGCCCGGTAGCTGGTCACCGAGGTGATGGGAGTCGACCCGGTGTACGGCGTGACGACCGCCTGGAGCAGCCCGACGGCGAGGCCGCCGACGAGCGTCATCCACAGCGACCGCAGGCGTCCGATCAGGGCTGCGGCGAGCGCCGAGATCACGAGGAAGGTGAGGGCGGAGTAGTCGAGCGAGGTGAGCAGGTCCGGGAGCAGAAGTCCCGCGATGCCGCAGACGAGGCCCGATCCGAACCAGGCCGCCGCCTCCACGCGCCGCACCGGCACGCCGAGGGTGGCGCTGATCTCGCGGTCGTTGGCGAGCGCCCGCATCGCGGTGCCGAGCTTCGTCACGCGCAGGAAGATCGACACGCCGGCCGTGATCGCGAAGGCGAGCCCGATGCAGATGATCTGCGTCAGGTTCACGGCCGCGCCCCAGATCGTGTAGTGGTGCTCCGAGCTCGGCAGCGGGAGGAACCGGGCGAACGCGCCGCCGACCGGCGCCCGCCAGGCCATCAGCCCGAGCAGGATCAGGGCCAGGCCGAGCGTGGCCATCATCTTGACGAGCGGGTCCCGACGTGCGAACGCGGCGCCGAACACCATGCCGTAGCCCAGGTTGACGACGCCGCCGAAGAGCACGCAGACGGTGTAGGCGAGCCAGTGCGGCCAGCCCGTGTGGCTGACGAGGTAGTACGCGATCAGGGCGCCCGCGGCACCGATGGCGCCGAACGCGAGGTTCAGCACTCCCGTGGCCCGGTAGAGCACGACCAGGCCGACGCCCGAGAGCGCATACACGCCCCCGAACGCCAGCCCGATCACGATGAAGGGCTTGAGGAGGTTCCAGTCCACGCCGAAGATGCTCAGCGCGAGCAGACCGGTCACTGATCTCCCTCGGACGCCCTGATCGTCACTCCTTTGCTCGTTTCGGTTCGGTCTCCGCTCCCTAGCCGGTGTTCAGCTTGAACTGCTTCTCCCACTTGCGGGTCTGTGCGATCTCCGGGTCGACGGGCTCGATCGGCGTGCACGGGCCCTTCTGGACGACCTTGCCGTCCTTGTAGTCGACCGTGATCGGCGTGTTGTTCGGGATGTGGTACGGGAGGTTGTTCCCGACGTACCACGGCTTGCAGAGGATGTCGGTCTTCTGGTTCTTCAGGCCGCGGACCGCGAGGTTGTACGACTTCGCGGTGATCGGCCCCTTGACCCTCAGGAGCGCCGTGGTCGCGAACTTCGCATCCAGGAACCCCATCTGCGGGAACGCCCCCGGGGCGATGCTCGGCGCGTACTTCTTCAGGATCTGGAACATCAGCGCCGTGTCGGGGCCGACGGACGGGTCGACGTTCTTGAACTCCTGCCCGATCCAGAGATGGCCGTCGAACTGCGGGAACTCCTGCGCCATGAAGGTCTGGGCAATCGGGGTCGACGAGCCCCACTTGATCTTGTTGACGATGCCCATCTGGATCGCCGCCTTCATGAAGGCCGGCGCGGTGTCGGGGGTGAAGTCGAGCAGGATCCCGCCGCCGTCACCTGCGAACTGGTACATCTGGAGCAGCTGCGAGGCAGCGTCCGTGACCGGCAGGTGGGTCGGATAGATCTTGACCGGGACGCCGTGGTTCTGCGCCAGCTTGGCCGGACCGCCGTCGGCGTAGGCGGAGATCGTCTCGGGGGAAGCGATCGCGAGCTTCTTGATCCCGGCCTTGACGAGGGCCTGTGCGGCGCCGACGTTGCTGTACCGCGGGCCTTCGTTCACCTCGACGATCGTCGGCGAGCTGTAGCACTCGGCCTGGACACCTGCGCCGATCACGTACATGCCCTTGCTCTTGTAGTACTTCCAGTTCGTCCCGCACTCGGCGAAGCTCGTGTTGCCGACGATGCCGACGACCTTGTCGCTCTCGACCAGCTTCCGGGCCAGCGCTGCTTCCTGGGCCGGGTTGAGCTGCTCGTTGTAGAGGATGTACCTGATCGGGCGGCCGTTGATCCCGCCGTTGTCGTTGACGCAGTCGAAGTACGCCTTGGCGCTCTTGCCGATCGTCGTGAAGTCGACGCCGGGGATCAGCATGTCGATGCCGCCGAGCTTGATCGGCGCGCCGGTGGCCTTCTTGCCGTTGCCGAGGCCGCAGACGCTCTTCGCCGCCGCCGCCGTGCCCGAGCCGACCTTCGTCGCGCCCGTTGCGCCCGTGGCGAGCGCCACGCTCACGACCAGCGCGAGCGGCAACGCGACCGCCAAGGCAATCCTGCGAAGCATCATCCCTCCTCCTTCTTCATCTTGAGCTGTGGATTCCCACGTCCGGGGGCTGGACGGGCATCTCGCGGTCGGATCGAGCGGGATGCCGAGGCGCCGATCTTCCTACAGCGCGCGCACCTATGCAAGACACTGTTCGACATATTCGAAAGCGATGCGCCGGTGCGGGTCAGTAGTTGAACGCCCTGGTGGGCTCGACGACGACGTCCAGCAACAGCGGCTCCGTGCGGTCTCCGAGCGTCGGCACGACCTCGTCCAGCGTCGCCGTCAGCTCGTCGTACGTCTCGATCCGGCGGGCCGGGCAGCCGAAGCCGCGGGCGACTGCCGCCAGCTCGATCTCGCCGAACCCGGGCCACGGCCCGGCTCCGCCTTGCAGTCCTGCGAGCACGTCCATGACCGCGTAGCCACCGTTCGATAGGACGACGAACACGGCGCCGATGTTGTAGTGAGCCGCGCTCCAGACGGCCTGGATCTGGTAGATCGCCGAGCCGTCGCCGACCACGGCGACGATCGGCCGGCCTGGCAGGGCCATCCTGAGGCCGGTTGCGCCGGGGAGGGCGAAGCCGAGCCCGCCCTGGGCGGCGCTGAGGTAGCCGAGCGGCTCGCGCGCGGCCAGGCGGCCGGCCAGCTCGGGCCGGTCGACGGGCGCCTCCTCGAGCACGACCGTGTCGCGCGGAAGGCGTTCGGCCAGCGCTGCGAGCACGTGTCCCGCCAGGAGGGGCTCGCCCGCGGCGGGTGGCTCGGGCGCAGCCGGCAGCGTCAACGGCTCGGGCGGGTCGGCCTTCCGCTGCGGCAGTCGGTCGGCGACCTCGCGGCAGACCGCGGCGGGGGGCGCGAGCACGCCGAGGACGGCCGGGCTGCGGTGCACCTCCTCCGGGTCGTCGGAGACGACGGCGAGCCGTGTGCCGGGCTCGGTCAGGCGCCCCGGCGCGAAGCCCGACTGCCGGAACGCAGGCGCGCCGACGACGAGGATCGTGTCGTACGGGGCGAGCCGCTCGCGCAGCCGAGGCCGGTCGGCCGGCAGCGTGCCCATGTACAGCGAATGGTCCTGCGGGAAGCCGGCGCGCGCGCCGAACGACTCCTGGAAGACGGGAGCGACGAGGCGCTCCGCGAGCCCGACCAGGCACGACCACGTCTCGGCGTCGTCCGCGCCCGCTCCGACGACGATGGCCGGCGACTGCGCGTCGGCGAGGAACGCGGCGAGCGCGTCGATCGCCGCGGGCCCGGCCGCGGCGGGCCGGTGGATCGTCCCGACCGCAGCGGCCGGCTCGCGCTCCTCGTCGGCCGGCTGCCCCCAGTCGTCCATCGGGACGATCACGAGCGCCGGGCCTCGGCCGGTCGTCGCCGCGTGGTAGGCGCGCTCGATCGCGGCGGGAACGTCGTGGGCCGCGACCGGCTGCTCGACCTTCACCGGATAGTCGCCCGCGAGGCCCGCGAGCTTCCCGGCCAGGAAGGGGTCGTAGGAGAGGTGACGGCGATCCTGCTGGCCGACCAAGACGACGAGCGGCGCCCGGTTGACACGCGCGGTCGCGAGGGCGCTGACCGCGTTCCCGAGCCCGGCGGTCGTGTGCAGCAGGACGAGTGCCGGCTCGCGGCGCCCGATCGCGTAGCCGGTCGCCATCCCGACCACCGACCCCTCGTGCAGGCCCAGGACGAAGGTGAAGTCGTCGGGCAGGCCGGTGAGGAAGGCGACCTCGGTGGAGCCCGGGTTGGCGAACAGCGTGGTCAGGCCGCGCCGGCGGAAGAGGTCGAACGTCTGGTCGCGGACAGTCGTCGCCTTCGAGGGCATGGCCGTGTATACCACGGCCGGTGACGAGTCCCCGCCGATCCCCGCTCCGGGCGTCTTAACCGTGCCAGGCACGGTTAAGACCATCGTTCGGATTCACGCAACGTCGAGGCTCTTTACCGTGCCTGGCACCGTTAGGAACGGGCGTCCGTGAGCGATCCGGCCGACCTCGGCGTTCGCGACGCGGGCGCGGCGCTCGCCGCCCGCGAGCTCTCGTCCCGCGAGCTGACCGAGGCGTGCCTGGCGAGGATCCGCGAGCGCGACGGGAACCACAGCCACGACGGCGATCCCCGGTCGATCAACGCCTGGGTGCGGGTCTACGAGGAGGACGCGCTCGCGGCGGCCGACCGCGCCGACGCGCGGCTCGCGGCCGGCGACGCTCCCGTCCTCTGCGGCGTCCCGATCGGCCTGAAGGATCTCTACGCGGTCGCCGGCAAGCCGCTGACCGCGTCGAGCCGGGTGCTGGACGAGGTGCCCGATCGGGACTGCGACGCCTGGGCTCGCCTGTCGGCCGAGGGGATGGTGCTGCTCGGCCACCTGCACACGCACGAGTTCGCCTGCGGCGGCACCACCGACCAGGTCGGCAACCCCTGGGCACTCGAGCGCTCCGCGGGTGGCTCCAGCGGCGGCTCCGGCGCGGCGCTCGCGTCGAGGCAGGTGCCGGCGGCGACCGGGACCGACACCGCCGGCTCGCTTCGCATCCCCTCGTCGGAGTGCGGGACGTCGACGATCAAGCCCACCCGCGGCCTGCTCTCGCTGCGCGGGATCGTCCCGCTCGCTCCGAGCTTCGACCACCCCGGGCCGATGGCCCGCGGGGTGCGCGACTGCGAGCCGCTGCTGGCGGCGCTCGCCGGAGTGGAGCCGCCCGCCGAGCGACGGGCCCTCCGCCGGTTCGCCGTCTCCCCGAGGATCGCCGACCTCGACCCCGACGTCGCCGACGGCTTCGAGCGGGCGCTCGGGGCGCTGAAGGCCGAGCGCGTCGAGCCGCCGCCTCCGCCGGCCCGGCTCGACGTGCTGAGCGAATTCTTCGATCTCGTCCTCACCGAGATGCTGGTCTATCACCGGCGCTTCGACGATCGCCGCGCCGACTACCGTCCAGCGATCCGCGCCCGGCTCGAGCACGCCGAGCAGCGGGCGATGACCGCCGAGGAGTACGTCGCCGGCCAGGTTCGCCGCACGGAGGACACGGCAGCCTGGTGCGACTGGCTGGCCGAGCACCGGATCGACGCGATCGCCGAGCCGACGCTCCCGATCGTCGCACCGACGCGCGGCAGCGGTTACGACGAGGCGTTCAGCGACCTCCACGACCTCTCGCTGACGCACTACTGGGACTGGACCGGCCTGCCGGTCGTCGCCCTCCCGTCCGGCGTCGGCAGCAGGAGCGGGCTGCCGGTCAGCGTGTCCCTGGTCGGGGCACCCGGCGCAGAGCGGGACCTGCTCGCCTGGGGGGCGGCCCTGCAAGAGGAGCTGGGTACGGTGTCGCCGTGATCGACCCCGCGGCCGTGAAGGCGATCGACGTGCACGTGCACACCGAGCTGACCCGCGACGGGCACGATCCGATGCCTCCGGAGCTCCGCAAGGCCGCCGCCCGCTACTTCAAGAGCGACGAGCCCCTGCCGACGGTGGACGACGTCGCCGCCTACTACCGCGAGCGCGAGCTGGCCGCCGTCCTCTTCACGGTCGACTGGGAGGCGCGCAGCGGCATCCCGCCGATCCCGAACGAGGAGATCCTCGACGCCGCCGCGCGCAACCCCGACGTGATCGTCCCCTTCGTCAGCGTCGACCCGGCGCGGCCCGACGCGGTGGAGCGCGTGCGCGAGCTGGCAGCGGCCGGCGCGAGGGGCTTCAAGTTCCACCCGAACCTCCAGGCCTTCTTCCCGAACGACGAGCGCGCCTACCCGCTGTACGAGGCGATCGCCGAGGCGGGCGTGCCGGCGCTCTTCCACTCGGGGCACAGCGGGATCGGCACCGGCGTCCCGGGAGGCGGCGGGCTGCGGCTGAAGTACTCGAACCCGATGTGCCTCGACGACGTCGCCGCCGACTTCCCCACGCTTCAGATCGTGCTGGCGCACCCGTCGTTCCCCTGGCAGGACGAGGCGATCTCGATCTGCCTGCACAAGGACAACGTCTGGATCGACCTCTCCGGCTGGTCGCCGAAGTACTTCCCGCCGCAGCTCGTCCAGTACGCGAACACGCAGCTGAAGCAGAAGGTGCTGTTCGGCTCCGACTTCCCGCTGATCACGCCCGAGCGCTGGCTGGCCGACTTCGAGCAGGCGCCCTTCAAGGACGAGGTGCGGCCCCTCGTCCTGAAGGAGAACGCCGTGCGACTGCTCCGCCTCTGAAGGGACAGACCCCGCGGGGTCTGTCCCAGGCGAGACGAACTACAGTTCTGCGCGGACGATCGCCGCGCCGTCGGCGAGCGCCTTCAGCTTCATCCTCGCCACCGTCCGCGGGAGCGGCTTCATCCCGCAGTCGGTCGAGAGCGTGACCCGCTCGGCGTCGACGTGCTCGAGCACCTTGCGGGCGCGCGCCGCGATCTGCTCGGGGGACTCGATCATCATCGAGCGGATGTCGAGGACGCCGACCTGGACCTCCTTGTCTGCGGGCAGGTTCGCCAGGAACTCGACGCCGGCCATGTCGCGGTTGGCGTAGTCGAGCACGAACTGGTCGATCCCGGGCGTGTCGAAGAAGTGCGGGAGCACGGTCTGGTAGCCCTCGGGGAAGTTGGCGCTGAGGATGTCGTTGCCCCAGGCGTTCCCGAAGCAGAAGTGCCAGCCGATGAACGCGTCGACGCCCTCGCAGCACTTGCCGATCACGTCCTTGATCCACTCGTAGTCGCCGTCGTCGCCGGTGAACAGCGGCAGCCAGGCGCCGAGATCCTCGAGCTGGAGCCACTCGGCGCCGGCCTCCACGAGCGCCTTCATCTCCGCGTTGAAGATCGGCGCGAGCGCGTAGCAGAGCTCCTGCGGGTCCTTGTAGTGCTGGAAGTAGACGTGCCAGGCCAGGTTGACCGGCCCGGCGCCGACCGAGACCTTGATCGGCTTGTCCGTGTACTGCTTCGCGATCTGGAAGAGGTCGACGAGCCGGATCGGGCCGTGGGTGACGGGCCCCGAGTTGATCACGCCGCCCCAGTCGGTGAGCAGCGCGTTGACCCGGTTCTCCTCGCTCTCCTCCGTGACCGACGGGTGCTCCTCGCGCGCGGGGTCGAAGCCGCCGATCCGCTCGTACATGTACCAGCAGAACGAGCCGATCACGCCGACGTAGTCGTCGTACGACATCTGGCCGTCGGTGACGACGTCGAGCCCGGCCTCTTCCTGGTCGCGGATCACGACCTGGGTGGCGTCGTGGTAGGCCTCCTCGTGGCGAACCTCCTTGAACGCGACCCGCACGTCGCGGCCGAGCAGCTGCTGCGTGTACCAGTGGGGGCGCGGGTACGAGCCGACCATCGTGGTCGGGAGAACGGTGTCGACGATCTTGCGCGGCATGCGGAGCTCCTTGTCGTTCGCTCGACGGTGACCGAAGTGAGGAGCCTACGACTTCGGGCGTGCGCTCGCGCTGTCGATCGGTTGACGTTGCGCGAACAGATGTGCAGAATCGCTGAACACAGCGACGGCGGAGGAACGCCCTGAACATTGCATCGCGTGGCGCGAGGATGGCGGTCGACTGGGAGCAGCGGGTCGACTTCGACCGGCTCCGCCGCCATCGCCTGGCCCGCGCGAAGTCGTCGCTGGACGCATCCGATCTCGGCGCGCTCCTCCTGTTCGACCCGAACAACCTCCGCTACCTGACGAGCACCGCGATCGGGACGTGGGAGCGCGACAAGAACATCCGCTTCGCGCTGCTCCCGCGCGGCGAGGACCCGATCCTCTGGGACTTCGGCTCGGCGGCGCGTCACCACAAGCTGTACTGCCCCTGGCTGCCCGAGGAGAACTGGCGTGCCTGGGTGCCGCCGATGCGCGGCGCGATGCCGAACGAGACCGGCATTCCCGGAGCGCTGGCCGAGCTGGTCCTCCACGAGCTCACGGAGCGCGGCCTCCAGGGAGAGCCGCTCGGGATCGACGTCCCGGACATGACCACGCTGCTCGCCCTCCAGGCGGCGGGGATCCAGGCGGTCGACTCGCAGCCGGTGATGCTCGAGGCGCGGAAGCTCAAGTCGGAGGACGAGCTCGCGCTGCTCGACCACGCCGCCGGCATCGTCGACGCCGTCTACGACGAGATCTACCGCACGCTCCGGCCCGGGATCACCGAGAACCAGGTGGTCGCGCAGGCGATGAAGACGCTGTTCGACCTCGGCTCCGAGCACGTCGAGGCGATCAACGCGATCTCCGGCGACCGCTGCAACCCCCATCCGCACACGTTCGCCGACCGGCTGCTCCGGCCGGGGGACCAGGCGTTCTTCGACATCATCCACGCCTTCAACGGCTACCGGACGTGCTACTACCGCACGTTCAACGTGGGCTACGCCACTCCCTCCCAGCTCGACGCCTACCGGCGCTGCCGCGAGTGGCTGGACGCGGCGATCGACCTCGTCCGGCCCGGCGTGACCACCGACAAGATCGCGGCGGCCTGGCCGGAGGCTACCGAGATCGGCCTGCCCGACGAGCGGGCGGCCTTCGGACTCCAGTTCGGGCACGGGATCGGGGTCGGCCTCTACGAGTTTCCGATGATCTCGCGGCTGCACTCGCTCGACGCGCCCGTCGAGCTGGAGGTCGGGATGGTGTTCGCGCTCGAGACGTACTGCCCGGCCACAGACGGACGGTCGGCTGCGCGGATCGAGGAAGAGGTCGTCGTCACGCCGACCGGCCCGCAAGTGTTGACGCGCTTCCCCGCCGAGGAGCTGCTCGTCACCGGCCGGACGTACGTCCGCGGGATCGACCTGCTGAACGGCCGGGTCGCTCCCGAGAGCCCCGAGACGCCCGAGCCGACGCTCGTCGGCGCCCAGCCGGATTGATTCCCAGCTGACGTGGCCACCCAACGGGCAGCCGCCGGAGCGTCGGAGAGCCTGGGCTCCGGCCTCGACCTCTACCGCCGGATGGTGCTGATCCGGCGCTTCGAGGAGCTCGTCCAGTCCCTCTTCCTGCGCGGCGAGGTGTACGGCACGACCCACCTGTGCTCGGGCCAGGAGGCGGTCTCGGTCGGGTTCGCCTCGGCGCTCCGGGACGACGACCGCGTGGCGTGCACGTACCGCGGCCACGGGCACCTCCTGGCGCGGGGGCTGGCGCCGGAGGCGCTGCTCGGCGAGCTGCTCGGCCGCTCGACCGGCGTGAACGGCGGGCGGGCCGGGTCGATGAACATGGTCGACCTCGACCACGGCGTGATCGGCTGCTTCGGAATCGTCGGGGGCAGCATCGCCGCCGCCACCGGCGCCGCGCTCGCGCTGAAGGGCACCGGCCGGATCGCCACCGCCTTCTTCGGCGACGGGGCGACCAACCAGGCCTACTTCTTCGAGTGCCTGAACTTCGCCAAGGTGCTGCGGCTGCCCGTGCTGTTCGCCTGCGAGAACAATGGCTACGGGGAGTACACGGCGATGGACGCGGTCACGGCGGGCAAGATCGTCGCCCGCGCGCAGGCGATGGAGATCCCCTCGATCGTCGTCGACGGGATGGACGTCTGGGCCGTGCAGGAGGCCGCCGAGAAGGCCGCCACCCGGGTTCGCGACGAGGGCGGCCCGGTGTTCGTCGAGGCTCGCACCTACCGGTTCGTCGGTCACTCGCGCAGCGATCCGGGGAAGTACCGGCCTCCGGGCGAGCTGGAGGAGTGGCGGGCACGCGACCCGCTGCTCGTCGCCGAGCAGCGGCTCGTCGTGCAGCACGGGGCGACGGCCGACCAGCTCCAGGAGGTCGCCGACGACGTCGAGCGCGAGCTCACCGATGTCCAGGCCGCCGCGCTCGCGGCGCCCTTCCCCGACGAGGCCGTCTTCAGCGAGTTCAAGGAATGAGCGAGCAACAGACCGCCGCCGCGCAAGGGGCTCCGGCTCCCCCGGGCGACGACAGCGTCGGGGCCCGCCTGCGCGCGGAGCGCGAACGGCGGGGGCTGACCCTGCGCGAGCTCGCCCGGCGGCTGGACGTCTCGCCGAGCCTCGTCTCCCAGATCGAGACCGGCAAGACCCAGCCCTCGGTTCGGACCCTCTACGCGATCGTGAGCGAGCTCGGCGTCTCCCTGGACGAGCTGTTCGCCCCCGTCGACGGGCACGTGCCCCCGCCCGCGTCGAGCAGGCCCGTCGCCGGCGTCGACGTGCGCGAGCCGCTCGGGTCGGGCCGGGTGCAGCGCGCCGCCGACCGGGACGTGATCGACCTCGGCTCGGGCGTCCGCTGGGAACGGCTGACGACCTGGAACGACCGCGACGTCGAGTTCCTGTACGCGATCTACGAGGCAGGCGGCTCCTCCAGCCCCGACGGCAGCCTCATGCGCCACAACGGGCGCGAGTTCGGGATCGTGCTCAGCGGGGAGCTCGGCGTGAAGGTCGGGTTCGAAGACACCACTCTGGGGCCCGGCGACTCGATCGCGTTCGACTCCACCATCCCGCACCGGCTGCACAACGACGGCGACGAGCTCGCCACCGCGATCTGGATCGTGCTCGGCCGGCACCACGTCGACGAGCGGTAGCGGAGGCGCGAGCGTGGACGGGCCGGTCGTTCAGTATTCCTCGACAGCGGCGACGGCGTGACCGAGACGACCCTGGTCGACATCCCGATGCCGCGCCTCTCCGACCAGGGCGAGGAGGCGACGGTGATCAAGTGGCTCAAGCAGCCGGGCGATCCGTTGGCCAGGGGCGAGCCGCTCGTCGAGATCGAGACCGACAAGGCGACGGTCGTGTACGAGGCCGAGCTCGACGGCGTGCTCGAGGAGATCGTCGTCGACGAAGGCACGACCGCGGCGCTCGGCGCCACCATCGCCCGTGCCCGCGGGGCGGGCGCGAGGAGCACGCCGGTGACGGCGCCTGCGGCTCCGGCCGGCGAGGCGGCCCCGCCGGCGGAGCCCGAGCCCGAGCCCGCGCCTGCGGCCGTTCCCGCCGCCGCCTCGAACGGCGGCAAGCCGGACCGGCACCGTGCCACCCCGGTCGCGCGGCGCCTCGCCGAGGAGCTGGGCGTGTCGCTCGCTGGGCTCACCGGCACCGGGCCCGGCGGCCGGATCGTCCGCGCCGACGTCCGCGACGCGTCGTCGGCGGCGCCGGCGCCGCCGGCGCGGCGGCCGCCCGAGCCCACGCCCGCCGCAGCCGACGAGGTCGAGCTCACGCCCACGCAGCGGAGGATCGCGCAGCGCATGACCGAGTCGCGCGCGCAGATCCCGGAGTTCACGCTCGAGGCCGAGGTCGACATGGAGCCGGCGGCCGGGCTGCGCGAGGAGCTGCGAGCGCTGGGCCGCGAGCCGCTGCCGTCGTTCAACGACCTGGTGGTGAAAGCGGTCGCGCTGTCGCTGGGCAAGCATCCCGCCCTGAACAGCTCGTGGGCCGACGGGCGGATCCGCCGCCACGCACGGATCAACGTCGGCATCGCCGTCGCCACCGACGACGCCCTGTTCGTGCCGACCGTGCCCGACGCCGACGCGCTGCCCGTGTTCGAGCTCGCCGCGCTGTCGAGCACCCTGATCGAGAAGGTCATGGCCGGAGCGATCACGCCGGCGGAGCTGCGCGACGGCACCTTCACCGTCTCCAACCTGGGGATGTTCGGGGTGCGCCGCTTCCACGCGGTCATCTACCCGCCGCAGGCCGCCATCCTCGCGGTCGGCGAGGTCGCCCGCCGGCCGGTCGTCGCCGGCGACGGCTCGATCGTCGCCCGCCACCGGATGGACGTGGCGCTCTCGTGCGACCACCGGGTCGTCTACGGGGCCGAGGCGGCCCGCTTCCTGCAAACCCTCACGACCTTGCTCGAGCGCCCGGTGGCGCTCGTCGCCGCCTAGCCGGGGGAGGACGCCGTGGAGATCGAGTTCAGAGCAGCCATCCGGGACGCGCTCGACGAGGAGCTCGCCCGCGACGAGTCGGTCATCTTCTTCGGCGAGGACGTCGCCGTCGCCGGCGGGGTCTTCGCGGCGACGCCGGGCCTCCACGAGAAGTACGGCCCCGAGCGCGTGTTCGACACGCCGATCTCGGAGCTGGCGATGACCGGCGCCGCCTTCGGCGCGGCCGTGAACGGCAAGCGGCCCGTGCTCGAGATCATGTTCGGCGACTTCCTCGCGCTCTCGATGGACAGCCTGATCAACCAGGCGACGAAGTACTGGTTCCTGACGGGCGAGCGGCAGAGCTGCCCGCTCGTGATCCGCTCGGTGGTCGGCGGCGGTGCGAGGTTCGGCGCGATCCACTCGCAGATGCCGGTCTCGTGGCTGACCGGTATCCCCGGCCTGAAGATCGTCGCACCCGCGACGCCGGCCGACGCGAAGGGCCTGCTGAAGGGCGCGATCCGCGACGACAACCCGGTGATCTTCTTCGAGCACAAGCGGCTGTACACGCTCAGCGGCCCGGTCGACGGGGGCGAGCCGGAGCCCCTCGGGCAGGCCAGGGTCGTCCGGGAGGGCGCCGACGTGACGCTGGTCAGCGCCATGAAGGGCGTCCACGACTGCCTCGAGGCCGCCGACCGGCTCGCGGAGCAGGGGCTCTCGGCGGAGGTGATCGACCTGCGGACGCTGCGGCCGATCGACCTCGAGACGATCCTCGAGTCGGTGCGGAAGACGAACCGGATCGCCGTCGTCGAGGAAGGGCCGCTGACCGGCGGCTGGGCGGGCGAGGTGCTCGCCCTCGTCACCGAGGAGGGGCTGGGCGACCTGGACGACGCCTGGCGGATCGCCACGCCGAACTCGCCGATCCCGTACAGCCCGCCGCTCGAGGACGCCTTCCTGCCCGGGCCCGACCGGATCGCGAGCGAGATCCTCGGCCGGATCCGCTAGGCGACCTCGGCTTCTCCGGCTTCTCCCGCGCTTCCCCGGAGCCGGCCGACGCCTCCCCAGCTCGAGCGGAGGCGGGCGACCAGCTCGGGCCCCTGGTAGAGCACGAGCGCGACCAGGATCAGGACGCCGATCGTGATCTCGGCGTACTCCGTCGGCTGGTGGAACAAGGGCAGCACGTTGTCGATCAGCGAGAGGAAGAGCGCCGCGAGCAGCGTTCCGAAGAACGATCCCCTGCCGCCGGCGAGGCTGGCGCCGCCGAGGACGCCGGCGGCGATGCTCTCCAGCGCCTGGTTGCCGATGATCGGCGAGCCGATCTGAACCTCGGCGGAGAGGTAGAAGCCTGCGATCGACGCGAGCACGGAGCACGCGACGAAGGCGAGGATGACCACGCGGTCGGTTCTGATCCCGAGCCGGCGCGACGAGGTCTCGTCGAGACCGACGGCCCGGAGCGCCATCCCCGAGCGGCTGCGGTAGAGCCACAGGTCTCCGCCGAGCGCCAGGATCACCACGCCGATGAAGGCGGCCGGCACGAAGCTCCAGCTCGTGGTCAGGGTCTCGATGGCGTCGCTCGAGATCGACCCCTCCGGATGGTCGCGGAGCCAGAGCGCCGCCCCCTGGAGGATGCTGAGCGTCCCGATCGTGGCGATGATCGAAGGGAGGCGGAACACGCGGATGAGGATCGCGTTGAAGATGCCCACGGCGAGCCCCACGCCGACCAGCAGGAGCGCGCCCGGGATCAGCCCCCACGTCGACGTGGTCGGGGTCATGGTGTACGAGGCGACGACGACGCACAGGGTCATCAGGGCGGCGACGGACACGTCGAAGCCGCCGACGAGCAGCGCGCAGGTCTGGCCCAGCGAGACGAGCGCGAGCGGCATCGTCGCGAGCAGCAGGTTGTTCAGGTTGTAGCTGGAGAGGAACGCGTCCTGGCGCAGCGCCGTGTACGCGCCCACCGCGACGATCAGCGCCGTCATCAGGACGAGCGGCACCACGCCGCGGAACCTGATCCCGGCGATCGCGGCCGCCACGCGTGCCCCGAACGTCATGCGGGCCCTCCGTCGCCGTCCGGCTGCCCGGCGCTTCCGGCCCGTGAGCCCACGATCGCCTCGACGATGCGGCGCTCGCCGAGGTCGTCTCCTCGGATCTCGTCGACGATCTTCCCGCGCGACATCACGACCACGCGGTCGCAGAGCCCGGCCAGCTCGAGCGGGTCGCTCGACTTGACGACGATCGCTGTGCCGTCGGCGGCCTTTCCCCGCAGGGCGTCGTAGATGTCGAAGCGGGCGGCGACGTCGACTCCCTGGGTCGGCTCCTCGGCGAGGATGACGCTGACGTTTCCGCGCAGGAACGGGCGCGTCAGCGAGACCTTCTGCTGGTTGCCGCCCGAGAGCGACTGGACGGGTTGCTCGATCGACGCCATCCGGATGCTCAGCCGGCGGACGAGCCCGGCGACCGTGTCGCGCTCCCGCCGGCGGTTCAGGAAGCCCAGGCGCCCCAGCCGGCGCAGCACCTGGATGGTGGTGTTCGCGCGCACGCTCAGGACCGGGAACAGCGCCTCGCTCGTCCGGTCGCCGCTGAGCAGCACGACCCCGGCCCGCAACGCGCCGAGGGGAGAGCCGCTGTCGAGCTCGCGGCCGTTGCAGGTCGCGCTGCCGGTGGCCCGTTCGATGCCGGCCAGCGCTCGCAGGAAGGGAAGCTGACCGTTCCCCTCGGCGCCGGCGATGCCCACGATCTCGCCTTTCGCGACGTCGAGGTCGATCGGCCCGAAGCCCTCGCCCTGCAGGCGCGAGACGGCGAGCAGCACCTCGGCGCTGGGGGGAGTGCTGCGCTCCGGAAACGCGAGCTGCAGCGGCCGGCCGATCATCAGGGCGACGAGGCTCTCCTCCGACATTCCGGCGGCCTCGAACGTGCCCTGCGAGACGCCGTCGCGCAGGACGGTGATCCGGTCGGCGATGCCGAGCACCTCCGGCAGCCGGTGGCTGACGTAGACGACGCCGACTCCGGCCCGGCTCTGCTCGGACACGAGCGCGTGCAGCCGTTCGACCTCCTCGGGCCCGAGGGCCGTCGTCGGCTCGTCCAGGAGCAGGACCTTCGGGCGGGCGAGCAGCGCCTTGACCACCTCGAGGAGCTGCCGCTCGGCCAGCGACAGCGACGCGACGGGCGCGGTGGGCCGGACGTCGAGCTCGAACTGCGCGAGCTGCTCGGCCGCCCACTCGTCCATCCGGCCGTACGACGGCTGGAGCTCTGCGGGCACGGCGAGGTAGAGGTTCTCGGCGACGGTGAGGTCGCGGACGTGCGAATTCGTCTGGTACGCCATGCCGAGGCCGAGCCTCCGCGCCTGCGTGGGCGAGCCGCGGCGGTGGCGCTGTCCGCCGATGTCGACGGTTCCCTCGTCCGCGCGGACGAAGCCGCTGGCGATCCCGAGCAGCGTCGACTTCCCGGACCCGTTCTCCCCGACGAGGGCGTGGACCTCGCCGGCGTGGCAGTCGACGCTGACCTCGCGCAGCGCCTGCACCGCCCCGAACGCCTTGGACACGCCGCGCACGGAGAGCACTGCAGAGCTCATCGAAAGCCCTGGGCGTTTCCGCCGCCGCGACCGACATGGCGGGCGCGGCCTACAACGGAAGGTGGGGTGCTCATCGGTTTCCTGGGAGGGGGGCCCGCGGGGGGAACCGGCTGTTCCCCCCGCGAAGCGAGCAGAGCGAGCGTCTAGGAGGGATACATCCGGTGCAGCAGGCTCAGCGGGATCAGTGAGGTTCCCGAGGCATCCTGCGGATAGCCCTTGGTGCACGAATCGCGCTTGTCCTGATCCTGCAGCTCGATCGGGAACACGATGGTCGGCGGGATCCGAGCGCCCTTCAGCTTCATCATCGCGGCCGTGAAGGCGACCCGGATCTGCGAGTTGCCCGAGGTGTAGTAGTACATCTTCAGCCCCGGGTTGGTCTTCTTCAGGTCGTTGTACATGCAGCCCATGCGGACGTCGTCCGTCCTCAGGGTCAGCACGGGGTTGAACGCCTTGCCGGCCGCCTTGTACGCCGCCACGGCGCCCAGCGCCATTCCGCCGCCGTACTCGTAGCTCCAGCCCTTGACGTTGGGATGCGCGGCCAGGATGCCGGCGACGACCGACTGGACCTTCGACGGATCCCAGTTCGTCGGCTCGTTCGCGACCACGTGGATGTTCGAGCTCAGCGCCGGCTTCTCGCAGGTCTGCCAGCCCAGCGACAGCGGGTTGCCCGGGAAGCCGCCCATGAAGGCGATGTCACCGGAGCCGACCTGCTTGTTCATCGCCGCCGCGAACGCCTTGCCGAGGTTGCAGGTGTACTCGCCGACGACGGTCAGGTAGTTCTTGCCGGGCCCGGTCACGTAACCCCACGCGTAGGTGGCCACGGGAATGCCGGCGTCGGTCGCCTCCTTCATCACCGGCAGCATCGCGTCGCCGAAGTCCGGATACGTGACGATCAGGCTGACCTTCTGCGCGATCGCCGCCTTGAAGTCGGCGATGCCCTGATTCAGGTCGGAGTGGGCGCTCTTGTAGATGATCTTGCCGACCTGCGGGTAGGTGAGCGCCTGGAGGATGAACTCCATGTGCGACATCTGGCGATAGACGTTCTCGCCGAACTGCTCGATGTAGGCGACCGTGAGCTTGCCGCCCGTACCGGTGTTGCAGACGTTGTTCTTCCAGCATCTGAGCGCCAGGTCGAGGTTGACCTTCTTGTCGGCGCGGCCGAGGCCCGCCAGCGCGATCCTGCGCGACTGCGGGTTCTTCGGGAGGAGCGTCGCCTTGAAGAGCGTCTTGGCGAGGGTGGAGGCCCTGGCCTGGTACACCTCGCCGTAGCCGCCGCCCTTGCCGATCATCACGGGGCCGGCAGCCTTGGCGTGTGTCTTGCCGGTGCTGCCGGAACCGGTCGAGGCGACGACCAACGCCGCGACCGCCAGGACGAGCGGAAGGACCAGGATCGCGCCCCTCCGTCTCATCGCTTTCCGAACGTGCATCGTTCCCTCCTTTCGCGAGCCTCAGCTCGTGTTGTTGCCAACTTCGCCGATGCGCGGCGCTGCTTCTGCCGGCCGTGCCAGGCGACCGAGCAGCGCCGCCACCCGGTCGCCGGAAACCAACATCCCGGCGATGATCGCGACGCCGAAGACGATGAACTGGAGCGCCGTCGACAATCCCAGGATCAGCAGCATCTGCGTCAGCAGGGTGAGGCCGAGCGCCGCCACCCAGGTCGACGTCGAGCTCGCCAGCCCGCCCGAGAGCGACGCACCCGCGATCACCACCGCTGCGATCGGCGCCAGCAGGTAGGCGGCGCCGAAGGCCGGGTCGATGTTGATCCGGATCCCGGCGAGCAGGATCGCCGCCATCGCGTACAGCGTCCCCGCCGCCGTGTAGGCGAAGACGACGTACGTCCGGACGTGCAGCCCCGCCATCCAGGCCGCCCGCGGGTTCGCGCCCACTGCCTGGAAGCGCCGGCCCGGAGCCGAGTAACGGAGCAGGAGCCCCACCACGAGAGTGATCCCGGCGCCCATCCAGAAGACCGAGCTGATCCCGAGGGGCTTGCCGGCGGCCCACGAGCTGAGCGCCGGCGGGACCGACAGCGAGTTCGTGTTCTCGCGCGCGTAGCGCAGGCTGTAGGCGGCGACGATCTGGCCGACGGCCAGCGTGACGATCAGCGGGTTCAGCCTCACGATCCCGACGAGGATCCCGTTCACGAGGCCCACGCCGGCGCCGAGACCGAGGCAGGCGAGCAGGCCGAGGGCGAGCCGGTGGTCCTGCCCCAGGCTCACGCCGACGATCAGGTTCCCGCCCAGCGACATCACCCCCGGCGTCGACAGGTCGATGCCGGCGTGCATGATCACGAGCATCTGCCCGAGCGCCGCGACCGCGAGAATCGTCATGTAGGGCAGCACGTACGCCCACGAGGTGTTCTCGATCGTGCGGGGGGCGATGATCGCTGCGACGGCGATCAGCACGCCGGTGGCGAGCCATACCGGCAGAAAACGGGCCCCGACGACGGCGTTCGCGACGAACGAGGCGCGACGTCCTGTGTCCAGGGAAGCGGCACGGTCGGCGCGTTCGGAGGTGCTCACGGAGAGCCGTTTCCAGGGCGGCACGAGGGGGAAGGGCTAGCCGCTACCAGACGCGCATTCTCAGCAGAAGTCGTCCGGGGCGTCAACAAAGATCGAACTGGGAGAGGGAGAAGGCGCCGATCCGTGCGCCATGACTGAACATCGCCCGCCCTAGCGCCCGAGGGCCGCGGTCAGCGCGTTCCCGAGCGCGTCCTCCTGGCCCTCGGGCCCGCCACGCGTCCGCCACGCCACGAAGCCGTCGGGCCGCACGAGCACGACACCCTCCTCGCCGATGCCGTAGCGCTCGCCGAACCGGCCGGAGGCATCGCGGAAGTCGGCGCCTTCGCGGTACGCCTCGATCGGGAGATCGAGCCGCCCGGCCACGCGGCGGGCGGCGTCGCACCACTCGCCGCCGCCGGCGCCGGCCAGGAGGACGAACCCGCGGCCGAAGAGGTCGAGGAGCGAGGTCGTGGATCCGTTCCGGTCGACCGGCAGGTGGGGCGCGCGCATTCCCGGCCGCCCGGTCGGCTCGCGCGGGTTCTCCCAGAGCGCGCCGTCGTCTTCCGGCTCGGGCTGCACGGCGCTCGAGAGGTGGCGGTAGCCGAGCTCGACGGCCGCCTCGTCGACGATCGGCATCAGGTTCTCCTTGCCGAGGCTCGGATCGAGGCGCAGCACGTAGCGCGTGTACGCCTGCTCGGTCGTGAAGGAGCCGACGGGCCGGCGCTCGGCGTCGTAGGTGTCGAGCAGGCCGGGCCCGGCCGTGCCGTCGAGCACGGCGGCCAGCTTCCAGGCGAGGTCGTAGGCGTCCTGGACGCCCGTGTTCCCGCCGAACCCGCCGGTGGGCGGCATCACGTGCACGGAGTCGCCGGCGAGCAGGACGCGGCCCTCGGCGAAGCGCTCCGCCCAGTCGGCCATCGACGACCAGCGCTGCACGTTCTCGATCTCGATCGGGAGGTCGGGCGCGCCGAGCGCCAGGCGGCAGTACTCGATGCACGTCCCCTCGCTCATGTCCTCGCCGACCGCGACCGAGCGGTTGCCGTCCCGGTCGACGACCGCGTTCACGACCAGGAACCCGGCCTGGCCGTCGATCGAGAAGCGGAAGAACCCGACCAGGTTCGGGTTGAAGACGTAGACCACGCTCAGGTTCCGGTCGCCGAGCAGCGGCATGACGTCGGCGCGGAAGTAGATGGTGATGCTGTCCGAGAACGAGCCGTGTCCGAGCGTCCCGATCCCGAGACGCTCGCGCATGGGGCTGCGGGGGCCGTCTGCGCCGATCACGTATCGGGCGCGGACCGTCTGGTCGTCGCCGTTGTCACGTGACCGGACGACCGCGCTGACGCCGTCGTCGTCCTGCTCGAGCGACACGACCTCCCTCGAGTGCCGGACGTCGATGCCGAGCTCCTTCGCCTTGGCGAGCAGCACGGGCTCCAGCCCGATCTGGGTGATGAAGATCCGCTTCGAGGGGCTGAGCTCTTCGACGCCCTCGTTGATCTCGCGGAAGTACCAGTCGAGCTCCTTGCCGCCCAGGCTCTCGACCGAGACGATCGCGCCGTTCTGGACGAACTCGCGTGCCGCCGCTTCCTCGATCGCCGGCTCCAGGCCGATCGCGCGATAGGTCTCCATCGTCCGCTGGTTGACGAGTGCCGCGCGCGGGTGGATCGCGGTGCCGGGGTGACGCTCGGCGACGAGGCACGGCACGCCGCGAGAGCCCAGGAACACCGCCGCGGACAGCCCGACCAGGCTGCCGCCGACGATCAGGACCGGGGTCTCGACCTCGTTCATGTCGCGGGTGCGGCCTCCGGCGTCGCCGCTCGCGAACGGAGAAGCTGCGGCAGGACGCCGCCGCCGAGCAGCAGCACTCCGCCGCAGGCTTCGATCCACGCGCCGGCGCCCAGGGTGCCGAAGTCGTCGAAGGCACCGGCCACCACTGCGAAGACCGTGAATCCGAACGTCGCCGCGGCTGCCAGCACGACGACGTCGCCGACTCGTGCGGACGAGTGCGCCGCGCCGGCGAGCAGCGCGGAGTCCGCCAGGACGAGGACGATCAAGAGCAGCCCGGCCGCATGCCCCGACGACGACGCGTTCCAGTACGTCGGCCCGTCGCTTCCGAGGTCGAGCCAGATGCCGACCGCGACGAGAACGAGGCCGACAGTTGCGATCAGCAGGCTCGGTCCGCGGCCGACCGCGGGCGTCCTCGCGGCCGTGCCTTCCGCCGCGAGGACGAGCAGCGCGCCGAGCGGGATCAGCCCCGTGCAGACGCCGAGCCAGGCCCCGGACTCGAGCCGGCCGAAGCTGTCGAAGGCGTAGATGGAGGGGATGACGAGGAAGAATCCGAACGCGGCCGACCCGGCTGCGGCCGCGACGAGGTCGCGGCCGATCTCCGCAGGCAGCAGGCTGGTGAAGGACAGCAGGACGATCAGGAACGCGGCGGTCGTGCCGTCGTCCACGTAGCGCGTCTCGTCGGCGAACGGGAGGCTGACGGCGAGCAGGCCGGCGACGATGCCGGCGAGCACGAGCCCTCGACCCAGAAACGCTCTGGACACACCGCTCCTTTCGACGCCGTCTGCCGTCAGATACCACACCTCGCGCCCGTGTTCAATCACGCACCACGCCGTTCAGCGGGGCTTGATCCCTTCTCTGCGATGGCCTATGAATCCCTGCGTGACCGACACGGCCGCCGATGCGCCGAGGCCCGTCGCGCCGATCGGCACCGACGCGCTCGTCGCGGGATCGCTTCTGCTTGCCGGCGCGATCGTCTTCCTCTGGTACGCGCCCGCCTCGTACCAGATCTACCTTTCGCTCCACGTCCTCGCCGTCGTGGTCTGGGTCGGCGGCGACATCACGTTGACCACGCTCGGCATCGTCTTCGAGTCCAAGCAGGACGGGCCGACCCTCGCCGCGCTCGGCCGGATGGGCAGCTGGATCGGCACGCGCGTCTACACGCCGGCCCTCTTCTTCGTCTTCGGCTTCGGGGTCGCGCTGGTCGAGAAGTCGGGGATCGGCTGGAACCACTTCTGGATCGTCTTCGCGATCGTCGGTTGGTCGCTGGCGATGCTGATCGGGATCGCGTTCGTCGGCCCCGAGCTCGGTCGCATCGACCAGGCGGCACAGGCTTACGGGCCGGAGTCGCCCGAGGTCGGACGGCGGGTGAAGCGGCTGTTCACGATCTTTCGCTTCGACACCGCTCTCCTCATCCTCGTCGTCGTCGACATGGCGGCGAAGCCGTCGTTCTGACTCGGTGACGGTCGAGACGGTCCGGGGGCCGGTCGCGGCCGATCGCCTCGGCCGGACGCTTCCGCACGAGCACGTCTTCATCCTCGGCCACGAGACGCTCCGGAACTTCAACCACCGGTGGGGCGAGGCCTGGTGGGACGAGGAGGCCGGTGTCGCCGACGCGGTCGCGAAGCTGCGGCGGCTGCGGGCGGCAGGGATCGAGACGCTGGTCGACCCGACGGCGGTGGGGCTCGGTCGCGACATCCCCCGGATGCAGCGCGTCAACGAGCAGGTCGACCTGAACATCGTCGTCTGCACGGGCGTCTACGCGTTCGCCGAGCTGCCGCAGTTCCTCCGCTACCGCACCGTCGAAGCGCTGGCCGAGCTGTTCGTGCGCGAGCTCCGCGAGGGCATCGGCGACACGGGCGTGAAGGCGGCGTTCCTCAAGTGCGCGGTCGAGGAGCACGGGCTGATCGTCGACGTGCCGAGGATCCTGGCGGCGGTGGCGGCTGCGGCGGTCGAGACCGGGGCGCCGGTGATGGTGCACACGAACGCAGCGGCTCGCTCGGGCGTGAACGCCCTGGAGACGCTCACGGCCGCCGGGGTGGCGCCCGAGCGGCTCGTGATCGCGCACGTCGGCGACTCGAACGACCTCGACTACATCCGCCGGCTCGCCCGGAGCGGTGCGTACCTCGGCTGGGACCGCTTCAACATCGAGCACTTCAACCCGGACGCGAAGCGGATCGAGACGGTCCTCCGCGTGCTCGAGGAGGGCTACCTCGATCGGCTGCACTTCTCGCACGACGGTGCGACCTTCCACGACTTCATGGTCGGTGACCCGTTCTTCGCGGGCGAGGAGGCGGACTACCTCCACGTCACGAACGTGATCCTCCCGCAGCTCCGCGAGCGCGGCGTCTCCGACGCCGACATCGACCGGATCATGGTCGACAACCCGCGCCGCTGGCTGGCGCGCTAACCGGAAGGGCCGGGCCCCTCCGGGCCGATTTCCGGGGACAGTCCCCCGGACCTGGCTCTACGGCCCGAGGCGATCGTCCCGAACGGACGATCCGGACGCTCGCGCCACCGCCCGTTTCGGCCAGGGGATCGGCGCGTTTCGGCCACGGCCAAGGGACTGTCCCCCGGCCACGGCCCAGGGACTGTCCCCCGGACCTCGGCCAAGGGACTGTCCCCCGGACCCCGGTCAAGGGACTGTCCCCCGGACCGAGGGCGACGTTGGCTGGCCGGCGGCAGCGAAAGGGACAGGCCTTCGCCTGTCCCAGGGCAACGCCGGCGAGAGGGCCGGGGCCGGAACGACGCCTGGCCCTCTGAGCTGTTCTGCGGCTTGACGGCGCCGGGTGGACTTGGTCGTATTCCGTATGGCCACCCAGCAGAGCGCCCCAGTCCGGCTCCCGCCCGGCGTCTCCGAGGACGACTTCGCCGCCGCGGTCGAGCACTTCGCGTCCGAGATCGGCGCCGACAAGGTCCTGACCACCGAGCAGGAGCTGCTCGAGTTCCGCGACCCGTTCCAGTTCGAGGGCTGGACCGACTACGCCGCGTCGGCGATCGTGATGCCGACGGCGGTCGAGGAGGTGCAGGCGGTCGTGCGGGTCGCCAACGAGCGTCGGATCCCGCTCTGGACGCACGGGCGCGGGATGAACAACGGCTACGGCGGGCCCGCGCCTCGCCTTGACGGCTCCGTGATCGTCAGCCTCCGGAACATGAACCGGGTGCTCGAGATCGACGAGGAGCTCGCCTACTGCGTGGTCGAGCCGGGGGTGCGCTGGTTCGACCTCTACGACGCGATCCAGGCCGGCGGGCACAAGCTGATGCTCTCGATCCCCGACCTCGGCTGGGGGAGCGTGGTCGGGAACTTCCTCGAGAACGGTGCCACCTACCTGCCGCAGGCGCAGGACATGGCCGCGTACTGCGGCATGGAGGTCGTGCTCGCGAACGGCGAGCTGCTCCACACCGGCATGGGCGCGATGCCGGACAACCGCTCCTGGCACGTGTACAAGCGCAGCCTCGGCCCGACGCTCGACCAGCTCTTCATGCAGTCGAACTTCGGCATCGTCACCAGGCTGGGCGTCTGGCTGATGCCGTGGCCGGAGTGCTACATGCCCCTCTGGCTCAGGGCCTGGAAGGACGACGACCTCGGCCCGATCGTCGACACGCTCCGCCGGCTGATGCTCGACCGGACGATCGAGAACGTGCCGCAGATCTGGAGCTCGGTGGCGATGGCGTCGGTGATCTCGAGCCGTGCGCCCTGGTACCAGGGCGACGACCCGATGCCCGACGACGCGATCGACCGCATGGCGAGGGAGCTGGAGATCGGCCGCTGGCTGATGCGCTTCGCGCTCTACGGTGACGAGGCGGTCGTCGACCACCGGTTCGCCAAGGTGCGCTCGGCGTTCGAGGCGATCCCGGGCGTCGAGGTGTGGGGCTCGAAGTGCCAGCCGGGGGACATGGAGAAGCTGGAGCACCCGTTCGACCGGGTCCAGGCGGGCGTGCCGAACCTGGACATCAACCAGATGACCGGGTGGTACGGCGGCGAGGAGGGCGGGCACATCGGGTTCTCCCCGGTGGGTCGGCTGACCGGGAAGGACGCGGTCGAGATGCGCGACGTCATCCGCCGTCTGGTCGAGCAGGAGGCGAAGCTCGACTACGCCGGTGTCCTGATCCCGACGAACGCGCGCAGCTTCATCCACGTGACCATGGTCATCTTCGACACCAAGGACGAGTCGCAGACGCGGCGAGCGTACGACACGGCGAAGCTGCTCGTCCGTGAGGCGGCGAAGTACGGCTACGGCGAGTACCGCGCGCACCTCGACTTCATGGACCTCGCGCAGGAGCAGTACTCGTTCAACGACCACGCCTACCGCCGCTTTGTCGAGACGATCAAGGACGCGGTCGACCCGAACGGGATCCTCTCGCCCGGCAAGCAGGGCTTCTGGCCGGCGTCGATGCGACCGGAGCGGGGGTAAGGCCGGTACCCTGGGCCGCCTGCGCGCGCGCACCGTCATCTGGGGTCTCGCCGCCATGCTCGCGCTCGCGGGCCCGGCGGCCGGCAGCTCGAGCCCGCCGTTCGTCGGGCCGACGCTGAAGCATCCGGCTGTCCCGCCGGACTTCGCGCTGCGCGACCAGGCCGGGCAGGTCGTGCGGCTCTCGCGCCTGCACGGCAAGGTCGTCCTGCTCACGTTCCTGTACACGCACTGCCCCGACGTCTGTCCGCTGACCGCCACCAACCTCAACACGGCCCTGTCCCAGCTCGGGCCCGCGCGGAAGGACGTCCGCGTCCTGGCGGTCAGCGTCGACCCGAAGGGCGACACGCGCCCCTCGGTGAATGCCTTCATGCGCTCGCATCGGCTGCGGCCGCAGTTCCGCTACCTGACGGGAACCGCGCGCATGCTCCGCCCGGTCTGGCGGGCCTACAAGGTGCAGGCCGTTCCGCAGGGCGAGGGGGGAGTCGACCACACGCTCTACACGCTGCTGATCGATCCGACCGGGAAGGCGCGCGTGCTCTTCGACGTCCAGGCGAGGCCGTCCGCGATCGCCCACGACGTGCGGCTCGTCCTGCCCTAGCGCAGCACGACCACGTTGCTGGTCGCGATCGGCGTCCACCCGTCCTGGTCGACCAGCACGATGCGAACCCGCGCGGGTCGGGGGATGCGGACGTCGGCGTGGGAGACGTAGTCGATCAGGCCGCTCGCCACGGGGTACCAGCCGAAACGCTCGCGGCTGAACGTCTCGACCAGGAACTTCGCGTAGGGAGCGCTCGGCGTCACGGTCACGGCGACGCCGGTCCGGGTGGGGCGGGCAGTCACGTGCTGGGAGGCGACCAGCAGCCGCCGCGTCTCGCTGACGTCGGCCCCGCTCACCGCCCGGTAGTCGCCGGTGACCTCGGCCTTGACCGTCGCCTTCCACGTCCCGTCCGCCGCGGGCGTCACGGTCGCGACGGTCGCGAACGAGCCGCCGCCGGGCTTGCGCTGGACAACGACCGGCTGCTTCGGATCGGCGGTACGGCCGTCGACGTCGACCGGCGTCCCGACCTTGACGACGGCGGTCGGGAACAGCCCCAGCGTTACACGCCGCACGTCGACCTCGCCGGTGATGCTCGGGTGGATCGTGCAGTGGTACCGGTACGTCCCGACCTCGTTGAACTGGAAGCCGAAGCGGTCGTCGCTCTGGACCTGACCGGAGTCGAAGAGGCCGGTGTCGGAGGTCACCGTGTGCGTTCGCACGCTGACGTTCGTCCAGAGCACGGTCTCGCCGGGGAGCACGTCGAGCTGCGACGGTCGGTAGTCGGAGAACTCGATGCTGACCTCCTGGGGGCCCGGGGCGGCGCCGCCCGCAGGCACCAGGACGAGGAGGCCGAGGACCGCGGCGAGCGCGAGCCTCCGCGCCGTCACCGTGACACCCGGTAGATGCCGATCATCCCGCGCATCATGTGGTCCTCGACGTGGCAATGGTAGAGCCACGTCCCTGGAGCGTCCTCACGCCAGCGGAAGCGATACGACTCCGCCGGGCCGACCGTCTGCGTGTCCTTCGGAATCTTCCCGGGCGAGATCCATCGGTGGCCGTGGACGTGGAACGTGTGGAAGTCGGAGCCCATGGCCATGACGTCCCACTGCACGAGCTCGCCCACCTTCGCGTGGAAGACCGGCGTGTTGCCGACGAAGGCACGACCGTCGATCGTCATGAACTTCCCCATCGGCGCGAGTACGACCTCGAATTCGCGGTCCGGTGCCCGCTCGTTCCTCCCGAGGATCGAGAGCATCCCGAACATCCCGCCGTCGATCGACTCCATCATCGAGGGGGAGTGGTCGTGGTAGGGCCAGACGCCGGCGGAGTCTTCGCCGGCGTGCAGCACGTACGTGTACGACTGGCCGACCTTGACGTCGGCGTCCTTGCCCGAGAAGCCGGGGACGTAGGCGCCGTCCGAGCTCGGTTTGTAGTGCACGCCGTGGAAGTGCATCGAGTGAGGGGCCTTCCGGAGCGTGTCCAGGTTCTTGAAGTGGACTCTGATGGTGTCACCGACCCGCGCCCGGATCAGCGGCCCGGGGATGACCAGCCCGTCGGTGCTCTCGCGCGGGGCATTCGCGATCGGCTTCTTCCAGTGCGGGCTGTACTGCCGGTAGACCACCGTCGGCAACACCGAGTCCGACAGCGGCACCTCGTCGCCGGTGATCCCGTCGCGACCGTTCGGGACGATGTTCCAGCTGATCGGGACCGCGGCGACCCAGTAGTCGATCGTGCGGCCCGGAGGCGGGGCGGCCGGCGCGGGCCCGGCCACGAGGACGACGGCGCAGGCGAGGACGAGGGCCGTCGCCCAGGTCCTCGCGCTGCGACCGAGGGAGCGGATGCTCAGGTGACGTCGATCTCGGCCTGCATCCACGGGTGGATCAGGCAGATCATCCAGAGCTTCGTCCCGGCGGGAGCCGTCACGGTGAGGTCGATGTGCTCACCCTTCTTGCCCTTGCCCGTGACGCCGGAGTCCCCGGGCCGGTCCACGCTCGGGGGTGTCTGCTGGCCGACGCCGTTCTCGAGGAACGGGAACTTCGGCGGTGCGTCGCTGTTCGGGTCGGCTCCGTGCGCCTTGGCGAGCTGGAAGCAGATCCGGCAGTTGGCCACCTGGAGCCCCGTCCTCGGGGCGTCCTTCTTGGCGACGATCGTGAACGTGTGCGGGCCCTCGTCGGCCGCCAGGTTGACGACGTGAATCGTCCCGCCGGACGCCACCTTGTACACGTCCTTGTCCCACCGCAGGTTGTCCTGGATGTATCGGTTGACCACGATGTTCGGCGGCTTCGAGATCGCCTTCACGTTGGTGACCGCGGCCTGCTTTCCGGTTGCTGCCATTCCTCCGGCCGCCGCGATTGCCGCGAGGGCGAACGGCGCCGACCAGAGGAGAACCTTCCTTGAGCTCATCAGATCCTTTCTGCCCGCGCCTGGGGGGAGCGCAGGCCTCCCGTCTGTCGATGACCTCGCGGAGGTATGTCACGCTGCTCGAAAAAACGCAAGGAGGGACCGAACGACGGGATCGACTCGGCCAGCGCCGGCTAGGGCGCCGGTGTCAGTCCGTGGCGGCGCATCACTTCGCCCATCCGGGCGGGGTCGGGCGGGCTGCCGGCTGCGACCGCCTCGTCGACGACGGCGGCGATCTCGCGGAAGTAGGCCGGCCCGAGCACGCCCGGCGTGACCACGCCCAGCGCGCGGGCGTCGGCGTCGCCGTGGTTGTCGAAGCGATGGACGGCACCGCGGCGGATGCAGAGCACCTCGCCCGGCCCGACCGGGACCTCCTCGCCGTCCACGGTCCACGTCAGCGTCCCGTCGAGCCCGTAGACCGTCTCCTCGTAGGCGTCGTGGCTGTGGGCGACCGGAACGTTCGCTCCTGCCGGCACCGTGAACTCGAACAGCGCGGCCGAGCCGTTCGACTCGCCGCTTTCCAGCAGGAAGCGGATCGCGAGCTTCCCGATCCGGATCTCCTCCGCGGTCATGGCCTCCATCTTCGCTCCTTCCCGAGTGGTAAAGTCACTTGACTGTATATGGCCGAGGCGAGGTCGTCAAGCCGCTTTACCACATCGGATCAGCCGCCGCTG
Organism: Gaiellaceae bacterium; assembly: GCA_036555585.1. Lineage (GTDB taxonomy): Bacteria > Actinomycetota > Thermoleophilia > Gaiellales > Gaiellaceae > DATBLE01. The sequence goes on from DATBLE010000042.1 coordinate 81,595, forward strand.
ATCGGGGCGCTTCTGCGGATGCCGTGGGAGGTCGTCCAGCGCCGGATGCTCGAGCGGCTGAACGAGTCCGGCTTCGACGATCTCGAGCTGCCGCACCTCAACGTCCTCCGGTACCCGGGGCCCGACGGCGCGCGCCCCTCCGAGCTCGCCGCGAGGCTCGGCATGACCAAGCAGGCCCTGAACTACCTGCTCGGCGAGCTCGAGCGCCTCGGTTACCTCGAGCGCCGGCCGGATCCCGACGACGCCCGATCGAAGCGCATCGCGCTGACGCAGCGCGGCCGCGCGCTCGTGCCGGTGATCCGGGACGCGGTCGCCGAGGTGGAGCGTGACTGGGCGACGCGGCTCGGACAGAAGCGCTTCGACCGGCTCCGCGCGCTGCTGGTCGAGCTGAACGATCTCGTGTGACGGGCGGGGTATGTCAGGCTGCAATCCTCTCTGAGGCCGAGGCGAAAGGAGAACGAGCATGGGATTCGAGCAGTACCACGAGCCTGCCGCCGAGCTCAGCGCGGAGACGCGGACCTTCGCCCGGATGATCGCTTCCCTGACGGAGGAGGCCGAGGCGATCGGCTGGTACGAGCAGCGCATCTCGCTGGAGCCCGACCCGCAGGCGCGCGCGATCATGGCCAACGCGCAGCTCGAGGAGTTCAAGCACTTCGGCATGGACCTCGAGTTCCTGCTCCGCCGGACGCCGAAGTGGCGGACCGCGCTGCAGGCGATCCTCTTCACCGAAGGCGACATCGTCGAGAGCGGCGAAGAGGCCGAGGAGAAGCTCGATCTCGGGTAGCGCAGTACGCTTGGCCGCATGGGCGAGCTGAGGGACCTACTCGACTCGCGCGCCGGCGAGGCGCTCGACCTGCACGCCGAGTACGTCAACCCGCAGATGGTGCGCGTGCTGCGGACGATCGGCTTCGACCGCGACTGGGTTCGCACGGAGGGCGCGTACCTCTACGACGCCGCAGGCGAGCACTACCTCGACTGGTTGGGCGGCTTCGGGATGTTCAACATCGGCCGGAACAACCCGCGGGTGCGCGACTGGCTCGCCGAGGCGATGGAGCTGCAGACGCCGAACGCGCCGCAGATGGGCGTCTCGCCGGTGACGCCGCTCCTCGCCGAGGAGCTGGTGCGCCGCGCGCCCGCCTCGATCGGCAAGGCGCTCTTCGGGAACAGCGGCACCGAGTCGGTGGAGGCGGCGATCAAGCTCGGCCGCGCGGCGACCGCTCGCGAGCGCATCGTGTGCGTCGAGCACGCCTTCCACGGCCTCACGCTCGGGTCGCTCTCGGTCAACGGCGAGGCCGCGTTCACCGACCGGTTCGGGCCGTACGTCCCGGGGGTCGCGCGCGTGCCGTTCGACGACCTCGACGCGCTCGAGGCAGAGCTGCGCCACGAGGACGTCGCGCTGTTCGTGGTCGAGCCCGTGCTCGGCAAAGGCGTCGTCATCCCCTCCGACGGCTACCTCGCGGGAGCGCAGGAGCTCTGCCGGCGGTACGGCACGCTCTTCTGCCTCGACGAGGTGCAGACCGGCTTCGGCCGCACCGGCCGCCTGTTCGCCGCCGAGCACTGGGGCCTCGAGCCCGACCTGATGCCGGTGGCGAAGTCGCTCTCGGGCGGCTACGTGCCCGTCGGCGCGCTCCTGATGAGCGACGCCGTCTACGACGCCGTCTTCGACTCGCTCGAGCACGCGTTCAGCCACGGCTCGACCTTCGCGCCCAACGACTACGCGACCGTCGCCGGCCTCGCGACCCTGCGCGAGCTCGACGACCGCCAGCTCGTCGGCGCCTCCGCGCGCCTGGGCGAGCTGCTGCTCGAGCGTACGCGGCCGCTGGTCGAGCGTTACGAGGTGGTCAAGGACGTTCGCGGCCTGGGCCTGATGTGGGCGATCGAGTTCGGCGAGCCGAGCAAGGGGCGGACGACCTGGCGCATGCTCGAGAAGGCGCAGCCGGGCATCTTCGCCCAGCTCGTCGTCGTCCCGCTCTTCACCGACCACCGGATCCTCAGCCAGGTCGCCGGGCACCGCGTGAACGTCGTCAAGGGCCTCCCGCCGTTGACGATCGGCGAAGCAGACGTCGACTGGTTCGCCTCCGCGCTCGACGCGGTCGTCGGCGAGGCGCAGAAGCTGGGGCGGTCGATGACGAGCTTCGCGCTGCGGGCGGCACGGGCGGGGCGGGCCAAGAAGCCGGCGGCTGCGAAGGCCCGGGCCTAGCCACCCTCCCTCGGCTCCCAGCGGAAGGAGCGCACCGAGAGGACCAGCCCGGCCAGGCCCCAGGCGGCGACGACCGCGACCTGCTCCCAGTTGTCCCAGATCGGCTGGTGCAGGAGCACGATGTTGCGCATCAGCCGGATGAAGTGGGTGAGGGGCAGGATCTCCGAGATCACCTCGAGGAAGTGCGGGAACGACTGGGCCGACCAGAAGGCGCCGGCCAGGAACGAGACCGGCAGGTAGATCGCGTTCACCACCGCCGAGGCGCCGTCCCCCGAGCGGATCACGCCGGTGACGGCGATGCCCATCGCCGCGAACGCGAGCGTCCCGAGCAGCACGGCCAGGATCACCGACGGCCACTCGTGCGGCAGCGGCACGTCGTACAGGAGCCGCGCGAGCACGATCAGCGCCACCGCCTCGATCGCGTACACGATCACGGTCGACGTGATCACCGAGCCGAGGTAGGTCGCGGGCGGCAGCGGCGTTCCGCGCAGGCGCTTGAGCACGCCGCTCTCGCGACGCAGGACGAGCACGATCGCCAGGCCCGCGAAGGCGGTCGAGACGACGCCGTACCCGAGGATGCCGGCCAGCAGGTATGCCGATGCCTTGACGCCGTGCTCCTTCTTGATCGTGTCGTCGCCGTAGACGGAGCCCAGGAGCAGGAAGATCAGCAGCGGGAAGAGGAAGGTGAAGAAGGCGAGCTCGCGGCTGCGCCAGTAGAGCCGCTGCTCGCCGGTGAGCTGGTGCCGGAAGAGGTGCACCTACTCCGCCTCCTCGTCGCCGGTCAGCGCGAGGTAGATCTCCTCCAGCGTCGGCCGGCGGACGCTGAGGTTCTCGAGCTCCCGGCCGTCGGCGAGCGCCTCGGCGGTCAGCTCGTGCAGGACGCGCGTCGGCTCGTGCGTCGAGACGACCACCTCCTCGCCGTCGCGCCGGTAGCGGATCTCCGTCGCAGGCGCCGCGCCGGTCAGGTCCTCGGGGCGGCCCATCGCCGCGATGCGGCCATCGCGCAGGACGGCAACCCGGTCGGCGAGGCTCTCCGCCTCGTCCAGGTAGTGCGTCGTGAGGAGGATCGTCTTGCCCAGCGAGCGCAGCGAGCGGATCACCTCCCACGCTGCCCGGCGCGCGGCCGGGTCGAAACCCGTGGTCGGCTCGTCGAGGAACAGCACCTCGGGGTCTCCGACCAGACCGAGACCGAGGTCGAGCCGCCGCTGCTGGCCGCCCGAGAGTGTCCGCACCCTGGCATCGCGCTTCTCCTCCAGGCCGACCAGCTCGACCACCCGCCCGACGTCGAGCGGCGAGCGGTAGTAGCCGGCGAAGAGCTCGAGGCTCTCGGTGACGCTCAGGTTCGGGTACATCGCCGACGACTGGAGGACGACGCCGATCCGCTCGCGCCAGTCGAGGCCGGCGCGCTGCGGATCCTGGTCGAGCACGGCCACCGAGCCGGCGTCGCGCCGGCGGTAACCCTCGAGGATCTCGACGGTCGTGGTCTTCCCGGCGCCGTTCGGCCCGAGCAGGCCGAAGACCTCGCCGGTCTCGATCTCGAAGTCGACGCCGCGCAGGGCCTCGTACGAACCGTAGCTCTTCTGCAGGCCGGAGACGGTGATGGCGCGGCTCATCTATCTGGTAGATACGTTAGTATGTATCTGGGCGATATGTCAAACGCCATCGAGCTCACTCCGACTGCGCGCGTCGTCCTCGGCTTCCTCAAGTTCGGGCCGCAGACCGGCTACGACATCAAGTCGTACATCGAGATCTCCACGCGGTTCTTCTGGGGAGCGAGCTACGGGCAGATCTATCCGGAGCTGAAACGGCTCGAGCGCGCGGGGCTGGTCGAGTCGGAGGCGAGCCCCCGCGGCGCGAGGAAGCGTACGGTGTACCGTCTGACGCCGGCGGGCGACCGGGCGGTGCTCGACTGGCTGACCGACCGCGAGAGCTGGATCTTCGAGTACCGCGACGAGTGGCTGCTGCGCCTCTTCTTCGGCGATCTCGTGCCCCGCGACGACGCCATCGAGAACATCCGGGCGGCGCGCGCGTTCTTCGAGCAGACGGCGCGTCGCTTTCGCGCTCAGATCCAGCCGCACGCTGAAGAGGGAGCCGAGGAAGGGGAGCGCTTCCCGTTGCTCGTGTACGAGTTCGGGGTCGGGTTCATGGACTGGGCCGCGCGATGGTACGCCGAGCGCGAGCGGGAGCTCACAGCTCCAGCACGGCGACCCCCGCCGGCGGAAAGGAAGGCTCGTCCCCGCCGCTGAGCTCGGCGGCGATCCGGCCGCAGTCGGGCTGGTGCCCGACGACGACGATCTCGTCCCCCCGGGCGGCGACCGCGGCCCGCACGGTCTCGGCCGTGGCGCCCGGGGCCAGCCGCTCGTCTGCCTCGTGCTCGCACCCGAGCGCGCGGGCAAGCTCGGCGGCGGTCTGACGCGCGCGGAGCAGCGGGCTGGTCAGGACGGTCGAGGGATGGGCGCCCTCCGCGGAGAGGCGCTCGCCGAGCGCCCGCGCGGCGCCGCGGCCCGCCGGCGTCAGCGTCCGGAGGTCGTCGGGCTCGCCGGGAGCCGCCTCTGCGTGGCGGACGAGGTACACGCGCACGCCGCCAGGATACGGCGCGCGCCTCTAGTAGCCGGACGCCTGCCAGACGGCACCGGCGATCGCGCGGTAGCCCGCGTCGGTCGGGTGCGGATCGTCGCGCGTGCAGATGAAGACGTAGGAGCAGACCCGGGCTTTCTCCCGCGCGACGCTGCCGTGGGGGTTGAACAGCGGGAAGAGCTCAGCGAAGCGTGCCCCGGCTCCCACGGCCGCACGCCGGATCGCCCGGTCGAGCGAACGGAAGAGCGGATCGGTTCCCGGGAGGTCGTCGGTGTTGAAGTTCCAGACGCCGTTCACGATGATCTCGGCGTTCGGCGCGGCGGCGTGAAGGCGGCGGAGGATGTCGCCGAGGCGCGAGGAGATGTGGGCAATCGCCGCCGGCGCCCGCTTCTCGATGCACGCGAAGTCGCCCTTGCACGCCTCCGCGACCGGGTCGATGTCGTTCCCCCAGAGGTGCAGCGTGATCGGGCTGACCCGGCCGCGATGAGCGGCGAGGAAGGCGAGGGCGGCACTCATCTGCGTTCCGCGATACGGATCGTGCAGCTTCTTCCCCTCGGAGCGCCACGGGCAGCCGCCCCGGACGAAGCTCACCGTCGACTCGCCGGGGCAGCTGTAGTTGACGACCTCGATGTTCGGAGTGACGTGCCGCAGCCGCTGCGCGAACACGTCGACGTACCCCGTGCGGTAGCCGGACGGAGGAACGCCCCTGTCGGCCTTGTCCGGCTGGATGCCGTAGGCGATCGAGTCGCCCAGGGCGAGGTAGTAGCTCTTCGGCGCCTGCCCGATGCCTGCGGCGTCCGCGGAGAAGCCGGCGAGCGCGCCGACCGCGGCCGACGCGACCACAAGTGCCTGCCGCAACATTGTCGCGGCGACTATAGGTGGCAGAGGCCTCGGTGGCTAGAGTCGGCCCATGGCCCGGTATCGCTACGTCGTCGCCGACGTGTTCACCGACACGCCGCTGACGGGGAACCAGCTCGCCGTCTTCACGGATGCCCGCGACCTGCCGGAGGAGCGACTCCAGGAGCTCGCGCGGGAGATGAACTTCAGCGAGACCGTGTTCGTCTACCCGTCCGAGGTCGCCCACGCGCGAATCCGGATCTTCACGCCCGCGACCGAGGTGCCGTTCGCGGGCCATCCGACGCTCGGCTCGGCGTTCGTGCTCGCCGGTCCGCTGCAGCTCGACGAGATCGCGCTCGAGACGGGGAACGGCGTCGTCCCGGTCCGGCTCGAGCGGGAGGGCGCGCGGATCGTGTTCGGGCGGATGGAGCAGCCGATCCCGACCGTCGAGCCGTATGCCGACGCGGCCGCGCTGGTCGAGGCGCTGGGCGTCGCGCGCTCCGAGCTGCCGGTCGAGCTGTACGACAACGGGCTCCCGAACGTCTACGTCGTGCTCGGCTCCGAGGCCGAGGTGGCCGCGCTCCGGCCCGATCTCGGCCGGCTGGCCGAGCTCCCGGCGGTGATCGGCGTCAACTGCTCGGCCGGATCGGGGACGCGCTGGAAGACGCGGATGTTCGCGCCCGCCGGCGGCGTCGCCGAGGACCCGGCCACGGGCTCCGCGGCCGGCCCGCTCGCGCTCCACCTCGCCCGCCACGGCCGCATCGCCTTCGGCGAGGAGATCGAGATCACCCAGGGGGTCGAGATCGGCCGGCCGTCGAAGCTGTACGCCCGCGTCGACGGCAGCGCCGACCGGATCGAGCGCGTCGAGGTCGGCGGCTCCGCGGTAGTGGTCGCCCGCGGTGAGTTTCAGCTCGTCTAGGGACTGTCCCGAACTTCGGGACAGTCCCTAAAGCGCCACGCCCTCGATCTCCGGGAGCTCGAGCGCCAGGCTGCGCCAGAAGCGGCCGCCGTCGCGGGAGAGGTAGAGCCGGTTCCGGGTCGCGTAGACGACGACGTCGGGGTCGTCGGCCGAGATCGCGACCGCGCGGCCGGCCGGGAGGCCGCGGCCCGACTCGCGCCAGGTCGAGCCGGCGTCGTGGGAGACGACGATCGGCGGCTTCGTGTCGACGACGGCGACGATCGTCGAGCCGGCCGCCGCGCCGGCGACGACGAGCGGCAGCTCGATCGCGGGCTCCGGAGGCGCCTCGAACGGCGCGGCCGGGTCGAGGACGACGAGGGTCTCGTCGTCGAGGTCGACCACGGCGACGCCGTCGGCCGTGCGCACGTGGGCGATCACGCCGCGCGCCCGGCGAGGAGGTCGGCGACAAGCGCGGCGGCGCGGCGAGCAGCGGCCGTCGGCGCAGCGCCGCCGCTGCGGGCCACGACGTATGCGGCCGCGAAGGCGTCGCCCGCGCCGGTGGGGTCGGCCGCGGCGACCGCATGGGCACGGACCAGCTCGGCGACGCCGTCGGCGAACACGATGCAGCCCTGCGAGCCGAGCGTGACCACGACCTCCCGGACGCCGAGCCGGCCCAACGCGCGCTCGTCGTAGCCGTCGACGAGCAGCTCCGCCTCGTCCGCCGAGAGCTTGAGCACCGACACGGAGCGGAGGACGGCCGGGTCGTAGTCGGCGTCGAGCTCGAGCGGCCCCGTCTTCGCCCGCCGCGCCAGCCCCTGCCCGTCGAGCAGCACCCGGCGGCCGCGCGCGAGCGCGGACAGGGTCTCGGCTGGAAAGTCGGCGCGGCTCAGCGGCGCGACGTGGACCCAGCGCGCGTCGCCGACCGGCCCGACCACCTCGGCCGGCGACCAGGGATCGGCGATCGCCTCCATCGTCATCGTCCGGCGTTCCCGCTCGTAGGAGAACGAGAACGCGGCGGACACCGTCGAGTCCTGCCAGTGGACCGGGATGCCGAGGCGGATCAGGGGAGGGAGGAGCAACTGCCGGTCGGGCGCGGCGCACTTGGCCACGATCACGGCCGAGGCTCCGAGCGCGCGCAGCGCGCGGGCCGCGTAGAAAGGCGCGCCGCCGATTCGAGGAGCGCCGCCGTCGACGGAGTCGAGCGAGAGCGAGCCGACGACGGCGACCGTCATCGCGACCGCACCGCCGCCCGCCCGAGCACGGCGACCAGCGCCACCGCCGCCACGACTCCGACCGCTTCGAGCCCGACGCCCCCGTCCAGCGGTGCGGCGGCGGCGGCGAGGACGATCAGCCCGGCGAGGACGCCCGCGGCCGCGACGGCGACGAGCGTCGCCGCGCGCCGCGGGACGAGCCCGGGCTCCGGCTTCCCGGCCCGCTGCTCGAGCGCGGCGAACGCGAGCTCGGCGACGACGAGGAAGCCGGCGCCGTAGAGCGGCGCCCGCACGTCGAGCGTGTCGTCGCGGACGGCGAACAGCGCGGCGTACTCGGCACCGAGCAACGCCAGCGCGGGGGCGACCAGCGCAGGCGCGCGGATCGCCAGAGCGGCCGCGAGGAGGGCGACGCCGGCGGCGCCGGCGATCGCCAGCAGGCCGCCCAGCCGTTCGGCGACCACCGCCGCGTACACGGCCAGGCCGGCAGCGCCGGCGACGGCCGCGAGCGCGAGCGTCAGACGCGCGCGAGCGTGGCGTTGCGCCGGAATGCCGTCACCTCCTCGATTGGACGCGCGAGCGGCTCGCCGTGACGCCACTCGGCGACCGCGACGCCGGCGGCGCGGAACTGCGCATGCAGCGCCTCGCGTTGGAGCCGCCAGAGCCGGTAGGCGAGCCGCTCCGACTCGGTCGCTCCCGGATCGACGAAGGCGAGCGGAGAGAGCTCGATCACGTCGAGGTCGAAGCCGCGCGCGCGCAGGTGGAGCAGCGCGCGGATGGACCGCTCGTCGAGCAGCGGCGTGAGCGCGACCACGAGGGCCTGCGGCGGCAGCGTCCGGGCCGGGACGTGGTCGATCTCCTTCCACGCGTGGCTGAGCGCGATCTCGGTGTCGAGCAGCGCGTCGACGATCCGGTAGAGCTGGACGAGGCCGCCGCCCGGCTCCAGCCAGCGCAGGTACCCGCCGAAGGAGACGAGGCCGACGCGGTCGCGCCGCCGCGTGTAGCGCGCGGCCAGGGTCGCGGCGGCCCGGACGGCGAGATCGAGCGAGCTCGCGGAGGCACGCTGCACCTCGGCGAAGCTGTCGACGAAGAGGACGACGTCCACGTTCCGCTCGGGGTGCTGCTCGTTCACCCAGAGCTCGCCGCGGCGTGCGCTCGCGCGCCAGTTGATCCGGCGGACGCGGTCGCCGAACGCGAACGGCCGCAGGTCGGCGAACTCGAGCCCTTCCCCCTTGGCGCGCGCCAGCTCGTCGCCCGAGTAGAGCTGCGTCTCGGCCGGGCGGAGCAGGCGCCGCAGCGCATCACGCGTGGGATAGACCTTCAACGGCACGGCCGCGCGGAACCGGCCGCTGCGCGCGAACAGGCCCAGCGCGTCGCGCGCGCGCACGGTCAGGTCGCCGACCTCGTACGCGCCCCAGCGCTCGGCCCGGACACGCAGCGTGACCGTCCGGCTCCCGGACACGCGGATCGCCGCCGGATTGTCCCCGTCGCTCACCGTCAACCCGGCCGGCAGCTCGAGCAGCAGCTCGAGGCGCTCGACCGCACGCGCCGCGGCGACGTCGATCTCGACGGTCAGCTCGTCGCCTTCGAGCAGCCGGTCGCGGTCCAGGCGGACTGCCGCCTCCAGCCCGGGGTCGGTCGTCACCAGCAGGCCCGCGCCGAGCACGAGCAGGAACGGCGCTCCGAGCGCGGCCAGCTCGGGTCGCCGGGTGACGAGGGCGGCGATCAACGCGAGGCCGCCGAGCACCGCGTACGCGGCGAGCCTGGGCGACGCCTCCCGGCTCACCGCTCCTCCGCCGGCGGAGTCGGTACGGTCTCGAGCCGCTCGGCGACCACGTCCTCGGCGCGCACCTGCTGCACCCAGAGCTCGGGCCTGAGCGAGAGGCGGTGGGCGAGCGCGGGCGCGGCGACGGCCTTGACGTCGTCGGGCACGACGAAGTCGCGGCCGTCGAGCGCCGCCCGGGCGCGGGCGAGCTTGAGGATCGCGAGCGTGCCCCGCGGGCTCGCCCCGACCTGCACGCCGGCGGCGTCCCGGGTCGCCCTGACCACGTCGACGATGTAGTAGCCGACGCTCCCGGCGACGAAGACGTCCTCGAGCGCCTGCTGCATCTCGCGGAGCACGGCTGCGTCCACCACCGGGTCGAGCACGACCTCGTCGACGCGGCGGTCGCGTCGCTGCTCGAGGATCCCGAGCTCGTGCTCGCGCGAGGGGTAGCCGACCGAGATCCGCAGCAGGAACCGGTCGAGCTGCGCCTCGGGGAGCGGGTACGTCCCCTCGTGCTCGATCGGGTTCTGGGTCGCCAGCACCAGGAACGGCCGCTCGAGCGGGCGGGTCACGCCTTCGCTCGTCACCTGGTGCTCCTGCATCGCCTCGAGCAGCGCCGCCTGCGTCTTCGGCGGGGCGCGGTTGATCTCGTCGGCGAGGAGGAGGTTCGTGAAGATCGGCCCGGGCCGGAACTCGAAGTCGGACGTGCGCTGGTTGTAGACCGACGAGCCGGTCACGTCGGAGGGCATCAGGTCGGGCGTGAACTGGATGCGCCCGAAGCCGAGGCCCGTCGCCTGTGCGAACGACCGGGCCATCAGCGTCTTGGCGAGACCCGGGAAGTCCTCGATCAGCACGTGGCCGTCGGCGAGCAGGCCGAGCAGGAGGAGCTCGAGCGCGTCGCGCTTCCCGACCACCGCACGCTCGACCTCGTCGAGCAGGCGGCCCGAACGCTCGGCGACCTCCTCGACCTTCAAAGCGCTTCCACGGCGTCGACGACCGCGGCGATCTGGTCGAGCGTCAGCCCCGGCGCGTCGTGGTCGCGCGGACGGACGCGCTCGGGACGGACGAGCTCCCAGGCCTCGGGCCCGAGCAGCGACTCGGCGGGCCCCGAGGGCGCATCGAGGTCGATCCCGCGCAGCCGGAGCCGCGCCGAGGCCACGTGTCGCACGGTCGGGCGCAGCCGGTAGTAGGCGTCGAAGGCGGTCTCGGTCGACAGCCCGACCTCCCGTTCGAGCTTGACGAGCTCGCGGGGCCGCGTCTCGCGGACGCGTCCCGGGGGCGCCGCGTCGAGGCGGGTCGGCCGCTCGCGGGGAAGCGCGCCGACCGTGCGCGCGATCGCGAGCAGGAGGGCCAGGGTGCCGACCGCGAGCAGCCAGACGTCGACCGCCAGCTCGGCATCGCCGGGGGCGAACGCGATCGCGACGCCGAGCCCGAGCGTCGCGACCACCGTCAGGAAGACGAACGTCGGCAGGCGGATCAGGAGGCGCTCCGCAGGTCGTCCCGCAGCGACTCGAGGGCGTCGATCGCCTCCTCCTTCATCGCCGCGTCGATCGCGTGCGGGCTGAACTTGGCCCGCTCGAACAGCTCGGTCAGCCGCTCGACGAGCGGCCTGTGCGCGCCGAGGCCGACGAGGACGCGGCCGAGGTATTCACGCGGCGCCTCGGCCGGCGCGCGGGCGACGCCCGCCTCGGCGAGCGCGCGCTCCATCTGGGCATAGGCGGCGATCACCGCCTTGCGGGGATCCGGCTCGGCGCGGAGGTCGGCGATCGTCCGCTCGAGCGCGAGGGCGATCTCCGCGGCGAGCTGCGCCGTCCCGGTCACGGGCTCCGCCCGGCGCCGCTCGACGACGAACCAGGCAGCGGCCCCGACGGCGAGCGCGGCGAGCACGGCGACGACGATCACGGGGCCCCAGTCGAAGCGGACCGCCCGGGCCGTCGTCGAGCCGTTCCTGGCCAGCGTCGCCAGCCGGCTCACGGGGTTGGAGTGGGCGCCGTGGTGGTCGTGCAGGTAGCGGAGCAGGAGAACCGCGACGACGCTCAGGCCGACCATCGCTCCGAGCACACCGGCCATCCAGTTCTTGCGGGCCGGCAGCGTCGGGCGCTCCTCGTCGCGGCCGGCGACGAACAGGTAGACGGCGACCGGGAGGACGACGACCGCGAGCCCGAGCAGCAGGAGCAGGAGGTACTCGAGCAGGACGTCTTCGCTGATCGAGCGCGTGTGGCCGCCGCCGGCCGGCGTGTGCGCTCGGCTGGCGAGCCCGACGGCGGCGATCAGGGCGACGCCGACGAGGCCGCCGACGAGGACGCGGCGCGCTCCCTTCCCTCCGCCCATGGGCGAATGCTACGGATGCCTATGTCTCGGCGAAAGCCTCGGCCGGCCGGCGCGAGCGGACGAGCAGGGCGGCGGCGCCGGCCAGCAGGAACGCAGCGGCGAAGCTCGGCAGCGAGGCGGTGAAGTCGATCGGCGCAGGGTCGGCGTGGCCCATCAGCCGCTGCCACCAGGCCGGCCCCTGCGGCGAGAGCCACTGGTAGAGGCCGAACCCGACCAGCCAGGCGAAGACCATCTCCGGGCGCACGGCCGGGCCGTCGAACACCTTCGCGCGGGTGTAGTGCATGCCTTCGACGAACCAGTCCGCGAGCAGGACGCCGAGCAGCGGCACGAAGAACGAGCCGAGCAGGAAGAGGAAGGTGGCGAAGTCGGAGAGGTTCAGGATCAGCGCGCCGACGGTCGCGATCGCGGCGCTCGAGACGATCAGCAGCCGCTGCGGGACGCGCGGCAGGACGTTCTGGAGCGAGACCGCGGTCGAGTAGACGTTGGCGAACGCCTCGTCGCTCTCGTCCACGGTCACCGCGAGCAGCGCGAGCACGGAGACGACGCCGCCGGCCACCACGGCGGCGGGCAGCTGGGCCGGATCGGAGATGTCGCGCGCCAGGAAGAGGAGCACGCCCAGGGAGTAGAGCCACACGACGGGGATCAGGTAGCCGACCGCGGTGCCCCAGAAGGACGAGCGCCGCGTCCTCGTGAAGCGGGTGTAGTCGGCGGCGAGCGGCGTCCACGAGATCACGCTCGCGAGCGTCAGGTCGACGCCCTGCCAGAAGGTCGGGAAGCCGCCCTTGCCGTCGGCGTGCCAGAACGCGGTCAGGTCGGACTTGTCGACCGCCCACCAGGTCAGGTAACCGAGCGACGCGACCACGAACCAGATCGCGAACTTGCGCACGTAGCGGCGGACGAAGCCGATCGGCCCGAGCAGCGCGAGCACGACCGCGACTCCCCCGAACAGCAGCGTCCACAGCCACTGGGCGCGGAAGTGGAACACGCGGTCGGAGAGCGCGGCGCAGGCGCTGGAGATGATGATCAGCTCGTACACCGACCAGCCCAGGCACTGGACGACGTTCAGGCCGGTGGCGAGGTACGAGCCGCGCTGGCCGAGCGGCGCGCGCATCAGCACCATGGCCGGCACCCGTGCGTCCGTGCCCACCGCGGCCGCGGCGCCGAGCATGACGCAGCCGGCCACCGAGGCGACGACGATCGCGAGCAGCGCCTGCTTCAACGAGAGCGCGGGCACGAGCAGCGCGCCCGCGACGATCACGAGCAGGCTGACGGCCAGGTTCCCCCAGAGCAGGACGGTGTCCCCGAGACCGAGGACCCGCAACCGCTCGGGAACGGGCTCGATTCCCCACTCGATCACGGGGGAACCCAGGGTTCCCCCGTGCGCCCCCTCCTTCTGGGCGCTCACTGGCTGACCTCTCGTGGGCTCGCGCCGGGCAAAGCCCGGCTCCGCCCGCCGATGGCTGCGACTGTCGAACGTTTCACGGCTCCAACCCTCCCTTCGCCGGTACGAACCGGATCAGGTTCGACGGGTGTCATCTCAGCCCGGCTCCGCCGGGCACCCCGGTAACGAGAAATCTTAACGGGGCGGGACTACGATCCGGCGATGCTCGACTCGCTGGCTCCACCCTGGCGCGAGGTGCTGCAGCTCGGCTGGGACGCCTACGACGCAGGAACGATCCCTGTCGGGGCCGTGGTTGTGGACGAGGACGGCCTCGTCGTTGCTCGTGGGCGCAACCGGATCTTCGACGCACCTTCGGCGGGGCAGCTGGCCGGGTCGAGGCTTGCGCATGCCGAGATGAACGCCCTGATCGGTCTCGACTCCGGGCGCCACTACTTCGACTGGACGCTGTACTCGCTGCTCGAGCCCTGCCATCTCTGCGTCGGCGCGGCGCAGGCGGTTCGCATCGTCACGGTCCTGTACGCCTCTCCGGACGCATGGGGTGGTGCAGCCGGCCGCCTGCCGGACAACCAGGACTACGCTTGGCACCCGATCGTGATCGAGGGCCCGTTGGACGATGGTCTGGCACGCTTCGGCGAGCTCCTTCACGTCGCGCACTTCCTCTGGCGGGTACCGGAAGGCAACCTGGCCGCGTTCTACCGGCGCACGAGGCCCGACCTTGTCGCCGCGGCCGAATGTTTGCCACCGCCGAGGACCGGAGCAAGCCTCGATTCGGCGCTCGGAGCGTCGTAACCCTGTGTTACTTGGCTCGGCCGAGGCTTGGAGCCCGAGCGGAAGAAGCTTGTAACACAGTGTTACTTGACGTACCGTCGTCCGCGCCGCCAAGCGGTTTGGTAGCGTCACCTAGGCAATGCCTAGGAAGAAGGCGTACAGCGCGGCCGAGGCGGCCCGCGCCCTCGGGATCAGCCTCGACACGCTCCGCCGCTGGGACCGGGCGGGCAGGATCCGGACCCAGCGCGACGCGGCCAACCGGAGGGTGGTTCCGGCGTCCGAGATCGATCGGCTGAAGGGCGGCCAGGCCGACCGGATGAGCGCCCGGAACCATTTCCGCGGCGTCGTCCGCGACGTGAAGGTCGAGGGGCTGCTCGCGCAGGTCGAGATCGACGTCACCGAGCCGACGCGGCTGGTCGCGATCATCACCCGCGACGCCGCCGAGGAGCTCGGGCTGAAGCGCGGGGTGTCGGCGGCCGGCGTCGTGAAGGCGACCTCGGTGATGGTGGAGCTGTGACCCGGACCGCGCTGCTTGCCGCGCTCGTCCTCGCGGCGCTTTTGGCTGCTCCGGCGGGTGCCCGTCCGCATGCCGCGAAGCTGACGATCTTCGCGGCCGCGTCGCTCACGGACGCGTTCCGCGAGATCGACTCCCACGAGACCTACAGCTTCGCGGGCTCGAACGCGCTCGCCGCCCAGATCGGGCTGGGCGCGCCCGCCGACCTGTTCGCGTCCGCGAGCCCCAAGTACACGCAGGCCCTCTTCCGCCGCGGGCTCGTCGACAGGCCCGTCGCATTCGCCTCGAACCGGCTCGTCCTGATCGTGCCGAGGGCGAATCCCGCAGGCATCCGCTCCGTTCACGACCTCGCGCGCAAGGACGTCAAGCTCGTCGTCGCCGCTCCGGCCGTTCCCGTCGGCTCGTACACGCGCACGGTTCTGCGGAAGCTCGGCCTCTCGTCCGTGCTCGCGAAGGCGGTCAGCCAGGAGGCGGACGTGAAGGGCGTGGTCGGCAAGGTCGCGCTCGGTCAGGCCGACGCCGGGTTCGTCTACGTGACCGATGTGAAGCCGGTGGCCGCGAAGGTGAGCGCGATCGCGATTCCGGCGGCCGGCCAGCCCCGCGTCCGCTACGAGATCGCGGTCGTGTCGAGGTCGGCGCACAAGGCGGCCGCGCGGGCGTGGGTCGGGCGCGTGCTGGCGAAGCAGGGCCAGTCGGCGCTCGCCAGGGCCGGCTTCGGCAAGCCGTGAACCGGCTGTTCTCGGTGGGCGTGGCCGTCGCCGCCGGCGCGATGCTCCTCTTCCTGCTCCTGCCGATCGTCGCCATCTTCGCCCGCGTGCCGCCGGGGGAGCTCGTCGCCGCGCTCGGGCGCGGGCAGGCGACCGATGCGCTCCTCGTCTCGATCGAGACGAACCTGATCGCGCTTGCCGCGGTCGTGCTCGCCGGCACGCCCACGGCCTGGCTGATCGCGACGCGGGCCGGCCGCCTCCGCGACCTCGCGGTGACGCTCGTCGAGCTTCCGCTCGTCCTGCCGCCGGCCGTCGCCGGCATCGGGCTGCTGGCGGCGTTCGGCCGTGTCGGGCTCGTCGGCGCCCACGTCCACGTGATCGGGACGTCGCTGGCGTTCACGAAGGCGGCGGTCGTCGTCGCGATCGCGTTCGTCGCCAGCCCGTTCTACGTCCGCTCCGCGATCGCCGCCTTCGAGGGCGTCGACCCGTCGCTCACGCAGGCGGCGCGGACGCTCGGCGCCGGGCAGGCCCGGACGTTCGCTCGGGTGGCGCTCCCGCTCGCGGCAGGCGGGCTCGGGGCCGGGGCGGCGCTCGCGTTCGCCCGCGGCATCGGCGAGTTCGGCGCGACGCTGATGTTCGCCGGCAGCCTGCGCGGCGTGACCCAGACCCTGCCGCTCGCGATCTACGAGGCCTTCGACCTCGACTTCGACCTCGCGCTCGCGATCAGCGCCCTGCTGGTCGCGATCAGCGCGGTCATCCTCCTGGCCACGAAGCTGGCTTTCCGATGGCGCTCGACGTCTCCTTCGACCACCCTCTTCGCTCCTTCCGCGCCTCGGTCGACCTGAGCATCGAGCCCGGCGAGACGTTCGCCCTCGTCGGGCCCTCGGGCGCAGGCAAGACGACGGTTCTGCGAGTGGTCGCCGGGCTGCTGCGACCGAGGGCCGGCACGGTGGCGCTCGACGGCGACGTGTGGCTCGACACGGGCGCCGGCGTCTGTCTCGATCCGGACCGGAGGAGCGTCGGGCTCGTCTTCCAGGAGTACGCCCTGTTCCCCCATCTCTCGGTGGAGGGGAACGTCGCCTTCGGCGGGCGCGCGCGGGTCGCCGAGCTGCTCGAGCGGTTCCGCATCGCCCACCTGGCGAGGGCGAAGCCCGGCGAGCTGTCCGGCGGCGAGCGCCAGCGTGTCGCGCTCGCGCGCGCGCTCGCCCGCCAGCCCGCCGTCCTCCTCCTGGACGAGCCGATGGCGGCGCTCGACGCACACACGCGGGCGAACGTGAGGGCCGAGCTGCAGGAGCTCCTGCGCGACCTCTCCCTGCCGACGCTCCTCGTCACCCACGACTTCGAGGACGCGGCCGCACTCGCCGACCGCGTCGGCGTCATCGCCGACGGCCGGATCCTCCAGGTCGGACCGCCGGACGAGCTCGTCGCCTCGCCCAGCGACGCGTTCGTCGCCAGCTTCACGGGGGGCAACCTCCTGCACGGCTTCGCACGTCCCACTCGCGAGGGTCTGACCGAGGTCGTGCTCGACGGCGGGGCGGTGGTGTTCTCGACCGACCGGGCCGAGGGGAGAGTCGGCGTCGTCGTCTACCCGTGGGAGGTCTCGATCGCGCACACCCCGGCCGCCGACTCGGCTCTCAACCACATCAGCGCCCCGATCTCGTCGCTGACCGCGATCGGGAACCGCGTCCGCGTGCGCGTCGGCCCGCTCGTCGGGGAGGTCACCTCGACGTCGGCGGAGCGCCTGGGGCTCGAGCGCGGCCAGGTCGTCATGGCCTCCTTCAAGGCGACCGGCGCACGGCTCGTCCCGCTCCGCGACTGACCGAGACGGTCAGGCGGCGCCGGGCGCAGCGGTCGCCACGATGCGTGCGAGCTCGGCGCGAGAGTGGATGTCGAGCTTCCGGTACGTGTTTGCGAGGTGGTACTCGATCGTCTTCGCGCTCAGGAACAGCGCGCCGGCGATCTCCTTGTTCGTCTTGCCCTCGGCCACCTGCGTGGCGATCTGAAGCTCCTGCGGCGTCAGATCCGGTAGCCGGGGAGCAGCGTCGGCCACCTGCACGCCGGTCGCACGAAGCTCGGCAGCCGACCGGTTGATCCACGGCGTCGCGTCCGCGAGGACGAACGCGTCGTGAGCAGCGCGCAGCTGCGTCCGCGCGTCCCGGCGCTTCCCCTGACGACGGAGACGCTCGCCGAACGCAAGCTGCGTTCGCGCCAGATCGAGCGCCAGCGACGAGGGCTCGAGCAGCTCGATCGCGCGGTTGAACGGCTCGTCGAAGGAATCGCCGGCCGCCAGCAGCCCTTCACACCGGGCGCATGCCCCCAGCGCCCACGTTCGTTCCGCCTCGGTTGCGATGCGTGCGAACCGGGCGAGCCATGCAGCGGCTTCGTCCGTCGCACCTGACAAGGCGTAGGCCTCGACCAGATCCGGGACGAAGGGGACGAAGCCAGGCTCCACCATCGTGCTCGCGGCCCATGTGCGTGCAATCGGCTCGAGCTCGACGATCGCCTCGTGGGGTCGGCCTGCGCCGAGCGCGAGGAGGGCGAGTGCCTGGCGTGCGAGCCCTTCCTGGAGCCGATCGAACTGGGCCCTGGCCGAAGCGATCGCGGCCCGAGCGCTCTCCGCGCATGCCTCTTCCTGGCCGCGCCAGGCGTGGACGCCGGCCAGAGCGGCCGACGCAAAACCGGCGACCGCGGGCTGCCCGATGGTCTCGCCGAGGTGGACGGCCTCTGCGGCCGCGACGATCGCCGAATCAAGGCGGCCCTGGCGAAGCTCGAGATCGGCCGCACAGACCTGGTTCCAGCAGATGCGCATCTGGTTGCCGGTCGCGCGGCCGTCGCGCAGGGACTCGGCAAGCGCGGAGCGAAGCTCGTCGTAGAGCTCGAGCGCGAGATATTCGAAGGCATGGTTCGCGACAACCCCCGGATCGACGAGTAGCTCTCGGTACAGCCCTTCCGCGTGGCCGCGCTCGCCGGCGAGCAGATACGCGGCCGCCGCGCCGGCGAGGGCTCTCCGCCCCCACCACGCTCCGGCCCTGCGCGCGTGCTGCTCCTGAGCTGCTGCAAGCGCAGTCGCGCCGGTAACGTCCCACCGGTCGACTCGCTTCTTGCTCACGTTGTTGAGGAGCTTCGCGACGCCGTCAGAGTCCAGCCCGCCGGCATCGACAGCGTCGAGAATGCGGTCTTCGGGCAAACGCTCTTCGGCGAGGTCGTCGATCCGGACGAGCAGCTCCGCGCGCACGAGAGGATCCTCGGTGAGGCGGAGCGCTTCCTCGGCAAGCTCCAAACCGTGCGCTGTGTCACCTGCCCAAAGCGTGCCCCTGACCGCCGCATAGAGCCGCCGAGCGACGTCCTCCTTCAGCGGAGAGAGGCGCGCTGCCTGCTCGAGCGCACGCGCCTCCGCGGCGTGGCCCCCTCGCGCGCCGGCCCGTTCGGCCGTTTCCTCGAGGGCGGCTGCGATCTCCTCGTCGACAGCCTCGGCGGCCGCTGCGCGGTGCCATGCTCGTCGGTCGAGGTCTTCATCGCCTCCGAGCGCGTCGGCGAGCGCCCGATGCGCTTTCCGGCGCGCCGCGTCGGTGGCGTCGGAGTAGACGAGCGACCGCACGACCGGATGCCGAAAGACGATCGCTGTCTGCTCGATTCGAACAAGGCCGGCTGCCTCCGCCGGGGCGAGTGAGTTGTCAGGTTCGAGAGCCGCCGAGGCGAGCCGCACGGTCTGGACGTCGGGCTCCGCGGCGGCGAGCAGAAGGCAGAACTGCGCCGCCTCGGGTAGCTCCTCGACCCGCCGCGAGAACGCCCGGCGCAACCGTTCGTTCGACGTAGCCGATGTCGGTAGCGCACCTGCCAGCTCGACCGGTAGCTCGAGGAGGACGAGCGGGTTCCCGGCCCCCGCAGCGAGCAGGCGCGCCTCGTCTCCAGCAGCCACAGGCTCGGCGCGGTGGCCCAGCAGCCGGCGGGCGTCGTCGGGCGCGAGGGGCCCGAGGTCGAGCCGCGGGAGCGGATCGAACGGCGTCACCTGACCGGGCCGAACGGCGACGAGAAAGGCGATCTCCTCGCCGAGCAGCCGCCGCGCCGCGAAGGCGAGTGCATCGGCGGAGGCCCGGTCGAGCCAGTGGGCGTCGTCGAGGACCACCAGGACGGCGGACTCCTCTGCTGCCTCGACGAGCAGGGACAGCGTCGCGGCGCCGACGACGAAAGCGTCAGGTTCGCCTTCCTCGAGCGCGAGCGCCGCGGCGAGGGCCCGCCGCTGATACGCCGGGATCCGAGGGAGCAGCTCGAGCACGGGGCGGAGCAGCTCGTGCAGGCTCGCGAACGGGAGCTCCAGCTCGGACTCGACGCCGGTTGCGGCGAGAACCCTCATGTCCGCGGACCGGGCTCGACTCTCGGCGAGCAGCGCGGTCTTGCCCACGCCGGCGTCGCCGACGACGACCAGCGTTCCGCTGCGCCCACGCCGCGCGTCTTCGAGCAGCACAGCGATGCGCCGCAGCTCCTCCTCTCTCCCGACCAGCACCATCTGACGCTACCCCTTCGGGAGGACTAGGGAAATACCCGAGGCGGCACGGGGCGCCCGCGGCGCATCCTCGAAGCCGATGCGCCACGTCGCGTTCTCGATGCAGTTCCGAGGCCACTCGACTCGGCTGTCGCCGGGCGTCCTGACGGCGCGGGCAACGGCTCCGAGCTCGGCTCTGGTCACCGAGGTGGATCCCGACGGCGTTCACGGCCGGCTCGAGGTCAGGGACGGCGAAGAGGCACACCTCGAGTGCCGGCTCACGTTCCTCGACGACGGCCGCTTCGAAGAGGTCGGAACGATCAGCTTCGGCAACGGCAATGCGCTGCGCTTCCGCAGCGCGGCTGCGGGCACGCTCGCCGACGCAGCCGAGCCGGGCCTTCGCCACGGCGCGGTGACATGGGAGATCGACGGCGGCGCCGGAGCCCTCGAGGGCGCGACCGGACGCATCGTCTCCAACTTCCTCCTGTCCGACACCGGCGACCTCACCGACAACCAGCTCGGCGTCCTCTTCCTGCCGGGCCCCGAGCGAAGGGAAGCGAGATGAAGATCTGGACGATCACCAGGCGGCCGAAGGTCGCCCTGGCGCTGACGGCAGGACTCGGTCTCGCGATCGCCGGCGCCACGCTGGCAACGGTGACGCCGGCGAGCGGCGCTGGACCTGCGGGCGCGGCGGCTCCGAACGTCGTCGCTGCCGGTCCGGGGTCCGATGCGACCGTCGTGTCGAAGAGCTTCGACGTCGGACCGGGCAAGGTCGGCGACGCGACGGTCGCCTGCCCGGCCGGGACGCGGGCGACGGGCGGCGGCGTCCTCGGCGGGATTGCGGCCGGTCAGGGGTACATGCAGCAGAGCGGGCCGGTCGACGAGACGGGGACCTTTGCGAGCACGAAGTCCGGGGACATCGCCAGGGGCTGGTCCGCCTCGGTGTTCAACCCCGGCGCCAACGGCACGACCGAGTTCCAGCTTGCCGCGATCTGCTCGGCGAGCTCGGACGCGACCATCGCGGCGAATCCGTTCACGGTCGAGCCGCGGACGGTCGACGGCGCATCCGTCGACTGCCCGGCCGGCCAGCGGGCGCTCGGAGGCGGACTCGGCCAGCCCGACCCGACCAGTCCCCTGTTCGGCTGGATCCGGTCGAGCGGGCCGGTCGACGCCACCGGCACGACGGCGAACACCGACACCGGCGACGTCGCCGAGGGCTGGTACGCGTCCGTCTTCAACTTCGGGGCGAGCGCCCGCGACTTCCACGTCTTTGCGATCTGCTCCGCCGGCTCGGACGCGACGATCGAAGCCTCGGGCACCCTTTCCGTCGAACCGGGAAGCAAGGAGGAGAGCAGGCTCAACTGTCCGGCAGGCCGGCGGGTCGTCGGCGGCGGGGTCGGCCAGCTGGCGGCGACGAACACGCCCGGCGGCTACATCCTGGACAGCACTCCGGTGTTGCCGGTCCCCCCGAGCACGGTGGGCCGAACCTGGCTCATCGCGGTCTACAACCCGCCCGAGGTGGGAGCGCCGGTGCGCAAGTTCCGGGCGTTCGCGATCTGCGCCGGCGACGCCACCGCGACGCCGACGACGACGACCGCGCCGAAGCCGACGACGACAGCGCCGCTGCCGACGACGACTGCTCCGCCGCCGAAGCCGAACGTCTACTGCGGCGCTCTCCGGGCGACGATCGTCGGCACCCCCGGCAGAGACGTCCTCACGGGAACCCCAGGCAGGGACGTGGTCGCCGGCCTCGGCGGCAACGACCTGATCAACGGACTGGGCGGCAACGACGTCATCTGCGGGGGGGACGGGAACGACAAGCTCATCGGAGCAGCCGGCAACGACGTCGTCTACGGCGGAGCCGGCAGCGACTACGTCACGGCCGGAACCGGCAACGACCGCGTCGGCGGAGACGCCGGCAACGATCGCATCTTCGGCGGAGCCGGCAACGACTCGCTCTACGGCGGCATCGGCAACGACCTCGTCCACGGAGACGCCGGCAACGACGCGATCGACGGCGGGGACGGCAACGACACCCTCGTCGGCGGCCCGGGCGTCGACACGCTCGCGGGCGGGCCCGGCTAGAACAAGGTGCGGCCATGACCCGCCGGCGTCTCATCATCGTGCTGGCGGTTGCCGCGACCGCGGGGTCGGCCGGCTCGGCGGTCGCCGCAGCACCGACAGGCCCGGCCACGCCCGCAGCAAGCGCAGCTCCCCGCGGCAGCATCGCGACGCCGGGCTCGGACGCGACGATCCAGGAGACGACATTCACGGTCGGACCGGACAAGAAGGTCGTCGATGCGACGGCGACCTGTCCTGCCGACACGAGGGTGGTCGGAGGCGGAGTCGGATTCACCTCGACCGATCCGAGGTTCCTTGCGCTTGGATTCGTGCTGCAGAGCGGTCCTGTCGACGAGACCGGCCGACCTGCGTCGACGGAGACCGGCGACGTCGCCAGATCGTGGCTCGCGTCGGTGTGGGCTCCAGCGCTCGGCCCAATCGAGACCCGGGTCTTCGCGATCTGCTCCGCGACGTCCGATGCCACGATCGTGGCGGCCCCGGTCACGCCTGAACCCAACCGCAGCTTGGTGCCGGGGGTCGCGACCTGCCCCGCCGGCATGCGTGCGGTCGGCGGTGGCGTGGGAGCGACCGGCGCGATCGTTCCGACATCCTTCAACGTGAGCCTCAGCGGCCCGGTCGACGACACCGGCGAGACGGCGTTGACGGAGTTTGGTGACGTCGCCCGCGCCTGGGTCGTCTCGGTGGACGATCGGACCCCCTATCGCGTCTTCGCCCTCTGCTCCGCCGGGTCGGACGCGACGATCGAGACGAAGCTGCTCACCGTGGACGACAGCACGGTGGCCACCCGTGCGACCGTGAACTGCGCCGCGGGCAGGCGCGTGCTCGGAGGCGGCCTCGGTGCGACCACGGAAGGGCTGAGCGATACCGAGCTGAGCGCACCGCTGGACGAGACGGGTGAGGTGGCGAAGACCGAGTCGGGCGACGTCGCGAGATCGTGGTCCGCCGCCTTCGTCAACACCACGTCGACACGCCACTTTCGCGTGTTCGCAATCTGCGCCAGCGATCCGCAGACGACGCCGAAGCCCGTCGCCGCCGCCCGCTGCGGCGGGCGGAAGCCGACGATCGTCGGCACGGCCGGACCGGACAGGCTGAAGGGCACGGCGGGCGCGGACGTGATCGCCGGCCTCGGCGGCAACGACGCGATCGCCGGCCTCGGCGGCAACGACGTGATCTGCGGCGGCCCCGGCAACGACACGCTCCACGGCGGCCCCGGCAACGACATCCTCACCGGCGGGCCGGGCAACGACACCCTCATCGGCGGCCCGGGACTCGACCGGCTCGACGGTGGCCCTGGCCGGAACACGGTGAGACCCTGACCGATCCTGCCGACGCGACCGGATCCCCGACGACAAAGGAGACCTCGATGAAGCCACGCCTCATGTTCGCCGTCGCTCTCGCCTCGGCGGCCGTCGCCCTGCCGGCCGCGGCAGCTTCACCCCCGTGGATGTCCGACGAGAGCAGCTACGACGTCCTGACCTACTCGGCCTGGGGACGGCAGAACGGCCTCACCGGCGCAGAGTGCACCGGCATCGGCAAAGCCGGGAAGAGGCCGGGGGTGCTGGCCGCGACCCACGGCTCCTTCCGCTGCCAGACTCAGGTCGGCGGGTCGCCGAGCGGCGTCGTCGTCGCCAAGGTGCTCGGTCCGCAGTGGCTTCGCGTCGTCAGCATCACAGGAGGCAAGCTCAAGCCCGACCGCGGCATCGGGCCGGTGCCGAAGGGCCCTCCGACCCTCCAGAACTTCGATGCTCTGACCGCGCTCCAGGACGGGCCCTGGGGGAAAGCGCACAAGATCAGTCGCGCCCTGTGCTACGGGGTCGGGTCGTACCAGGACAGGACCGGCTCGCAGTACTACTACGCCTTCAGCTGCGCGACGTTCGGCGCCGGGGACGTGCGAGGCGCCCAGGTTCTCGTCACCGCCGCCGGCAAGAACGCGGTACGCGTCGTGAGGACCCTCGTCAGGTGAGACCGGGTCTCGTGCGGCTCGGGGCCGCGGTGGCCGCTGCGTGGCTCGTCGCCGTCCCTGCGGCGAGCCCGTCGAGCCGGAGCGCGTCGGGCCTACCGACGATCCGCGTGCAGGGGCCGGACCTGGTCGACGCCGCCGGCCGACCGGTCCAGCTGCGCGGGATCAACCGGGCGGCGTTCGAGAGCCGCTGCACGTACGACGCCGACGGTTTCGCCGACGGCCCTGTCGACCAGGCATCCGTCGCCGCGATGAAGCGCTGGCGGATCAACGCGGTACGGCTGACGCTGAACGAGGACTGCTGGCTCGGCGTCAACGGGCTGCCGGTGGGCGGAGACGCGGCGAGGTACCGCGACGCGGTGCGCGCCTACGTCTCCCTCCTGCGGCGGAACGGCCTCTACGTCATGCCCGTGGTCGAGGTCTACGGGCCCGGAACGCAGCGCTCGACGCAGATCGACTACATGCCGGACCGAAGCAACATGCTCGACTTCTGGCGCAGCTTCGCGGCGGCATTCACGTCGGACCGGGGCCTGATCTTCGACCCGGTCACCGAGGTCGCGATGGCGGACTGGAACGACCCGCACCCCGATCCGGCCGGTCAGTGGGCCTGCTGGCTGCACGGCTGCACGATCGACTCCGTCTACCACGGGGCGCGGCGCTACGCCGCGGCCGGGCTGCAGGCAATCGTCGACACGATCCGGGCGACCGGCGCGAAGCAGCCGATCGTCCTCGGCGGCCTCGACTACAACGCCGACCTCGGCCGGCTCCTCACCCACCTGCCGGTCGACCCGGCGCACCAGCTCGTCGCCTCGTTCCACGTGTACGACTTCGTCCAGGGCAAGAAGGTCGACGCGACCTTCCGCGACCAGCTCGAGCCGATCGCGAGACGCCTGCCGGTCGTGCTGGGCGAGCTCGGCGAGCGGAGGTGCGATTCGGGCGCAGCGGCGTACACGAGGCACGTCCTCGGCCTGATCGACGCCCAGCAGCGGAAGGGGAACCAGGTCGGCGTCTTCGAGTGGGCCTGGAACGCCGCCGGCGACTGGCACTGCCCCACGAGCCGGTACGGCCAGGGCGGTCCGCTCCTGATCCGCAGCTACGACGGCACTCCCACGGTCATGGGCCGCGTCTACCGCACCTGGCTCGCAACCGGGCGATGACCACGACTAGGGAAATACCCGAGGCGGCCCAGGGGGCTCCCGGCGCATCCTCGTCGGGATGAGTCGGACGTCGACAGGGAGGACGCACATGCGCAGGATCACCCGCCTTCGACCCACGCCCGCCATGGTCGTCGCGACGGTTGCGCTTCTCGTCGCGCTCGGCGGCACGAGCGCCGCTGCCGTCGCCCTCGTCCCCAGGAACAGCGTCGGGTCCGATCAGGTCATCAACGGCTCGCTGAAGGCCAAGGACTTCGAGACGGGACAGGTCCTCGCCGGGAGCGACACCTTCTCCCGGTCGGTCGACGGGCCGGTCGTCCCGAGATCTGCGGACACCTTCTCGACGATCGCCAGCCTGCCGGTGGCGAAGCCCGGCGCATATGTGATCTGGACGACCGCTCGGGTCGAGGGGAAGAACGTCGGCGGCGAGTGCCACCTGCTCGCCGGCGACAGCGTCGACGTGAGCAAGTCCGCTCCGGGCGCGTCGACGGCGACGCTCTGGAACGTCGTCGTGCAGTCGTTCACGTCTCCCGGGAGCGTCGATCTCCAGTGCGGCGGCATCGCGAAAGGGCCGTCGCAGGTCACCGACATCGAGCTGAACGCGATCAGGATCGCGGGCCCGAACGGGTCGTGAGCACCACACCTTCGAGAACAAGGAGGCAGGAAATGCACCGCATCATTCGTCTCCGGCCCACGCCCGCGATGGTCGTGGCCACGATCGCGCTCCTCGTCGCGCTCGGCGGAACGAGCGTCGCAGCGGTCGGCAGGCTCGCACCCGCCAACAGCGTCGGCACCGCCGCGGTGATCGACGGCTCGCTGCTCGCCAAGGACCTGAAGCCGGGAGTGATCCCGAGCCAGGGCGCCCTCGCCTACGCGCACGTCAGCGAGGACGGGATCCTCGACGCGGCGAACTCGAAGAACGTCGCGGTGATTCCCGCGAAGAACGACGACAAAGGCGCGTTCGACTACTGCCTGGACGTCACTGCCAAGCAGGCTCCGAGGACCGTGGTCGCGACGCTCGAGTCCTTCGCCTCGCTGGACAGGCAGATCGTGGCCTTCATGAGGCCGGCCCTCGTCGCTCCCCGCTGCCAGGGCAAGGCCGATGCGGTCGTCGAGACTGCGGTCGCGGGCAACTTCGACCAGCGCCACTCCTTCTACGTCGTCTTCAACTAGCGAGCGGGAGCGGATCGACATGACCGTGCTCGCCATCCGCCTGCTCCTGGCCGCGGTCTTCGCGACCGCCGCGGCCGCGAAGCTGGCGGGGCCCGGGACGGGCCTCGACGGGCTGCGGGCGTTCGGCGTGCCGCGGCGGGCGGCGCGACCGCTGGCGATCGCACTGCCGATCGTCGAGCTGGTCGTCGCCGCGCTGCTCCTGCCGGCAACAACGGCCGCGACCGGCGCACTCGCCGCCGCCGGGCTCCTGGCCCTGTTCACCGGAGCGGTCGCGTACCAGCTCGCCCGCGGCCGCCGCCCCGAGTGCAGCTGCTTCGGCCGGCTGCAGGCGAAGCCGGTCGGGCTGTCGACGCTCCTCCGGAACGTCGTGCTGCTCGGTCTGACGGCGGTGGCGGCGTCGGGCGATCCGGGCCCGAGCGCAGTGTCGTGGCTCTCCGATCCGCCGCCGGCAATGATCGGCGGGCTCTCGGCTCTCGTCGTCGCCCAGGCGGTGCTGCTCGTGCTCGTCCTGCGCCGCCACGGACAGGTTCTTGCCCGGCTGGACGCCGTCGATGTCGAGGACGCGGAACCGGCCGGCGTCCCGGTCGGGAGCGAGGCGCCCGAGTTCGGGCTGCCCGACCTGGCGGGCGAGCCGGTCACGCTGGCCGCGCTTCGCGAGCCGGGCCTGCCCGTGCTCCTGCTGTTCAGCGACCCGAAGTGCGCGCCCTGCTCGGCGCTCCTCCCCGAGGTCGGCCACTGGCAGCAGGAATGGGCGAAGGAGCTGACGCTTGCCGTGATCTCGAACGCGAGCCCGGAGCAGAACCGCGCGAGCGCGGCCGAGCACGACCTGACGCTCGTCCTCTCGCAGGAGAGGCACGAGGTCGCCCTCGCCTACGGCGCGCTCGGGACGCCGATGGCGGTTCTCGTCGACGCCGAGGGGCGCGTCGCCGGCCCCGTCGCGGCGGGCGAGGCCGCGATCGCGGAGCTCGTCGCCCAGTCGGTCTCGACCCGGGAGGTGACGCTCGGTGTCTAGCGAGGCGAACATCGTGAAGGACCTGATCGACCGCGGGATGGCGCCGATCCAGGCCGACATGACCAGGTTTCGCGCCGGCCTCGGCGCGATGACCGCGGCGAGCGACAGGCCGCCGGCGTCGGCGATCCGCGCGCTCCGCTCGGCGCGCGACCACGCGGTGGCAGCACACGCGGCGCTCGAGACC
Organism: Gaiellaceae bacterium; assembly: GCA_036555585.1. Lineage (GTDB taxonomy): Bacteria > Actinomycetota > Thermoleophilia > Gaiellales > Gaiellaceae > DATBLE01. Next base: position 108,850 of record DATBLE010000042.1, read on the forward strand.
GCCAACGCGGGCCACATCCTCCTCGTCCCGGGCGGCAGCCCGGCGCTTCGGGGCTTCCTCTACCTCAGCCAGGGACTGTCGGCGCTCCTCGGCGCGCTGGGCTCGACCGGCGCCACGACGGCGGGCCAGCTCGCGTCGGCGCGCACGCTCCTCACCCGGTCGGGCAACGAGTTTCTCGCCGCCGACCGGGCGATGCACTGCCCGTACGGCTGCCACAAGCCGCCGGCGGTGAGGATCGGATGACCGGCCCGACCCCCAACCGGATCGACAGGCTGGCCCGGCGCTTCGCCGGCCGTGAGCTCCGCACCGGTCCGCGGATCGCGGGGCTCTCGGGCGAGACGAGCTTCGATCGCAGGTCGCTGCTCGGCGCGGGCGCGCTGGGGGTCCTCGCGTTCTCGCTGCGGGGGGTTCCGTCCGCCGCAGCCGCGCCCGAGGTCGCCGCCGGGTGCCCGGGCGGCTCGCTGAAAGCATGCTATGCGACGGTCGAGAAGAACTTCGACAAGCTCGTGCGCCAGTTCTGCGACACGCTGAAGGACAAGGCCGGCGACCCCTTCGGCACGGCGAGCTACTCGTGCTACGTCGACTGGTACAGCTCCCGTCTCGACGCACGGAAGGACTGCCGGGCGAGCTGCTCGAAGCCGAAGAAGAAGTCGCCTGCCGCCCCGCCGGGTAGCGGAGGCGGAGGCGGATCCGCGCCGCCCGGCGGCGGAGGCCACACTCCGACCTGCGGCCAGGTGGACTGCGTCCAGGGCAACCTGTGCTGCAAGAGCGACGCGGGGCCGATCTGCTGCGCGGTCTGCTGCTCCAAGAGCGGCGGCTGCGGCTCTTCGGCCAGCGACTGCGGGTGAGCGCCGGTCGACGTCGGAGACCGGAATCGCCACGAGCTCGAGCTTCCAGTCCGTCGCCGAGCTCAGAGCATCGGAATCTGGCGGAGGATATCCGGCTCGATGCGGTCGAGGATCTTCATCAGGCTCGGCCCGGTGACGGTGATGCCGTGGTTGCGCAGGCCGATCGCGGCCTCGTTCGGATTCGGCTCGGCCGCGAGCAGCTCGGCGACGCTCTCGGCCAGCTCCTCCGTGCCGCACGGGTAGTTCACGTCGGTGGCCGCGATGTCCTTCATCCACGCGTGGACGTGCAGCACGGCGCCGACGCCGGGGTGTGCCTGGTAGATCATCCAGTGCTCGATCGCGTCGACCGACACGCGGCGGGGCTCGACGTCGGGCGGCACGCTCAGGACGATGCGTCCGTTGTCGTGGTCGTAGTTCGAGACGAGCAGGATGTCCCGCCCGGGCGTCTCGAGCGCCGACTTGTCCACGCCGCTGGCGCTCATCCAGAAGCGCCGTTCGTCCTTCCGCTGCGAGAGGTTGCCGTACGAGAGGCCGCCGATGCCGTAGAGGCGCTTGACGTGGCGCAGCTCGCGCTCGTTGAGCAGGTCCTCGATCGGGAAGGGGGAGGGGAGCAGGTCGAGGTCGCCGAGGCGCGCGCCGGCGGCGATGAGCTCGTCGGTCACCTCGTCGCCCTGCCAGAGCTCGGGCTCCAGGTCGGTGACGAACTCGTTGTCGATCACGAGCTTCGACCGGGCGAGCGGGAGCAGCCGCTGGACGACCGCCTCCGCGAGCGCCTCCTCGCCCCGGTCGGCGGTGTCGCCGTAGTGGCCGCGCTCCATCGTCGTGAACCAGGCGCCCTGGCCTGGCACGTAGCAGAGGGCGATGTTCGCGAGCGCACGCACGAGCATCGGGTAGTCCTCGGGCAGCGAGTGGCTCTCGCGCTCGTAGAGGCCGACGACGAATGTGCCGCGCGACTTGCGGCGGAAAGGCTTCGCGTTGTCCTCGTCGACGACGTTGATCACGAGGTCGGCGTCGTCCGCCGCCGGCGTCTCGCCGACGTGGGCCTTGCCGAGCGCGCTGCGGAGCAGGTCGACGAAGCGGGCGAGGGCCGGCGTTTGCGCCGTGCCGACGACGGCGAAGGACGCCTCGGCGGCTCCCTTGCCGTTCGAGGACGAGGTGACGTGGCTCGGTGCGCTCATCTAGAGGATCTCGGCAAGGACCACTCCCAGGACGGGAATCGACACGGTAAGCGTAAACGACGTCCAACCCACCAGTGCGAGCCGAGGTCTCGACACGGGCGTTCCTCCCTCGCGGATCTCCCGCGCGACCCGCGGGCCGAGCACGAAGTCGTGCAGGTAGGCGAAGACGATCAGCGCGGCGAACAGTGCCATCTTCACGGAGAAGACCGCCTTCGCAGCCGCGCCGCTTCCCGGGAGCAGCTTCGAGGCGAGCGGGACGCCGGTCGCGACCATCGCCAGGAGCGCGCCCCAGCCGATCGGCCGCCAGCGCTCGCCCAGCCCGCGCATCGCCGTCGATCGTGCCTCGCCGGCGAGGGTCCGGATCGCGGGGACGGCGATGAACGTCAGCGCGACGGTGCCGCCGACCCACACGGTGGCGCCGAGCACGTGCAGCGCGACGAGGGTGATCTCCAGCCAGGGCGGCACGTGGACGAGAATAGAGGCCGTGGAGCGCGAGGACTGGAACCGCAGGCACGGCGAGGCGGAAGGCCCGCTGTTCGGGGTCGAGCCGAACCGCTTCCTCGCCGCGGAGGTGGCGGCGCTCGCCCCCGGGCGTGCTCTCGACCTCGCCTGCGGCGCCGGACGGAACGCCGTCTGGCTGGCCGAGCGCGGCTGGACGGTGACGGGGGTCGACTTCTCGGATGTCGCGCTGGAGCACGCCCGTAGGCTCGCAGAGGACCGAGGCGTGGAGGTCGAGTGGGTTCAGGCCGACGTGCGCGAGTGGGCGCCGGCGGCGGCTGCCTTCGACCTCGTCGCGATCCTGTATCTCCAGATCCCGGTCGGGGAGCGGCGGGTCGTGCACGGCCGGGCTGCCGCCGCCGTCGCGCCGGGAGGAACGCTGCTCGTGGTCGGCCACGACCGCGAGAACCTGCGCTCGGGCACGGGCGGGCCGAAGGACGTCAACGTCCTCCTCGACGCCGACGAGGTCGCGGGCGAGCTGGGCGGGCTCGCGATCGAGCGGGCAGAGCGCGTGTTGCGTCCGGTCGAGGGCGAGCGGGACGCGATCGACACGCTCGTGCGCGCGCGACGGGTCTCGTAGACAGCGGCTGTGCCACTATCCCGTCGGGATGGCCGAGTCGCAGGCGTACGTGCTCGGCGGCGAGCAGCACGAGCTCGCCCGCCTCGATGCCCAGGCGGCGTTCTACGAGCCGGCGACCGCGTGGTTGCTGGCCGCGGCCGGCATCGAGCCGGGGATGCGCGTGCTCGATCTCGGTTCCGGGCTCGGTCACGTCGCCCGGCTGCTGGCGACGCTCGTCGGGCCCGAGGGAGAGGTCGTCGGCGTCGACGCGCAGCCCGGGCTGCTCGAGCTCGCGGGCGTGCGGACCGCCGAGGCCGGCCTGGCCAACGTCCGCTTCGTCGAGGGTGACGTCCGCGAGTACCGCGACGAGCGCCGCTTCGACGCCGTCGTCGGGCGGCTGATCCTGTTCCATCTCGCCGATCCGGTGGCGGCTTTGCGCCACCACGCCGGAGGGCTCGAGCCGGGCGGCCTGCTGCTCGCGATCGACTTCGACACTGTCGGCTGCCGGTGCGAGCCACCCGTGGCGCTCGCCGAGGCGGCCGTCGAGTACTACGTCGCGGCCTTCCGCCGCGCGGGCGCCGACCCCGCCATCGGCATGCGGCTGGGCTCGCTGCTCGCGGCCGCCGGCCTCACCGGCGTCTCGGCGGTCGGGATCCAGGACTACATTCCGCCCGGCGATCCCCGGGGCATCGCGCTCCTGGCGGGGGTCGTCCGCACGCTCGCCGTCGCGGAGGGACCGAGCGCGGTTCCGCCCGAGCTCGCGCTGGACACGCTCGACCGGCGGCTCGCCGAGGAGGTGGAGGGCGCCGGAGCGACGATCGTGCCGCCGACGCTCGTCGGCGCCTGGGGTCGCGCTCCCTCGGAGCCTGGCTAGGCGCCCGAGATGTCGGGCGGGGCCAGGCAGCCGAGCCTGTCGCGCGCGGCTGCCGCCGCCTCGGCGTCCCTTGCCGCCTCCAGCTCCCGCCGGACGTCGAGCAGGTACTGAGCGACGCTCGGGTCGGAGAGGTCGACGCCGAGGCGCTCGATCGCACAGCCCGGCTCCACCACCGCTCCGCCGTGCTCCCAGAAGGCACACCAGCCTCGCGGGCACTCGGCGGCGTTGCCGGCCGCGACGGACAGGGAGCACAGGCGCGTCTCCATGTCCGCAGTGTCGCTCGCCGACCGCGCGCGATCATCCGTGCCGTACCGGACGGCCCCTACGGCCTTCCCGCAAGGCGACGCAGCCGCTCCGCCGAGAGGACCGCGAGCACGGCGAGGATCGCGTCGCTCGCCAGGCACCACTGGCAGATCGCGTCGATCACCGCGACCTGGATCACGATCAGGTAGATCGCGAAGGCGAGCCCGGCGAAGACGATCGCGGCGCCGATCGCCGCCGCCTCGATCCGCCCCGTCAGCGTCGTGGCGAGCACGGCCAGGTACGCGACGAGCCCGAGCACGGCGACCGGAATGCCCGCCGCCTTCGCGTACTTCGAGTGCTGGACGGTCTCGCAGCCGCCCGTCGTGCAGACGAGCCGGGTGCCGCTGTACCGGGCATAGACGAGGTAGGCGGTGACGCCGGCCCCGGCCAGCGCGAGCAGCGCGATCGCGGCCCGCAGGCGCCTGTCGCTCGTCACCGGGTGAGGGAGTCCAGCGTCGGGCGGAAGGCCTCGGGGGTGAGCGCGGTGACCGGGATCTGTTGCAGCGTGCCGCCGGTGGGACCGGCGAAGAACGTCGGCGTCCGGTCGACGCGGGCATTCGAGGCCTGCTGCTCCGACGCGGCCAGCGCCGCGTCGACGTCGGACGAGCGCCGGTCGGCCATCATCTTGTCGGTGTCGAAGCCGGGGATCGAGTCGCCGATCTGGCGCAGGAGCGCGTCGGTGATCCAGCCGGAGTTCTCGGCTCCCTGGCTCTTGTAGAGGAGGTCCATGAAGTTCCAGAGCTTGTTCTGGAGGCCGGCCGCGTAGACGGCGCGCAGCCCGTCCTCGGAGTTCTGCCCGATGATCGGGATCCCGAAGAGCACGAGTTTGACCTTGCCGGTGCGGACGTACTCCTTCACGATCGCGGGCAGCGCGTCGAGGGCGAACTGGCGGCAGAAGGGGCACTGCGGGTCGGCGAACTCGATCATCGTCACCTTGGCCTTCGGGTTGCCCAGCTGGTTGAGCTGTTGGGGGACGCCGCGGAAGAGCGCAGCGGTAGCGGCGGCCCCGGGAGCCTTCGCCGGCGCCGTCGAGCCGTCGGCCGCCGTCTGGGTCGGCGGCGTCGGAGGCGTCGTCTCCGCGTTCGACGAGCCGAGCACGCTGACCAGGATCAGGACGAGGGCGACGACGAGCGCGGCGGCGCCGACGCCGACGAACAGCAGGTTACGACCGTGGAGGAAGCGCGTCATCGGGGAACGAGCTTCAGGGTAGTCGTAGCCTGCGGAGAGCGGATCCGTGGCAACCCGCAGGCGGAGTCGGGGATCGGCATGATGCGCGCGATGGGCAAAACCATGCTCGCGCTGCGGAAGCCGGCCGCCGAGCCGGGCCTGCGCCTCGACGAGGTGGCGGTGCCGGAGCCGGCTCCGGACGAGGTGCTGGTCGAGGTCGAGACCGCCAGCGTCTGCGGGACCGACCTGCACATCTACGGTTGGGACGAGTGGTCGCAGGGGCGGATCGTTCCACCGCTGACGCTCGGCCACGAGTTCGCCGGCACGGTCGTCGAGGCCGGCAGCCTCGTCCGCAACGTGGCGGTCGGAGACTACGTGTCGGCCGAGAGCCACATCACCTGCGGCGTCTGCTTCCAGTGCCGGACCGGCCATGCGCACATGTGCGAGCGCACGCGCATCCTGGGCGTCGACCGCGACGGCGCGTTCGCCCGCTACGTGACCATCCCGGGGTCGGTGGTGTGGCGGAACGACCGCACGAAGCTGCCGCCCGAGATCGCCACGCTCCAGGAGCCGTTCGGGAACGCGGTGTTCGCGACCAGCGAGCAGGATCTCGCCGGGCGGGCGGTGGCCGTCCTCGGCTGCGGGCCGATCGGGCTGTTCACGATCGGCATCGCGCGGGCGTCGGGGGCGGCGGTCGTGCTGGCGGCCGACCGGACCCCGTTCCGGCTCGGCCTCGCGGAGCAGATGGGGGCGACCGCGGTCGTGAACGTCGACGACACGGCGGACGCCGCCGCCTGGTTCCTGGACCACAACGAGGGGTACGGCTTCGACGTCGTCTTCGAGATGTCGGGCTCGCCGCGCGCGATCGCCGACGCGTTCCGGATCGCGCGGAACGGCGGTCGTGTGATCCTGTTCGGGATCCCGTCCCGCCCCGTCGAGATCGACGTCGCCGAGGCGTTGATCTTCAAGAACCTGAACGTGCTCTGCCTGAACGGGCGCAAGATCTTCGAGACCTGGTACCGCACGCGCTGGCTGCTCGAGAGCGGCGTCGTCGACGTCCGGCCGTTGATCACGAAGGAGCTGCCGCTCGAGGAGTTCGAGGAGGCGTTCGCGCTGCTCTCGGCCGGCGAGGCCTGCAAGATCGTGCTCTACCCGGGAGGGCGGGCTCCCACGCGGGCCGCCGAGCCGCTCCGCGAGCGGGTGCCGATCGAGGGACGGTGGCAACATCGCTAGCGGGACGCTCGACGAGCGGCTGGGGGCCGAGCTCGAGCGGCTGCGCGAGGCCGGCACGTACAAGCGCTTCAACACGCTCTGCTCGCCGCAGGGGCCGCTGGTCGAGATGGAGGGTCGCGGCGAGGTGCTCGTCCTCTCGTCGAACAACTACCTCGGCCTGGCCGACCGCCCCGAGGTCGTCGAGGCCGGGATCGAGGGGCTGCGCCGCTACGGCGCGGGAACCGCCTCCGTCCGCTTCATCTGCGGGACGTTCGAGCCGCACCTCGAGCTCGAGCGCGAGCTGGCCGACCTGGTCGGCACCGAGGCGGCCCTCACCTACGTGTCGTGCTGGAACGCGAACGAGGCGGCGATCCCCAGCCTGACCGACGAGTCGACCGTGATCCTCTCGGACGAGCTCAACCATGCCTCGATCATCGATGCCGTGCGGCTCGCGCGGCCGGCCAGGAAGGCTGTCTACAAGCACTCCGACCTGGACGACCTGCGCGGTCAGCTCGAGTCGCTGGACTCGGGGCAGCGGGCGCTCGTGCTCACCGACGGCGTCTTCTCGATGGAGGGCGACCTCGCCCGCCTGCCCGAGATCGTTGCGCTGGTGCGGGCGCACGACGCGACGCTCCTCGTCGACGACTCGCACGGCACCGGCGTGCTGGGCGAGACGGGGCGCGGCGTCGCGGAGCACTACGGGCTGCTCGGCGAGATCGACGTGATCACCTCGACGCTCGGCAAGGCGCTCGGCGGCGCGGCCGGCGGCTTCGTCGCCGCGAGCGAGGAGGTCTGCGACATCCTCGCGCAGCGCTCGCGGCCGCAGCTCTTCTCGAACGCGCTGCCGCCGACGGTGGCGTGCTCCGCGCTGGAGGCGGTGCGGGTGCTCCGCCGCGAGCCCGAGCTGGTCGGCAAGCTGCACCGCCAGACGGCGCAGCTCCGCGAGCGGCTCCGCGAGCTCGGCTTCGCCCCGCTCGACGGCGAAGCCGCCATCGTCCCGATCATCGTCGGCGAGACGGCGTTCGCGATCCGCTTCAGCGAGCGCCTGCTCGAGGAGGGCGTGTTCGTCACCGGTTTCGGTTTCCCGGTCGTCCCCGAGGGAACTGCACGAGTTCGCGTGCAGATGTCCGCGGCGATCGAGGAGGAGCACATCGCGCGCGCGCTGGCCGCGTTCGAGCAGGTCGGCCGCGAGCTGGAGCTGATCTGACGGGGAGGAGGTTCCATGGACGGATACACGGTGGCGAGGATCGACGAGATCGACGAGATCGACGACGGGCGGGTGCCGATGCGGCCGGTCCGGCACCACCTCGGGATCCAGGCGTTCGGGGCGAACGCGTTCACCGGGCGGGAGGCCGGAGACCGGCTGATCAACGAGCACGACGAGGCCGGCGAGAACGACCGGCACGAGGAGCTCTACGTCGTGCTGCAGGGGCACGCCCGCTTCGAGGTCGGCGACGATACGGTCGACGCGCCTCAGGGCACGCTCGTCTTCGTCAGGCCCGACCTGCGGCGAACGGCCTTCGCCGAGGAAGCGGGCACGACGCTGCTGGCGATCGGCGCCGCCGCCGGGCAGGCGTACGAGCCGGGCGGCTGGGAGGTCTGGGCCCCGCTCAACGCTCTCTACCAGGCGGGCGACTACGCGGCCGTGGCGCAGCAGGGCCGCGAGCCGATCGAGCAGTCGGGCTATCCGCTGCCGCTGTACAACCTCGCCTGCTGCGAGGCGCTGGCGGGGATGCCGCAGGACGCGATCGGGCACGTGCGCGCCGCCATCGAGCGCCGGCCCAGCCTGCGCGAGCTCGCGCGAGAGGACTCGGACCTCGATTCGCTGCGCGACGAGCCGGCGTTCCGGGAGCTCGTCGCCTAGCTCTGGGGCGCAACCCGCGCCAGCACCGTCCGGGCGCGACGGAGGAGCGGGACGGTCGCGAGCGCGTCGCTCGCGGCGGCGACGAGCAGCGACGGTCGCTTCAGCCTGACGGCCCGCGTGAAGAGCGCCGAGGCGCTGCGGAGCCGCGCACACGCCTCGTGCAGGCGGTTGCTCGCCTCGAGCTCTCGCGCCGAGGGCTGGCCCAGGTTCGCGAGCTGCTGGCCGCAGCTGTCGACGTACGTGTACCCGAGCAGCGCCTCGTAGAGGTGCGAGCTGTCGGTCAGCGTCCCCGGCCCGACCCCCGCCCGCGCGATCCGGGGCAGCGCCTCGTCCAACCCGTCCAGGAGGGCCACGGCCTGATCGGCCCAGAACCGCTCCAGCGGGCCGCCCGCGGGCGGCTGGGCCGCGGTCGAGCCGCATCCCGGGAGCACGACGAGCACCAGGACGACCGCGAGCCGCCGCATCCCTGAACGGTTGCGCGCGGACGCGGGAGCGTCAACTCCCCGGCCGCCGGGAGCGGATGGCTCTTCCGGCCGCGCCCGAGCTCGTGGCGTCTGCAACCCGGTCTCTGAGACTGGGGTGCGACAAGGGTGGAACACGTTGTCCACAGGGGTGCTCGACAGCGGGTGCCCGGCCGCTGGCACAGTGGGGCGGATGAGCGCGGCACCCGGGGTCGAGATGCGGGGGCTCGCGAAGACGTACCGCACGGGCGACAGGGAGATCCGGGCCGTGCGAGGCATCGACGTGAGCATCCGGCCGAGCGAGACGGTCGCCCTGCTGGGGCCGAACGGCGCGGGCAAGTCGACGACGATCGACATGGTCCTCGGTCTGGCGCGCCCCGATGCGGGCACGGTCTCGGTCCTCGGCGGCGATCCCTCGGTGGCGATCGCCGCCGGACGCATCGGCGTGATGCTCCAGACCGGCTGGCTGCTCCGCGACCTGAGCGTCCGGGAGCTCGTCGCGATGATGGCCGCCCTGTACCCGAGCCCGCTGGACGTCGACGAGGTGCTCGGCCTCACCGGCCTGGGGGAGCTCGCCGGCCAGCGCACCCAGAAGCTCTCGGGCGGACAGGCCCAGCGCGTGCGCTTCGCCATCGCCCTGGTCGGAGACCCGGACCTGCTGGTGCTGGACGAGCCGACGGTGGGGATGGACGTCGAGAGCCGGCACGCCTTCTGGACGACGATGCGCGAGTTCGCGGCCCGGGGCAGGACGGTGCTGTTCGCGACGCACTACCTGGACGAGGCAGACGACTTCGCGGATCGCGCCGTGCTGATGGCGCGCGGGTCGATCGTCGCCGACGGGCCGCCCACCGAGATCAAGGCGATGGTCGGCTCGCGGACGATCCGGGCGACGCTGCCCGGCGTCGCGCTGTCTGAGCTCGAGCTCCTGCCGGGCGTGGCCCGCGCCGAGTCGCGCGGAGAGTCGGTCGTCCTGGCCTGCTCGGACTCGGACGAGGCGATCAGAGCGCTGCTCGCGCGCTTCCCGGCGGCCCGCGACATCGAGATCGCCGGCGCCGGCCTGGAGGAAGCGTTCCTCCAGCTCACCGGGAGCGACGCCGACGAGGAGCGGGCGGCGTGAGCGGGAGGGCCTACATCCGGTACGAGCTCCTCCGCACGGTCCGGAATCGCCGCTACTTCGTGCTCGCGCTCGGCTTCCCGCTCGTCCTCTACTTCCTGATCGCCGGCCCGAACCGAGACCAGACGGACCTGGGCGGCAGCGGGCTGTCGGCACCGCTCTACTACATGGTCGGCCTGGCGGCGTTCGGGGCGATGAACGCGATGCTCTCGATCGGCGGCCGGATCGCGACCGAGCGGACGGCTGGCTGGAACCGGCAGCTGCGCGTGACGCCGCTCTCGCCGCGCGAGTACTTCCGGGCGAAGTTCCTCACCGCGTACATGACCGTCCTCGCGGCGCTGGCACTCCTCTACCTCGCCGGCGCGGTCCTCGGCGTGCGGCTGAGCGCGAACGAGTGGCTCTCGATGACCGGCCTGATCCTGGTCGGGCTGATCCCCTTCGGCGCGCTCGCGATCCTGCTCGGCCACCTGCTCACGGCCGACGCGATCGGCCCGGCGATGGGCGGACTGGTCGCCGTGCTCGCCGTGCTCGGCGGCACGTGGTTCCCGATCACGAGCGGCGTCCTGTACGACATCGGCCGGGCGTTGCCGTCGTACTGGCTCGTGCAGGCGAGCCACGTCGCGCTCGGCGGCGGAGGCTGGGGGAGAACCGGGTGGCTCGTCGTCGCGGGTTGGTCGGTCGTCCTCGGCGTCCTGGCCGCCCGCGCGTACCGGCGCGACACCGCGCGCGTCTAGGCCGTACGCTCGCCGGCCATGGCCGGTGCGATCGAGATCCGGGAGCTGCGCGTCAGGCGCGGCGGGAAGCCGGTTCTCGACGGGCTCTCACTCGACGTCGCCGCGGGCTCGGTCACGGGGCTGCTCGGGCCGAGCGGCTCCGGCAAGTCCACCCTGATGCGGGCGATCGTCGGCGTGCAGATCGTCGAGTCCGGCGACGTGCAGGTGCTGGGCAGGCCGGCGGGGTCGGCCGACCTGCGCCCGCGCGTCGGCTACGTGACGCAGGCTCCGTCGGTGTACGCGGACCTGACCGTCCGCGAGAACCTCGTCTACTTCGCCCGGATCCTCGGCGTCGGCCGCACGCGCATCGAGGAGACGATCGACGAGGTCGACCTTCGGCGCCAGGTGGACCAGCTCGCCGGCACGCTCTCCGGCGGCCAGCGCTCGCGGGTCTCGCTGGCGACTGCGCTGTTGAACCGGCCCGCGCTGCTCGTGCTCGACGAGCCGACCGTCGGTCTCGACCCGGTGCTGCGGCGCGACCTGTGGGATCTGTTCCACCGTCTCGCCGACGCAGGGTCGACGCTGCTGGTCTCGAGCCACGTGCTGGACGAGGCGGCGCGCTGCGACTCCCTGCTCCTGCTCCGCGACGGCAGCCTGCTCGCCTCGGTCACGCCGGGGGAGCTTCGGGCGCGGACGGGCGAGGACGACCTCGAGGGGGCGTTCCTCGCCCTGGCCGAGGCGCAGACGTGAGCCCGCGGATCGCGGGCGCGACCGCGGCGCGGGTGCTCAGGCAACTCCGCCACGATCCGAGGACGATCGCGCTGGTCCTGGTCGTGCCGGTCGTCCTCGTCACGCTGATCAAGTACGTCTTCTACGGCTCGCACGTCTTCGACCGGATCGGCGCGCCGCTGCTCGGGGTGTTCCCGATGATCACGATGTTCCTGGTCACCTCGATCACGATGCTCCGCGAGCGGACGACGGGGACGCTCGAGCGGCTGATGACGATGCCGCTCGCGAAGCTCGACCTGCTCGTCGGCTACGGCGGCGCGTTCGCGCTGCTCGCCGCGGCCCAGGCGGCGCTGGTCTCGGCGGTCGCGTTCTGGCTGCTCGACCTGCAGGTCGCCGGCGCCGTGTGGGCCGTGTTCCTGCTGGCGATCGCCAACGCGATCCTGGGAACGGCGTTCGGGCTCTTCCTCAGCGCCTTCGCCGAGACGGAGTTCCAGGCGGTGCAGTTCCTGCCGGCGTTCATCTTCCCGCAGCTCCTCCTGTGCGGCCTGCTGACGCCGAGGAGCGACATGGCGCGCCCGCTCGAGATCGTCTCGTGGGCATTGCCGCTGACCTATGCCTACGACGCGCTCGACCGCGTGACCCGCGGCGTGTACGCAGCCCGGATCGCCGCCGACGTGGCGGTCGTGGTCGTGCTCGCGGCGCTCGCCCTCGTCGGCGGGGCTCTCACGCTGCGCCGACGCACTCCCTGACGGCGCGGGCGATGACCAGCTCCTCCCGCGCAGGGACGACGTGCACTTCGACGTCGCCCAGGAAGGCGAGCCGCTCGCACACCCGCTCGCGGACAAGCGGGGAGTGCTCGCCGATGCCGCCCGTGAACGCGATCGCGTCGAGGCCCCCGAGCGCGGCGGCCGAAGCGGCGACCGCGGCGGCGACCCGGTGCACGTAGACGCCGAGAGCGAGCGAGTCGTCTTCGAGCTCGCGTACGTCGCCCGAGCCGCCCGACAGTGCGGCCAGCCCGGACTCGTGCTCCAGCGCGTGGTCGAGCTCCTCCACCGAGAGGCCCCGCTCGCGCATCAGGTAGAGGAGCGCGCCCGGGTCGATCGACCCCGAGCGGGTCGTCATCGGCACGCCCTCGAGCGGCGAGAACCCCATCGTCGTCTCCACCGAGCGGCCTGCCAGCACGGCGGTCACCGACGAGCCGCCGCCCAGGTGGCAGACGACGAGCCGGGGCACCCGCACCTGCGACGCCGCCCACTCGACCGACAGGCCGTGGAAGCCGTAGCGGCGGACGCCCCATTTGCGCCACAGCTCGGGCACCGCGTAGCGCTTCGCCTCCTCCGGCATCGTGGCGTGGAAGGCGGTGTCGAAGACCGCGACGTGCGGGACGCCGGGAAGCGCGGCCTCCGCCTGCTCGATCGCGCGCAGGGCGGGGGCGTTGTGCAGTGGAGCGAGCGGCGTCAGCTCGCGGATCGCCGCTTTCACGTCCTCGGCGATCACGACGGGCTCGACGAGACGCGCCCCGCCGTGGACGACGCGATGCCCGACCGCGTCGCACGGGACGAACGACTCGACGGCTTCGGCCTCCTCCCCCTCGACCAGATGCAGCTTCAGGCTCGTCGAGCCCGCGTTGACCGCGAGGACCCTCAGCCCGGCCAGACCCAGTCGCGGACGTCGGGGCGGTCCTCGCCGTGCTCGCGCGTCCAGGCGCGGCAGCGGAGCCGCTCGTCCTCCAGGTCCTGCCGCACGTGGGCGGCCCGGGAGGCGAGCCCCGGAACGCGGTCGATCACGTCGACGGCCAGGTGGAAGCGGTCGAGGTCGTTGAGCATGACCATGTCGAACGGCGTGGTCGTCGTCCCCTCCTCCTTGTAGCCGCGCACGTGCAGGTTGGCGTGGTTGCTGCGCCGGTACGTCAGACGGTGGATCAGCCACGGGTAGCCGTGGTAGGCGAACACGATCGGCCGCTGGTCGGTGAAGATCGCGTCGAACTCGCTGTCCGGCAGGCCGTGCGGGTGCTCGCTCTCCGGCTGCAGGCGCATCAGGTCGACCACGTTGACCACGCGCACCTTCACGTCGGGCAGCCGCTCGCGCAGGATCGCGACGGCCGCCAGCGTCTCCAGCGTGGGGATGTCGCCGGCGCAGGCCATGACCACGTCGGGCTCGCCGTCGCCGTCGTTCGAGGCCCACTCCCAGATGCCGAGGCCCCGCGTGCAGTGGACGATCGCGTCGTCCATCGACAGGTAGTCGAGCGCCGGCTGCTTGCCCGCGACGATCACGTTGACGTAGTGGCGGCTGCGCAGGCAGTGGTCGGCGACCGAGAGCAGCGTGTTTGCGTCGGGCGGCAGGTAGACGCGGATCACCTCTGCCTTCTTGTTCACGACGTGGTCGATGAAGCCGGGATCCTGGTGGGAGAAGCCGTTGTGGTCCTGGCGCCAGACGTGCGAGGAGAGCAGGTAGTTGAGCGACGGCAGCGGGCGGCGCCAGGAGATGTCGCGGGTCACCTTCAGCCACTTGGCGTGCTGGTTGAACATCGAGTCGACGATGTGGATGAAGGCCTCGTAGCAGTTGAAGAAGCCGTGCCTGCCGGTGAGCAGGTAGCCCTCCAGCCAGCCCTGGCAGAGGTGCTCGGAGAGCACCTCCAGCACCCGGCCCCCGGGCGCGAGCGCCTCGTCCGTCGGCAGCCGCTCCGCCTCCCACGCGCGGTTCGTGGCCTCGAAGACGGCGCTCAGCCGGTTCGACGCGGTCTCGTCGGGGCCGAAGAGGCGGAAGGTCCGCGGGTTGCGCACGATCACGTCCCGCAGGAACGCGCCGAGCACCCGCGTCGCCTCGCTCGATCCGCGCGCGGGCTCCTCGACCTCGACGGCGTAGTCGCGGAAGTCCGGGAGGGCGAGCTCGGTGCCGCGCTCGCCGGTCGTGTGCGGGCTCGCGCTCATCCGCCTGGCGCCCTCGGGCGCGAGCGCCGCGAGCTCGGGGACGAGCCGGCCCTCGTCGTCGAAGAGCTCCTCCGGCCGGTAGCTGCGCAGCCAGTCCTCGAGCAGCCGCAGGTGGTCCTCGTTCTGGCGTGCCTCTGCGATCGGCACCTGATGCGAGCGCCACGTGCCTTCGACCGGGACGCCGTCGACCTCGGCCGGGCCCGTCCAGCCCTTCGGCGTCCGCAGCACGATCATCGGCCACTTCGGCCGGGTCTCGCTCTGCCGGGCTCGGGCGATGTCGTCGAGCGCGTCGTCGAGGGCGGCGGCGAGGTCGCGGTGGACCTGCTCCGGGTCGTCGCCCGTGACGAGGATCGGCCGGTGCCCGTAGCCCTCGAGGAGCGCGACCAGCTCGTCCTCGGGGATGCGCGCGAGCACGGCCGGGTTCGCGATCTTGTAGCCGTTCAGGTGGAGGACCGGCAGGACCGCGCCGTCGGACTTCGGGTCGAGGAACTTGTTGGAGTGCCAGCTCGTCGCCAGCGGGCCGGTCTCCGCCTCGCCGTCGCCGACGACGCAGCAGACGACGAGGCCGGGGTTGTCGAAGGCGGCGCCGTACGCGTGGGCGAGGGCGTAGCCGAGCTCGCCGCCCTCGTGGATCGACCCGGGCGTCTCCGGCGCCGCGTGGCTGGGGATCCCGCCGGGGAAGGAGAACTGCCGGAACAGCCGGCGCATCCCGTCCTCGTCCCGGCTCACAGCGGGGAAGAGCTCCGAGTACGTGCCCTCGAGGTAGGCGTTGGCGACGATCCCGGGGCCGCCGTGGCCGGGGCCGGTGACGTAGATCGCGTCGAGCTCGCGCTCGCGGATGGCGCGGTTCATGTGCGCCCAGATCAGGTTCAGGCCGGGGGTGGTGCCGAAGTGCCCGAGCAGGCGCGGCTTCACGTGCTCCGGCCGGAGCGGCTCGCGCAGCAGCGGGTTGTCGAGCAGGTAGATCTGGCCCACCGAGAGGTAGTTGGCGGCGCGCCAGTACGCGTCGAGCAGGCGGAGCTCGTCGGCGGTCACGGCTCGAACTCCAGCAGATTCCGGGGCATGCCGGTCGAGGCAGCGGCCGCAGATCCGTGCCGCCCCCGATGCCCGGGCCCGGCCGATGTGCCACGGTCGCCGCAGGAAAGGAGGTGTGAGATGTCGACGATCTCGCACGAGCCTGTACAGCGGTCCGCGGGGCGCCGCTGGGCCGACCTGCTCCCGCGGGAGATGTGGGCGAGCCTGGCGATCGCGGTGATGTGGCTCTCGGTGCTGTTCACGGCGATCTTCGGGAAGGACATCCTGAGCACCACCGCCGGCGGGTCGAGCTCGAGCGTTCCATCGGCCATCGTTGTCGCCTTCTTCGCGTTCTTCGGAACCTGGGTGGTTGCGAGGCACGGGTTCCGCCGCGACGCCGGCGAGTAGGGCGAACCGCGCTCAGCAGATTCGCGGCAGCGGGTCGCCGACGAGCATGTCGACGATCCGGCTGCCGCCCAGGGCGGTGTCGAGCAGGACGAGGCCGGGCGGGTCGGGCTCGAGTTCGCCGACCACGGCCGCCTCGCCTCCGAGCCGCCGGCGCGCCTCCTCGGCGGCGTCGGCGGCGACGACCGCCACGAGCTTTCCCTCGTTCGCGACGTAGAGCGGGTCGATGCCGAGGATCTCGGCCGCTCCGGCGACCTCGGGGCGGATCGGAATCGACTGCTCGTCGAGCCGGACGGCGAGCCCGGCCGAGGACGCCAGCTCGTTCAGCGCGGTCGCGAGCCCGCCGCGGGTCGGATCGCGCATCCAGCGCAGTGCGGGGCCGAGCTCGAACAGCGACTCCGTCAGCCGGTTCAGCGGCGCCGTGTCGCTCTCGAGCGCGCTCTCCAGCTTGAGCTCGCCGCGGGCGACGAGGACGGCGAAGCCGTGGTCGCCGAGCGTTCCCGAGACGAGCACGCGGTCGCCGGGCTGCGGGCGGCCGAAGTCGGCCCGCATCCGGCCGACCCCGGCGGTGGTCACGAACAGGCCGTCGGCGCTGCCGCGCTCGACCACCTTGGTGTCGCCGGCGACCACGGCGACGCCCGCCTTCGCGGCCGCCGTCGCCATCGAACGGGCGATCCGCCGCAGGTCGTCGAGCGGGAAGCCCTCCTCGATCACGAAGCCGGCGGAGAGCCACAGCGGCTCGGCGCCGGCGACCGCGAGGTCGTTGACCGTGCCGTAGACGGCCAGGTCGCCGATGTCCCCGCCCGGGAAGAAGAGCGGCTTGACGACGTAGGAGTCGGTCGTGAACGCGAGCCCGTCCGCGACGGCCGAGTCTCCGAGCTGGTCCAGCAGCGGGTTCGAAAGCTCCTTCACGAAGAGCCCCTCGACCAGCCTGCGGGTCGCCTTGCCGCCCGAGCCGTGGGCGAGGGTGACGAGCTCGTTGGTCCTAGGCAGCGTGGCGACCATAGGCGTAGTAGGCGGCGCACGCGCCCTCGCTCGAGACCATGCACGTGCCGAGCGGCCGCTCCGGCGTGCAGGCGGTGCCGAAGACCTTGCACTCGTGCGGCTTGATCGCGCCGACCAGGATTTGGCCGCACTGGCAGGCCTTGCGGTCGGGCACCCGCTCGCCCGGCAGCTCGAAGCGCTCCTCCGCGTCCCACTCCGCCAGCTCCGGCCGGAGCCGGAGCGCGCTTTCCCGGATGAAGCCGAGCCCGCGCCACTCGAACGTGTCGCGCAGCTCCATCGTCTCGGCGATCGCCGCGAGCGCGCGCGGGTTCCCCTCCGGGCGGACGACGCGGGTGTACTGGTTCTCGACCTCGCAGCGGCCCTCGGCCCGCTGGCGCAGGATCATCGCCGTCGAGGCGAGCAGGTCGAGGGGCTCGAACGCGGCCACGACCACCTGCTTGCCGTACTGCTCGGGAATGAACCGGTACGGCTCGGTGCCGATCACGGTGGAGACGTGGCCCGGGGCGATGAAGGCGTCGATCCGGGTGCCCGGCGTGTCCAGGATCGCCCGCAGTGGGGGGACGATCGTCACGTGGTTGCAGAAGACGGAGAAGTTGCGGACGCCTGCCTCGCGCGCGCGCAGGAGCGTGATCGCCGTGGCGGGCGCCGTCGTCTCGAAGCCGATCGCGAAGAAGACCACCTCTCGCGCAGGCTCCAGCCGGGCGAGCTCGAGGGCGTCGAGCGGCGAGTAGACCATGCGCACGTCCGCGCCGGCCGCCTTCGCCTCCAGCAGCGAGCCTCGGCGGCCCGGCACCCGGAGCAGGTCGCCGAACGTCGCCAGCGTGACGCCCGGCTGCGCCGCAAGGGCGATCGCGTCGTCGACCCGGCCCATCGGGATCACGCAGACGGGGCAGCCGGGGCCGTGCAGGTACTCGACCTCGGGCGGCAGCAGGTCCTCGAGGCCGTGCCTGGCGATCGCGTGCGTGTGGCCGCCGCAGACCTCCATGATCCGCACCGGCTCGGCGGCGAGCTCCGCGATCTCCGCGGCGAGCTTGCGCGCCAGCCGGCCGTCCCGGTACTCGTCGACGTACCTCATGGGCGGTCCTTGGTGTTGCCGTTCTGTGATCGCGATACAGCAGTCGGCGGAGGCGAGACCGCGCTCTCGCCGGAGCCTCGCATTGCTTCGCCAGCTGAGCCCGCGAAGGAAGGGGTCCATGGGGGAACCATGGGTTCCCCCATGCCGAAGTCGACCTGCTCGAGCAGCTCGAGCGTGCGGGCGGCCTCGGCCTCGTCGATCGTGTGCAGCGCGAAGCCGACATGGACGAGCACCCAGTCGCCGACGCCGGCCTCGGGGACGAGCGCGGTCGACACCTCGCGCCTGACGCCCGAGACCTCGGCGACGGCCAGCCCGGGCTCCTGCACGGAGACGATCTGCGCCGGGATCCCGAGACACATCAGGCGAGCCTCCGTGCGGCGACGGCGGCCTGGCCGTAGCTGATCCCGCCGTCGTTCGGGGGCACCAGCCGGTGGGTGAGCACGTGGAAGCCGAGCGCCTCGAGCCGTTCCCGGGTCGAGCGGAGCAGCCGGACGTTCTGGAACGTGCCGCCGGACAGCACGACGGTTCCGGACGTGGCCGCCTCGGCGCAGACGGCCGCGGCCGAAGCGGCCACCGTCTCGTGGAACGAAGCGCTCAACCAGGCGGGGTCGGCGCCGCGTCGAAGCTCCAAGTAACACTGTGTTACAAGCTCGGTCGAGTCGCCGAACCGCCACGGCCAGGGCTGGGCGGGGACGTCGCCGGCCAGCTGCTCGAGCTCGATCGCCGCCCGTCCCTCGTACGTCGCCTCGCTGTCGAAGCCGAGAACGGCCGCGACGGCGTCGAACAGCCGCCCCATCCCGGACGAGAGGGGCGCGTTCGCCTTCAGGCTCTCGCGGACCGCCGCCCAGCGCGCCCACGGCACGGCCACCCCTGAGCGCTCGAGGTGGACGGCCGCGACCCGCCACGGCTCCCGGATCGCCATCTCCCCGCCCGGCAGCGGCACCGGCTCGAGCCTGGCGAGCCGCTCGAAGGAGTCGAGGTCGCAACGGAGCAGCTCGCCGCCCCAGAGCGTCCCGTCAGTCCCCCAGCCGGTCCCGTCGAAGACGAGCGCCAGCGCGGGGCCCTGCTCGCCGTGCTCGGCCAGGCAGGCGGCCGCGTGCGCGTGGTGGTGCTGCACCTCGACCAGCGGCAGCTCCTGGTCGCGCGCCCACTTGGTCGAGAGGTACTCGGGGTGCAGATCGCACGCGATCGCCTCGGGCGTGACGCCGAGCATGTCCAGGTAGAGCTCGAGGTCGCCGACGAAGGCGCGGTACGCGGCCTCCGAGTCGAGGTCCCCGAGGTGGGGCGAGAGGAAGGCGCCCACGTCGGTGGCGACGCAGAAGGTCGACTTCAGCTCGGCGCCGACGGCGACGACAGGATGCGGACAGGCGAGCGGCAGCGGGTTGGGCGCGAACCCGCGCGAGCGGCGCACGACGAACCCGGGGCGGACGACCGAGTCCTCGCAGCGGCGGTGGATCGGCCGGTCGTGCGCGAGGAACGCATCGGCCACGCCGGCCAGGCGGCGCCGGGCCTCTGCGTCCTCGAAGGCGATCGGCTCGTCGGAGAGGTTCCCGCTCGTCATTACCAGGGCACCGCCGAAGTCCCGGTAGAGCAGGTGGTGGAGCGGCGTGTACGGGAGCATCACGCCGAGCCAGGCAGAGCCGGGCGCGACCGACTCGGCGACGGGCGCGGACGGCAGGCGCCGGAGCAGGACGATCGGATGCGCGGGGGCCTCGAGCAGCTCGAGCTCGGCCCGATCGACGTGGACGAGCAGGCCGGGCTGGCCCGTCATCAGCGCGAAGGGCTTCGCCTCGCGCTGCTTGCGGCCGCGCAGCCGCGCGACCGCATCCTCGTCGGAGGCGTCGCAGGCCAGGTGGTAGCCGCCGAGGCCCTTGACGGCGAGGATCCCGCCGCCTTCGAGCACGGCCACGGCCTTCTCCAGCGGCATCGACATTCGCGGCCCGCAGGCGGGGCAGGCGATCGGCTCCGCGTGGAAGCGGCGGTCGAGCGGGTCCTCGTACTCGCGGCTGCAGTCCGCGCAGAGCGGAAAGCCGGCCATGGTCGTGTTGACCCGGTCGTAGGGGACGTCGCGGACGATGGTGAAGCGCGGGCCGCACTGGGTGCAGTTGACGAACGGGTAGC
This sequence comes from Gaiellaceae bacterium, assembly GCA_036555585.1. Lineage (GTDB taxonomy): Bacteria > Actinomycetota > Thermoleophilia > Gaiellales > Gaiellaceae > DATBLE01. Next base: position 128,920 of record DATBLE010000042.1, read on the forward strand.
GGTAGCGCCGGTCGGCCGGGTCGAACAGCTCGCGCAGGCAGTCGTCGCAGGTGGCGACGTCGGCCGGGATCTGTGCGCTGCGGCCCGAGGCGACGCTCTCGACGATCCGGAACTCGGTCTCGCCCAGCGGCGCGACCGGCTCGGCGGTCACCGACCGCACCGACGCCAGCGAGGGCGCACGCGAGAAGAGCTCGCCGGCGAAGTCGTCGAGCTCGGTGCCCTCGACCTCGATCAGGACGCCGTCGCCGTCGTTGAGCACGTACCCGCCGAGGCCGTGCTCGCGGGCGAGGCGGTAGACGAACGGCCGGAAGCCGACGCCCTGGACGACGCCCCGCGCCCGGTACCGGCGCCGGGCCACGGTCGGAGCTGTCGGTGTCACGGGCTCAGACTGATCCCGGGCCGCCGCCGCCACATCGGTGTCGGTACGGAAGCGTGCGCGGGAAAGCCGCAGCGGCGTTCAGGCCGGGTCCCGATGGCATGGCTACGCGGCCTGGCGATCCTGAGGGCGATGACCCGCCGGCTCGACGTGCACGCCCTGGACCGCCTGATCGGCCTGCTCGCGGGTCGCGGCTACACGGTGGTCGGCCCCCGCGTTCGCGACGGCGCCGTCGTCTACGAGGAACTCGAATCGGCGGACGCGCTGCCGGCCGGATGGACGGACGTCCAGGACGGCGGCACCTACCGGCTCGAGCGTCGCGAGGACGACGCCCTGTTCGGCTACGCGGCCCCGCCGACCTCCTGGAAGCGCTTCCTGTTCCCGCCGCGCGTCGGGCTGTGGCGGGCACGGCAGGCGGGCGACGGGCTCGCGGTCGAGGAGGAGCCGGTCGGCGCCGGCCCCTTCGCCTTCGTCGGCGTGCGGCCCTGCGAGCTGGCGGCGATCGCGATCCAGGACCGCGTCTTTCTCGGCGGCCGCTACGCCGACCGCGACTACGCGGCCCGGCGCCGGGACGCCTTCCTGGTCGCGGTGAACTGCCACGAGCCCGGCGGCACGTGCTTTTGCGTCTCGATGGGCACCGGCCCGACGGCGCATGACGGCTACGACCTGGTGCTGACCGAGCTGCTGGAGCCGGTCCACCGGTTCCTCGCCGACGCCGGCAGCCCGAGGGGCGAGGAGATCCTCGCCGAGCTGGGCGGCGAGCAGGCGACCGAGGACGACCTGCGGGCGGCCGCGGCTCAGGGCGAGGAGGCCGCGCGGAGGATGGGCCGGGAGCTGGACACGGACAACATTCGCGAGCTGCTGCGGGACAACCTCGAGCACCCGCGCTGGGACGAGGTCGCCGAGCGCTGCCTGACCTGCGGGAACTGCACGCTGGCGTGTCCCACCTGCTTCTGCTCGGCGGTCGAGGATGCGGGGGACCTCGACGGCGAGGCCGCGCGCTCGCGCGTCTGGGACTCGTGCTTCTCGGTCGACTACTCGTACATCCACGGCGGTGCGGTCCGGCAGTCGCCGCGCGCCCGCTACCGCCAGTGGCTCACGCACAAGCTCGGCACCTGGCACGACCAGTTCGGCAGCACGGGGTGCGTCGGCTGCGGCCGCTGCATCACCTGGTGCCCGGTCGGCATCGACATCACCGAGGAGGTCGCCGCGATCAGAGGCGGCGACACCGGGAGGGACGAACAATGAGGACGATCGACGAGCTCGTCGCCGACAGCCCGATCTTCGCCGGCCTCGACCGGAGCCGGCTGGAGCTGGTCGCGGGCTGCGCGCGCAACACCGGCTTCGCCGCCGGCGAGTACCTCTTCCGCGAGGGCGACCGCGCGGACACCTTCTACCTCGTGCGCCACGGCCGCGTGCTGCTCGAGGCGTTCGTTCCCGGTCGCGGCGCGCTCACCATCCAGACGGTCGACGCGGGCGACGTGGTCGGCTGGTCGTGGCTCTTCCCGCCCTACCGCTGGCACTTCGACGCGCGCGCGCTCGACATCGTGCGTGCGGTGGCGTTCGACGGCGCCTGCCTCCGTGGCAAGTGCGACCAGGACCATACGCTCGGCTACGAGCTGCTCGGCCGCTTCTCCCCGGTCATGCTCCAGCGGCTCCAGGCCACCCGATTGCAGCTGATGGACGTCTATGGCGGCGCTGCCTGAGACCGGCGTCATGGTCCCGCGGCCCTTCCGCGTCGAGCGGAAGCAGCGGGAGACGCACGACACGTGGACGCTGTCGCTGGCGCCCGTGCAGGGCGATCCGCTCGACGTCGCCCCCGGGCAGTTCACCATGCTGTACGCCTTCGGCGTCGGCGAGGTGCCGATCTCGGTCAGCGGCCCGCCGCTCGCACAGACGATCCGGGCCGTGGGGCCCGTGACCCGCGCGCTGTGCGCGGCGCGGCCGGGCGCGGTGGTCGGCGTGCGCGGGCCGTTCGGCACCCACTGGCCAGTCGAGCAGGCGGCGGGGAGCGACCTCCTGATCGTCGCCGGCGGCGTCGGCCTGCCGCCGGTGCGGCCGGCGCTGTACCACGCGCTCGCCCATCGCGCCGACTACGGCCGGGTGATCCTGCTCTACGGCGCCCGCACGCCGGCCGACATCGTCTTCCGCCGCGAGATCGAGGGCTGGCGCGCGCGCATGGACCTGGAGGTCGACGTCACCGTCGACACCGCCGGCGGCGACTGGCGCGGGCGCGTGGGCGTGGTCACCACCCTGATCCCGCGCGCGGGCCTCGACCCCGACGCCACCGCCGCCCTCGTCGTCGGCCCCGAGATCATGATGCGCTTCACCGCCCGTGCGCTCGTCGACGAGGGGCTCGCCCCGGAGCGGATCTGGCTGTCGATGGAGCGCACGATGAAATGCGGAGTCGGGCTGTGCGGGCACTGCCAGTACGGCCCGACGCTCGTCTGCCGCGACGGCGCCGTCTACCCCTACCCGGCGATCGAGCCATACCTGGGAGTGAGGGAGCTGTGACGCGCAAGCCGAAGCTCGCCGTGTGGAAGTTCTCCTCCTGCGACGGCTGCCAGCTGTCGCTGCTCGACTGCGAGGACGAGCTGCTCCAGGTGGCCGGCGCGGTCGAGATCGCCTACTTCCTGGAGGCGACCAGCCGCGCCGTCGGCGGGCCGTACGACCTCTCGCTGGTCGAGGGCTCGATCACGACGCCGCACGACGCCGAGCGGATCCTCGAGGTGCGCCGCAAGTCGAAGGCGCTGGTCACGATCGGCGCCTGCGCGACCGCCGGCGGCATCCAGGCGCTCAGGAACTTCGCCGACGTGGACGAGTTCGTCTCGATCGTCTACGCCTCGCCCGAGTACGTCTCCACGCTCGCCACCTCGACCGCGATCGCCGACCACGTGCCGGTCGACTTCGAGCTGCGCGGCTGCCCGATCGACAAGGGCCAGCTGCTCGAGGTGGTGAGCGCCTACCTGCACGGCCGCCGACCGAACGTCCCGGCCTACTCCGTGTGCATGGAGTGCAAGCGCCGCGGCACGACCTGCGTGACCGTGGCGCACGGGACGCCCTGCCTCGGGCCGGTCACCCAGGCCGGCTGCGGCGCGATCTGCCCCGCCTACCGGCGCGGCTGCTACGGCTGCTTCGGGCCGATGGAGACGCCGAACACCGAGGCGCTCTCCCGCCGGCTGCGCGAGCTCGGGATGAGCGACCCCGCGCTCGTCCGCGTGTTCCGGACCTTCAACGCGAACGCGCCCGCGTTCAGGGAGGCGAGCACGCGTGGCTAGGACGAAGACGCTGCGCACCGACTACCTGGCCCGCGTCGAGGGAGAAGGGGCGATGCTGGTCAGGATCCGCGACGGCAAGCCCGTCGAGGTGAAGCTGCGCATCTACGAGCCGCCGCGCTTCTTCGAGGCGTTCCTGCGCGGGCGGCACTTCACCGAGGCTCCCGACATCACCGCCCGCATCTGCGGGATCTGCCCGGTCGCCTACCAGACCTCGAGCGTGAACGCGATGGAGGACGCCTGCGGCGTCGACGTCGGCGACCGGATCCGCGCCCTGCGCCGGCTCCTCTACTGCGGGGAGTGGATCGAGAGCCACGCCCTGCACGTCTTCATGCTCCACGCGCCCGACTTCCTCGGCTACGCGAGCGCGATCGAGCTCGCGAAAGACGACCGGACGCTGGTCGAGCGGGCGCTGCACCTGAAGAAGACGGGCAACGAGCTGATGCGCGTGATCGGCGGCCGCGAGGTGCACCCGATCAACGTGCGGGTCGGCGGCTTCTATCGGGCGCCGTCGAAGCCGGAGCTCGCCGCACTCGTCGACGACCTCGAGCGGGCGCGGGAGTTCGCGGTCGAGACCGTGCGCTTCGCCGCCGGGCTCGACTACCCGGAGCTGGAGCAGGACTACGAGCTGGTCGCGCTCTCGGTGCCGGACGCGTACGCGGTCGAGGACGGGCGGCTCGTCTCGAACCGCGGCCTGGACATCCCGGTCTCGGAGTACGAGCAGCACTTCGTCGAGGAGCACGTCGAGTGGTCGAACGCGCTGCACTCGCGCGTGATCGACCGGGGGAACTACCTCGTCGGGCCGCTCGCGCGCTGGGCGCTCTCCGGCGACCGGCTGACGCCGCTCGCCCGCGAGGCGGCGCGGGAGGCGGGGCTCGGACGCGACGAGCGCAACCCCTTCCGCTCGATCCTCGTCCGCTCGGTCGAGCTGGTCTTCGCCGCCGACGAGGCCCTCCGCCTGATCGCCGAGTACGAGCCGCCGGAGCCGTCGTTCGTCGAGGTCGTCCCCCGGGCAGGCGTCGGCTACGGGTGCAGCGAGGCGCCGCGCGGGCTGTGCTGGCACCGCTACGAGCTCGACGGCGAGGGGACGATCCTCGACGCGAAGATCGTCCCGCCGACCTCGCAGAACCAGAAGACGATCGAGTCGGACCTGCACGGCGTGGTCGAGCGCTATGCCGACCTGCCGGACGAGGAGCTGTCGCTACGCTGCGAGCAGGCGATCCGCAACTACGACCCGTGCATCTCCTGCGCCACGCACTTCCTGAAGCTGGAGGTGGACAGAGGATGAACGTCATCGGGCTCGGCAACGAGTGGCGGCGGGACGACGCAGCGGGACTCGAGGTCGCGCGCAGGATCGGCGGGCGGCAGCTCGACGGCGAGCCGGTCGCACTCGTCGAGGCGATCGCGGGCGCCGCGGAGGTGACGATCGTCGACGCGGTGCGGTCGGGGGCCCCTCCCGGCACCGTGCACGAGTTCGAGGCGGGCGCCGCGCCGCTCCCGACGCGGCTGTTCGGCGCCTCCTCGACGCATGCGCTCGGTCTGGCCGAGGCGCTCGAGCTGGTCCGCTCGCTCGGACGGCTGCCCGTGCGGGTGCGCGTGCTGGGGATCGAGGGTGAGCGATTCGACTACGGCCGCGGCCTCAGCCCCGCGGTCGAGGAGGCGGTGGTGAGATGCACGAGAAGCATCTGACCGAAGACCTCGTGCGCAAGCTCGAGGACCTCGCCGAGGAGGAGGGGGCTGCGCGGGTGTTGCGCGTCGGCGTCTGCCTCGGCGCGCTGTCGCACTTCACGCCCGGCCACTTCCGCGAGCACTTCGCCGAAGCCGCCGCGGGCACGCTCGCCGAGGGCGCCCTCGTCGACACGGACCTGAGCACCGATCCGACCGCTCCCGGCGCGCAGGGCGTCCTGCTCGAGACCGTGGAGCTCGAATTCGACAAGGAGGAACAGCCATGACCACCATCGCGCAGGCGTACGACTTCCCGGTCGCCGTCCGCTGGCTCTCCGGGCGCCGCACCATCGCCTCGGTCCCCGGCAAGGAGGACCTCCAGGTCGCCACCCCGCCGGAGTTCCGTGGCGGGGTCGCGGGCGTCTGGAGCCCCGAGGACCTGCTCGTCGCCTCGATCGGCTCGTGCTTCGCGGTCACGCTGGTCGGCATCGCCGAGCGCCGCGGGATCCCGCTGCGCAGCCTGGAGATCGACGCACGCGGGCACGTCACCCGGCGCACCGACGGCCCCTTCGGCTTCACCGAGGTCGCCGTGCACGCGGCCGTGGAGACCGAGCTGGGCTTCGAGCACGACCTCCGCGAGGCGGCCGAGGCCGCCGAGCTCGGCTGCCTGGTCGCGAACTCCGTCGACTTCCCGGTCCGGCTGGAGCTCGACGTCCACGCCGCGCTGCCGATCTGCGCGCCGGCATGAGCGCCCTCCATCCGTCCGCGTCGTTCAGCGCGACCCTGCGCGTCCGGCTGGAGAACCGGCCGGGGACGTTCGCCCGCCTCGCCGAGGCGATCGGCGAGGCGGGCGGCCTGCTGGGCGCGATCGACCTCGTCCGCGTCGAGCGCGGCACGAAGGTGCGCGACGTCACGGTGCTCGCGGGCGACGCGGAGCACCTGGAGCGGATCGCCGCGGCCGTGCGCGCAGTGCCCGGGATCGAGGTCGTGAACGTCTCCGACCGGACCTTCCTCATGCACCTGGGCGGCAAGATCGAGGTGGCTCTGAAGTCGCCGCTGAAGACGAGGGACGACCTCTCGATGGCCTACACGCCCGGCGTCGCCCGGGTCTCGTCGGCCATCGCCGCCGACCCGGCCAAGGCCTGGAACCTGACGATCAAGCAGAACACGGTCGCGGTGGTCAGCGACGGCACCGCGGTGCTCGGGCTCGGCGACGTCGGGCCCGAGGCCGCGCTGCCGGTGATGGAGGGAAAGGCGATGCTGTTCAAGGAGTTCGGCGGCGTCGACGCCTTTCCCATCTGTCTGGCGACGACCGATCCCGACGAGATCGTGGCGACGGTGAAGGCGATCGCGCCGGTGTTCGGCGGCGTCAACCTCGAGGACATCTCGGCGCCGCGCTGCTTCGAGATCGAGGACCGGCTGCGCGACGAGCTGGACATCCCCGTGTTCCACGACGACCAGCACGGAACCGCGATCGTGACGCTGGCCGCCCTGCACAACGCGGTCAAGGTGGTCGGCAAGCGCCTGGAGGAGCTCCGTGTCGTCGTCACCGGCGTCGGGGCGGCGGGCGTGGCGGTGACGAGGATGCTGCTCGCCGCCGGCGTGGCCGACGTGGTCGGCTGCGACCGCAAGGGCGTCGTCTACGCGGGACGCCCCGAGCTCACGCCCGCGAAGGCCGGGCTCGCAGAGGTCACCAACCCGCGCGGCGTGCGGGGATCGGCCGACGAGGCGCTCGCGGGCGCGGACGTCTTCGTCGGCCTGTCCCGGCCGGGCGCGGTCACGGCCGAGGGCATCCGCTCCATGGCCGACGGGGCGATCGTCTTCGCGATGGCCAACCCGACCCCTGAAGTGCTGCCCGAGGAGATCGCCGACGTCGCCGCCGTGATTGGGACCGGCCGCTCCGACTACCCGAACCAGATCAACAACGTGCTCGCGTTCCCCGGCGTCTTCCGCGGCGCGCTCGACGTGCGCGCGACCGCGATCACGGAGGGGATGGAGCTCGCCGCCGCCGAGGCGATCGCCGCCGCCGTCCAGCCGGAGGAGCTCGAGCCGGACTACGTGATCCCGAGCGTCTTCAACCGGGACGTCGCTCCCGCCGTCGCGGCGGCGGTCGCGCGCGCCGCCGAAGCCGCAGGGGTCGCGCGGCGGCCGGCCGGCGGATGATCGGGGAACTCACCGATGCCCGTCGCGGCCGGACGGGAGAGGCTCGGGTCTCGAAGGGGCTCTCCGCGATGCCCCGACGGTAGGAGGTGTGCATGTTCACCTATGTCGGTCTGTTCAGGGTCACGCCGATCGCGCGCGAGCGCATCGACAAGACCCCCGGCTACTTCGACAAGATCCACGAGATCGTCGAGGCCGAGGGGGGCACGGTCGAGCGGTTCCTGGCCGTGATGGGCCCGTGGGAGTACCTCGCCATCTTCGAGTATCCGGATCTCGAGGCCGCGTTCCGCGTCCTCGCCAAGATCGCGAAGCTCGAGGTGTTCGAGACGGAGACGTTCCCCGCCGAGGACGTCAAGATCTTCTGGAAGGAGCTCGTCTAGCGACGCCCTGGACGTCGCGGCGCGACACCGCGGAGGCCGCCTGCAGGCGGCCTCCGCGCGCTCAGGCCTTCCGGAACCCCTCCCGGATCTGGTTGATCCGGGCGAGCAGATCCTCCGCCGGCAGGGCTTCGTTGAGCAGCGGGCTGTCGGCGACGCTCGTCAAGAGCTGCTCGCAGCGCGCCGCGCACCATGGATCGAGCGCGAGCGTCTCGTCGTCGAGCTCGCGCTCGAGCGCGGCGAGGTCGGCCGAGACGGCGGCCACGCGCGGACGGATCGGGTAGCCCGGAACGACCTCCAGGCGGAGCCGCAGCGAACGGGCGAGCTCCCGCCTGCTCCTCGTCGACGCAAGCTCCTGCGCGCGCCGGTGGACCTCCGAGATCGCGTACGCGTCCGGGTCGAGCAGGAGACGGTCGAACAGCTCCCAGCGCAGGACCAGCGCCCGCAGGCCGAGACCGAGCAGCGCGAACGCCCCGGCAACCAGCGGCAGGGCGAGCGGTGGATGGAGCACGGAAGCCGTGAGCGCCAGGCCCATCGCCACGCCGCCGAGGCCGAGCTCCGACCACTCGTCCTGTCTGAGCTTCCGCAGGCGGTCGCCGGCCTCGTCGATCGCTCTCGCCGTCATCGGAGCGCCTCCGGGACGGCCGCCCGCGCGACGATCGGGGCGAGCAGCTCCGAGAGCGCCGGCCGGCCGACCTCCTCGAGCTCATACGTGGCGTGGCGGACCGGGTGGCGGCAGTCGACGAGCCGGGTGAGGTCGATCGGCGTCGCCGACACGACCACGTCGCAGTCGACCGCGTCGATCGTCCGCTCGAGCTCGCGCAGCTGCCGGTCGGAGTAGCCCATCGCGGGCAGCACCGAGCCGATGTGCGGGTACAGCTCGTAGGTCTCCGCGATCGAGCCGACCGCGTACGGGCGCGGGTCGACGATCGCCGCGGCCCCGCCGCGCTGAGCGGCGACCAGCCCGGCGCCGAACGGCATGCCGCCGTGGGTGATCGTCGGCCCGTCCTCGACGACGAGCACCGCCGCGCCGACGAGCGACGGGCCGTGCTCGAGCGTGACGGGGGACTTCGCCTTCACGATCGACGCCGCCGGGTTGATCGAGGCGACGTCGGCGAGCACCCGCTCGACCTGAGCCGGATCGGCGCTGTCCACCTTGTTGATTACGACGACGTCGGCCAGGCGGAGGTTTGCCTCGCCGGGGTGGTAGGCGAGCTCGTGGCCCGCGCGGAGCGGGTCGACGACGACGATCAGCAGGTCGGGCCGGAAGAAGGGCAGGTCGTTGTTCCCGCCGTCCCACACGATCAGGTCGGCCTCCTCCTCGGCCCGCTCGAGGATCTCGGCGTAGTCGACGCCCGCGTAGACGACCAGGCCGGCGGCCACCGAGGCCTCGTACTCCTCGCGCTCCTCGACCGTCGGCCGGGCGGCGTCGATGTCGTCGAGCGAGGCGAACCGCTGCACGCGCATCCGCTCGAGGTCGCCGTACGGCATCGGGTGGCGGACGAGCACGATCCGGAGGCCCGCCTCCCGCAGGAGCCGGCCGACGTACCTGCTGGTCTGGCTCTTGCCGCTGCCTGTGCGGACGGCGCAGATCGCCACCACCGGCTTCGTGCTCGCCAGCATCGTCCGCTCCGGGCCGAGCAGCCGGAAGTCGGCGCCGGCCGCGAGCACCGCCGAGGCCCTGTGCATCACGTCGGCGTGGGAGAGGTCCGAGTAGGCGAGGACGACCTCGTCCACCTGCTCGTCCCGGACGAGCGCCTCGAGCTCCTCCTCCGGGCGGATCGGGATCCCGTCCGGGTAGAGCGGCCCGGCCAGCGACGCGGGATAGCGGCGGCCGGCGATGCCCGGGATCTGGGCGGCGGTGAAGGCGACCACGCGGGTCTCCGGGTCGTCGCGGAAGACGACGTTGAAGTCGTGGAAGTCGCGTCCTCCGGCGCCCATGACGATCGCGCGGCGCACGTCAGCCTCCGCAGCGCGCGACGAGCGCGTCCCAGTCGGCATCGACGCGGCGCTGGATCTCCTCGAGCGTCTCGGCGGCCGCCGGTGAGAACAGGTGCGCGAAGCGCTTCTGCGAGCGCAGCCACTGCTCGACCGGCTGCTTCTCCGCGGGCCGGTAGGTGAGCCGCCAGGCTCCGTCCACGACCTCGTACAGCGGCCAGAAGCAGCTCTCCACCGCGCCGTCGACGATCGAGGGCGAGAGGCGCGCCTCGTGCCCCCAGCCGAGCGGGCAGTCGGCGAGCGCGTTCAGGAAGGCGGGCCCGTCCGCCTTCGCCGCCCGGGCGGCCTTGACGCTGAGGTCGTGCCAGTGCGGCCCGGCGGCCGACTGCGCGACGTAGGGAATGCCGTGCGCGGCCGCGATCGCGGTCAGGTCCTTGCGCTGCTGCACCTTGCCGAACGAGGCCGCCCCGGCCGGGCTGGTCGTCGTCGCCGCGCCGAACGGGGTCGCGCCGGAGCGCTGGATGCCCGTGTTCATGTACGCCTCGTTGTCGTAGCAGACGAAGACGAACTTGTGGCGCCGCTCGAGCGCACCGGACAGCGCCTGCAGGCCGATGTCGTAGGTGCCCCCGTCCCCGGCGAAGGCGACGATCGTCAGCTCGTCGTCCTGCGGCAGCCCGCCGCGGCGGCGGAGCGCCCGGTAGGCGGCCTCGACGCCGCTGGCCCCGGCGGCCGCGTTCTCGAACGCGAGGTGCAGCCACGGGACGTTCCAGGCGGTGGTGGGGAAGCGCGTGGTCGCGACCTCGAGGCACCCGGTCGCGCTGACCACGACCTTCGGGCCTTCGATCGAGTCCAGCACCGTGCGGACGACCATCGGGATCCCGCAGCCCTGGCAGAGGGAGTGCCCGCCGCGCAGCGGCGGCGTGCCGTGCTCCTCGCGGACGAGCGTCTTCAGGCGGGACACGGCTCGCTCCTCAGGCCGACGTAGCGGCCGGCAGTGCCCGCGAAGACCTCGCGCAGGTCGGCGGGGTGCAGGTCGCGGCCGCCGAGCCCGTAGACGTGGCTCCGGACCGGCCCCGCGGCGTAGGCGACCTCGACGGCGAGCGCCGGCGCGCCGCCGGGGGAGTCGGCGCGGTCGAGGACGATCACCTCGTCCACGCTCGCCAGCGCCTCGCGGACCTCTGCGGCCGGGAAGGGCCGGTACGAGCAGACCCGCAGCAGCCCGACCTGCTCGCCCTCGTGGCGCAGCTCGTCGACCACGTCCTTGGCCGTGCCGGCCGTCGAGCCGAGGCAGACGAGCGCGCGGCGCGCGCCTTCCAGCCGGTAGCGGTCGAGCGCCCCGACCCTGCGTCCGGTGAGGTCGCCCAGCTCCTCGCCCAGCTCCTCGAAGAGCACCAGCGCGCCGTCGATCGCAGCCGCCTGCTGGCGGCGCAGCTCGAAGTAGTAGTCGGGCATCGCGAACGGCCCCTGGGTGGTCGGAGCGGCCAGGTCGAGCAGCGGGTGGGGGATCCGGTACTCGCCCACGAAGTCGCGTACCAGCTCGCCGTCGAGCAGTTCGACCGGCTCCGCGGAGTGGGTGAGCGTGAAGCCGTCGACGCAGACGATCACCGGCAGCAGCACGTCGGGGTGCTCGGCCAGCCGGGGCGCCAGCACGGTCAGGTCGTACGCCTCCTGCGCGCTCTCGGCGAACAGCTGGATCGCGCCGGAGTCGCGGATCAGCATCGAGTCGGAGTGGTCGCAGTGGATGTTGATCGGTCCGGAGAGCGCCCGGTTGCCGAGCGTCATCACCACCGGCGCGCGCATCGAGGCGGCGATGTAGACCACCTCCGCCATCAGGGCGAGGCCCTGCGACGACGTCGCCGTCATCGTCCGCGCGCCCGCAACCGCCGCTGCGATCGCGGCGCTCATCGCGGAGTGCTCCGACTCGACGTTGACCATCTCGCCGTGTGCCCGCCCGTCCGCGATCGCCTTGGCGTAGCCCTGGATGATCGGCGTCTGCGGCGTGATCGGGTAGACGGGGACGACGTCGGGGTCGATCTGGCACATCGCCTCGACGATCGCCTCGCCGCCGGTGAGGAGCTGCGCGTGCGTCAGGTCAGTCGCCATCGGGCACCATCTCGATCGCGCCGGTCGGGCAGACCTCGGCGCACAGCTCGCAGCCCTTGCAATGGTCGAGGTCGAAGCCGGCGAAGGCGGTGCCGTCCAGCCGCACCGCGGAGTCGGGGCAGTAGAGCCAGCAGAGCAGGCAGTCGACGCAGAGCTCGAGGTCGGCGTCCGGCCTGAGCCCGGTGCGCCAGCCCCCGGTCGCAGGCTGCACCGCCTCGTCGCGGAGCACGACGCCGCCCGGCTCCAGCTCCGGCCACGTCTTCAGGGTCTTCAGGCCGCCCATCGCTCCTCCCGGGCCGCCCGGTGGCCCGCCTCGAGCGCGGCCGCGAGCCGGGCGGGATCGGCCTTCCGGCCCAGCACCTCCGCCGCGGCGGCGGCCAGGCCCTCGAGCGAGGGCTCGCCGAGGCACGCGGCCAGGGCGCCGAGCATGACGAGGTTGACGGCGTCGGGCGCGATCCGGCCGGCCGGCACGCAGACCGCGCCGGCGATCGGCTCCGCGGAGTTGACGAGCAGCAGCCCGCCCGGTGCGAGTCCGGCGGTCACCTCGGCGCCGCGCGCGAGCGAGGGCTCGAGCACGACCACCGCGTCGGGCTCCTCGATCGAGTCGCGGCGCCGGATCGGGCGGCCGTCGTAGCGGGTGTAGGCGCGCATCGGCGAGCCTCGCCGCTCGGGGCCGTACTCGGGGAACGCCTGGACGCTCTTGCCCTCGCGCAGCAGCGCGACGGCCAGGAGCTGGGCTGCGGTCTTCGCGCCCTGCCCCGCGCGCGCGTGCCAGCGGATCTCCTTCATGGCGCGCTCGCTTGCAAGTCCTCGTCGACGCTGCGCGCGGCGATCTTCGCCTCGCGCACGGCCTCGACCACGGTGGCGCCGCCGTTGACGGCGTCGCCGGCCGCGTAGAGCTTCGGCGTGCCCGTGCGCCCCGTGGCGGGGTCGACGCTCTCGATCAGGTCGGCGAGCTCGGGGCGCGGCTCCTGGCCGATGGCGACGATCGCCGTCTCGGCCGGTACCACGCGCTCGCTGCCCGGAACGGGCTCGGGCCGGGCGCGGCCGCTCGCGTCGCGCTCCCCGAGCCGCATGCGGACGCACTCGACGCCTTCGAGCCGCCGCCGGCCGAGGAACCGGGTCGGGGCGGTCAGCCACTCGAAGAGGACGCCCTCCTCCCGGGCGAGCTCGACCTCCGCCGGGTACGCCGGCATCTCCGCCTCCGTGCGCCGGTACAGCATCCGCACCTCTCCGGCACCGAGGCGTCGCGCCTCGACCGCGACGTCGATCGCGGTGTTGCCGCCGCCGATCACCGCCACCGTCCGCCCGACGTGCGGCGGGCGGCCGGTCTTGAGCGCCTCGACGAACGGCAGCGAGCGCCACACGCCCTCCAGGCCCTCGCCGGGCAGGTGCGGAGTCGCGTCCGCCCCCATCCCCACCGCGAGCACGACCGCGTCGTTCATCCCCGCGATCGCGAGCAGCTGCGCCCGGTCGATCCGGCGTCCCGGCACGAGCCTCGCGCCGAGCGCCTCGACGAGGGCGGCCTCCTCGGGCAGCGGCCGGACGAGCTGGCGGTAGGGCGCGATCGCGTAGCGGACGAGTCCGCCCGGCTCCGGGCGCTCGTCGTAGACGGTGACCTCGTGACCGCGCGCGGCCAGCTCGCCCGCGCAGGCGAGGCCGGCGGGCCCGGCGCCGACGACGGCGACCCGGAACCCGCTCGGAGCCTCGCGGCTGCGCAGCGGCCGGCTCCTCTCGAACGCGGCGTCGGAGGCATGACGCTGGAGCCGGCCGATCTCGATCGGCGGACGGCCCTCGTGCAGCAGGACGCAGGCGCCCTCGCAGAGCAGCTCGGTCGGGCACACGCGTGCGCAGGTCCCGCCCAGGAGGTTCTCGGCGAAGATCACCTCCGCCGCCCGCCCGTCGTCGCCCTCCGCGATCGCCGCGACGAATGCGGGGACGTCGATCCCGGCGGGGCACGCGACCGTGCAGGGCGCCGGCGCATGTGCGCCGCCGCACTCCAGGCACCGATCCGCCTCGACGATCGCCTCCTCCTCGCCCAGGGGCGGCTCGAGCTCCTCGTACAGGCGCGCCTCGGTATCGAGCAGGGCGAGCGTCATGGCACCGTCATCGTGCGTCCAGCGCGGCCCGGCTACATCGTGGGCTTCCCCGATCGGGTCTTCGCTGTAGTACGGACGCCGGCCGACGCCCCGCCTCGAGCACGGGCGCGCCGGAGCTCGTCGGCGCCCCAGACGACCACGGGGAAGGCGAGCAGGACGGCGAGGTCGACGGGCCGGAGCGGGGCGGTCCCGAAGACGGACTGGAGCGCCGGCAGGTAGATCAACGCGGCGGCGAAGAGGACCTCCGACGCCAGGCCGACCAGCAGCAGGCGGTTGGTGAAGAGCCCGACCTCGCGCAGCGAGGCTCGCTCGGTTCGGGCCGCCAGCGCCGTGCCGATCTGGCACGCGACGATGCCGGCGAAGGTCATCGTCGTCGCCCTCAGGTAGTCGTCGTGGAGCGCCGAGCCCGCCGAGACGTCGTCACCCGGTGCCCAGCCGGCGCCCACGAGCACCAGGAAGAACCCGCCCATCACGAGCGCGGCCTCGATCAGGCCGAGAAACACCCACGCGCGGTAGAGCAGCCCGGCGTCGATGACGCCCTGCGACCGGGTCCGCGGCGGCCTGGACATCAAGCCGGGCTCGGCGGGCTCCCGGCCCAGGGCGAGCGCGGGCAGGATCTCCGTTCCGAGGTCGATCGCCAGGATCTGGAGGACGGTCAGCGGCAGGGGGATCGCGCCGCCGGAGAGCGCGAAGACCAGGAAGGGAACGACCTCCGGGGTGGCGTGGGCGAAGATGTAGAGGACGAACTTCCGGATGTTGTCGAACACCTGGCGTCCGGCCTCGATCGCCGCGACGATGGTGGCGAAGTTGTCGTCCGTGAGCACCATGGTCGCGGCCTCGCGGGCGACGTCCGTTCCGGTCGCGCCCATCGCGACGCCGATGTCGGCCCGCCGCAGGGCCGGGGCGTCGTTGACGCCGTCGCCGGTCATGGCCACCACGAGCCCCTCCGCCCGGAGCGCGTCGGCGATGCGCAGCTTCGCCTCGGGGGCCGTCCGCGCGAAGATCACCGTGCGCCCGTCCCGCAGCAGGCGGTCCAGCTCGCCGTCGGTGAGCTCGTCCAGCTCCTCGCCCGTGATCACCGGCGCGTGCTCCCCGGCGATCCCGACCCGCCGGGCGATCTCGGCCGCGGTCGGGCCGTAGTCGCCGGTGACGACGAGCGTCCGGATCCCCGCCTGCCGGCACGATGCGACCGCGGCGGGGACCTCGGGCCTGGGCGGGTCGAACAGCGCGACCAGGCCGAGCAGGCACAGCTCCCGCTCGGCCTCCTCGCGCCGGTCGGGCACGTCCGTGCGGCCCGGCAGTCGCCGGCGTGCCACCGCGAGGACGCGCAGCCCGTCCGCGGCGTAGCGCTCGAGGACGGCGAGCACGGTGCGCCGGTCCAGGTCGGACATGGGCACGTGGTCCTCGGGGCCGCCGATCAGCGTGCAGCGCTCGAGGACCTCCTCCGGCGCCCCCTTCGCGTGCACGGTGATGCCTCCATCCTCGCGCTGGTCGACCGTGGACATCAGGCGCAGCCTCGGGTCGAAGCGGTTCAGGACCAGGCGACGGTGCTCGCGGCGGGCGACGTCCACGTCGACCCCGAGCGCCTTCGCCGCCTCCAGCATGCCGATCTCGGTCGCCTCGCCTCGCGACTTCCCGGTGCGCTCGGGCGCGAGCTCCGCCGTGCTGCAGGCGGCGACGGCGCGGCCCAGCGACCCCAGGACCGGGTTCGACGCGAGCGCGCCGCTCGCGTCGCCCGCCTGCTCGAGGTCGAGCTCGCCGAGCGGCGTCCAGAGGCGGGCCGGGCGCATCCGGTTCTCGGTCAGCGTCCCCGTCTTGTCGGTGCAGACGACCGCCGCCGAGCCGAGCGTCTCCACCGCGCTCAGCCGCTTCACCAGGGCTCCCCGGCGGGCGAGCCGCGCAACGCCGAACGCCAGCGCCAGCGTGATCGTGGGCAGAAGCCCCTCGGGCACGTTCGCGACGATCAGGCCGATCGTGAACCTGAGGGCATCGGCCAGGGGCAGGCCCGCCGCCAGCCAGCCCACCGGGAGGAACAGGAGCCCGGCACCGACCGCGACGGCCGCGATCAGCCAGGCGACGCGCCGCACCTGCCGCTCGAGCGGGCTCGGCTCCGCCTCGACCCGCTCGGACAGCGCCGCGATGCGGCCGAGCTCCGTGTGCATGCCCGTGTGGACGACGATCGCCTTCGCCTCGCCGCCGACGCACGCCGAGCCGCTGAAGACCAGGTCGCGCGCCTCGATCAGCGGGCCGGCGGTGTCGCGCAGCTCCGCCGAGCGGAGGACCGGCTGCGACTCGCCGGTCAGCGTCGAGAGGTCGACCTCGACGGCGCCCTCGAGCAACCGCGCGTCGGCCGAGACGCGGTCGCCCTCCGCGACCACCAGGACGTCTCCCGGCACGAGCTCGGACGCGTCGATCGTCCGTCGCCGCCCCTCGCGGACGACGACCGCCTGCTGGGGCAGGTAGCCCCGCAGCGCCTCGATCGCACGCTCGGCCTGTCGCTCCTGGGCGAAGGCGAAGGCGCCGTTCAGGAGGACGACCGCGACGATCGCCGCGCCGAGGACGGCGCTACCGCTGACGAAGGCGAGCCCTGCGGCGGCCCACAGGAGGAGGGCCAGAGGATGGGTGAGCTGGTTCGCGAGCTCACGGGGCCAGCGGCGCCCGCTCCGGCGCTCCAGCACGTTCGGGCCGTAGCGCACCAGGCGCCGCGCGGCGTCGCGCTCGGACAGCCCGCGGGGGGCCGATTGCAGCTCTCGCAGCAGCTGCTCGACGGGCCGGCGCGGATCGCCGCCCGTCGTCTCGAGCTGCGGTGCTGCCGCCATGGACGAACGATTGCCCCACGGGACCGAAACGGCATCGGGGAGAGCGCGTGCGCCCGGGCGGGGAAGTACCGACCGGTTTCGGCGCCCGCGGGCCTCCGGACCAGGGGGGCGCGCTCAGTCGAGCGGGTCAGACACGACGACGCGCGCGAGCTCGCTCTTGCTCCTCGCGGCCGTCTGCGTGCCGAGGAACCGGCTGTGGATGCGCCAGTAGCCGACAGTGGGCGGCATCCAGGTCGTCGCCACCAGACCGGTGGGCCCGACCGGGGCGTCGACCGTCTGGACGAAGTGCCAGCCGGTCAGCGGGTCGAGCCGGTCGAACTGAAACCGGACCGCGCCGCCCGTGCCGGGCGGAGTCACCGTGGCCGTCAGAGCCAGCGACCGTCCGGGGTCGATCTCGACGGCTCTCGAGCCGTCGACGAGCATCTCGGTCGTCGTCACCGTGCGCACGAGCAGCTGCAGCTGGTACGGGCCGCCGGCGCGGTCCTCGGCCCGCACGGCCAGGTAGTAGTGGGCGCGCGGCAGCCGCTTGCGGAGGATGATCCGCCCGTCCTCGACGCTGCGAACGGTGGGAACCGCGTCTCCCGACGGCGTGAGCAGCGTCAGCGTGAACGACGCCCGTGCAGGCTTGACCAGCCGTGCCCGGAACTCGCTCGGCCCGGCGACGCCGAACCGGTAGAGGTCGACGAGGTCGTCGCCGCGACCGGACAGCCGGCCCGCAATGCGTGCGCCGCTCGAGAGGAGGATCCCGGGCGCGACGTCGTCGGGCTCTGCCGCCGCGACCTCGAGGCGGTAGCGCTGCACGTTCGCGATGCTCGGATCAGACTCGATCAGCAGGCTGTAGCGGCCGCCGCCGTCGGGGCCGGGCGTGAAGAGGGCATAGCCTCCGCACTCCGCGTCGAGAACCGGCGTGTCGGCTCTGAAGGAGTACGTGCCCGGCCGGTAGAGGCGGAGCGGCAGGCAGCCCCGTCCCGGGACGAGGTTGATGCGGTAGCTCCGACCGCGGTCCATGACGACCGACCAGGCGTCGTCCCTGTCGACGAGCGGGTGGACGGCGGAGCGGACTCCGCGGGCCGCAAGCGGCTCCCCGGGCGGGCGGGCCGGGCGCTCGGCCCGGAAGACGCGCAGCCGGAAGGAGCCTGGCTCCGACTCGGTGCGCTGGGCCACGGCGACCACGTAGCCGACGTGCCTGCGGCCGTAGAACGGCAGGAGCAGCCGCCCCTTCGCGTTGGTCGTTCCGCAGGCGACGGGGTACAGCCGCGACCGCGCGCGGCGATAGACGCCGACGACGGCGTCGAGCTTCCCGGCGGCCGTGAGCCTGACGAGGATCGGCCCCCGCCGCGACGAGGTGAGGCGGTACCAGACGTCGTTCTCGGCCGGCGAGCACGCGAGCTGAGGCCGCTCGGTCGACGCGCCCTTCGTGGACCCGGCGACGAGCGCCGGGCGACTACGCACACCTGCCGGCATCGGCGAGATCGCGTCAGCGGAGCGGAGAAGGTACCGACGGTACGTGGTTTCCGCGTACCGCGCGCCAGGCCCCTCCCCGATGCCCTGCGCTCCGCGCCGCGCGACGCTCGCTCCAGGAGGTGACGAGATGAAGACGACCTTCCAACCGTCGCATCGGCTCCGTCCCGTGACCGAGCTGCGTGCGATCGACGCGATGCACCCGGGAATGATCTCGTGCCCGCCCGAGACGCCGCTTCGCACCGTCGCCCGCATGATGGCGACGTATCGCGTCCACGCGATCGTCGTCCATGCCCACGACGAGGAAGAGCTCCCGGGCGGCGACGGCTGGGGCGTCGTCACCGACGCGGACCTCGTCCGGGCCGGGCTGGACGAGGACGTCGACGCGCTGACCGCGAGCCGGGTGGCGGCGACGCCCGTGCTGACCGTGACCACCGTCGACCCGCTGCCGCGGGCGATGCAGCTGATGGCGGAGCACGAGGTCGCACACGTGATCGTGGTCGAGCGTCACTCGGGCCGGCCGGTCGGGGTGCTCTCGTCGCTCGACGTCGCCCGGGCGCTCGCGGGCGTCACCTAGGGGATCGACACCGACGCCTCCCAGGCGGCGGCTCCGAACCGGAACGGCAGCGTGCCGCCCGCGAGGCCCACGACGGCGATGTCCGCCTCCGGCGCTGCGACGGCGGCGGCGAGGGCCATGGTGTCGTCCGAGCCGACGAGATCGAGGACGAGCCGGCCGCCCCGGCCGCGCGTCGCCTCGGCGATCTCCGCCGCCGCCTGCTCGCCCGCCTGAACCGCCTCGTCCGCGCCGACCGACCGGGCCAGCTCGAGCTTGTCCGCGGCCGTGTCCACGGCGACGATGCGGGCGGGTGCGAGGGCCCGGAGCAGCTGCACGGCCATGTGGCCGAGTCCGCCCACGCCGATCACCACAACGCTCGAGCCGGGAACGAGCGCGTGCAGCGAGCGCTTGATCGCGTGCTAGGGCGTCAGCGCGGCGTCGGTCAGCGGAATGGCACGCCCCGGCACCGCCCACGCGGATCAGGACCTGACCCGGGCCGGGCTCGGGCTCCGGCACGTCGACCAGCTCCGGGGGCTGCTGCCACTCCAGGAGGCGAAAGGCCTTCACGGCGTCGACGCAGCCGGCTCGGCCGCCCGGGCCAGGCCTTCGGCCCGCTGCTTGATCCCCAGCAGCATCTTGCGCTCCATCACCAGCGAGCCCGGCTCCATCACCAGCATGCCGAGGCGCTGGCCGGCCGAGCCGCCGCCGGTGGCGATCCGGTTGCGGCTCAGCAGGCGCGTGGTTCCGCCCCTCTCCTCGAGCGCGAACGTCCACACCCAGTCGCCCGCCTCCGAGCGCAGGCTCAGCACGTGCTCCGGCTCGAGGAGCTCGACGCGCATGCCGGGCTGATCCGGCTTCGCGCGCAGGATCTCGCCCGTCTGCAGGTGCTGCCACTCGGGGACGATCCGGTCGGAGCTGTGCATGTTCAGGCCGAACAGGTTCTCGATCCAGTCGTAGGTGTAGGCGCCCGCCCGCCCCGGCCCCATCTGCACCAGCCACGGCCAGACGTCTCGCGCGGGCGCGTCGATCGAGACCGCGCGCGTCGAGACGAGGTCCGCGTGCTCGAGCAGCTCGTCGCCGGGCAACCGCCGGTCGGCCTCGTCCGGCGTCGCCCCCCAGGACAGGACCGGCCGCCGCAGGTAGCGCCGGTACAGGACCGGCACGAGGAGGGCGGCCACCAGCAGGCCGGCCAGGCGCTTCGCCGTGGTGGTCACGATGCCCGCATGCCCAGACCCGAGCCGCTGAAACCTCGACGCTAGCCGCGCAACGCCGGATCCCCGGCGAGGACGGCCAGGGCGTGCGCCTCGAGCTGGCGGACGCGCTCGCGCGTGAGGCCGAGGTCGGTCCCGATCGCCTGCAGCGTCTCGGGCGTGCGGCGGAGGCCGAAGTGCCGCTCGACGACGAGCCGCTCGCGGTCGGGCAGCGCTCGCAGCGCACGGTCGAGCGTGTGCCGGAGGTGCTCGCGCTCCAGCCCCTCGTCGAGGCTGTCGCTGCGGGGATCGGGGATCAGCTCGCCGAGCTCCGTCGGCTCGCCGTCGGACCGGAAGGGCTGGTTCAGCGAGAGGATGGTGCGGGCGAGTGCGAAGGCTTCGTCCACCTGCTCGAGCGAGAGGCCCGTCTCGTCCGCGAGCTCCTCCCGCGTGGGGACTCGGCCCAGGTCGGCCTCGAGGCGCTGCTGCGCCAGCTCGACCTTGCGCCTGCGCTCGAGGGCGTGCACCGGGATGCGGATCGTCCGGGCGTGGTTCGAGATCGCCCGCTGGATCCCCTGGCGGATCCACCAGGTCGCGTAGGTGGAGAACTTGTGACCGCGCCGCCAGTCGAACTTCTCGACCGCCCGGCTGAGCCCGATCGCGCCCTCCTGGATCAGGTCGAGGAACGGCAGGCCCATTCCGCGGTATCGCTTCGCAATCGAGACGACGAGGCGCAGGTTGCCCTCCACCATCCGGTGCTTGGCCGCGACGTCGCCGCGCTCGATGCGCTTGGCGAGCGAGACCTCCTCGGCCGCCGTCAGCAGCGGGTGCATCGAGATCTCCGCGAGCAGCAGCTGGAGGCTGTCCTGCGAGCCCGATTCGCCGTCCTCCGCGTACGTGCCCCGTGGTCGTCGGATCCGGGCTGTCTCGGCCATTGCCGCCACCGTGCCTGCCGGACGGGTCGTCCACATCCGGGCGGCGCCGGACCCGGAGCGCGGGAAACTGCGGACGCGCTCATCGCGCTCCTCGGGCGGGAATCAGCGACGGCCCGGATGCGTCTGTCTCCGGGCGGCACGACGATCGCCGGAGACGTGATGGACGGATCGAGCCGAGACAGGGTCTGCGTGGTCGGCTCCGCCGGCAACGAGACGAACGTGGAGCTGGTCGAGAGCTGGCGGGAGGCCGGACTCGACGCCGTCCTGCTGGACCCGCTCCGGCGCGTTCCAGCAGACGCCGTCGTCCTCGGCCGCATCGACGTCCTGCCGACGCTCGACGGAGTCGAGCCGGGGCTGCTCGCCCTGCTCCTGCTCGAGCGGCGCGGCTGCCGCGTGCTCAACGGGGCCGAGGCGCTGCTCACCGTCCACGACAAGCTCCGCACCGCCCGCCGCCTCGAGCTGGCGGGCCTGCCCCACCCGCGCACGGCTGCCCGGCGGGAAGAGGCGGGAGCGGAGCTGGAGCCGCCCTTCGTCCTCAAGCCTCGCTTCGGCAGCTGGGGACGCGACGTCTTCCTCTGTGCCGACAATCGTGCCGTCACCTCGACCCTGGACGAGATTCGCCGGCGGCCGTGGTTTCGCCGCCACGGCGCGATCGTCCAGGAGCTCGTCCCGTCGGGCGGCAGCGACCTGCGGCTGGTCGTCGCCGGCGGCGAGGTCGTCGGCGCCGGCAAGCGCGTCGCGGCCCCCGGCGAGTGGCGGACCAACGTCTCGCTCGGCGGCACGCTGCACCCGGTGACGCCGTCGCCTGCCGCCCGCTCGCTCGCAGTCGCCGCGGCGGCGGCCGTCGGCGCCGACCTCGTCGGAGTCGACCTGATCCCGCTCGGCGGGGACGAGTACGTCGTCGTCGAGCTGAACGGGGCCGTCGAGTTCGACGAGGGCTACTCGCTCACCCGGCGCGGCGTCCACCTGGACGCCGCCGATGCGCTCGGGCTGCTCGGGAGCCGGGCGGGCGCCGGGGCGACCGGCTGCGGCGGCGCCGAGCCCGTCGGGCCTCGCGAGCGGCGGTACGCCTTGAGCAGCTCGATCGCGACGAGCGGCACGAGCGCGAGCGCGAGGACGACCGCTGCCGGCCCGACGCCGAGCGGCGTGGCCGCGAAGGCCGATCCCGCGCCGGGCACGTAGACGACGGCGACCACCAGGGCGGCGGACGAGAGCACGCTCGCGTCGAGCCACGAGTTCCGGGGCGCCTGCCACGCGGCCGCGGAATTCGAGCGCATGCCGTAGACGAGCGCCAGCTCGGCGAAGGCGAGCGTCGCGAACGCCATCGTCTGCTCGAGGTCGCCCTCCATGGCCCGTCCGATCGCGAAGGCGGCGAAGGTGACGGCGCCGACGAGGATGCCGACCCAGAACAACGTCCACCAGCCCCGCCGGTCGAACAGCTCGCGGCCTCGCCGCGGGGGCGACCTCATCGTCTCGGGGCCGGCGGGATCGCGCGCAAGCGCGAGTGCCGGCAGTCCGTCGGTGAGCAGGTTGACGATCAGGATCTGGATCACGGCGAGCGGCGCGCCGAGGCCCACCCCGATCGCGAGCGCGAAGACGAGCACCTCGCCGAAGTTCGCCGAGAGCAGGAACGCGACGAACTTGCGGATGTTGTCGCCGATCCGGCGCCCCTCGGCGACCGCCGCGACGATGGTCGCGAAGTCGTCGTCCGTGAGGACGATGCCCGCCGCCTCCCGTGCCGCCTCGGTGCCGCCGCGGCCCATCGCCACGCCGACGTCGGCCCGGCGAAGGGCGGGGGCGTCGTTGACGCCGTCGCCCGTGACCGCCACGACCTCCCCGAGCCCTTGCAGCTCCTCCACGAGCGCGAGCTTGTCCGCCGGCGCCGCCCGGGCCAGGATGGCCTCCGGCTCGAGGCCGAGCGCATGGCCGATCGTCTGCGCCGTCGCCGGGTGGTCGCCGGTGACCATCCGGACCTCGATCCCCGCCGCGCGAGCGTCCTCCACCGCGGGGGCCGCGCTCGCCCGCAACGGGTCGTGCAGCGCGATCACGCCGAGCGGCACCACGTCGTGCTCCACGTCCGCGCCCGTCTCCGCCTCGGGCCCGAGCGCGCGCGTCGCGACGGCGAGCACGCGCAGGCCCTCCGCCGCCCACGAGCTCGCCGCCGCCAGGAGCTCGGCCGGCCGGCGGGGAGCGAGCGCCGCGACCGTCTCGGGCGCGCCCTTCATGAAGAGGCGGCGGCCGCCGTCGAGGGCGTAGATGCGGCTCATCAGCTTGCGCTCGGAGGAGAAGGGCAGCTCGCCCACCGGCTCGTAGCGGCCCGAGAGCTCCTTCGGCGAGATGCCCCGCTCCATCGCCGCGAGCACGAGCCCCTTCTCGATCGGGTCCCCGACGACGTGGTCGCCCGTCCAGTCGGCACCGCAGGCCAGGGCGGCCGCCTCGAGCAACGCGCGCTCCTCGACCCCGTCGGCCGTCCGGAGCGCGGCGACGCGAATCTCGTTCTCGGTGAGCGTCCCGGTCTTGTCGGTGCAGATCACGGTGGTCTCGCCGAGGGTCTCGATCGCGGCGAGCCGTCGGACGAGCGCCCCGCGCCGGGCCATCGCCCGCGCCCCGAAGGCGAGCGCGGCGGTGACGATCGCGGCGAGACCCTCGGGAACCGCGGCCACCGCGACCGCCACGGAGGTGAGGAAGGCCTCGTCCCAGGCTCCGCCGCGGAGCAGGATCAGCGCGCCGAGGACGATCGTGATCGCGACGCCGAGCGCCACCATCTGGCGGGCCAGCCGGCCCAGCCTGCGCGTGAGCGGGGTGGGCGGGGCCTTCGCCCGCGCGGCGAGAACCTCGATCGAGCCCATCTCGGTCCGCGACCCGGTTGCGTAGACGAGGGCGCGCCCCCTCCCCCGGGTCACGGCCGTGCCCGCGAACAGCATCGAGGCGCGCTCCGCCAGCGGGGTCGACGCGCCGACGGCTTCCACCTGCTTCTCGACCGGGAGCGACTCCCCGGTCAGCGCCGACTCGTCCACCTCGACGGCGCTCGCCTCGACGAGCCGGGCGTCGGCGGCGACGCGGTCGCCCTCGCGGACGATCAGGAGGTCGCCGGGCACGACGAGGTCCCCCGGCAGCTCGGCGGCCACGCCGTCGCGAACCACGAGCGCCGTCTTCGTGAACGCCTGCGAGAGCGCGAGGATCGCCCGTTCCGCGCCGGCCTCCTGCCAGAACCCGAGCGCCCCGTTGACGACGAGGATCGCGGCGATCGCGATGCCCTCGACCGTGTCGCCGATCGCCACCGAGACGATCGAGGCGGCGACGAGCAGCAGCACGAGCGGATCGACCAGCTGGTTCAGCGCCAGCCGGAGGTAGGGCGGCCGCCGCCTGCGCTCGGGGGCGTTCGGCCCGTACAGCTGCAGGCGGCGCTCCGCCTCCGAGGCGGTGAGGCCGTGCACCAGGTCGGACTCGAGCGCGGCCTCCAGCTCGGCGGGCGCCGCCGCGTGCGGTCGATCGGTCACCCGGCGGGCCTCGGCCGCGCGACGAGGACGGAGCACGCGGCCTGATGCGCGATCCGTTCCGAGACGCTGCCCAGGGCCCGGACGCCGGTCAGCCCGCGGCTGCCGACGACCAGGAGGTCCGCGCCTCGAGCCGCGTCCGTCAGCGCCTCGAGCGGCTGCCTGTCGATCTCCTCGGCGGCGGGGCACCGTCGCCGGACCCGCTCGAGATCGACGGCCCCGCCGTGGACGGCGGCGATCACGCGCAGCGGAACCCCGAGCCGTGCCGCCAGGGATTCCGCGGCCTCGAGCGCGTGCTCGGCCGCGGCCGAGCCGTCGATCCCGACGGCGATCGACCGTGGGAAGGCCCCCGGGTCGTCGGAGGGGCGGGCGACCAGGATCGAGCAGGTCGGGGCGTGCAGCAGCTCGCCCACGACGCCGCCGATCAGGATCTCCTCGGCGCGACGTCGTCCGTGCCAGCCGACGGCGATCAGGGTCGTCGCGGTCCGCTCGGCCTCCTGCAGGAGCGCTGCCGTCTCCGGCCCGTTCACGAACCGCCTCTCGACACGGTCGCCGATCAGCTGCGCCGCCCGCTCGAGCGCGACGGTCGCCTCTCGCCGAAGCTGCTCGACGACGGCTGGGGCGTTGTGCGCGGCCCAGACCGCATCCGACAGCTCGACGACCGCGACGGCATCGATCGTCGCCTCCGGCTCCGCGAGCCGAGCGGCCTGGCGGCACGCCTCGAACCCGGCGTCGCTTCCGTCGACGTGCACCAGGACACGGCTGAAGCGAAGCTCGGCCTGGGCGGTCTCCTCGTCGTTCTCGATCGAGCCGATTGCCATCGTGACCTCCGATCCCGTCGATCTGCCGCGTGGACCGCAGCGCTCCCGGAGGAATCGTTCCGGTCCGACGGGGCCGGCGCCATCGTGGAAATCCCCGTGCCCGCTCAGCGATCACCCCGATGGCCGGGCGCCCCGCCCGCGTCAGGCTCGCGGCAGGCGACTTGGAGGACGCAGATGAGCGAAGGCATTCAGGAGCTGCACGCCGCCGCCGGCGACGTGATCGTGATCGAGGGACACCACGTCGGCGACAGCCGGAGGACGGGCGAGATCCTCGAGGTCCTCGGCGAGCCGGGCCACGAGCACTACCGGGTGCGCTGGGACGACGACCGGGAGACGGTCTTCTACCCGAGCAGCGACGCCACGGTCCGGCGGCACGGGACCGCGAGGGAGCGCTCGCGCGGCTGACGGCCGCCGAGGATCAGCGGATTCCCTGTTTTCCGGCGCCGAGAGGCGGACGATGCTTCGGGGGTCCGACTGGAGGTACCGATGGCCTCCCTGGCGCCGGCGCAGGACCGGCGCGCTCAGACGCTGCACCTCGATCGGCCCCGGCGCGGGCAGGAGGTCGTCGCCGCCGAGCACCTGAGCAAGCGCTTCGGCGGCGTCGTCGCGGTCGACGACCTGACCTTCCGGCTCGAGGCGGGGACCGTGACCGGCTTCCTGGGCCCGAACGGCGCCGGGAAGACGACGACGCTGCGGATGCTGCTCGGGCTCGTCCGGCCGACGGCCGGGCAGGCGCTGCTCTTCGGGAGCCGTTACTGCGAGGCGACCGCCCCACGCGTCGGCGCCGTGCTCGAGGCCGCCGACTTCCATCCGGGCCGCACCGGGCGCGAGCACCTGATGACGCTCGCGCTTGCCGCCGGGGTGCCGGCGAGGCGCGTCGACGAGGTGCTCGAGGTGGTCGAGCTCGGGAGCGCGGGCCGGCGGCGCGTGGGCGGCTACTCGCTGGGGATGCGCCAGCGGCTCGGGCTCGCGGCGGCGCTGCTCCGGGGCCCGGAGCTGCTGATCCTCGACGAGCCGGCGAACGGGCTCGACCCCGAGGGCGTCCACTGGCTGCGGACGTTCCTGCGCGATTTCGCTCGCGCCGGGAAGACCGTGCTCGTCTCCAGCCACGTCCTCGCGGAGGTGGCCCAGACCGTCGACCGCGTGGTGATCATCGACCGGGGCCGGCTGGTCACGATCGCCGGTCTCGACGAGCTGACGGCCCGGATGAGGGGCGCCGTCAGGGTGCGCGCCCCGTCCGTCCGGGCGCTCGTGCCCGCGCTCGCGGCCGCCGGGCTCGAGGCGACGGTGCTCGACGGCGACGAGCTCGTCGTCCCCGGGGCGTCGCCCGACCGCGTCGGCGAGATCGCGCTGGCGGCCGGCGTCGCGCTGCGCGAGCTCGTGGAGGAGTCGTCCACGCTCGAGAAGGTCTTCCTCGAGCTCACCTCCGGAGGCCGGCCGTGACCGCCCAGCTCCGTTCCGAGCTCCGCAAGATGCGCACCACCAGGACGAACGTAGGCCTGCTCCTCGGCCTGGTCGCGCTGGTGCTGTTCGGGGTGATCGCAGGCAGCCTCGGCGGGGAAGCCGATCTCTCGCTGCCCGAGAACCAGCGCGAGGTGATCGGCAACGGCGCGTTCGCCGCGGTGTTCGCGGCGCTGATCGGGCTGATGGCGATGACGAGCGAGTTCCGCCACGGCACGATCCGTGCGACCTTCGTCTTCACGCCCGACCGCGTCCGCGTGATCGCCGCGAAGGTGCTCGCCAGCGTGCTCGTCGGGATCGGCTTCGGCGCGGTCGGCGCCTCGATCGGGCTCGGCACCGGCACGCTGATGATCCGGCTGCGCGGCTACGACGTGCTCTTCGACGCCGCCGACGTCCGGCGGCTCGTGCTCGGCACCATCGTCATGTCCGCGTTGTGGGCCGCCTGCGGCGTCGGGCTCGGCGCGGTGGTGCGCAATCAGGTCGTCGCGATCGTCGCCCTCTTCGCCTGGGTCTTCGTCGTCGAGATCCTGCTCTTCCAGTACCTGCCCGGCGTCGCCCGGTACGCACCGGGCGCGGCCGGGACCGCGCTGACCGGGGACACCGTCGGCTCCTCCTCGGTGCACCTCCTCAGCGCGCCGGTCGGCGGCGTGGTGCTCGCCGCCTACGCGGCGGCGTTCGTGCTCGCCGGCACGGTCTTGATCCGCCGTCGCGACGTGACCTGACCGCACGCGAAAGGAGGTGACGAGACGTGGTCGTCAAGACACCGATGGGGGACGGCCACCTGGAGCACGTCCGCAGGTTCAAGCGTCATCTGGCGATCTACCTGCTCGCCCTGGTCGTCCTCACGCCGATCTGGGTGGTCACCCAGTACGAGACGGCGGACGGCTGGCTCCGGCACCTGAGCACGAGGTCGCGCTACCCGGGCGACTGGGACCCGTGGATCATCTGGGTGGCGGCCGTCGGCGCCGTCCTGGTCACGATCTCGGGCGTGCGGGCCTACCGCGACCGCCCCGGGGCGACCGGACGGGACGGGGCGGCAGCCCGGGGAGCCGAAGGCCCGCTAGGAACGCGGCTCACGCGGCGACGGTGGGATTCGCGGCGGGCTCGCCGTCGTGCGGCGTTCCCCGGCGCCTCGGCGCCCGGCCGGGCGGCTGGGTCGGCGACGGCGAGGCGGGCCGGGGCGAGATCGGCGCCGCGACCGGCGTGTCCGAGACGGCCAGCCTCGTCCCGTAGTGGTAGAGCTCGAGCGGCGGCCCCTCCTCCACCGTGTAGGTCGCCTGCGTCTTCGACACCTCGACCTTCAGCCTTCTCCCCCGGACCCGCAGCCGGAACGCGAGCCGGTCGAGCCGGGCCGGCAGGGCGGGCGAGAAGCCGAGGCGGCCGCCGTGGTCGCGGAGCCCGCCGAAGCCCGCCACCGCGGCGATGCAGGCGCCGGCGAGCGAGGCGATGTGCAGGCCGTCGCTGGTGTTCTGCTCGAGGTCGTGCAGGTCCATGAGGGCGGCCTCGCCGAAGTAGTCGTAGGCCAGCTCCAGGTGGCCCACCTCGGCGGCGACGACCGCCTGCGTGCACGCCGACAGCGACGAGTCCCTCACCGTCAGCTGCTCGTAGTAGGCGAAGTCGCGCGCCTTCTGCTCGTCGCTGAAGGCGTCGCCGAAGACGTGCAGGGCGAGGACCAGGTCTGCCTGCTTGATCACCTGCTTGCGGTAGATGTCGAAGTACGGGAAGTGCAGGAGGAGCGGGTACTCCTCCGCCCCGGTGTGCTCGAAGTCCCAGACCTCGTGGCTGGTGAAGCCCTCCGACTGCGGGTGGACGCCGAGCGCGTCGTCCCACGGGACGACCATGTCCTCGGCGGCGTCGCGCCAGGCCGCCGCCTCCTCGAAGTCGGCTCCGAACGCCGCGGCGTGGCGCGGATGCCTGGCGACCGCGTCGGCCGCGGCGCGGAGGTTCCGCTGCGCGAGCAGGTTCGTGTACACGTTGTTGTCCGCGAGCGCGCTGTACTCGTCCGGTCCCGTGACTCCGTCGATGCGGAACCTCCCCTCCGGGTCGTGGTGCCCGAGCGAGCGCCACAGGCGGGCGATCTCGACCAGCAGCTCGAGCCCGACGTCGCGCTCGAAGTCGTCGTCGCCGGTCGCCTGCCGGTAGCGGATGGCGGCGTCGGCGACGTCGCCGCCGATGTGGAACGCGGCCGTCCCGGCCGGCCAGTAGCCGGAGCACTCCTGGCCCCGGATCGTGCGCCACGGGAAGACTGCCCCGGCCAGCCCGAGCTGCGCGGCGCGCTCGCGCGCCAGGTCGAGCGTGGAGTGCCGCCAGCGCAGCGCGTCGCGGGCGACGTGCGGCGCGCTGTACGTGAGCACCGGCAGGACGAAGCGCTCGGCGTCCCAGAACGTGTGCCCGTCGTAGCCCGGGCCGGTGAGGCCCTTCGCCGGGATCGCCCGGCCCTCGGCGCGCGCGGCGGCCTGGAGCGTATGGAAGAGCGCGAAGCGGACCGCCTGCTGGAGCTCGGTGTCGCCTTCCAGCTCGACGTCGGCGCCCTCCCAGAAGTCGTCGAGGTAGGAGCGCTGCGCGGCGACCAGGCCGTCCCAGCCCGTGTACCGCGCCTCGGCGAGCGCGGCGACCACCTCGTCTCGGACAGCCGCGTGCGAGCGCCTGCTCGACCAGGCGTAGGCGAGGAGCTTCACAACGCACAGCCGGCCCCCCGGCTCGAGGTCGACCGCGGCGGTCACGCGGCCGAGGTCGGGCCGGCTCTCGGCGGCGGTGGCGGTGTCCGCAGGCCCGTCGATCACGTGGTCCATCCCGGCCGCCATCCCGAGCTTGCTGCTCCGGGTCGAGTGGACGAGGACGACGCGGGCGGCATGGTCGAAGTGCTCGACCGCGATCAGGGGCGCCTCGAGCGCGGCCGCGGCCCGCGGATCGGAGGACTGCGGCGGCGCGGGCTCGTTGGCGATCAGTTCCGACTGGACGACCACGCGCACCCGCCGGTCGACCGGCTCGACCTCGTAGCGGATCGCGGCGATCGACCGCTGGACGAACGACACGAGCCGGGTCGACCGGACGCGGACGGCGGTGCCGGCCGGAGAGCGCCACTCGACCAGGCGGCGCAGCACCCCGGCGCGCAGGTCGAGCTCGCGCTCGTGCGCGAGCAGCTCGCCGTAGCGCACGTCCAGCGGCTCGTCGTCCACCAGCAGCCGGATGATCTTCCCATTCGTCGCGTTGACGATCGTCTGCCCCGACTCCGGGTAGCCGTAGCCGGCCTCCGCGTACGGAAGCGGCCGCAGCTCGTAGAAGGAGTTGAGGTAGGTGCCCGGGAGCGCGTAGGGCTCGCCCTCGTCGAGGTTCGCACGCAGCCCGAGGTGGCCGTTCGAGAGCGCGAAGACGGACTCGGCCTGCGCGAGCTGCTCGAGGTCGAGCGAGCGCTCGCGTACCGACCACGGCGCGACGGCGAGGTCCAGGTGGGCGGTCACGCCGCTTCCAGCAACTCGGCCAGGTCGGAGACGACCACGTCGGCGCCGTGCGCCCGCAACGCGGCCTCCTGGCCCGCGCGGTCGACACCGACCACGAAGCCGAACCCGCCCGCCCGGCCGGCCTCGACGCCGGCGAGGGCGTCCTCGAACACCGCGGCGTGCCCGGGCGGCACGCCGAGCAGGCCGGCCGCCGCGAGGAACGTGTCGGGGGCCGGCTTTCCCCGCAGGCCCTCCCGCTCGGCGACGAGGCCGTCGACCCGGGCTTCGAAGAGGTCGGCGAGCCCCGCCGCCTCCAGCACCTCGCGGCAGTTCGCGCTCGCCGAGACGACGGCGCGGCGGAGACCGGCGTCGCGGGCGGCGCGGACGAAGCGGGCGGAGCCCTCGTACGGACGGATGCCGTCCCGGCGCATCAGCTCGAGCACGAGCGCATTCTTCCGGTTGCCGAGACCGGCGACCGTCTCGGCGTCGGGCGGGTCGTCGCGCGTGCCCTCGCGCAGCCGGATGCCTCTCGACGCGAGGAACGAGCGCACGCCGTCGAGGCGCGCGCGGCCGTCGACGTACCGCGCGTAGTCCTCGAGCTCGAACGGGACGAAGGATGCTCCCTCCCGGGACGCACGGTCGCGGAGGAAGGCGTCGAAGGTCTCCTGCCAGGCACGCCGGTGGACGGAGGCGGTATCGGTGAGGACCCCGTCCAGGTCGAAGAGGCACGCTCGCACGGACGGGGGCAGGAGCAGGCCGGGCACGCCCGAGGTGGTTCCCGAAGCCGCCGCCGGGATCACGCCGCGTCCGCCAGGTGGAGCAGCTCCTCGAGCCCGGTGACGACCAGGTCGGCGCCCGCCGCGCGCAGCTCCCGCATCCGGTCGCCGCGACCGACCCCGACCACGACGGCCGCGCCCGCTGCCCGCGCCGCCTCGATCCCCGCCGGCGTCGTCTCGAAGACGGCGGCCTGCCGCGGGCTCGCGTCGAGCTGGCTGCAGGCGGCCAGCACGATGTCGGGGGCCGGCCGGGGCGACAGGCCGCCGGCGACGATGGTCGCGCCGTCGACCTTGCCGTCGACCAGATGGGACAAACCCGCTTGCCGGAGGATCGTGTCGGTGTGGGCGCTCGCGGAGACGACGGCGCACGGGAGATGAGCGTCGTGGGCGAGCTCGAGATACTCCCGGGCGCCGTCGTACGCGCTCAGCTCGCGCTGCGACAGCAGCCGGCCGAGCAGGGCGCTCTTCTGGTTGGCGAGGCCGCGCACGGTGTCGGCTCCGGGCTCGTCGTCGTCGGCGCCCTCCGGCAGGCTGATCCCCCGGCTCGCCAGGAAGTCGCGAACGCCGTCCAGCCGCGGCTTCCCGTGCACGTGCGCCGCGTAGTCGCGACGCGGGTCGAACGGAGCGAGCTCGACGCGTGACCGCTCGCCCCAGCTCGTCAGGAAGCGGTCGAAGGTCTTCGCCCAGGCCTCGGCGTGGAACGCGGCGCTGCCGATCAGCACGCCGTCGAGGTTGACCACGCAGGCTGCGACCTCGGACGGCAGCCCGAGCAGGCGGCGCGCTTCCCTGGGCAGGAGGGGCAGACGGAAGGACGGCGCGGCGACGACCGTGCCCGCGTAGCCGCGCAGCAGGCGCGCCGTCGACTCGCGCTCCGCCGCCAGCCGCTGGGCGAGCCGGCGCAGCTCGTCGGGCGGGAGCACGCGCTGCGCGGACCGGAGCGCCGCCTCGGCGGCGTCGAACGCGGCCCGCCAGCGCGTGCCCAGCGTCTCGTGTGCGACCCGATCGTGCTCCGGGGTGGGAGTGGACACGCTTCGAGTGTCGACGCGGCCGCCTCGGCCCGCATCAGAGCCGAGTCGTGCACGACGTGCGTGGTTCTCCGCAGGCAGTGCCGTAGTTGGTCCCGATTTCACACGCAGGAAGGGGGCTAGCTTCGACTTCATACTCACACCGCGCGCACAAAGGGGGCGTGGGCCATGGAGACCACGAACTTCGCCGGACGCGCCGGTCGTTGGAGCGCCGCGCAC
Source organism: Gaiellaceae bacterium (assembly GCA_036555585.1). Taxonomy (GTDB): domain Bacteria; phylum Actinomycetota; class Thermoleophilia; order Gaiellales; family Gaiellaceae; genus DATBLE01. Next base: position 161,113 of record DATBLE010000042.1, read on the forward strand.
TGGAAGACGGCGGCCTTCGGGTGGATCGCCTTCGCCGTGCTCGCCGTCGCGATCGGGACCCGCGTCGGATCGAACGAGATGAAGCCGTGGGCGGTCGCGAACGGAGAGTCGCGCCGCGCGGAGCAGATCCTCGACCGGGCCGACTTCGACCTCCCGGCGCGCGAGAGCGTGCTGGTCCAGTCGCGGACCGCGACGGTCGGCGAGCCGCTGTTCGCCTCCGCCGTCGGCGGCGTGGTCCAGACCCTCTCCGACCAGCCGAACGTGACGAACGTCGTCTCGCCGATCAACCGGCCGAAGGCCGGGCTCGTCTCGGCCGACCGGCACTCGGCGCTCGTCCAGTTCGACGTCGAGGGCAAGGCCGACGACGCGAAGAACCTGATCGCGCCGATCCTGAAGGCGATCGACGGAGTCCAGGCCGCGAACCCGACGCTGATCATCGAGGAGTTCGGCCAGGCGTCGGCCGACCACCAGGTCGACAAGCGCTTCGAGGGCGACATGGGCCGCGCCGAGTTCACCTCGGTGCCGCTGACGATCGCGATCCTGCTCGTCGCCTTCGGCTCGCTCGTGGCCGCGGGCCTGCCCGTGCTGCTCGCGTTCTCGGCCGTGCTCGCGGCGACCGGGCTCAACGCCCTCGTCAGCCACGTGGTGCCGACGGAGGCGCAGACGGTCGGCGCGATCATCCTGATGATCGGCATGGCGGTGGGGATCGACTACTCGCTGTTCTACCTCCGCCGCGAGCGCGAGGAGCGGCAGGCCGGGAGAACACCGCATTCCGCGCTGCTCCGCGCCGCACGCACCTCCGGCCAGGCGGTGCTGATCTCGGGCGGGACCGTCCTGATCGCGATGGCCGGGATGTTCGTGTCGGGCAACTCGCTGTTCACGACCATCGGGCTCGGCACGATGATCGTCGTCCTCGCCGCGATGATCGGCTCCCTGACGGTGCTTCCCGCCCTCCTGCACCGGCTCGGCGACCGCGTCGAGTGGGGGCGGATCCGCATCCTCCAGCGGGGCGTGCGCGACGACGGCATGTGGGGCCGGGTCGTGGGCGCCGTCCTGCGGCGGCCGTGGACGGCGCTGCTCCTGGCGGGCGGCGGCCTGTTCGTGCTCGCCCTGCCGGCCCTCGGCATGCACACGAAGCTGCCGAACTTCACGGACTTCCCGCAGGACCTGAAGATCGTGCGGACGTACGAGCGCATCCAGGCGGCGTTCCCCGGCTCGCAGACGCCGGCGAGCGTCGTCGTCCGGGCGCCGAAGGTGGACGCGCCCCGGATGCAGACCGCGTACGACCTCTTCCGCCGGCGCGCACTCGCCACCGGCGAGCTCTACGCGCCGTTCACGGTCACGATCAACCCCGACCGGACGGTCGCGGTGATCGACTTCGCGATCGCGGGCAACGGCGACAACAGTGCCTCGGTCGCCGCGCTCAAGACCCTGCGCGACACCGTGATCCCGCCGATCGCGGCCACCCTCCCCGACACGGAGGTGGCGGTCACGGGGGTGACCGCCGGCACCTACGACTTCAACCAGCAGATGCGCTCCCGGCTGCCCTTCGTGTTCGCGTTCGTGCTCGGGCTCGCCTTCGTGCTCCTGCTGTTGACGTTCAGGTCGCTCGTGATCGCCGCCAAGGCGATCGCCCTGAACCTGCTCTCCGTCGGTGCCGCCTACGGCATCCTCGTCGCCGTCTTCCAGCACGGCTGGCTGGCCGACGTGTTCGGCTTCCAGACGAACGGTGCGATCGTGAGCTGGCTGCCGCTCTTCCTGTTCGTCGTCCTGTTCGGCCTGTCGATGGACTACCACGTCTTCATCCTCAGCCGGGTCAAGGAGCTGCACGACGGGGGCCGGTCGACCGAGGATGCGGTCAGGCTCGCGATCGCGCGCACGGCGGGAACCGTGACGAGCGCAGCGCTCATCATGGTCGCCGTCTTCGCCCTGTTCGCGTCCCTGAGCCTGATCATGATGCAGCAGATGGGCTTCGGCCTCGCGATCGCGGTCCTCATCGACGCGACGATCGTCCGGGCCGTCCTCCTGCCCGCGGCGATGAAGGTGCTCGGCGAGTGGAACTGGTACCTGCCGACGTGGCTCGAGTGGCTGCCGTCGCTCGCGCCCGAGGGCGAGCGGAAGCCCGCGCCGCCCGCGCCGCGCCCGGCCGGGCCGGCACATGCCTGAGCCGGACCGACGCGCGGCGGCCATCTTCTCCGTCGGTGCCGCGCTCGTCGCGCTGCACGCCGTCGTCGACGCGTTCCTCGCGCCGGAGCCGGGCACCGCGCCCGGCGACCATCTGACCGGCGGAACGGCGTCACTCGCGCTGCTCGCGCTGGCGGTCGTCGTCTTTCCCCGCCTCCGGGCCGGCGGGCAGGCTGCCCTCGCCGCGGTGCTGGGTGCGCTGGCGCTGGTCGGGGCGGGTATCGCCGTCGAGGACGCCCGGGCGGTCGGCCCGCGCGGCGACGACTGGACCGGCTTCCTGCTTGCTCCGGCCGGCCTGACCCTGATCGGGCTCGGCGCCGTCCTGCTCTGGCGCTCGCGCAAGGGCGGCCGGCTCCGGTGGCTGCGCCGTGCGGCGATCGCGGCCTGCTCGATCGTGGCCGCCTACTGGATCGTCGTGCCTGTGGCGACGGCGATCCTGGCCACGCATCGCCCGCGCGCAGACGTGGCGCCCGCCCAGCTCGGCCGGCCCTACAGGGAGGTGACGATCACGACTCGCGAGGGCCTGGAGCTCGCGGGGTGGTACGTCCCGTCCCGGAACGGGGCGGCCGTGATCTCGTATCCGACGCGCTCGGGCAAGCTGCCGCAGGCGGCGATGCTCGCCCGGCACGGCTACGGCGTGCTGCTGCTGGACGCGCGCGGCTACGACGGCAGCGAGGGCGATCCGAACCTCTTCGGTTGGGAGGGCACGAAGGACGTCGACGCGGCGGTCGGCTGGCTCCGGCGCCGCCCGGACGTCCGCGACGGCCGGATCGGCGGCATCGGCTTCTCCGTGGGGGGCGAGGTCATGCTCCAGGCCGCGGCGGCGGACGTCCGCTTGCGCGCAGTCGTGTCCGAGGGGGCGGGCATTCGGTCCGTTCGCGAGGAGCTGCTCTACGGGGCGCGAGGCTGGCCCTCGCTGCCGGCAGCGGCCGTCCGGACGTCGGCGCTGGCGGTGCTGAGCGGAGCGCCTCCTCCGCCCTCGCTGGAGGACGTCGTCCGGCGGATCGGCCCGCGTCCCGTCTTCCTGATCTACGCCGGCCACGGAGCCGGCGGGGAGGAGCTCGACGAGGACTACTACCGCGCCGCCCGCGAGCCGAAGCTGGTCTGGCGGATCGGGGAGGCGCACCACGTCGGCGGCTGGCAGGCTCGACCTGCCGAGTACGAGCGCCGGGTCGTCGGGTTCTTCGACCGGGCGCTGCTGGCGGGCGAGGCCTGATGCAAGCGGAGGGCCGGCGTTGCCGGCCCTCCGGAGGTGGGGGAGACGGTTGGTCCTACGCGGTCTGGACCGTCTTCGGAACCGTGGTCCCCTCCGCCCTCGACTTCGCGACGATCGCGGGGAGGCGGAAGGTCGCGAAGGCGAGGATCCCGAAGCCGATGCCGGCGAGCAGGAGCGCGACCCCGACGACGACCGCGAACAGCGCCAGCTGGCTGGCCATGTAGCTGGTGTTGAGCGCGGTGGTCAGAGCCGTGTAGGTGACCCAGATGTCGCGCCGGCCGTTCGCCACCGGCTGCTTCGTCTTGGGATCGGTCACGGCCTTGGTCGTGTCGTTCGTCGCCCCGAGCCCGTCGGTGAGCTTCACCGGCGTGCCCGGCGCGGCCACGTACCGGCCCATCTGCGAGTAGGTCAGGCCGGACGTCGCCCCGAAGGTGTGGATCCGCATGTACTGCGCGAAGCAGCGTGCGCGGCTCCCGCTGTCGACCTGCTTGTTCGCCACCGAGCAGCTCGGCGTCTCGATCGGCGACGGCGTGATGTTGACGCCGGCGTCGTGCAGCGTCGCGAAGAGCTTGCTCTGCGCGGCCTTCGCCGCGGCGACCTCGCCGGCGATCGCCTTGGGGGTCATGTCCGGCGTCCCCACGATCTGCTCCTGCTTGAGGCTGGAGCCGACCGTGTCACGTCCGTTCACGCCCATGACCAGGGCGGCGACGCCGAAGGCGATCAGGATCACCGCTGCGGCGTACCCCCCGAACTCGACCACTTTGTGCTTCGACATGTCCGCTGCCTCCTTGTGGCTCGATATAGGCCGGATTGAAGACGGACGGGCGCGCCGGGGCATCCGCGCGCGGCCACAGCCGGGATGCGGCGAACTACGGAACCGTGCGCAGGCCTGCTACTGACTGCCGCGCTCCGGCACCGACCGGTTCGAACCGCGCCTGGAAGAAGCGGAGGCTCTCCGGCTCGTAGGTCATCCGCAGCCCCGCGATGCCTCCGGAAGCCCGGTGCAGGCGCGCGACCACGTCCGCGACGTACTCGAGGTGCTCGCCGGTGTAGACGCGGCGCGGGATCGTCAGCCTGACCAGCTCGAGGCCGTCGTAGGGCTCGCTGCCGTGCTGGCCGGAGACGATCCCGCGCTCCATCGTCCGCACGCCGCCCTCGAGGTAGATCGCCGCCGCCAGCGCCTGGGCCGGGAACTGCTCCTGGGGGACGTGTGGCAGGAAGCGCTTGGCGTCGAGGAAGACGGCGTGCGCGCCGAAGGGCAGCACCACGGGCACGCCGGCGCCGGCGAGGAGGCCCCCGAGGAAGGCGGACTGGGAGACGTAGTGGTCGACGAGCCGCTCGTCCGTGGACTCGTAGATGCCGCGGGCGAGCGCCTCCATGTCGTGCCCGGCCATGCCGCCGTAGTGCGGGAAGCCTTCGTAGACCACGACCAGCTCGCGGGCACGCTGCGCCAGGTCGTCGTCGTTCAGCGCCAGCAGCCCGCCGATCGGCACCAGGTGGTCCTTCTTCGAGGAGAACACCGCCCCGTCCGTCAGGCTGGCGATCTCGCGGACGACGGAGGCGATCGACCGTCCGCCGTACCCGGGCTCGTGCCGCTTCACGAACAGCGCGTTCTCGGCGACCCGGGTCGCGTCGAGCACGAACGGCACCCCGTGGTCGCGGGTCAGCTCCCGGACGCCGCGCAGGTTCTCCATCGAGAAGGGCTGGCCGCCGGCCATGTTCAGGCAGGCCTCCTGGCGGACGAACGCCACGTGGTCGGGGGCGGACGAGCCGAGCACGCGCTCGAGGGCGACCAGGTCGATGTTGCCCTTGAACGGGTGCATGGACGCCGGGTCGGACGCCTCCGCGATCGACACGTCGGTCCAGACTCCGCCGGCGAGCTCGACGTGGGCGCGGGAGGTGGTGAAGTAGAGGTTCGAGGGAACCATCTGCCCCGGCCCGACGAGGATGCGGGCCAGCAGGTGCTCCGCGCCGCGACCCTGGTGGGTCGGGATCACGTGGCGGTAGCCGTACACCTCCTGCACCGCGGCCTCCAGCCGGAAGAAGCTCCTCGAGCCGGCGTAGGCCTCGTCGCCGAGCTCCTGCGCGGCCCGCTGCTCCTGCGACAGCGCCGAGGTGCCGCTGTCCGTGAGCAGGTCGACGAAGACGTCCTCGGCCCGCAGCAGGAACGTGTTGTAGCCCGCCTCCGCGAGCGCCCGGCGCCGGCGCCCGCGGGGCGGGAGCCGGATCGGCTCCACCACCTTGACCTTCCAGGGCGGAACCGGCCTGCCGGAGGCGGTACGCGGCGTCACGTCCGCGCCGCCGAGCGGACGGAGGCCGGTACGACCAGCACGGGGACGGTCGACCGCGTCACCAGCCCGTGCGAGACGCTGCCGATCAGCGCGCTCGTCACGGCGCCGTGGCCGCGTGAGCCGACGACCACCAGGTCGGCGTTCCACGCGCGCGCGACGCGGACGATGCACTCGACGGGGTCGCCTTCGAGGATCTCGGCCTCGGACTCGACCTCCATCTGCTCGGCCACCGCCTCGGCCCGGCCGATCGCCTCCCTGGCGTGCCGCAGCTGCCCCGTCAGCCGCTCCTGGTAGAGGGGGTCGCCGAACAGCTCGCCGGCGGCATGCCGGACGGTCACGAAGGTGACGGCGGCGCCGACCGAGCGGGCGAGCGCGACCCCTTCCTCGACGGCCGCCTGGGCCCGGTCCGACCCGTCCGTCGCGATCAGGATCCGTTGCATGGGTTGCTCCTTTCCGCTCCGATTCTCGTTCGCCGCCCCCGTCCGGCCATCCGGGATTTGCCGCAGGCTGCTCAGCGCCCGGCCGGATGGCGCCGGGACGCACCTGCGGCGACACTGTCGAGGATGGTTTCCGCGGCTTCCGAGGTTCGCGACGTCATCCTCCGCACCGGGGGCACGCTCCGGCTCCGCCCGCCGCAGGCCTCGGACGCCGACGCCGTGCTGGCGTTCCTGGGCGGGCTGTCCGAGCAGAGCGCCTACCGGCGCTTTCACGGCTTCCCCTCGCTGCGCCTCGAGACGGTCGAGCCGTTTCTCGATCCCGACTGGCACGACCGCGGCGCGCTGATCGGGACGATGTCCGCCGACGGCGGCGAGCAGGTGGTCGCGCTGGCGAACTACGTCCGGCTCCGCGACCCCGCGCGTGCGGAGGTTGCCTTCACGGTCGCCGACCCGCTCCAGGGGCAGGGAGTCGGCACCCGGTTGCTGGAGCAGCTGGCGCTGACCGCGGCCGCGCACGGGATCTCGGTCTTCGTGGCCGAGGTGATGGCGGAGAACCGGCCGATGCTGCGCGTGTTCGCCGACGCTGGCTTCGCGGTGTCTCGCAGGCTCGAGGGCGGAACGACCGAGGTGCGACTGGAGATCGCTCCCACCGAGGAGTACCGCGCGGCGGTCGACGAGCGCGACCACCGGGCCGTGGCCGCCTCGCTCGCGCCCTTCTTCCACCCGCGCAGCGTCGCGGTCGTGGGCGCCTCGACGAGGCGGGGCTCGATCGGCGGCGAGCTGTTCCGCAACATCCTCGACTCCGAGTTCGACGGGATCGTCTACCCGGTGAACCCGAAGGCGCCTGCCGTCGCCGGCGTCCGGGCCTACCCGTCGGTGGCGGACATCCCCGACCCGGTCGACCTCGCCGTCTTCTGCGTTCCGGGGGCGTCGGTGCTGGCCGAGGCGGAGGCGGCCCTGCGGAAGGGCACGCGCGCGCTGTGCGTTATCTCCGCCGGCTTCGCGGAGACGGGGGTCGAGGGCGCGCGGCGCCAGGAGGAGCTGCTCGCCCGGGTCCGTGCCCACGGCGCCCGGCTGATCGGCCCGAACTGCCTGGGGATCTTCGCCGCCGGCCCCAGCCTGAACGCGACCTTCGCGCCCCACGCCTTCCCGCCCGGCAACATCGGCTTCTCGTCGCAGAGCGGAGCGCTCGGCCTGGCCGTGCTCGAGCGCGGAGCCTCGCGCGGGCTCGGGCTCTCCGCCTTCGTGTCGGTCGGCAACAAGGCCGACGTGTCCTCGAACGACCTGCTCGAGTACTGGGAGGACGACCCGGAGACGGACCTGATCCTGCTCTACCTCGAGTCGTTCGGGAACCCGCGCAAGTTCGGACGGCTTGCCCGGCGGGTGGCCCGGAAGAAGCCGATCCTGGCGATGAAGGGCGGGCGGACGACCGCGGGCCAGCGCGCCGCCGGCTCGCACACCGCCGCGCTGGCCGGGTCGACTGCCGCGGTCGAGGCGCTCTTCCGGCAGGCGGGCGTCATCCAGGCCGACTCGCTGGAGGAGCTGGCCGACGCCGCCGTCCTCCTCTCCTCGCAGCCGCTGCCGCAGGGCCGCCGGGTCGCGGTGCTGACGAACGCCGGCGGCCTCGGGATCCTGTGCGCGGACGCATGCGCGGCGGCAGGGCTCGAGCTGCCCGCGCTCTCCGAGGAGACGCGTGCCCGGCTCGGCGAGGTCCTGCCGCGCGAGGCGAGCATCGCCAATCCGATCGACATGCTCGGCTCGGCCGTGGGCGCGACCTACGAGGCGGTGCTGCCGCACGTGCTCGTCGACCCGAGGATCGACGCCGCGATCGTGCTCTTCGTCCCGCCGGTCGTCGCCGGCGCGGACGAGGTGGCCGAGGCGGTGGTGCGCGGCGTCGCCGCGGCGCCGGACACCGGCAAGCCGGTGCTGGCCGCCTTCGTGTCCGGGGAGGGCATTCCCGCGTGCCTCCGCGGCCGGGATTCCGGCGTCGCCGGCTTCGAGTACCCGGAGTCGGCCGCGCGGGCTCTGGCCCACGCGGTCGACCGCGCGGAGTGGCTCCGCCGGCCCGTGGTCGCTCCTCCCGAGCTGGGGGGCACCGACCGCGCGGCTGCGCGGGCGGTCGTCGACTCGGCCCTCGCAGGCTCCACCGACGTCTGGCTCGCCGCCGCGCAGGTGCGCGAGCTGCTCGGCGCCTACGGGATCCGCCTCGTCGACGAGCAGGTGGCGACGAGCGTCGAGTCGGCGGTCGAGGCGGCGCGCGAGCTCGGCTTCCCCGCCGTGGTGAAGAGCGCGGTGCCCGGCGCGCACAAGACCGAGACCGGCGGAATCGCCCTCGACCTCGAGTCCGAGGACGACGTCCGCGACGCGGTCGGACGGATCGGGCTGCCCGCGATCGTCCAGCCGATGGTCGCCGGCGGGGCCGAGGTCCTGGCCGGCGTCGTGCAGGACCCCACGTTCGGGCCGCTCGTCGCCTTCGGGCCCGGCGGGGTGTTCGCCGAGCTGATCGGCGAGGCCCAGTTCCGCATCGCCCCGCTCACGCTCGCCGACGCCGAGGAGCTCGTCCTCACCGGGAAGGCCGGGCGTCTCGTCGCCGGGTTCCGGGGCAAGCCGGCAGGCGACGCCGCCGCGCTCGTCGACCTCGTGCTCCGGCTGGCGCGGCTCGCGGACGACATCCCCGAGGTCGCGGAGCTCGACCTCAACCCGGTGCTCGCGCTCGAGCAGGGCTACGTCGCCGTGGACGCCCGTGTGCGGGTCCGCCCTGCGGAAACGCCCCGCTACGCCAAGACCTGGTAGCGGCATGGCCCGGCGCCTGCTCGCGGCAGCGTGCCTCGTCGCGGTCGGGGCCGGCGGGATCCTGCATCTGGCCGGCGCACCCGAGGCCGGCGACCTGGCCCTGGCGCTCGGCGCCGGGCTCGTGCTCGTTCCCCTGACGTGGAGCGTCGCCCGGTCGCTGGCGCGTCGCGACGTCGGCGTCGACGCGATCGCGCTGCTCGCGATCGCGGGCGCGCTCGCTCTCGGGCAGTGGGGAGCGGCCGCGGTCGTGGCCCTGATGCTCGCGGGCGGGAACGCTCTCGAGGAGGCCGCCGCCGGGCGCGCTCGCCGCGAGCTCCGCGCCCTCGTCGAGCGCGCCCCCCGGGTCGCCCACCGCATCGGGGCCGGCGGCTCGGTCGAGGAGCTGCCCGTCGAGCGGGTCGAGGTCGGCGACACGCTGGTCGTCCGCGCCGGGGAGATCGTGCCCGTCGACGGCGTCCTGACCGGCGCCGAGGCGCTGGTGGACGAGTCGTCGATGACCGGCGAGCCGCTGCCGGTCGCGCGCGAGCGCGGGGACTCCGTCCGCAGCGGAGCCGCGAACGCCGGCGACGCCTTCGAGCTGCGCGCCGCCCGCCCTGCGGCCGAGAGCGCGTACGCGGCGGTCGTTCGGCTCGTGCGGGACGCCGAGTCGAGGAAGCCGCGGTTCGTGCGCGTGGCCGACCGCTACGCGATCTTCTTCCTTCCCCTGACCATCGCCGTCGCCGGCCTCGTCTGGGCCCTCTCGGGAGACCCGGTGCGTGCGCTGGCCGTGCTCGTCGTCGCCACGCCGTGCCCGTTGATCCTGGCGGCGCCGATCGCCTTCGTCGCGGGCGTCTCCCGCGCCGCCCGGGCCGGCGTGATCGTCAAGGGCGGCGGCGTGATCGAGCTGCTCGGCAGGGCGCGCACCGTGCTCCTGGACAAGACCGGGACGCTGACGCTCGGGGCGCCGGAGGTCGCCCGCGTCGTTGCCTCCGACGGGCTGCCGGCGGAGGAGCTCGTGCGCCTGACGGCGTCGCTCGAGCAGCTCTCCGCCCATCCCCTGGCGGAGGCGCTCGTCCACCACGCCGTCCGCAACGGGCTCCCGCTCTCGTTCCCGGAGCAGGTGACGGAGGAGCCTGGCCGGGGCATCGCCGGCGTCGTCGACGGCCGCCGGGTCGCCGCGGGCGGCGCGCGGTGGCTCGTCGCCCACGGCCACCAGGCCGACGGCGGGCCCCCGCCTGCTCACGACGAGCCCGGCCGGGCGACGATCTCCGTGGCCGTCGACGGCCGGCCGGCGGGCGCGATCGTGATGGGAGACCAGGTGCGGCAGGACGCGCCGCGGCTCGTCGCGGAGCTCCGTGCCGCCGGGATCGAGCAGGTGGTGCTCGTCACGGGCGACCGGGCCGTGGTCGGCACCGAGGTCGGACGCTCTCTCGGCCTCGACCGCGTCTATCCCGACCTGAGCCCCGGCGAGAAGGCCCAGATCGTCGGCACCATGCAGCAGCAGCCGGGGCTGCGACCGGTGGTGATGGTCGGCGACGGCGTCAACGACGCTCCCGCGCTGGCCCTCGCCGACGTCGGGATCGCGATGGGGTCGGTCGGCGCCACCGTCGCGTCGGAGACCGCGGATGCGGTGATCGTGCAGGACCGGGTCGACCGCGTCGCCGCCGCCGTCCGGATCGGACGGCGCTCGCTCTCGATCGCCAGGCAGAGCGTCCTCGCCGGCATGGGCCTCAGCCTGGCCGCGATGGGGCTCGCGGCGGCGGGTCTGATCGTTCCCATCGCCGGCGCGCTGCTGCAGGAGGCGATCGACGTCGCCGTCATCCTCAACGCCCTGCGGGCGCTGCGCGACTGACACGGGCCTCGCCCGCGCTTGCGGCATTCCCGCAGGCCGTTCCGCGCCCGCCCGGATGTAGGGGCGGGGGCTCACGGCCACGCTGTCTCCATAGCGAGACGCAAAGGAGGTCGATCGTGAGAGTCAAGGATCTGATGACCAGGGAGGTGCTGACGGTACGCACCGGCACTCCGCTCAAGGATGCGGCCGCGCTGCTGGCAGAGCACCGGATCTCGGGGCTGCCGGTGGTGGACGACGAGCGCCGTGTCCTGGGCGTCCTCTCCGAAGGGGACATCCTCTACAAGGAGAGCGAGACGCCGGAGCGCCGGGGCTTCTTCGAGCGGCTGCTCACGGCCTCGGGCAACGGCCCGCTTGAGCTGAAGCTCGCTGCGCGGACGGTCGGCGAGGCGATGTCGGCGCCCGCCCTGACGATCGGCCCGAGGCGCTCGGTGACCGAGGCGGCGACGACGATGATCGACGAGGGCGTGAACCGCCTGCCCGTCGTCGACCACGACGAGAGGCTGCTGGGGATCATCACCCGGGCGGACCTCGTCCGCGCGTTCATCCGCTCCGACGAGGAGGTCGAGAGGGAGATTCGCGAGGACGTGATCCGCAAGACGCTCTGGCTCGAGCCGGAGCAGCTCAGCATCGTCGTCTCCGGCGGGGAGGTCGAGCTCAGCGGCCAGGTCGAGACGAAGACGGACGCCGAGCTTCTCCCCGTGTTCGTGCAGCGCGTCCCGGGCGTCGTCGGCGTGCTCTCGAAGCTGCGCTGGCGCGAGGAGAACGGCAAGCACGAGCCTCGAGCTGCGGCGAAGGCTCGCTGACCCACCTCGTCCGCGGCGGCCGCGCGGCCGCCGCGGACGTCAGTCGAGCAGGCCCTGGTCGATCGCGTAGCGCACGAGCTCGGCTCTCGAGGAGAGCCGCAGCTTCTGCATGATGTGCGCCCGGTGCGTCTCGGCGGTTCGCACCGAGATGTAGAGCATCTTCGCGATCTCCTGGTTGGTGTGGCCGAGGGCGAGCAGCCGCATCACCTCGCGCTCGCGCTCGGAGAGGGGGTCCGCCTGCACCCGTGCCTGCTCCTCCGCCTCGGCGGCGACGAGGCGCGCGCCGAGCACCGGGTGGACGTACCGGCCGCCCCCGGCGACCTCGTGGATCGCGGCGACGACCTCCGCGTCGGCCGCCTCCTTCAGGACGTAGCCCGCCGCCCCCGCGGCAAACGCCTCGCGGACGTAGCGGGGATCGTCCTGCATCGAGAGCACGAGCACCTTCGCCTCGGGCGCCTCCTTCAGCACCAGCGGGACGCCCTCGATCCCGCTCTGGCCGGGCATGACCACGTCCATCAGCACGACGTCCGGCTTCTTCTCCCGCGCCTCGAAGACCGCGGTGCGGACGTCGCCCGCCTCGGCGACGACCTCGATCTCCTGGTCGGCGTCGAGGAGCAGGTGGAGCCCCGAGCGGACGACCGGGTGGTCGTCGACGATGAGGACGCGGATCGGGTCGCGCACGGGGAGGACGTTATCGCGTGCGCCCGGGGGATCAGTGGAAAGCCGCAGCGGCTCTGCGGAACTGGCCCGACGCTTCGGAGCGAAGACGCTCGTACCGTGGGATGGCGAAGACGGACCGAGGAGGCTCCGTGGCAGACCCCGTGACGACCAGGTTGCGCAGCCGGCCGGCTGGCACGCGATGAGCCCCCTGCGTCGCTACGCCGTCGTCTGGGCCACCGGTGAGGAGGTCTGCTCCGGCCGGCTGGAGGTCTACGCCGACCGCTTCGAGCTGCACGGCCGCGACGGGACCGCGACCGTTCCGTACGCGAGCCTGACCGCCGCTTCGCTCTCGCGCCGCCGGGCCGACAGGCTCCGCGGCCTGCCGGTGCTCGTCCTCCGGCCGGGCCGGGACGCCCCGATCCGGATCGCGAGCCTGGAGGGCCCCGGCGTGCTGCGGGAGCTCGCCGGCCAGGTCGCGCTCGCCGGGTCAATCGTCGCCGCCTGAGCTTCCCTCGCCGCTCGCGGAGACCGGGACGTAGGCGACGAGCGCCGTCCCCTTGCCGGGAACCGACTCGACCGTCAGGGTCCCGTCCAGCAGCGCGAGCCGCTCCCGCATCCCGACGAGCCCGAGCGCGTCCTCGCGCGTCTCGCCGGCCTCGAAGCCGCGCCCGTCGTCCTCGACCACCGCGCTCACGCCGCCTGCGCGGCGGGTCAGCAGGATGCTGACGCGGGTGGCGTCCGCATGCTTCGCGACGTTCGTGAGCGCCTCCTGCACCAGGCGGTAGAGGACGGTCTCGGCCTCCGCCGGCAACCGCCCGTCGCGGAGCGTCGACTCGACGACCGTGTGGATGCCGCTGCGCTCCTCGAACGTCCCGGCGAGGCGCTCGAGCGCCGGGACCAGCCCGAAGTCGTCGAGCGCGGAAGGGCGGAGGTCGACGGCCAGCGCGCGGACGTCCTGGAGCGCCTGGACGACCAGGTCCCGCACGTCGGCCTCGGCCTGCTCGGCGGCCGCGTCGTTCGGCGCTGCCCGGATCGCCTTCAGGCCGAGCAGGATCGAGGTCAGCGCCTGGCCCGTCTCGTCGTGCAGCTCGCGCGCGAGGCGCCGCCGCTCGAGCTCCTGCGCCTCCACCACGCGGCGCACGGTGTCCCGGGCCACCCGCTCCGAGAGGTCGACCGCGACGGCCGCCCGCGCCGCGAAGATCTCGGCCAGGCGCAGGTCGCCGTCCGAGAAGCGAGCCTGCGCCCCGACCTTGTCGTGCACGGCCACGATCCCGATCGCCCGACCTCGGGCGACCAGCGGGACGAAGAGGCCGGTGCGCACGCCCATCCGCCGGGCCTCGTCCTGGTCGACCTCCGGGTCGTCCAGGACCGAGTCGACGCGCGCGCTCTGCCGGCGCTCGAGCACCCGCCCGCTCTTCGAGCCCTCGCGGCTGAGCCGGTGGCCGAGCCCCGGCACCTCGGCTTCGCCCACGGCATCCACCGCCGCGACGCGCAGGTCGCCCTCCTGGGTCGGCAGGGCGATCAGGGCCAGCCGCGCGCCGATCAGCTCGCGGACCTTGCGGCAGACCAGCTGGAGCAGGTCCTCCAGGTCGGTCTCCTCGATCAGCGAGCGCACGACCTCGTGCAGGGACTCGAGCTGTTGCGACCACTCCGTCGCCGACTCGTACAGACGCGCGTTCTCGATCGCCACGGCCGCCTGGGCGGCGAGCAGCGTCACCAGCTCCTCGTCCTCGGCGGTGAAGTCCTCGCCGCCCTCCTTCTCCGTCAGGTAGAGGTTCCCGTAGGCGACGCCGCGGAGCATGATCGGGACGCCGAGGAACGTCCGCATCGGCGGGTGGTTCGGCGGGATGCCGACCGAGCGGGGATCGGCCGTCAGGTCGTGCAGGCGCAGCGCCCGCGACTCGCGGATCAGCACGCCGAGAATCCCGCGCCCGCGCGGCAGCTCGCCGATCGCCTCGTGGGTGGCCGCGTCGACGCCGGAGGTGACGAACTGCTCGAGTCCCGCTCCCGACTCGTCGATCACCCCCAGCGCCGAGTACCGCGCCCCCGTCAGCTCGGCCGCGATCTCGACGATCTTCTGCAGAACCGCCCCGAGCGTCAGCTCGGAGGTGACGGCGATCCCCGCGTCGATCAGCTTGCGCCAGCGGGTCTCGCTCTCCATGGCCTCGATTATCCGCGTAGCAGTGGCGAGGCTGTCTACGTCGGTGCGGCGGCGAGCAGCCGTCTCAGCACGTAGAGCAGGATGCCGCCGTGGCGGAGGTACTCCCGCTCCCGCGGCGTGTCCAGCCGCACACGGGCGGCGAACTCCCTGTCGTCGGCGCGCACGGTGACCTCGGTCGCCTCCGCGTTGTCGATCCCGTGGATCGAGTAGGTCTCGCGGCCGGTCAGCCCGAGGGACTCCGCGTTCTCCCCGTCCGCGTACTGGAGCGGCAGGATCCCCATCATCAGCAGGTTCGAGCGGTGGATCCGCTCGTAGCTCTCGGCGATCGCCGCGCGCACGCCGAGCAGCTTCGGGCCCTTCGCCGCCCAGTCGCGCGACGAGCCGGTGCCGTACTCCTTGCCGGCGAGGACGATCAGGGGCGTCCCCTCGGCGAGGTAGCGCTCCGACGCCTCGAAGATCGACATCTCCTCGCTGCTCGGCAGATGCACCGTCCACGTGCCCTCGCTGCCCGGGACGAGCAGGTTGCGGAGCCGCACGTTCGCGAACGTGCCCCGCACCATCACCTCGTGGTTGCCGCGGCGCGACCCGTACGAGTTGAACTCCTTCCGCTCGACCCCGTGCTCGACCAGGTACCGGCCGGCGGGGCCGTCGGGCTTGATCGAGCCCGCCGGGGAGATGTGGTCGGTGGTGACCGAGTCGCCGAGCATGACCAGGCACCGGGCGCCGTCGAAGTCCTCGACCGTGCCCGGCTCGATCGCCATGCCCTCGAAGTACGGCGGCCGGCGGACGTAGGTGGAGTCGTCGGCCCAGGCGTACAGGTCGCCGGTGGGGACGTCGAGGCCGCGCCACGTCTCGTCGCCCGTGAACACGTCGGCGTAGCGGCCGCGGAACAGCTCGCCCGACACCGAAGCGGCGATCGTCTCGTCGATCTCCGCGCTCGTCGGCCAGATGTCGCGCAGGTAGACGTCCTCGCCGTCGGAGCCCTGCCCGAGCGGCTCGGTGGTCAGGTCGACGTCCATGCGGCCGGCGATCGCGTAGGCGACGACGAGCGGGGGAGAGGCGAGGTAGTTCGCCTTCACCTCGGGGTGGATGCGGGCCTCGAAGTTGCGGTTGCCCGAGAGGACGGCGCAGGTGACGAGGTCGTGGTCGACGATCGCCGCCGAGACCTCCTCCGGGAGCGGGCCCGAGTTCCCGATGCACGTCGTGCAGCCGTACCCGACCGTGTGGAAGCCGAGCTCCTCGAGGTACGGCGTCAGCCCCGCCTTCTCGTAGTAGTCGGTGACCACGCGCGAGCCGGGCGCGAGGCTCGACTTCACCCACGGCTGGCGCGCGAGCCCGCGCTCGACCGCCTTCTTGGCGAGCAGCCCGGCGGCGACCATCACCTGCGGGTTGGACGTGTTCGTGCAGCTCGTGATCGCCGCGATCACCACGCTGCCGTGGCCGACGTCGGCGTCGTCGGCACCGGCCGTGACCGGCTCGGGTTCCGTTGCCGCGACCGAGATCGCGTGCTCCCCCTCGGTCGCCGCCGGGCCCTCGTGGCCCGGCGCGACGTACGCCGGCGGGTCGGAGGCGGGGAAGCTCTCCGCGACCGCCGCGTCCCGCCCGTTTCCGTAGTCGACGCCGAAGGTCGAGAGCGCTTCGCGGAAGGCGCCCGCGGCGGCGGCGAGCGGGACGCGATCCTGCGGCCGGCGCGGCCCCGCGAGGCTCGGCTCGACGCCGGTGAGGTCGAGCTCCACCACCTGCGAGTACGTCGGGTGCTCCTCGGCCTCGTGCCAGAGCATGTTCTCCTTGCAGTACGCCTCGACGAGGGCGACGCGCTCGTCGGGCCTGCCGGTCAGCCGCAGGTACTGCAGCGTCGCGTCGTCGACCGGGAAGAAGCCGCAGGTGGCGCCGTACTCGGGCGACATGTTCCCGATCGTCGCGCGGTCGGCGAGCGACAGCGAGGCGAGCCCGGGGCCGAAGTACTCGACGAACTTCCCGACGACGCCCGTGGAGCGAAGCGTCTCGGTGACGGTGAGGACGAGGTCGGTCGCGGTCGCTCCCTCGGGCAGCGCGCCGGTCAGCCGGAACCCGACCACCTGCGGGACCAGCATCGAGAGCGCCTCGCCGAGCATCGCCGCCTCGGCCTCGATCCCGCCGACGCCCCAGCCGAGCACGCCGAGGCCGTTCACCATCGTCGTGTGCGAGTCGGTGCCGACGAGCGTGTCGGGGAACGCCTGCCCGTCGCGCGACTCGACCACGCGGGCGAGGTACTCGAGGTTGACCTGGTGGACGATCCCGGTGCCCGGCGGGACGACCTTCAGCCCGGCGAGCGACTCCTGTCCCCACTTGAGGAACGCGTAGCGCTCGCGGTTGCGCTCGAACTCGAGCTCGACGTTGCGGCTGAAGGCGAGCCGGGTCGCGAACTCGTCGACCTGGACCGAGTGGTCGATCACCAGCTCGGCCGGGATCACCGGGTTGATCTCGGCCGGGTTCCCGCCCAGGTCCTGCATCGCGTTCCGCATCGCCGCGAGGTCGACGATCGCGGGGACGCCGGTGAAGTCCTGGTGGATGACGCGGCTCGGCCGGAACGAGATCTCGCGGCTCGGCTCGTCGTTCGCGACCCAGCCGGCGATCGCCTCGGCGTCGGCCTCGTCGTCCGCGCGCAGCGCGTTCTCGAGCAGCACGCGAAGGGAGTAGGGAAGACGCGCGACGTCCCAGCGGTCCTGGAGAGTGTCGAGCCGGAAGATCTCGTATTGCTCGGAACCGACCCGTAACGTCCCGCTGGCGTCCATGTCTCTATTCCATCAAAGGTGACAGTCCCGGGGTCGTTCGCAGAAGGAGGCCAGTGATGGCATTCGAGGAGCTGAAGCAGCGCCAGGGGGTCGTGTGGGGGAGCGCGCCGTTCGAGAACGTGGCGGACTCGCTCGTGGACGTGCACGAGGGAATCGTCGAGGCGATGCAGCCCGCCGAGGGAAAGCGCTGGCTCGAGGTGGCCTGCGGAACCGGCGAGCTGGCGAGCGTGGCGGCGAGGCGCGGCGCGAGCGTGGTCGGCGTCGATCTCGCGCCTGCCCTGATCGAGACGGCGAAGCGCCAGGCTGCGGCCGACGGTCTGGAGATCGACTATCGGGTCGGCGACGCGGAGAACCTCGACCTCGAGGACACGAGCTTCGACGTCGTCACGTCCACCTTCGGCGTGATGTTCGCGCCCGACCAGCCGCGGGCCGCGGCCGAGCTCACCCGGGTGACGAAGCCCGGCGGCCGGCTCGGGCTGGCAACGTGGAGGCCGGCGGGCGGCGTCGGCGCGATGTTCGAGATGATCGCCCCCTTCCAGCCGCCGCCCCCCGACGGTGCCGGCGCGCCGCTCGACTGGGGCCGGCCGGAGCACGTGGGGGAGCTCCTCGGCGACGCCTTCGAGCTCGGCTTCGAGGAGCGTGTGACGACCGTGGAGTGGGCGAGCGCCGAGGAGTACTGGCAGGAGTTCTCGGCGAACTTCGGGCCGATGAAGACGCTGGTCGGCTCCCTCGACGACGACCGCCGCGATCAGCTCCACCGCGCCTGGACCGACCTCTTCGAGTCGCCGCCGTACGGCTCACCGGGCGGCCCGGTCTCGCACACCCGCGACTACCTGCTGATCACGGGAACGCGCCTCCTGTAGGGACAGACCCCTCCCGGGGTCTATCCCTGAAGGCCGGCTTCGCTAGCCCCACGACGTCTCCGTCATCGGCCGGATCGCGGTCTCCAGGATCCGGTGCGTGCGCGGCCGGGTCAGCACGAACATGACGATCTCGGCCACGTCCTCGGCGGTCATCATCCCGGCGAGGACGTCGCGCGTGCGGCCGCGGCCCTCCTCCAGCGCGAAGTCGGTGGCGACGCCGCCGGGGCAGACGTTCGTGCAGCGGACGCCCTGCTCGCGGAGCTCGTGGTCGAGCGCCCGGGTGAAGCCGACCTGGCCGAACTTCGAGGCGCAGTAGACGGCCTCGTAGGGCAGCCCGCGCCTGCCGGCCTCGGAGGCGAGCGTGACCACGTCGGCCGCGTCGCTGCGCAGCAGGTGCGGGAGCGCCGCCCGGATCGCGTACAGCGTCCCCTTCAGGTTCGTGTCGATCATCTCCTCGAGGTGCTCGCGCGACAGCTCGAGGAACGGGCCGTACGCGCCGACGCCGGCGTTGGCGACGACGACGTCGAGCCTGCCGAAGCGCTCGACGGTCGCGGCCACCGCGGCGTCCACCGCCTCCGGGTCGCGCACGTCGCAGGCGAGGCCGAGGCCGCGCTCGAGCCCGAGGTCGTCTCCCCGGCGCGAGGCCAGGCCGACGGAGGCGCCGGCGTCGTGCAGCATGCGGCCGACCGCGGCGCCGATGCCGCCGCTCGCTCCGGTGATGAACGCCACTCTTCCTTCGAAGGTCATGTCACTCCTTTGATCGCGGGATACAGGGACCGGAAGCGCTCGTACGCCTCGTCGTAGACGCGCTGCCACTGCTGGTCGGGGTCGATCGTGTCGCGGACGCGAACGCAGGCGTCGACCGCCTCCTGCGCGGAGGCGAACGTGCCCGAGGCGACGCCTCCGAGCAGCGCTGCGCCGAACGCGGCTCCCTCCTCGACGGCGGTGCGCTCGATCGGGATCCCGAGGACGGAGGCGACGATCTTCAGCCAGAGCTCGCTGCGCGCCCCTCCGCCCGAGGCGCGTCCGGCTCCCGGCTCGACGCCGAGCTCGCGCAGCAGCTCGAGCGAGTCCCGCAGCCCGTACGCGACCCCCTCGAGGACCGAACGGACGAGCGCCCCTCGGTCGTGTCGGAGGGAGAGTCCCTCGAACATGGCCCGCGCGGACGGGTCGGCATGGGGCGTGCGCTCGCCCTGGAGGTAGGGCAGGAAGGTGAGCCCCTCCGTCCCGGCCGGCCACTCGGCCGCCTCGGCGACGAGCGTGTCGTAGTCGCCGCCGACGGCGTCGCGGAGCCAGCGCAGCGAGCCGGCGGCGGAGAGCATCACGCCCATCGCCTCCCAGGTGTCCGGCACGGCGTGGCAGAAGACGTGCACCCGCGCGTGCGGGTCGGCGCGGTACCCGGGCAGCGCGGAGAAGACGACGCCCGACGTCCCGAGCACGACCGAGAGCGGCCCCGGCCCGACGACGCCGACGCCGAGCGCGCCGGCCTGCTGGTCGCCCGCGCCGCCGATCGCGGTCGACTCGTGCACCGGCGGCAGCCACTCGCTCGGCAGCTCGAGCGCCGCGCAGACCTCGTCGCTCCACCGCCGCCCGGCCACGTCGAACAGCAGCGTCCCCGACGCCTCGGCGGCGTCGATCGCGCGCTCGCCCGTCAGCCTGAGCCTGACGTAGTCCTTGGGCAGCAGCACCTGCGCCGCCCGCGCCCAGACGTCGGGCTCGTGCTTACGCACCCAGACGAGCTTCGGCGCTGTGAATCCGGGCAGCGCCCGGTTCCCGGTCAGCGAGACGAGCCGCTCGAAGCCGACCCGCCCCTCGATCTCGGCGCACTCCTCGCCGGTGCGCTGGTCGTTCCAGAGGATCGCCGGGCGCAGGACGCGATCCGCGGCGTCCAGCAGCACCAGGCCGTGCATCTGCCCCGTCAGCCCGATCGGCTCCTTGCCCGCGCCGAGCGCGGCGAGCGCCCGCTCGGTCGCGCGCCACCAGTCCTCGGGATCCTGCTCCGCCCACCCCGGCTGCGGGATCGACAGCGGGTACTCCTCCTCGTGGCGGGCGAGCAGCTCGCCGGTCTCGGAGATTCGGATCGCCTTGACGCCGGTGGTGCCGACGTCCAGCCCGACGAGGCTCAAGCGCCGAGCGCGGCGTACACGAGCTCGTACGCGCGCACCGCGTCCTTGCGCGACTGCGCCTCGCGCAGCGCGGCGTCGTCGATCCGCTCCGCGACGCCGTCGATGAAGCGCCACTGCAGGACCGACCGCCGCACGGCCTCGACCGCGTCCTCGGTGTACGGGTAGAGGTCGAAGCCGAGCCGCCTGCCGTCGTCGCCGTACCCGGCCCGCCGCAGCTCGAGCGCGAGCTCCAGCGTCTCCATGAACGCGGTCGCGCCGACCATGTTGTCGTCGTCGAACGTGCCCCAGCCCGAGTTCGCGTGCTGGTGGCCGAGCAGGCCCTCGGCGGCGAGCATCGCCGCGTACTCGCCGAGCGACTCGCCGTTCATGATCAGGTGCTGCCAGTCCATGTTGACCTGGACGTTGGTGATCCCGCGCTCGCGCAGCTTGTGGATCACGTGGAGGGTCATCCCGATGTTTCGCATCAGGATCTTCATCGCCGGCTCCGAGTTCTTGTGCTCGAGAAAGAGCTTGACCCCTCGGTCGCGGCAGCGCTGCGCAGCCTGGCCGATGCCGTCGAGGAACCAGGCCCAGCTCTCCCTGTACGGCGTCTGGAACGGGTAGTTGTAGCCCTCGATTCCGGGCCAGATGATGAAGTTCGCCCGGAGCTCGCCGGCGAAGTCGATCGCGTCGAGCGTCCGCTTGACGGCCTCCTTGCGCGTCGCCTCGTCGGGCGAGACGAGCCCTCCCCTGCCGAAGCGCGCGTCGAGGTGCAGTCCCGTCGCCAGGCAGTAGACGTCGTGGCCGTCGAGGG
>DATBLE010000043.1:0-14714 GCA_036555585.1 Gaiellaceae bacterium
CGAACATCATTCCCTGGTCGCCGGCGCCCTGGGAGTTGAGCAGGTCCTCGCCGCTGCGCCCGACGCGCACCTCCTCGGACGTGTCGACGCCCTGGGCGATGTTCGGGCTCTGCTCGTCGATCGAGACGACGACGCCGCAGGTGTTGCCGTCGAAGCCGTAGCTCTCCCGGTCGTACCCGATGCGCTTGATCGTCTCCCGGGCCAACTTCGGGATGTCGACGTACGCGGTCGTGGTGATCTCCCCGGCGACGACGCACAGCCCGGTCGTGAGGAGCGTCTCGCAGGCGACACGGCCTTCCGGATCCTCGGCGAGGATCGCGTCGAGCACTGAGTCCGAGACCTGGTCGGCCATCTTGTCGGGATGGCCCTCGGTCACCGACTCGGAGGTGAAGAGGAACGAGCGTGCCGACATCGGTCGGGAAGGCTACAGGACTCCGAGGTGCGCGCTCGTCGTCTACTCGTCGCGCGGACGCCTGCCCATCAGCGAGGCTGCCAGCTCGCCGAGGCTCTCCCCCTCCAGGATCCGGCAGACGCCTTCGGTGATGGGCAGCTCGATCCCGAGCCGCCGCGAGAGGTCGCGCAGCACCGGCGCAGTGGTCAGGCCCTCGACCACGTGACCGATCTCGGCGACCGCGTCTTCGGGCGACGTTCCCTGGGCGATCAGCTCGCCGGCCCTCCGGTTGCGGCCGTGACGGCTCCAGCAGGTGACGATCAGGTCGCCCATCCCGGCCAGGCCGGCGAAGGTCTCGGGGCGCGCACCGCACGCTTCGCCCAGCCTCGCCATCTCCGCCAGACCGCGGGTGATCAGCGCCGCCTTCCCGTTGTCGCCGGCGGCGAGGCCGTCGACGCCCCCCGCGGCGAGCCCGATCACGTTCTTGGCGGCGGCGCAGAGCTCGACGCCGACGAGGTCGGAGTTGACGTAGACGCGGAAGACCGTGGAGTTGATCGCGTCCTGGAGCTCGGTCGCCAGGGCCTCGTCCTCGCTCGCGACCACGGCGGCGCTCGGGAGGCCGAGGGCCACCTCGTCGGCCATGTTCGGGCCGGAGAGGACGGCGACCGGGCGGTCGCGCACCAACGTCGAGAGCCGGTCGCCGGTCGCCGGGTCGAGTCCCTTGCTGAGGGAGAGCACGGGCCCGCCCGCAGGCAGCCCGGCGGCGACCTCCGAGAAGGCCGCGCTCGGAACGGCGAGCGCATACAGGTCCGCTCCGGGCGGAGCAGTCGATACGGCGCGGACGTCGCCGAGGTCGATCGGGCTCGGCGCCCGGGGGTTCCGGCCGGTCTCGGCGATCGTCTCGGCCTGGGCTGGATCGCGGCAGACGAGCGTCACCTCGTGACCGCAGTCGGCCAGCAGCCGCGAGAACGCGGTTCCCCACGAGCCGGCGCCGATCACGACGGCCTTCATCCCGCACACCGAGGGTCTGACCCCGAAGGGGTCTGACCCTGCCGCTCGCCGAGACGCAACCGCGAACGGCAGCGACAGACTGACGTCTGTCCCTTCACAGCGGCGAGTCTACGGGGCTACGAGCGCCTGACGAAGTCGATCGACACGGGCACGCCCTCGAGCTCGAACCGCTCGCGAACCTGGTTCTCGACCCAGTAGCCGTAGTCGCGCGTGACGAGCGACGGATCGTTGACGAAGAAGCGGAAGCGCGGCGGGCGGGTCGCCGTCTGGGTGCCGTAGAGGAGGTTCAGCCGCCGGCGGTCGCGCGACGGCGCCTGCCTGGCGGCGCGCAGCTCGCCGAGGAACGCGTTCAGCGCCGGCGTCGGGATGCGGCTCGTGTGCTTCGCGAACAGCCCCTCCACGCGGTCGAGCAGCCGCCCGACGCCGCGGCCGGTGGTCGCCGAGACGGTGACGATCCCCGGCCGCTGGCGCAGTCGCCGGTCGAGCCTGGGTCGCACGTCCTCGACCTTGACCCGGCCGATGTCCCACTTCGAGAGCACGACGATCGTGGAGCAGCTCGCCTTACGGGCGACGTCCGCCACCGCGAGATCCTGGTCGACCAGCCCCTCGCCGGCGTCGACCAGGACGAGCGCGACGTCCGCCCGGTCGGCCGCGTCCAGCGTGCGCAGCTCGGCGTAGTACTCGATTCCCTGGCGCTGGCGCCGCTTCCGGCGGAGCCCGGCCGTGTCGACGAGGACGAAGCGCGAGCCGTCGCGCCCGAAGACGGTGTCGATCGCGTCGCGCGTCGTTCCGGGCACCTCGGAGACGATCACCCGTTCCTCGCCGAGGATCGCGTTCAGCAGGCTCGACTTGCCCACGTTCGGCCGGCCGAGGATCGCGACGCGGATCGCCTCCTCGCCCACCTGTGCCGGCCCGGAACCGGGCAGCCGGGCGACGACCGCGTCGAGCAGGTCGCCCGTCCCGTGGC
The DNA here is from genome assembly GCA_036555585.1 of Gaiellaceae bacterium. Taxonomy (GTDB): domain Bacteria; phylum Actinomycetota; class Thermoleophilia; order Gaiellales; family Gaiellaceae; genus DATBLE01. The sequence continues at coordinate 2,370 of DATBLE010000043.1, forward strand.
CGTGCATCGCCGACAGCGGGATCGGCTCGCCGAGGCCGAGCCGGTGGAACTCGAGCGCCTCCGCGTCGCGGCCCGGGTCGTCGATCTTGTTCGCGAGCAGGAAGACCGGCTTGCGCGAGGCGCGGAGGATCTCCGCCACCTCCTCGTCCCCGGGCGTGACCCCCGCCTTCGCGTCGACCACGAAAAGGACGAGGTCGGCTTCAGCAACCGCGGCCCGTGCCTGATCGGCGATCGACCGCGTGATCGGGGAGCGGTCGGCGACGTCGACGCCGCCGGTGTCGATCAGCCGGAACTCCGTCCCGGCCCACTCGCAGACCAGATCCTTGCGATCGCGCGTCACGCCCGGCGTCTCGTGGACGACCGCTGCGCGCGTGCCGGTCAGCCGGTTGACGAGCGTCGACTTGCCGACGTTCGGGAACCCGACGACGGCCACGGTGCCGGCCAGCTCGGCCATGAGCGGCCTACGCCGGGGCGCGCTCGCGGACGAGCCGCTCGATGCGGTCGACGACCTCCTCGGCGGTGAGGTCGGTCGTGTCGATCAGCTCGGCGTCCTCGGCCGGCTGCATCCGGGCGGCGTCGCTCTGGTCGCGGGCCCGGAGGTCGGTGGCGAGAGCGTCGGCCGAGAGCTCCGGCCGCTCGGCGAGCCGCCTGCCTGCACGCACCGACGCCTCGGCCTGGAGGTAGATCTTCACGGGCGCGTCGGGGACGACCACGGTGCCGATGTCGCGTCCCTCGATGACGACGTCGCCGTCGCTCGCCAGCTCGCGCTGCCGCTCGCGCATCACCGCCCGCACCTCGGAATGCCGTGCGACCACGGGAACGAGCCGGTCGATCTCGGCACGCCTGATGGCCGAGGTGACGTCCGTGCCGGCGATGAAGCACCGCCCCTCCGTGTCGAAGTCGACCGGGTTGGCGGCGGCCAGATCGCCGAGCTGCGCTCCCTTGTCCAGCGCCACGCCGTCCCGGCGCGCGAGCCAGGTCAGCGCGCGGTACATCGCACCGGTGTCGAGGTAGCGGAAGCCGAGACGCTGGGCCAGGCTGCGCGCCACGGTGCTCTTCCCCGCTCCGGCGGGGCCGTCTATCGAGACAATCATGCGCTTTCGCCTCCGGCGAAAGCGCTAGCTGCCCTGCAGGGGTCCGTCGTGGTCGCGCCCGCTTCGCAGGGAACGGCCGGTGCCATGGGCAACCCCCACCAGATAGCAGCGGCCGGGAGCAGTACGGATGGGCGAGCTTCGGTGGGCATCGGCGGGGCAGCTAGCACAAGTCGCTCAGTGAGCGACTTGTGCTAGGAGGTCGAAGAATCCGGGGAACGATATCGAGACGGCCTCCGCACCATCGATCTGGACGCCTTCGCGGGAGACGAGGCCGGCGACGGCGCCCAGCATCGCGATCCGGTGGTCGCCTCCCGAGCCCATGCTGCCACCCTTCGGCCGTGACGGGACGCCGCGGACGGTGAAGCCGTCCGCGGTGGCGGCGATGCGCACGCCGAGCCGCCTGAGCGCGTCGGTCACCGTCTCGATCCGGTCGGTCTCCTTCTGCCGGAGCTCCGCCGCCCCGCGAACGGCGCTGTCGCCGCGCGCCATCGAGGCGGCGAGCGCGAACAGCGGGAGCTCGTCGATCAGCAGCGGCACCTCGTCCGGCTCGACCTCGGTGGCGACGAGGTCGGAGTGCTCGACCTCGACGTCGGCAATCGGCTCGCCGCCGGACGACGTCCGGTTGTAGAGCGAGATCCGGGCGCCCATGCGCTCCAGCACGTCGAGCAGACCGGTCCGGGTCGGGTTGACGCCGACGCCGGTCACGCGCAGACGCGATCCCGGCAGCAGCGTGGCCGCGACCAGGAACGGCGCGGCCGAGGAGAAGTCGCCGGGGACGTCGACCCGCAGCGGGTCGAGCCGCGCCGCCGGCCAGACCTCGACGCCGCCCGGCTCGGAGCGCACGCGGGCGCCTGCTGCGCGGAGGATCCGCTCGGTGTGGTCGCGGGTCGAGATGCGCTCGACCACGGCGGTGGGGCCGTCCGAGGCGTAGAGCCCCGCGAGCAGGACGCACGACTTCACCTGGGCGCTGGCGACCTCGGGCTCGTACCGGATCGGCCGCAGCGTGCGGGCGTCGATCCCGAGCGGCAGCTTCCCGCGGGCCGTCTCCACGCCCGCCCCCATCCGCATCAGCGGATCGGCGATCCGTCGCATCGGACGGGCGCTGAGCGACTCGTCGCCGACGAGCTCGAACTGCCGGCCGCGCTGGCCGGCGAGGATGCCCGGGAGCAGCCGGGCGAGCGTGCCGGCGTTTCCGCAGTCGATCGGCCCGGCCGGCGCCTGCAGGCCGCGGAGCCCGGCCCCGGCGATCCGCATCGTGTCTCCGTCCTCCTCGACGCGAACGCCGAGCGCGCGCACGGCCGCGACCGTCGACTCGGTGTCGGCCGAGCGCCCGAAGCCGGTGACGACGCTCTCGCCCTCCGCGATCGCGCCCACCAACACGGCGCGGTGGGAGATCGACTTGTCGCCCGGGACCGCGACGCCTCCTTGAACCGAGGCGGCAGGCTCGACCCTGACGGAACCGGGGACAGATCCGTCGCACCTGTCCCTCTCCGTGCTCATCGTTCCAGCACCGCGGAGACCGAGACCCCGTAGCCCTGGGCCTCGAGCAGCGCGGCCGCACGTTCGGCCTCGGCCTCGCCGGCGACGAGGATGGTCAGGACGCCGCCCCGCTCGGGCGAGAAGTGGCGGAGCTCGAAGTCCTCGATGTTGATCCGCTCCGCGCCGAGGGCCTGCGTGATCCCGGCGAGGACCCCCGGACGGTCGGGAACGTGGACGGTCACGTGCTGGAGCTCGCCCGGGTCCGGGTACGCCTCGGCGAGCATGCGGCGCCGGTTCTCGGACGCCTGCGCCACCCAGCGGGCGAGGTATCCCCCGTCGCCGTCCGCCAGCGCCTGCTCGAGCTGCTCGACGCGGCGGCGATGCTCGGCGAGCGCCTCGCGGAGCTCCGGGGCGTTGTCGAGGAAGATGTCCACCCAGACCCGCGGGTTCGCGCCGGCGACGCGGGTCATGTCCCGCAGCGACCCGCCGGCCGCGGCGAGCGGGTCGTGACCCTCGATGCGGCCCGCGCCGGCCTGGTTGACCAGGAGATTCGCGAGCGCGTGCGGCAGGTGGCTGGTCAGGGCAACCAGCCGGTCGTGCGCCTTGGGGTCGATCGCCACCGGCACGGCTCCGAGCGAGGTGACGAAGCCGTGCACGAGTCGGTATCGGTCGGGATCGGTGCCCGTCACGGGGGTCAGGAACCAGGTGGCGCCGTCGAACAGGTCGGCGGTCGCGTGCGCGGCGCCGCGGGCCTCGCGGCCGCAGACCGGGTGGCCGCCGACGAAGCGCTCCGGGAAGCGCAGCGACCAGTCCTTCGTGGAGCCGACGTCCGTGACCGTGCAGCGCTCGGGAGCCCGTGCGATGACCTCCTCGACGAGGGCGGGCAGGGCCGTCACCGGCGCGGCCACGACGGCCAGGTCGGCCTCGCCGAGCAGGTCCGAGAGGGGCCCGACCTCGTCGACCGCGGCCCGTTCGAGGGCCGCCTGCGCGGCGGCCTCGTCGGCGTCGTGCCCGCCGACCCAGTCCACGCCCGCGCGCTTCGCGGCCAGGCCGACCGAGGCGCCCATCAGGCCCGTTCCGACGACTGCGAGGCGCACGTCAGACGGCGGAGCGCATCAGCTCGGCGACGTGGAACGCGAGGTCGAGCGACTGCCGTGCGTTCAGCCGCGGGTCGCAGAGCGTGGTGTAGGCGTCGTCGAGTTGCTCCTCCGACAGGCTGTCCCCGCCCCCGAGGCACTCGGTGACGTCGTCGCCGGTGATCTCGAGGTGGACGCCGCCGGGCCACGTTCCCTCGGCGTGGTGGGCGGCGAAGAATCCTTCGATCTCGGCGATGATGTGGCCGAAGTCCCGGGTCTTGCGGCCACCGGCGGTCCGGAAGGTGTTGGCGTGCATCGGGTCGCAGACCCAGACGACCGGGTGCCCGGCGTCGCGCACCGCGCGGACGAGCGGGGGGAGCGCCTCCCCCACGCGGTCGGCGCCCATGCGCGCGATCAGGGTCAGCCGCCCGGGCGTGCGATCCGGGTTGAGCGCCTCGCAGAGCCGGAGCGTGTCCTCGGGCGTCGCGGCCGGCCCGAGCTTGACGCCCAGGGGATTGTGGACGCCGGCGAGGAACTCGACGTGGGCGCCGTCCGCCCGGCGGGTGCGCTCGCCGATCCAGAGGAAGTGGGCCGAGCAGTCGTACCAGTCGCCCGTCAGCGAGTCGCGCCGGGTGAGCGCCTCCTCGAAGTCGAGCAGCAGCGCCTCGTGGCTCGTCCAGATGTCGGTCTGGTGGAGCGCGGGGTTGCGCATGTCGACGCCGATCGCCGCCATGAAGCTCATCGCCCGCTGGATCTCGGACGCCAGCTGCTCGTAGCGCCGGCCCTGCGGCGAGTTGGCGACGAACTCCTGCGTCCAGGCATGGACCTGGGCGAGGTCGGCGTAGCCGCCCTTCGTGAACGCGCGCAGCAGGTTGAGCGTGGAGGCGGCCTGGTGGTAGCCGTGCAGCATCCGCTCGGGGTCGGGCGTGCGCGCCTCCGGGGTCGGCTCGTCGCTGTGCACGATGTGGCCGCGGAAGGCCGGGAGCACGAGGTCGCCGACCGTCTCCGTGGGCTCGGAGCGCGGCTTGACGAACTGCCCGGCGATCCGGCCGAGCTTGACCACCGGCAGGCTGGCCGCGTACGTGAGCACGGCCGACATCTGCAGGATGATCTTCAGCTTCTCGCGCAGGTTGGGCGCGTTCCAGTCGTAGAACGACTCCGCGCAGTCGCCGGCCTGGAGCAGGAACGCCTTCCCTCGGACGACGTCCGCGAGCCGGTCGACCAGGCTGCGTGCCTCGCCGGCGAAGACGAGCGGGGGCATCTTGCCCAGCTCGCCGCGAACCTCCTCGAGGCGCGCCTGGTCGGGCCAGTCGGGCTGCTGGAGCGCGGGGAAGCCGCGCCAGGACGAGGGCGACCAGGATGCGGACGTGACTGCCACTTGCGCAGTGTAGTGAGTGCCCGAACGAGCCTTCTGGCCCGCGCGGGCTAATCCGTCTCGACTGCCGGCTCGGGCAGGCGCACGAAGAGCGCACGCCGCGTCCAGTCCGGCATCCACCAGTTCGCGTCGCCCATCAACTTCATCAGCGACGGGACGAGCAGCGCCCGGATCACCGTCGCGTCGAAGATGATCCCCGCCGCGAGCCCGATCGCGAACACCTTGATCTCGTAGCCCGGGCTCGAGGAGAGCACGAGAAACGCGAACATCAGGATCAGCGCGCCGCTCGTGACCAGCTTCCCCGTCCGGGAGAGACCGAGCTCGATCGCCCGGTCGGTCGAGCCCGTCTCGTCGTAGGCCTCGCGCATCCGCGTGATCATGAAGACCTCGTAGTCCATCGAGAGGCCGAAGAGGAAGGCGAAGATCATCAGCGGTATCCACGCGGTGATCGCCTGCGTCGCGGTGATGTTCCACAGCGACGAGCCGTGGCCCCATTGGAAGATGAACACGATGATTCCGAACGCGGCGGCGAGCGAGATCAGGTTGAGCAGCACCGCCTTGATCGGCAGCACGACCGAGCGGAATGCCCGCGCAAGCAGGACCAGCGTCAGGATCAGCACGAACAGCAGGACGTAGACGAAGTTGCCGTAGATCGCGTGCACGAAGTCGCGGTCGACGGCGGGCACCCCGGTCAGCGTCCCCGCGGTCCCGGCAAGCGCGTCCGTGCTTCGGTCGATCACGCCCTGGATCCCGGGCGCAGCGCCGTCGATCGCCGGGAAGGCCTCGACGAGCGCGATGTCGCCCTTGCGCCACCCCGGCGAGCGCGGCGCGCTCGCGCCGGCGATGCCCTGCACCGCGCGCATCCGGGCGGCGACGGTGTCCGGGCTCCCGCCCTTCACGTAGACGGTGAACGGCTTCATCACGCCGGGGCTGATGCCGGCGTCGGCCAGCATCGTCCGGCCGGCGATCGCTGTTCCCGAGCCGGGGAAGTTCTTGAGCTGCGCCTCGTTCGGGTTCAGCTGAACGCCGGCGTAGACCAGCAGGCCGACGATCACCAGCCCGATCGACGCGACTGCGGCCGGCCGGCGGAGGACGAAGCGGGCCCACCTGCCCCAGAGTCCGTCCTCGGGGTGGCCGTGGTCGACGAGGCGCTTCGGCATCACGCGCAGGCTGTTCACGCGCGCCCCGAGCGCCGCCAGGATCGCCGGCAGCAGCGTGATCGCGGCGAGCACCGAGACGAGCGGGATCAGCATGCCCCCGATTCCCATCGAGCGGATGAACGGCAGCGGCAGGATGATCAGCGACAGCAGGCCGAAGGCGACCGTGGTGCCTGACACGACCACGGAACGACCAGCGTGGGTCATCGTCTCGACGAGCGCCGTCTCGACGTCCTCGCCCTCGCGCAACTCGTCGCGGAACCGGAAGACCATCAGCAGCGCGTAGTCGATGGCGACGCCGAGGCCGACGAGCGCGATCAGGAACTGGACGATGATCGAGACGTTGGTGATGTAGGTCAGGCCCCAGACGAGCGTGAAGGTGTTCAGGATCGCCGCGACCGCGACGACGATCGGCAGGATCACCGCCGGGAGCGTCCCGAACACGAACAGCAGGATGATCAGTGCGCCGATGCCGCCGATCACCGCTTCGAGGAGCACGCTCGGGCCTCCGCTGTCGCCGTGCGTGCTCGCCTCCTCCAGCGGGTCGTGGCCGGTCACCTCCACCGTGGTCCCGGCCGGCAGGCCGCGGGCCGCGGCCGCGCGCATCTCCGTCGCTCGGCTCTTCGTGTCGAACTTCGGCGAGCCCGGCGGATAGACCTCGAGGAACGTCGTGTGGCGGTCCTGCGAGACGTATGCCGGATCGTGCGTCGTGAACCATGAGCTGGTGCGCGCGCCCGGCATCGCCGCCGCCGCACGGTGCATCGCCGCCACGATCCCGGCGGTCTTCGTCACGTCTCCGCTCGTGTGGAAGACGACCACGTTCGGCGGCCGGACGCCGGTGCCGAAGGTCTTCAGCGTCTTCTGGCTCGTCTCGTAGGCGGACTTGCCGGGAATCGAGAAGCTCTGGTACCAGCGCTTCGAGACCTTGCCCGCGGCGAACCCGCCGAAGAGGGTCAGGACGATCCACACCGCGATCACGGGCCAGCGGTGGCGGGTGACGAAGTGGGCGAGGCGCTCAAAGAGCACGGATTCGACGTTACACAACGCGGCTAGTCGTACGACGAGTTCCGCGCCTAGAATGTGACGCGATGGTGACCACCTCGTACCGGAGCTGGGTCTGGCCCTGCGGGAGAGGCGGGAGCACGCGCGTGTAGAGCCGCGACAGCCGCTTCGTCCGTCGTCCAGGGCCTCGCACGAGGCCCTTTTCGTCCCTGCGATCGAGGAGAATCGACCAGATGAGGATCTTTTCCGGCATCCAGCCCACGGGCGACAAGCATCTCGGCAACCTGATCGGCGGCTTCCGCCAGTACGCGGCCACCCAGGAGCGCGGAGACGGCTTCTTCTGCATCGTCGACCTGCACTCGATCACCGTCGACTACGACCCGGAGGACCTGCGCCGCCGCACGCTGGACCTCGCGTCGCTCCTGTTCGCGACGGGGCTCGATCCGGCCCGCTCGACGACGTTCTGCCAGAGCCACGTCACCGCCCACGCCGAGGCGGCGTGGCTGCTCTCGGCCGTCACGAGCTACGGGCAGCTCGGCAGGATGACCCAGTTCAAGGAGAAGGGCGAGGGCCGCGACTTCGTCTCGGCGGGGCTCTTCACGTACCCGGTGCTGATGGCCGGCGACATCCTCCTCTACCAGGCCGACGTCGTCCCGATCGGCGACGACCAGCGCCAGCATCTGGAGCTGGCCCGCGACGTCGCCGAGCGGTTCAACTCGCGCTACGGCGAGACCTTCGTCGTGCCGGCGGGCGTGTACCCGGAGGTGGGCGCGCGGATCATGGATCTGCAGGAGCCGACGAGGAAGATGTCGACCACCGGGGGCACCGAGCAGGGCACGGTGCTCCTGCTCGACGAGCCGGACGCGATCCGCCGCAAGTTCAAGTCGGCCGTGACCGACTCGGGCCGCGAGGTGCGGCGAGCGGACGACAAGCCCGGGATCACGAACCTGATCGACATCATGTCGGTGGCCGCCGGCCGGCCGACCGACACGATCGAGGCCGAGTTCGACGGGTCCGGCTACGGCGAGTTCAAGGAGGCGGTCGGCGAGGCCGTGGTCGCGCTCGTCGGCCCGGTGCAGGAGCGCTATCGCGAGCTGCGCGCGGACGAAGGCGAGCTCCGCCGCCTGCTCGCGATCGGCGCCGACAAGGCCCGCGAGGCCTCGGCGCCGACGCTGGCTGCGATGTACGAGCGCATGGGCTTCGCCGCTCGCGGCGGCTGACGCCGCCTGGCTCGCTCTCGTGGTGGGAACGGCCGGTTCCCCCCACGAGCCCCCCTCCCCGACCTTCTCGCACCTCAGCAACGTCGCGGTGCCGCGCCCGTCATGCCGGTCGCGGCGGCGCGAACCTCATCCGGAGAGAGCCATAGGCTCCCGAGCTTGAAGCGAATCGCCCTCGTCGTGGCCGGGGTGGCGTCGGTCTTCTTGACGGCGGCGGTGCTCCACTACGCCGGCGTGTCGCCGGTCGCGGTCTTCGTCGTCTCGGGGGCGGCGCTGGGCGGGCTCGCCTGGCTGATCGGCCTGGCGACGGAGTCGGTCGGCGCGCGCTTCGGCCCGGCGGTGACGGGCGTGTTCCAGACGACGCTCGGGAACCTCCCCGAGCTGTTCATCGTGCTGTTCGCGCTCTCCGCGGGCCAGGTCGTGGTCGCGCAGACGTCGATTCTCGGCTCGCTGTTCGCGAACGCGCTGCTCGTGCTGGGGCTGACGATCATGGCCGGGGCCCGCGCGTCCGCCGGAGGAGTGATGCGGTTCCGCAAGCGGTTGCCGAACGACACCGCCACCCTTCTCCTGCTCGCGCTGTCGGCGATCGCGCTGCTGGGACTGTCGGACCGGATCGGGGACCGGGCGAGCGAGCACGAGGTCGAGATCTCCGCGATCGGAGCGGTCTTCCTGCTCCTCGTCTACGCCGTCTGGCTCTGGTCGTACCTGAGGTCCGATCGCAACGTCGAGCCGGCGCTCGAGGAGGCCCACGGCGGGCTCCCGTTCACGCCGGCGATCGTCCTCCTGGCGGTGGCGGGCGTGGCGGCCGCGTTCGCCTCCGACTGGTTCGTCGCCGCGATCGACCCTGCGGTCGAAGCCCTGGGGATCTCGAAGGCGTTCACCGGCATCGTGATCGTCGGCATCGCAGGGAACGCCGTCGAGAACGTCGTCGGCGTCACCCTCGCCCACAAGGGCCAGGAGGACCTGGCCGTGTCGATCGTCAAGAACTCGGTCTCCCAGATCGCCTGCTTCCTCTTCCCCGCGCTCGTGCTGCTCTCGCTGTTCTTCGCCACCCGCCTGACCTTCGTCCTCAACCCGGTCTACATCGGCGCGCTCGCGGTGACGGCGCTGGCGATCTGGCAGATCACCGGCGACGGCGAGGCCTACGCCTACGAGGGGCTCGCGCTGGTGGCGATGTACGCCGTGCTGGCCACGGTCGTCTTCTACGAGTAGCCGACGAGCCGACGGAGCGCGTCGACCTCGTCCGCGTCGAGCTCGCGCCAGGCGCCCGGCGCCAGGCCGCGGACGTCCAGGCCCGCGTACCCGCTCCGGTGCAGACGGCGCACGGGGTGGCCGACCGCCTCGCACATCCGCTTCACCTGGTGCTTTCGCCCTTCGTGGATCGTCAGCTCGATCCGCCCTCGCCCGAGGCGCCGCGCACGCGCGGGCGCGGTGCGGCCGTCGACCAGGTCGACGCCTTCGGCCAGGCGGCGCAGCGCGTCGGGGCCGGGGTCGCCCTCGACCTCGGCCAGGTAGACCTTGTCGATCTCGAAGCGCGGGTGGGCGAGGCGGTGCGCGAGCGGGCCGTCGTTGGTGAGCAGCAGGACGCCCGTGGTGTCGGCGTCCAGGCGCCCGACCGGGGCCACGCGCGGCTCGCCGGGAACCAGGTCGACGACCGTGGGCCTGCGGTGGGGGTCGCGCGCGGTCGTGACCGTCCCCGCCGGCTTGTGCAGGAGGCGGTAGGCGAGCTGCTGCCTGGCCACCGGCCGCCCGTCCACCTCGACCGCGTCGCGGGCGCCGACGAACGTGTTCAGCCGGCCGGGCCGTCCGTTCACGCGCACCCTGCCGGCCTTGATCAGCTCGTCCGCGCCGCGGCGGGAGGCCACACCCGCCCGGGCGAGATAGGCGTTGAGCCGCATGACGCAATCCTTACGTCTTTCTCAGCCGGCTCTCAGACGCGCCGGGGACGATCCGCCGGACCTTGCGGACGAAAGGACGGGAAAGGATGAGAGCCAGATCGAAGAAGGCGTTCGCCGCCGCTGGCGCGACGCTCGCGGTCGCCGCCGGTGCGGGCGGCGCGCTCGCCGCGGGAGGACCGAAGGCGGGTGCGCCGGCGCGCCATCCCGGGCCCGCCGCGATCGCCGCCTACCTGGGCCTGACCCCGGCGCAGCTGCGCGAGCAGCTCCGCTCGGGCAAGTCGCTCGCCCAGATCGCCGTCGCCCAGGGCAAGACCGTCGCCGGGCTGGAGGCCGCGATCGTCGCCGACGTCCAGGCGCACCTCGACCGGGCGGTCTCGAACGGCAGGCTGAGCTCGGCCCAGGAGACGGCGCTGCTCTCGCGGCTGAAGGCGCGCCTGGACGGGCTCGTCAACCACGCGTTCCCGGCCGGCGCCCGGGTCCGGCTCCACCCGCGCCTCGGAGCCGCCGTCACGACGTACCTCGGCGTGACGCCGGCCCAGCTGCGCGCGGAGCTCCGGGCGGGGAAGTCGCTGGCCCAGATCGCGACCGCGCACGGGAAGAGCGTCGCCGGCCTGAAGTCGGCGATCCTCGCCCGAGTGAAGGCCCGGCTCGATCACGCGGTCACGAGCAAGCGCCTGAGCGCCGACCGGGAGCAGGCCATCCTCGACCGTCTCTCGGCGCACCTCGACGAGCTCCTCGACCGGACCCTCCCGGTCGCCGGCCGCTGACGTCAGTACAGGATCGCGGCGAGCCGGCGCCGGTACGCCGCGCTGAGCGGATGGTCCTGGCCGAGCTCCTCGAACAGGTCGACCATGAAGCCGCGGATCGCGTCGCGCTCGCCCGGCTCGGCCGCCTCGGCGCGCTCGAGCAGGAGCCGGAGCGCGCGGTCGTGGTCGCCGGCCTCGAGCGCGGCGACGACGTTCTCGTAGCCGCCCCGGCCGCGTAACTCGTCGAGCAGTCGCTCGCCCGCCGACGGGCCCAGCAGGCCGTCCAGGAAGGACGCGACCACCGGGCGCGGCTGGGCGCCGGTCAGCTCGGCGACCACCTGCCCGTTGCGGAACGCCTTGACCGCCGGAATGCTGCCGATCGCGTAGTGCCCGGCCAGGGCCTGGTTCGCGTCGACGTCGACCTTGACCAGCTCGACCCCGTCCCGCTCGGCGACCTCCTGCTCGAGCACCGGTGCGAGCGCCTTGCAGGGCCCGCACCAGTCGGCCCAGAAGTCGACGACGACCGGCCGCTCGTGCGAGCGCTGGAGAACGTCGGCGTAGAAGGTCTCGTCGGTCGCGTCCATGAGCCCTAACACTGCCTACATGTGATGCGCCGCCGCGACCGACCTGGCGGGCGCGGCGGCATCCGATGCTGAGGTGCGAGCTGGTCTGGGGAAGGGGGTCCACGGGGGAAACCGGCCGTTTCCCCCGTGCGAGCGAGCCACGCGCGCGAAGCGCGCGGCGAGCGTCTAGGCGGGTCGGCGCTCGGCGAGCGCCTCGAGCCGGCCGCGGATCTCGTCGGCGGTGCCGCCGAGGTCGTCCAGGCGCGGCAGGGCTGCGAGCGACTCGAGGCCGAAAACCCGTTCGAACAGCGGCGTGGTGCGGTAGCGGACGGCGCCGAAGTCCTGCTCGCGCCCGGCCTCTGCCAGCAGGCCGCGCTCGACCAGCCCCGCGACGACGCCGTCGACGTTGACGCCTCGGATCCGCGCGATCTCGGGGCGCGAGCACGGGCCGAGGTACGCGACCACCGCGAGCACCTCGAGCGCCGCCTGCGAGAGGCCGCGCTCCACCGGGCGCTCGAACAGGCGCGCGCACGCGGGCGCCGCGTCGCGCGAGGCGCGGAACGCCCAGCCTCCCGCGACGTGCTCGAGCACGATCCCACTCCGGCCCTCGGCGTACCTCGCGCCGAGCAGCTCGAGCGCCTCTTCGACCCGCTCGCGGTCGTCGTCCGTCGCTGCTGCGAGCTCTTCGACCGACAGCGACTGCGAGGCGACGACGAGCAGCGCCTCGATCGTCCGGGC
>DATBLE010000044.1:0-72578 GCA_036555585.1 Gaiellaceae bacterium
CGCCAAGGCGAGTGGCATGGGTGTCACCCAAGCTGACGGCCCAGAGTAGGGTGACGATGCGTGTGATGCGTCTGAGCCGTCGCTGGCGGGCCGCGCGCCGCGGGCTCTGCACCTATCCGGATCCGACGCTGTACTCGCCCAGGGAACTGCACACGGTCTGGCAACTACTCCGGCGCGTCGGCGGGTTCAAGCGACAGCGGCACGGACGCGCTGCGGAGAAGGACGCTTCGCCCAGTCACGGGCTTGCCTGATCCGCCGACCGGGGGGCGGCGGCACTTCCGCAGGACGTGCCGCCGTGGGCGGCGGATCTCAGGAGCCGTGGTCGGCGAGAGCACAGTCGCCCAGCCCCCGGGCTAAGGTGGCTCGATGGGAAGGTCGGCAACTGGCGTGCTGTACGTCGTTGCAATGGCAGGTGTCATTGTCGCCGTTGACGTTCTGTTCTTCGAAGGCCGCGTCTGGGAGCGGCTCGCGGTCAACGTCGGCATCGTCCTGGTCTTCGTCGCGTTCTACTTCAGGTTCCTGCGTCATGCATGAACGAGCACGGGGGCGCGTGTTGCCGACTCCTACAATTGAACGTCGTGAGGGCGAGGAAGAGATGGAGCGACCTGTCGCCGGGGACGCGTCGCTTGGTCGTTTCGGCGAGCACGATAGAGGCCGCGCTCAAGATCGCTGCGCTGATCGACCTCGCGCGACGGCCCGCCGCCACTGTGCGCGGATCGAAGGCGGCGTGGGCAGCCTCTATCTCGCTCGTCAACTCCCTTGGCGTAGTGCCGATCGCGTACTTCCTTTGGGGCCGTCGCAGCTCGTCCTAGCTGGTCGAGAGCCGGTCGCGCGGCAGCGCCCGTCCAGCACCAGCGCAAGCGTCAAGCGTTAATCCCGAACGCTCGCGCACGAGAGTTTCGTTACCGCGATGTAAGTGTGCGGAGCGCCCTCGCGGTCTCGGGCCAAAGCAGCGAGTCCGCAGCCTCCGTCCATGGGCGCCACGTGAACGCAACGTGCTCGTCGTTGAGGATCGGCACCCAAGACGGCGGAGCTGTTGCAACGAAGCACGCGAGGACCGCGTGTCAGGTCTTGCATTCACCCAACGCCGCCGTGACCGGCATGACGGGCGCGGCACCGAACCGCTCCGACCCGAGCGCGGTTGCCGGCGCCGCAGGCGTCCTGCAGAGCGGGGGAAGGGGGGCCACGGGGGAAACCGGCCGTTTCTCCCCCGTGAGAGCGGAGCCAGGCGGCCCGAAGGGCCGCGGCGCAGCGGCAGGAGGCGCATACGGGATTCGAACCCGTGTCTGCCGAGTCGGTTCTGCCTGAGCCGCTTCGCCGGAAACTTGATGAGCTAAGGGCGCGTAACTCGCGAGGGGCGCGCCGTGACGCCGGCTGAATCGCTCCTTAGCCGCGCTCGTGACTACGAGCTGCTCGCTGCCTGGCACGCCGAGCGAGGGCCTGTGTCGCAGGAGTCCGCGAGGTCGGCGGTCGGTTTTCTGGTCGTGGCAATCGTCCTGTACGAGGTCGCGGCGCTCCTCGAGGACGACTTCGAGGCGGCGGCGTAGGTGGGAGCCGGCGGATCGCAGCAGCGTTGCCTCGGTGGCGCAACCCTCTGGGCTCCCGAGGCTCCCTGTCGGAAGCTTACGTGCGAGATTTGTGGGCTAGTCTGGCTGCGGGACTGGCGGCAAGTTCTGGACGCAGCGATGGATGTCCACGATGGGCCGCACGTGTCGTTTGTCGTGACGGCGCCCGGTGCCGATCGGCTGCCCTGGGACGAGTCGGCCTGTGCCTGGCGGGGGCCGCATCGCCACGATGGAAAAGCCGGCTGCCGGTGTTCTGCAGTCGAGCTCGCAAAGTGGCATGCGCAGGCTGAACGGAACTGGACGCGGCTATTGCAACTGGTTCAGCAGCGAGTCGCCCGTGAGTTCGGTCGCCGTGCGCCAGTCATCGTTCGGGTCTGGGAGCCGCAGGAGCGGGGCGCATGGCATTTGCACGTTGTTGTGAGCGTGAAGGATTCAGCTGGCGAGCTTCTCGCGCTCCGGTTCGGGGCACATCTCCGAGCGGAAGCTGGTCGCCTCAGGTTCGGTGACGTGCTCGGTTTCGGACTGGTTGATCGGTCGGGGCGCGTCAATCGAAAGGTCTACGCGAGGGGTCGGAGTACAGGCCGATACCTTGCCGGCTACTTCGTGGACGATCCCACTTCGCGTAAGGCAAGCCTCCTGGAATCGGTGCGAACGTCGTCATGGACGCCTAGGCGAGTGGCATGGGTGTCACCCAAGCTGACGGCCCGGAGTAGGGTGACAATGCGTGTGATGCGTCTGAGCCGTCGCTGGTGGGCCGCGCGCCGCAGGCTCTGCACCTATCCGGATCCGACGCTGTACTCGCCCAGGGAACTGCACACGGTCTGGCAACTGCTCGGGCGCGTTGGCGGGTTCAAGCGACAGCGGCACGGACGCGCTGCCGAGAAGGACGCTTCGCCCAGTCACGGGCCTGCCTGATCCGCCGACCGGGGAGGCGGCGGCACTTCCGCAGGACGTGCCGCCGTGGGCGGCGGATCCGAGGGCTTGATCGGACGAAGAAGACGCTGTACCGGGCTGAGCTGTGCCGGACGCGGCAAACGTCCTCTTCGTCGCAGGAGTAACCTGGCGGTGTGGGCGAGGAGGAAGTTCGCTTGGCGAGGGAGCGCTCGAAGCGGGCTCATCGGCGAGCCGAACAGACGCACGAGCGGGCTGTCCTTCTTCACACCGAGGCAGCGAACCTCCAGGAGATGCATGCCAGGCACTCGCACGAAGACGGTAATGAGCGGCAAGTGCAACGAGCTGAGCGTCTGGCCGACTCAGAACGCGAACTCGCACAGAGCGAGAAGCGCAAGGCAGAGAGAGAGAGAGAGAGAGAGGAGACGCCGCGTAGACCGCGCCGGTGAGGGCGACTAGCCTAGGCTGCCTTCCGTCCTTGTTCTCTTTAGTAAGACCGGGAACTTCAAGGAAAAAAGAAAGCCTGGCGGTTCCTCCTTGCCCAAGCGCGCGAGTGGCGCTTCCGACTCTGGGTGAGGCTGGCGAGTAGGCGACACTCACAGCTTCGTGTCGGATCGGATACGCTGGGAGTGCCGAGGCGGTCTCCTTGGGTGCCCCTCTTCTCGCTTGCTCGCCTGACGGCGGAGCGCGTGAGGTCTCTCGTCTGGCGATCGAGCCATCGACGGACAGGAGCGGCGCGCTGAGTCGGCCCAGCAACTCGTATGTGGTGCGCCACGAGCCTGAGGCTGAAGGGCAGACGCTCGCTCCAACGTGGGTAGATGCCGAAAGAGTGCTTGACGGGCTCGCTCGGGCGGGCGCGACGATCGCAATCACGCCTACGTCGACTACGACGATCGGCGGCTACGAGCCGGGACGGCGGGTGTTGCTGCAGTCGGGAACGGGTTCGCGGTGGCTGGCGGTGGAAAGCATCCAGGAGTGTTGGGAGCGGTTCGAGGAGATGGGGCGCATTAGCCGCTCTGACGTACTCGAGCCGGGGCGCTGCTCCGGTTTCATGATCGCCTTCTTCCGGGAAGTGCCCGGCGTCAGCGAGAAGCGCGTGCGCGGCACCAGCTACCTGCATCGCTCGGCCTCGTGATCGGTATGGCCGGCGACGTGCAGGGCGCCTTGCACATTTGGCGAGGCCGGCTGGTCGCGAGCGCGGGCTTGGCTGCGCTCACTGCGGTCGCCCAGCGCGCGCTGGCTGTCGGCGCGCGCTGAACCTCAAGGACGTTTCGCGTCGAGAGGACGGACGTCGGCCGCTTCGATGCCGAGTGAGCCCAGCGCGATGACGTATTCGACTCGTTGACCTTCGTGCAGGGCGACGGATGCTTCGACGCTGCGGGGCCGGATCCAGATCTCTCCTGCATGGCGGTCCGGGGCGATGAAGCCGAAGCCGTCGACGCTCAAGGCAGTCACGGTGCCGCGGTGCCTCCGAGGTAGGGTCAACCCTTTGGCGTCTCGTTCGTGGCGTACGACTGCTCCCATCCGACGTTGACGAGCATCGCGCCAACCTCACGGATAGCGAGGGCGATCTCGAGGCCGATCTCGCGGATCGCCTCTGTTTCGCGTGCCGTCGATAGGTTGCTGCGTAAGTCCGCCAATAGGGCTTCGAGGCGTTCTATTTCCTCGTAATTGCGCTGCTCGGGACTTGCCACGTGGCCGTCCTTTCTCGTGGCGGGAGAGCGTGGGCAGCCCGGGTCGACGTGCAACCCGGGCTATGGGTAGGCACTACGCCACCGGGACGACGTTCGCCGCCTCGGGGCCCTTCGCACCGTCGCGCTGTTCGTATTCGACGCGTGCGCCCTCGCTGAGCGACTTGTACCCCTCGCCCGCGATGCTCGAGTGATGGACGAACACGTCCTTCGACCCGTCGGCGGGGGTGATGAAGCCATACCCCTTCGCGTCGTTGAACCACTTCACGGTTCCGTTAGCCATAGAAACACCTCCCTTACTCCTGGTGAACTGGTAGGGAAGGCGCTTCGCGCAGACCAGACCCGCTCTTCGTTGTCTCCACGGTAGCAGGCACAGTCGGAACGGGCCGGTGCGCGACGGGTGTCGGCGGCGGGTCTGCTCTTGCTTCTCTTAGTCGCACTCTGACAACAGAGACGCGACAAGCACTATCGCCCAGTTCCTTGGCGACGGGTGGGCGTACTCGGCCGAGTTCGGCTATCCGTGAACTAGGCGCAGGTCCCGGAGTGTGCCGGTAGCTCCCGCAGTGGATGAACCGGGGCCATCCGGTTCGTCGCCGACCGATAGATGAACTTTCGTGGCGACGACAACGTCCAGGGCCTTCTCAAGGCTCATCTCGGAGAGGTCCACGGTGTCAAACCAGTCCCGCATCTCCTCATCCGATGCAAAGTGCGGGAAGTCGTCGTGCATCTCTGGGTTCACGTTACCTATCCTCTCGGGCCGTAATCAGTGATGCCATCCCTCTGCCGCGGTATTTGACCAGGATCCAGAGTGGTCTCCCTGCCGACGTTCGGCCTCGGAGTATGTATGTCCTCCCACCATCGTGGCTCCGTGGCCCACGATAGACAGCTTTTTGGCCGCCAGCATCCTCAAACGCCTCTCGGACTTCCGAGGGCTCCAGTCTGTGCCTGTCCCAGATGTGCTGCGCGGCCTGCCAAGAGATGTGTAGGCGATCGAACTGCACGGCTCCAGACCTGCGAGGTCTGTCACGAGCCCGGCTGGCTCGGGGGGTGTGCGACGGCGAAGGGGAGGCTCTTGACGTGGCGCTGGTCGAGGAGGACTTCGACGGAGTACGCGCCCGCGCGCTGCAGAACGGGCATGGGTGGAAAAGGCACGATCACAGGCACGCCGAGTGGAACGTTTGTGGGGATTCCTGGGGCCGGCCCACCGACATGGAATTCCCCTTGGATATCCGGGAGCACAGGATTCCCGTCCGCGTCGATTACTTGGACCAGGAAGTTGTGGTCGGTATCCGCCTCGCTTCGGTGATAGGTGAGCTGTGCTACGAGCACGACTCCTAGGTGCGCCGGATATTGCGGGCGCCACAGAATCGTGACGCCGCCGCCCAGTACAAACGTCTTGCCGTCGGAAATCGACGCCGCATCGGCGAGAAAGGCGTACTCCAACTCCATTCGCGTGAGTCTAGGTCTCTAGGGGGACGGCGTGGTGTCGGGGAGCGGTCGGCGGGCCGCTTTGGCCACCACATCCCTGGGATCTCGGTTCGTGTGACGTCTTCTTGACAATTTGTATGACGAGAACAATACTCTGCGTATGACGGATCGAAAGCAGGCTCTCAAGGAAGTGTTGAACATCAGGGTCGACGAGGCTCTGTCGCGCGAGATCGACCGAATTGCCAAAGTGGAAGGGCTCTCGGCGAGCGAGGTCGCCCGCAAGCTTCTCGGCTTCGGGGTGGTTGTGCAGCGCCAGGTCGAAGCGAGCTATCTCCGGCTGCCCTACACCTTCGATCGAGAGAAGGAACAGGGGCAGGGTCGAGTTGTGATCGAGGCGGCGTGGCGGTACTACACGCCGAAGGAGCGTTGGGAGATGGAGCAGGAGGAGGCGGAGGCCATGGAGTACCTCCGATGAGGCTGGCCCGCGCGATCGACATGTGGATGGGGGAGTTGGCTCGGGGTGGCCGAACCGAGGGGACGAGGTTCAGCTATGAGCGGTACTTATGGAAGCTGGTCGATCAGCTGGAGGGGGCGCGTCCGGACGTTGACGTGCGCGACGTGACCACGAATGACTGTCGCGCGTTTCTCGATCGGTGGGTCGGTAGGTCACCGTCTACGGTCGCGTCGATTCACAGTGCGTTGAACGGCCTGTTCTCCTGGCTGTACCTCGAAGGCGAGATCGATGCGAACCCAATGACGCGGATCGCGCGGCCTCGTCGGCCTCGTCCGGAGGATTTAGACGTGGTGATCGTCTCGCCGGCAGAGGTAGAGAGGATGCTGGGGGCGTGTCTGAACTGGCAGGAGTTTCTCTGCCTCTCGGTCTTGTCGTATCTCGGGCCCCGTCGAAGCTCTGCGAGTCGGCTGCGCTGGCGTGACGTGGATCTTGTCGAAGGGACGATCCGGTTCCGTGAGAAGGGCGGCAAGGTTTCGGTGAAGCCGATGCCCTGGGAGCTTCTCGAAATCCTCCGGGCGGCAGTCAAGTCAAACGGGATCGCCTGCGCGGGTGACGACTACGTGATTCCGAACCGGCGGCCGGCGAGCGTCCGCCGCGCGGAGCGCTCGGACAGGGTGATCTGGGACACTGTTCTGCTCGTGGCGGCGCGTGTCGGCGTCCGGGCGACGGTTCACTCCCTGCGCCGAGCGTTCGCCGTCGCGTTTCTGACGAGCCACCCAGGAGCGATCGAGTCGCTCCAGGCGCTGCTCAATCACTCCCGAATCGATACGACGCAGGTGTACCTACGCGCACTCAACAGGTCGAAGGCGATGGAAGCTGTTCGGGACTTCTCTTTGAACAGCTCCGGGTTTCAGGAGAACGACGGAGAGGCGCATACGGGATTCGAACCCGTGCCGCCGCCGTGAGAGGGCGGTGTCCTAGGCCACTAGACGAATGCGCCGCGCGGCGACCCAGTGTAGCGGGCGCCGGCTGCTACGGAGACGCCGGGTCCGGGCGCGGGGCCGAGTCCGGGTAGCGGCCGGTGACGAAGTAGAGGTACGCGTTCGTCTGGCCCTGGTAGCGGAGGGCGTACGCGCCCAGGTCGCGTAGGCCCTCCGGCATCCGGCCCAGGAACAGGCCGACGAACCAGCCCAGGAACGCCGCCGCGAAGCCCGCGCCGCTCAGCCCGCCGCCGATCAGGATCGCCGGGACCGCGAGGAAGATGCGGAACCCAGTCACCCAGCGGCTCTGGGGCTCGAGCGCCGGCAGCTCCAGGTCGACCGGGTACGAGCCCGGCGCACCGAGGAACCCGGGGAACGGGTTGCCGACCATGAACAGGAAGGCGTAGAGGTGAGTCGTGTAGCGCAGGTAGCGCGACAGGAACCGGTGGAACGGCCGTGGCGGCCGCCCGGTGGCGAGCGCCCAGATCCAGGTCAGCACGGCGACGACGATCGCGGCGATCGACCAGAGCAGGAGCCAGATGATGTGCGGGATGGCCAGCGGCAGCCGGAAGAAGACGAGCAGGCGCGAGCGGCGCAGGTCGTCGCTCACCGGCAGCGAGACGGGGTGGGCAGGAGGCGCGTCCGCGGCCGCGTCCACCGCGGCCGCGCGCCTGGTGACGAATGCACTCGGGCCGGCGAACGGATAGCGGTCGGTGACGAGGAGCAGGTACGCGGACACCTGCGCGCTGTAGCCCAGGCAGTAGACGAGCAGGTCGCGCAAACCCCGCGGCGAGCGCGCACGGATCAGCGCCACCCACCACACGAGGAAGGCGGCCCCGAACGCGAGCCCACCGGCGGCATAGCTCCCGCCGCGCGGGCCGCCCCAGAAGAGCGTGCTCCCGAGGATGATCGCCGGCACGGCCAGGAAGATCCGGAAGAACGTCTTCCAGCGGTTCTGCGGCTCGGGCGGATCGACCTCGAGGTCGATCGCGTACGGCTTGAAGTCGAGCACGTAGAAGCTCGGGTACGGGTTCGCGGCGAGCAGGAAGTAGGCCTCGAGGTGAGTGAGGTAGCGGATGTAGCCGGCGACGAACCCGTGGATCCCGTCGGGCGTGCGGCCCTTGACCAGCAGGATGAACCAGTTCACGAACACGACCAGGAACACGACCGTGCCGAGCAGGAAGGCCCAGAGGTAGTGCGGGATCGCCAGGATCGCCCGGAAGAAGACGGTCAGCCGCGACCGGGCGAGATCGTCGTCCGCGACGACGATCCTGACCGGATGCGGGCGCGCGCTGACGGCTTCGTCGCTCACGGACCGCGAGCATACGCCTCTTCCTCGTCCGGCACGACCCGCCTCCAGCGGAGCGTGCCGAGCATCAGGAAGAGCGCGGCGAAGCCGATCACGACGTTCTCGATCGTGACGGCGATGTACATGCCGACGCTGAAGCTGAGCAGCAGGGTCCCGGCGATACCCGTGCCGGCGCGGTCGAACACGTAGACGAGCAGTCCCTGCTGGGTGCCGACGCCGCCCGGCGTGAACGGCAGCAGCGTCGACAGGCTCTGCACGGCCAGGACGAGCAGCGAGTTGTGCAGCGTGGCGGGCACCGTGAAGGCCTTCAGGAAGAAGTAGACCGACGCGAGGCGGAAGCCCCAGGAGAGCAGCTGCCAGCTCGCCACCTGCGTCAGGTAGCCCCAGCGCGTGCCGAAGATCGCGAACCCCTGCCGCACACGAGCTTTGAACTCGCGTGCCCGCCGGATGCCGATCACGGCCAGCATCGCCAGGACGGCGATCCAGACGACGGCGACGATCGCCGCTTCCCGCTTGTGCCGCAGCGGCCAGCTCCAGTCGACCTGCGGCAGGTGGGGCAGGACGTCGAGCCCCGGCAGGACGCCGATCGTGAGCGCCCAGGCGAGGATGCCGCCCGCGACCACCATGTCCAGCAGCGTCTCGACGATCAGCGTCGCGCCCAGGGTCGGGTAGGTCGTCCCCTGCACCCGGTCGTGGACGAGGAAGAGCTTCAGCACGTCCCCGGCGCGCGCGGGGACGATCGCGTTCACGCCGACTCCGGAGAGGTAGGCGCCGGCGATCGTCCGCCGCGGGACCTTCAGCTCCGGGTACGAGGCGCGGATGATGTTGCGCCACGCCGGCACCCGCGCGAACAGCCGCAGCGCGTGGAATCCGAGCGCGATCGCGAGCGCGACCCAGTGGACGTCGGCGAGATGATGGAAGAAGGTCCCACCCGCGTCGATGACCTTGCCCACGGTGATGGAGGGTAGCCCGAGCCGCTAGCGTTCACCCCATGGCCCAGGACGACTGGCGGGTAACCGTGAAGCTCCCGGCGGAGGAGCATTCCGGCCGCGTGGTCGCGTCGCTGGCGGAGGCAGAGGTCGAGGACGACGCGCGGCAGGCGCTCGGCGACCGGGTGGTGGTCGGAGGCGGCGACGACCCGGGCGTCGTCTTCCTGTACACGGGCACGCGCGAGTCGGCCCGCGAGGCGGAGAAGGTCGTGCGCGGCATCGTCGCCGGGCACGGGCTGGACGCGACGTACGCCATCCACCGCTGGCACCCGGAGGAGGAGCGCTGGGAGCCGGAGAGCGCCGCACTGCCGGCCACCGCCGCCCAGCACGAGGCCGAGCGCGACCACCTCGAGTCTGACGAGATCGCGGAGTCCGAGCAGCTCGGCGGCGCGCTCTGGGAGGTACGGATCGAGCTCGACTCCCACAGCGACGCGGTCGAGCTGGCCGACAGGATCGAGTCGGAGGCCGACGAGCTGCTCGCCGGCTACACGCTCTCGGTCGTGCGCCACTGGCGCTACCTGCTGATCGGGGCGGACAACGAGGACCAGGCGCACGAGATCGCGGAGACGCTCGGTCGTGAGCTGCCGCCCGGCGCCGAGCTCAAGGTCGAGGCGAGCGGCGCGCTCGTCTGGCAGGCGGTCAAGCCGAGCCCGTTCGCGGTGCTGGGCGGCCTGGCCGGCTAGTGACGCGGAGCGCGGTTCCGGGAAGACCCGGACATCGTGGAATTCGACAGCGAACGGGAGACGCCCGAACCGGTCAGGACCGGCAGACCGAGCCGATGGTTCTCCTGGTCGGTCGTGACCTTCGGCTGGCTGGTGGTACCGGCTCTGGCCGTGGCTGCGTTCGCCGCGTGGCACGGGCTGCCGGGGATGTCGTCGCTACCGGCCTCGGGCGTGCAGGCGCTGCTCCCCGAGCAGACGTCGGCCGGCCGGGCCGAGCTCGAGGCCGACCGGCTGTTCGGCTCGGCCCTGCTGCCGCGGATCGCCGTGGTCCAGCGCAACCCCGGCGGCCTGCCGGCGGCGCAGCAGCGGCGCATCGTGGCGACCGCCGTTCGGCTCGACCAGCGGAGGCTGCCGGGCTTTCCGGCCGGCTCGCGGGCGCTTCCGTACGTGAACGCGCTCGGCGTCGTGCCCGGCTCGCGTGAGCGAGGGACGACGGCGATCACCTACCTCGGCTTCCCCTCCGACCTGACGCCGAACCAGCAGGACGAGCTCGCGCAGCACTACGCGCGCGTCGTGTCGGTGCCCGGAGCACCCGCAGCGGCCACGGGCTTCATCCCGGGCTCGATCGCCCAGTCGGACGCGATCGACGACGGCCTCGCCTGGGTCGAGCTGGCCGCCGTCCTCCTCGTCGGACTCATCCTCGGCCTGTACCTCCGGTCGGTGCTCGCGCCGCTGATCGCCCTGGCCGCGGCCGGCCTCGCCTACCTGATCGCGATCCACGTCATGGCGTACCTGGCCGCCGTCTCCGGCCTCCGGATCGACCACGAGGTGGAGCCGATCGTCGTCGTGCTGCTGCTCGCCGTCGTCACCGACTACTCGGTGTTCTTCCTCTCCGGCATGCGGGCCCGGTTGCGAGCGGGGGAGGCGCCGCGGCCGGCCGCGCGCCGTGCGACGGCCGAGATCCTGCCGATCGTCGTCACCGCCGGCCTGCTGGTCGCCGCCGGGCTGACGACCCTGCGCCTCGCCGGGATCGGGTTCGTACGGGCGCTCGGGCCGGCGATGGCGATCGTCGTCCTCGTCAGCCTGGCGGTCTCGGTGCTCTTCGTCCCGGCGGCAATGGGACTGCTCGGCCGCGCGGCGTTCTGGCCCGGGCTGTCGGACGGCACGGCGGAGCCCCTCGCGACCCGGGCCGGCGCCGCGATCCGCCGGACGCTCGCCGCCGGGACGAGCCGGCGGCTCGGGGCGGTGCCGACGCTGGCGATCGCGGTCGTCGGGCTCGTCATCGCCGCGTCCGGCCTCGCGCAGCTGAAGCTGGCGCTGACGCCGATCCGCGGTCTCTCCGGAGACGCCCCGGCCGCGGTCGCCGACCGCCAGGCGGGCCTCGGCTTCGCCCCCGGGATCGTCGCGCCGACCGAGCTGGTCCTGCGCGCGCACGACGTGGGCTTCCGTCGGCAGGCGCTCGAGCGCTTCGGCCGCAGCCTCTACCGGCAGGAGGGTGTCGCCGCGGTGATCGGCGCGGCGCTCCCGAACGTGCCGAGAAAGGCGAGGGCCGTGTTCCGGACTCCGGACGGCGGAGCGGTGCGCTACTTCGTCGCCTTCCGCCACCATCCGTACGCCTCCGCCGGCATCGGCGACCTGCGTGCGCTCCAGTCTGCGATGCCGCGGCTGCTGGCCGCCGCCGGGCTGCGCGGCGCGAAGGTGACGTACGCAGGCGACACGGCGATGGCCGCGGAGACGACCGACCTGCTCGGGCACGACCTGCTCGTGGTCGGGCTCGCCGCGACGCTCGTCAACCTGGTGCTGCTCGCGCTTTTCCTGCGGTCGCTGGTCGCGCCGCTCCTCGTCGTCGCCACCAGCCTGCTGGGGATCGCGGCGACGCTGGGGCTGACCGCCTACTTCACCCGCGTCGTCGGCAACACGGCCGACGTCACCTACTACGTGCCGCTCGCGGTCGGCGTGCTGCTCCTCTCGCTCGGCACCGACTACAACCTGTTCGTGGTCGGGCGGATCTGGCAGGAGTCGGGCCGCCATGACGTCGGCGCGGCGATCCGCGCGGCCGTCCCGCGCGCGGGCCGGGCGATCTCGATCGCCGCCCTCGCGCTCGCCGCCTCCTTCGCGACGCTCGCGATCGTTCCCATCGCCCCCTTCTGGACGTTCGCCTTCGCGGTCTGCGTCGGCGTGCTGATCGACGCCTTCGTCGTCAGGACGTTGATGATCCCCGCGCTGCTCGCGGCGTTCGGCGAGACCAGCTGGTGGCCCGGCCGCCGCCGGGTCGAGGCCGCCTTCGCCCACACGCCGGCCCGGCGTGTCGATCAGTAGCGGGTCGTACAATTCCGCGGCGTGGCAGACGTCCTGGCGCTCTGTGCGGCCTTCCTGTTCGCGCTGGCCGCCACCTTGCAGCAGAAGGGGGCGCTCGGCCTGGGCGAGGTCTCGCTGCGTTCGCCCGGCTCGTTCGTGCGCCTGGCCCGCCAGACCTGGTGGCTGCTCGGGACGGCCGCCCTGCTGGGCGGGTACGTCTGCCAGGCGGTGGCGCTCGACCACGGCAAGCTGGCGGTGATCCAGCCGCTGCTGGTGACGACGATCGTGTTCGCGCTCCCCCTCGGGTACTTCCTCACCGGCCAGGTCGTCAACCGGCCGGAGATCGTCGCCGCAGCCTTCGTCGTCGTCGGGCTGGCGCTGTTCGCCGTCGTCGGCGACGCCGCAGCCGGCAACGACAACGCGCCCGGGTGGGAATGGGCGATCGCGATCGTGGTGCTGGGAACGGCCGCGGCCGCGCTGCTCGTCGCCGGTGGACGGGCGTCTCCGGCCGGGAAGGCAGGAGCGTACGGCGCGTGCGCGGGCGTCCTCTACGGTCTGTCGGCGTCGCTCTGGAAGCCGAGCGGGGCCGCCCTCGAGGCCGACGGGCTTGCCGGGATGCTCTCGAGCTGGGAGTTCTGGGTGTTCGCGGCCGCCGGCATCCTGGCCTTCCTCGTCCAGCAGGTCTCGCTGGCGACGGGCCGGCTCGCGCCGTCGGTGGCGATGACCGCCGTGGTCAACCCGCTCGTCTGCATCGCGGTCGGCACGCTGCTCCTGGAGGAGCGGCTCGCGCCGCCGACCTGGCACAAGGTCGTCGCCTACGTCGGGCTGGCGCTCGCGCTCGTCGCCGCGGCCGCGATCACGCGCGCGACCGAAGGCGCGAGGGAGCCGGTCGAGGCGGCGCCCGCGTCGGCCGCGGCCTGACGCTCAGCCGTCACCTCCGTGATCGTCCTCGGTGGTCGTCCCGGCCTGCGCGGAACCGACCGTGAAGTGGCCCTTCATCGAGCGCTCGTGCGGCGCGCAGTAGTACTCCCAGCTACCGGCGGTGAGCCGGACGGTCAGCGTGCGGGTGCCCATGAAGGGAACGGAGGTGACGGTCCGCTCGAAGGCACCGTGGGACTTCTCGAGCTTGAAGTTGTGGATCGCCGAGCGGTCGGAGACGGTGATCCGGTACGTGCCCGGCGCGATCCTGACCACCCGCCGGCCCGCCTTGGTCAGCGTGATCGTGAAGCCCGGGCCTACCGTCGCCCGCAGCGTCGTCACGTTCGTCCGACCGCCTGCCACGCCGGTCAGGGCGAGTGCTGCTCCCGCCGCCGCCAGCGTGGCGACGAGCGCGATCATGCGTGTCATTTCTGCCCCTCCTTGTCGAACGTCTCTCCCGACGTACTCGGGGCTCCGCGAGTCGGATTGCACCAGGAGCCCGGGTCGAGACAGGCTGCGGGGCAGGGATTCGAACCCCAACTTCTCGGTCCAGAGCCGAGCGTCCTACCATTAGACGACCCCGCAACGGGCCGGCGGCATTGTAGCCGCCGGTCGATCCTCAGGTCTCCAGCCGGTAGATCGGGACGAGCCGCTTCTCCGCGTCGGTGTCGATGTGGGCGAGCACCTCGACGTACGGCTCGAGCCCCGAGCCCTTGAGCTTCGCCTTCAGCAGGCCGTCGACCTGGTACAGCCCTGCCGAGTTGTTCATCACGACCTCGATCTTGATCGGCTTCTGCTCGCCGTCCGAGATGGTCACGTCGTCGATCGCGGCCGCCGAGAGCGAGTGCATCGAGACCCGACCCTTCTCGAAGGGGATGCGCGAGCGGCCCTGGGCCATGTCGAGCGCGTCGGCGACCCGGACGACGCCCGCCTCGAGCGAGAAGGGCTCGCCGCCGGAGCGGTGCGAGATGATCGCCTGGAGCACCTCGGACGCGATCACGGTCAGCTCGGGCTCCTCGTAGATCCCGTCGAGCAGCTTCCGGATCTCCGGCTCGACCAGGAACAGGCTGAACTCCTCGTGCCCCTCGCGGTGGATGGACATGCCGACGTCGTGGAGCAGCGCGCCGAGCACGACGACGACCTCGGCGTCGTCGTTCGTCATGCCGAAGTCGCGGACGACCGAGGGCTCGACGTGGTGCTTGGTCAGCTGGCGGAGCAGCTTGAGCGCGATGTTCGTGACGATCTGGATGTGCACCCAGGAGTGGTCGTTGATCTCCATGCGCACGGTCGCGTTCACGTTCGCGACGTGCCACCAGCCCTTCAGCCGCCGGTCGGCGTTCGCCCGCTCGAGCAGCGTTCTGAGCTTCCTGTTCGCGCGCTCGGGCGCGTGCACGCGCATCTGCTCGACCGCCTGGGCGGGCGCCAGCCGCGTCTCCTTCTCGGCCTGGCCCGAGACCGGCTGCTCGATCCGCTCCTCGGTCTGCTTGTCCAGGGCCATCGCCGCCCTGGACTCTACTCCGCTCGCGAGCGACGGCCGGCGAACCGGGTTGGGTAGCGTGGCACGGTGGCAGGTGAGATCGCGATCGAGGCCCTGGGCCTGCGCAAGCGCTACGGGAGCGTGGTCGCGCTGGACGGCGTGGACCTGGACGCGGAGAGGGGGATCGTCCTCGGCCTGCTCGGTCCGAACGGCGCCGGCAAGACGACCGCCGTCCGGATCCTGACGACGCTGCTCGCTCCCGACGAGGGCACGGCTCGGGTGGCGGGCATCGACGTCCTCCGCGAGCCGGCACGGCTTCGCGAGCGCGTGGGGCTCGCCGGGCAGTACGCGGCGGTCGACGAGAACCTCACCGGGTTCGAGAACCTGGAGATGGTCGGCCGGCTCTACCACATGAGTCGCGGCGACGCCCGCGGCCGGGCACGGGAGCTGCTCGCCGAGTTCGACCTCTCGGACGCCGGGAGCAGGCTCGTGCGGACGTACTCGGGCGGGATGCGGCGCCGGCTCGACCTGGCGGCCGCGCTGGTCGCGCGTCCGCCCGTGCTCTTCCTCGACGAGCCGACCACGGGCCTCGACCCGCGCAGCCGGCTGGCCCTCTGGGACACGATCGAGGGGCTGGTCTCGGGCGGCGCGACGGTGCTGCTCACCACCCAGTACCTGGACGAGGCCGACCGGCTCGCCGACCGGATCGTCGTCATCGACCACGGCCGTGTGATCGCGGAGGGAACGCCGGGCGAGCTGAAGGCGAACACGCGCGGCGAGCAGCTGGAGGTGAAGCTGTCGGACGGCTCGCAGGGCGAGCGGGCTCTCGAGGCGCTCTCGGAGCTGGCGTGCGCGAGCCCGTCGCTCCAGGACTCGACCGTGCGGGTGCCGCTGCGCGAGCGGCAGGGCGCGATCGTCGACGCAGTTCGGCGGCTCGACGCTGCGGGCGTCGCGGTCGACGACCTGGTCGTCCTCAGCCCGACGCTTGACGACGTCTTCCTCCAGCTGACCGGCCACGGGGCCGAGGACGAGCAGGAGGAGGGGTGAGCAGCCTCGCCTACGCCGTCTCCGACACGCTCGTGCTGGCGAAGCGGAGCCTGCTCCGCATCCCCAGGCAGCCGGATCTCCTGGTCGGCTTCACGGTGCAGCCGATCATGTTCGTGCTGCTGTTCGTCTACGTCTTCGGCGGGGCGATCTCGACGCCCGGCCTCGACTACGTCGACTTCCTGATCCCGGGGATCATCGTCCAGTCGATGACCTTCGGCGGCTTCGTCACCGCGCTCGGGCTGGCCGAGGACCGGAAGAAGGGGCTGATCGACCGGTTCCGCTCGCTGCCGATGTCGCGGGCCGCCGTGCTCACGGGGCGCACCATGGCAGACGGCGCGACGAACGTCGTGCAGCTGGTGGTCATGCTCGCGGTCGGATTCGCGGTCGGCTTCCGCTTCTCCACCAGCGCGCCGGAGGTCGTCGCCGGCCTCGCGCTGTGCCTGCTGATCGGCTACGCCTTCTCGTGGGTGTTCGCGTTCATCGGTCTCACTGCCTCGTCGCCGGAGGCGGCGAACGCCTACGGCTTCACGATCCTCTTCCCGCTCACGTTCGTCTCGTCCGCGTTCGTGCCGCCGGAATCGATGCCCGACTGGCTGCAGCCGATCGCCGAGCACAACCCGTTCACGAACATGGTCAACGCGGTCCGCGCGCTATTCGTCGGCACTCCCGCCGGCAACCAGATCTGGCTCGCGGTCCTCTGGTCCCTGGCGATCGTCTTCGGCTTCGGCTCGCTCTCGGTCTGGCGCTACCGCCACGCTGTCGGCCGCTGAGCGCGCCGGTCCCCTAGCTGCCGCAGTAGAGGTGCTGCGCGGCGGCCGCGACCCTCGTGTCGCCGGCGGCGACGGTCATCAGGCGGGCGCCGTTCAGGAGCAGGACGGAGACGTGCCGGCCGGTGTGGTCGCTGTAGACGTAGCTCCAGCCTCCGTCGTTGGCGCCGATCCAGAGGAAGGCGTCTCCGGGGCACCCTGCGCCGTTGCTGCCGCGGGCGCCGTAGAAGGCGAGCAGCTGCTGTCGCACGCCGAGCTCGCCGCCGACCAGCGCCTGGATGAAAGCGGCCTCGTCGGCGGCATCGGTGACGACGCCGCCGTCCGCTCCCATGCCGAAGGGATAGGCGTGCTGGGTCGAGCTGCCATCGGCGGCGATCGAGTAGCTGTCGACGTGCGGTCCGGCGATCGGGCCCTGCGGCTGGTAGGCGGAATGGGTGAGCCCGAGCGGCTCGACGATGCGCTCCCGGTAGAGCGCCGCGAGGGGCTTGCCGCCCGCCTTGGCTGCGATCAGGCCTGCAATCTTCCAGCCGACGTTGGAGTGGTGGTAGCGGCTGCCGGGCGCAGAGAGGAGCGGCTGCCAGGCGGCGAGCCGGATCACCCAGATCGGGTCGATGGTCGCGGGGTTGGCCTGCAGACGCGTCGCCAGCGTCGTCCAGTGCGCCCGCAGCTTCGCATCGTCGACGTTCCCGAGCGCGCGCTCGAACGCGCTCCGTGAGCTGAACATCCCGTCGAAGTCGTCGACGAGGCCGCTCGTGTCGGAGATCAGCTGTCCCATCGCGATCCGGTTGCCGTAGGGGAGCAGGCCGGGCAGCCAGCGGGCGACCGTGTCGCCGAGGCTCAGCTTCCCCTCCTTGGCCAGCTGGAGCACGACCCCGAGCAGCCAGATCTTGCTGTTGCTCTCGATCCGCATCCGGGCGTCGGCCGTCATCGGCTCGCCCGTCTTGACGTTCGCGACCCCGGCGGCGTCCGTCCAACTGCCGTCCAGCCCGAGCCTGTAGGCGCTCGCTCCCGGTGCCGAGCGCTGCGTTCCGCTCACCAGATGGTCGAGAATCCGCTGCGGATCCGGACGCGACTCCCGCGCTCCGCCCGAGAAGAACAGCCGATCGACACCGACCTCGATCCCGGCCGCCACCACCAGCCCGGCGACCAGCCACAGCAGCGGCCGATGAGGCCACCGAGCGTGATGAACCGGCTGTGCGCCTGTCGACGCCATGCCAGACCTCCGTCCTCCAGCGTCGCTGCGCGCGCGGGTAGCGGCATCCGGGGAACCCCCGATCCGACCCGAGCCGCCTCTTCCGGCTCCGTCCGGAGCTCCTCAGGCGACGTCGGCGGCCCAGTCTCCGTACAGGCTCGTGTACAGCCCGCGGCGAGCGAGGAGCTCGTCGTGGGAGCCCTGCTCCACGATGCCTCCGTGCTCGAGGACGACGATCAGGTCGGCCTCGCGGATCGTGGACAGGCGGTGGGCGATGATGAACGCCGTCCGGCCGGCGAGCAGCTTGCGGAGCGCGATCTCGATCCGGCGCTCGGTGCCGATGTCGACCGACGAGGTGGCTTCGTCGAGCACGAGGATGCGCGGGTCGGCGAGGAGGGCGCGCGCGAAGGCGACCAGCTGGCGCTGGCCGAGCGAGAGGCGCGAGCCGCGCTCGCCGAGCTCCGTGTCGTAGCCGTCCTCGAGCTCCCGGACGAAGTCGTCCGCACCGACCGCCCGGGCGACGGCGACGACCTCGTCCTCGGTCGCATCCGGGCGGCCGAACGCGATGTTCTCGCGCACCGAGCCGGCGAACAGGAAGCCCTCCTGGGGGACGACGCCGAGCTGGCATCGCAGCGACGCCTGCGTGACGTGCCGCAGGTCGACTCCGTCGAGCGTGATCCGGCCGTGCGTCGGGTCGTAGAACCGGGCGAGCAGCTTCGCGATCGTCGACTTCCCGGCCCCGGTGTGACCGACGAGCGCGACGGTGGTGCCGGCCGCGACGTCGAGGTCGATTCCGTGCAGCACCTCGTCCCCCCGTCCGTAGCGGAAGCGGACACCTTCGAAGCGGACGTCGCCGGCGAGCTGGCCGAGGTCGCGCGCGTTCGCCTCGTCGACGACCTCGGGCTGCTCGTCGAGGAGGTCGTTGATCTTGTCCAGCGCCGCAGTCGCGGAGAGGAACGTGCCGTAGAGCTGGGAGAGCGCCTGCACCGGGTCGAAGAAGTTCTGGACGTAGAGCATGAAGGCGAAGAGCGTCCCGATCTCGACCGCTCCCTCGAAGTAGAGGTGCCCGCCGTACCCGAGCACGATCGCGAGGGCGACCGTCGAGAGCAGGTCGACGAACGGGAAGTACCAGCCGCTGAGCACGACCGTCTGCTGGTTCGCCTGGCGGTAGCGCTCGCTGACCTGGCGGAAGTTGCGGATGTTCATCTGCTCCCGCGTGAATGCCTGGACGACCCGCATGCCGGCGATGTCCTCGGCGAGCGTCGCGGTGACGAGCCCGAGCCGCTCCCGCACCGCCCGGTACGCGCGCGTCGAGTAACGGCGGAAGAGCGCGGTCGCGACGCTCATCACCGGGATCACGGTGAGCGTTGCGAGCGCCAGCCGCCAGTCGAGGACGAACAGGAGGATCGCGGTGCCGACGAGCGTGAGCGTGCTCTGCACGAGGGTGGAGAAGCCGTCCGTGACCAGCTGGTCGAGCGCCTCGACGTCGTTGGTCAGCCGGCTGATGATCACCCCGGCGCGGTTGCGCTCGTAGAAGCCCAGCGAGAGGCGCTGGAGATGCCCGAACAGGGTCGTGCGCAGGTCGGCCAGCATCCGCTCCCCGACCCAGCCCGTCAGGTAGGTCTGCGCGTAGGTCATCCCCCAGCTCGCCAGCCCGGCGACGAGGAAGAGCGCGACGACCAGGTAGAGCTTGCCGCCTCCGTTGACCGCGTCGTCGAGGGCGAACTTGGCGAGGAACGGGGGCGCGAGGGCGATCACGGTCGCCAGCAGCAACGTGACGAGCGAGAGGATGGCCCGGCCGCGATGCGGAACGACCAGCTGGTTCAAGGTCGCGAACCGCCGGCGCGTGCGCTTCCAGGACCAGTCCCGGACGGTGACACCCCGTTCCTGGAGCAGGTGGCTCCCAGGCTGGTGGACCCTCATAGGCGAGCCGCTTCCGCCGATGCCTCTGGTGGCCGCGTCCAAGCCGCACCCCCACCCGATGGGTGGGGAGCCGTCCCGCCGCCCTCGGCGTCGACGATATCGGTCGACGACGCGCGTGTCTGTGCCGGATCCGTGCCGATTCCGCGCGCCGGGCGCGCTGGGGGGCCGGGGCCGTTGGAGGTCGACGCACGGACCGCGCTCACGCCACTTCCTCGATCTCCGAGCGAGCCTCGACCGCGTCGGCGAACTGCCGCTCCAGCAGCCCGTGGTCGTGGATCTCGCGGTACACCGGGCTGGTCGCGCGCAGCTCGTCGTGCGTCCCGCGGGCGGCGATACGGCCCTGGTCGAGGACGACGATCTCGTCCGCGAGCGCGATCGTCGACAGGCGGTGGGCGATGATGAAGGTCGTGCGCCCGACCATGGCGCCGCGCAGGCCGATGCGGATCAGCGCCTCGGTCGACGCGTCGACCGAGGCCGTCGCATCGTCGAGCACGAGGATCCGCGGGTCGACCGCCAACGCGCGGGCGATCGCCAGGCGCTGGCGCTGGCCGCCGGAGAGCGTGATCCCGCGCTCGCCGATCACGGTGTCGTAGCCCTGCGGGAGCCGCTCGATGAACTCGTGCGCCTGCGCGGCCCGGGCAACGGCCTCGACCGCCGTCTGCGGCAGGTCGCCGGCGCCGAAGGCGATGTTCTCCCGGACCGTCGCCGAGAAGAGGAACGGGTCCTGCGAGATCACGCCGACCGCGCGGCGCAACGAGGCGAGCGTGACGTCGCGCACGTCGCGGCCGTCGACGGTGATCCGGCCGGCGGTCACGTCGTAGAAGCGGGGGACGAGCGAGGTCAGCGTCGTCTTGCCCGAGCCGGTGTGCCCGATCAGGGCGATCGTCCAGCCCGGGGCAACGTCCAGGTCGACTTCGCTCAGCACCGGCCGGCCGTCCAGGTACGCGAACGAGACTCCCTCGAACCGCACCTCGCCGGGGCCGGGAGGAAGCTCGACGGCGCCCGGCCGGTCGGCGACCTCGTCCGGCTCGTCCATCACCTGGAAGATCCGCTCGCCGGCCGCGGTCGCCCGCTGCGCCTGGCCGATCCACATGCCGAGCGAGCGCAGCGGCAGCACCAGCATGCCCAGGTAGAGGTTGAAGGAGACGAAGGCGCCGATCGAGAGCGAGCCGTGCCGAACCATGGTCGCGCCGACCAGCAGCACGGCCGCCTGCGCGAGCATCGGCACGAACGAGATCAGCGGCACGTAGAAGGCGCGCTGGCGATTCGCCGCCACCGTCTGCCCGAACACGGCCTCGGAGCGTGAGCGGAACTTCCGCTCTTCCGCCGGCTCCTGCGCGAACGCCTTGACCACGTGGACGCCGACGATGCTCTCCTGCGCGACGGTGGCGACGTCGGCGAGCTTCTGCTGCACGTCGCGGAGGGTCGGATGGGAGACGCCGCTGTACCGGTACGCGAACACGATCAGCACCGGGACGATCGCCAGCGCGATCAGGGCGAGCTCCCACTGGACGAAGAAGAGGACGATCGTGACCGACAGCACGACGAGGACGTTCTGGAAGAAGAAGATCAGGCCGTAGCCGAGGAAGAAGCGCACGCCCTGGAGGTCGACCGTCGCACGCGACATCAGCTGACCGGTCTGGTGGGTGTCGTAGAAGCGGAACGACAGCCGCACCAGCCTGGCGTAGAGCGCGTTCCGCATGTCGAGCTCGACGCCGAGCGCCTGACGGCCCGAGATCAGCCGGCGCCCCACCATCAGGGCGGCCTTGAGCACGCCCAGCCCGACGATCAGCCAGATGTAGATCGTCAGGCGCTCACGGTCGTGGGGGACGATCGACTTGTTGATCACGCCGCCGACCACCCAGACGAGGGCGATCTGCGCTGCCTGCGAGCCGCAGGCGAGCACGATCGACACGATCAGGGAGAGCTTGTACGGCTTCAGGAAGCCGAGCAGGCGCGTGAACGTGCGCCTGTACGGGACGGCCTCCATTCTCGAAACTTAGCCCGTGGACATCCGCGCGATTCGGGACGTACCGGTCGAGTGACGGCTAGGCGCGGTCGAGAGCGTCCAACCGCGCCCGGATCAGCCCGAGCGCTTCGTCGAGGCGCAGCCGGTTCGCAGGAACGTTCAGCCAGCGGCTGACGCCCGAGGGGTGCGGGAGCGGGATCACGGTCGCACCGGCGTGCTCGAAGGTCGCGCCGACGCACGGGTCGAGGCTGCGAAAGCCGAGCAGGCGGCGGATCGCGAGCCCGCCGACGGCGACGATCAGCGTCGGCCGGAGGAGGCGCAGCTCCCAGTCGAACCAGAAGCCGCACAGCTCCTGCTCACGAGGGGTCGGAACCCGGTCGCCGGTTCCCGCAGGCGACCGGCCCGGGTAGCAGCGCGTCACGGACGCGCAGTAGAAGGTCGCATAGAAGGCTTCCTCGTCGAGCTCGAGCCAGCGGCGCAGGTTCTGCCCGGCGCGGCCGCGCCACGGGCGGCGCTCCTCGCCCTCGACGACCCCGGGCGCCTGGCCGTAGAGGTAGGCGCGCTGGCCGGTATGCCCCTCGAGCACAGGGAGCGACGCGAGCGGGTAGCCGGCCTCGGAGCATGCGCGACACACGCGGTTGTCGCGCTGCAGCGAGCCCAGCGAGCGGTACGCCGAGCGGCGGCGCGTCACGCGGCGACGAGCACGAACCAGCGGCCTTCGTGCAGGACCGCTCCGCCGCCGAGCTCGTCGAGGAGCCCAGCACCGGTGAAGAACCGCTTGTAGACCGTCCAGCGGCTGCCGTCCTCGAGCACCCGCTCCTGCCACTCGAACCGGGGCTCGCCGTCCTGCAGCGCCGCGTCGAAGACGACCAGCTCGGACGCGACGCGGCGGGCCTCGGCGAGGAACCGCGCCCGCTCGTCCTCCTCCAGGTGGCCGTAGAAGTGGCTGGTGAAGACGCGTTCGAAGGCGCCGTCCTCGAACGGCAGCTCGAGTGCGTCGCCCTGGACGAACGTCGCGCGCGGGGCCTGCTCGCCGGCGACCTCGAGCATCGCGTCGCTCTGGTCGAGCCCGGTCACCACCCCGGCCAGGAAGCGGGTGACGAAGCCCGTACCGCAGGCGACGTCGAGCGTGCGCTTCGGAGCGAGCGCCCGGATCGCCTCGAAGGCCTGGTCGCGCTCGGCCTGCCAGGCCGGGTCGGTGCGTGGCTCGTACAGTCCGCGCTGGAGCCACCAGTCGTCGTATTCGCGCGCCCGCGCGTGGTAGTAGGCCCTCACCGCGATCTAGGGTACGCAACGTGCTGCCGCTCGAGTCGGTGCCGAACTTCTCGGAAGGGCGGGACGGCGGGACGATCGACGCGCTCGGCGCCGCCCTGGCGAGCGCGGGCGCCCGCCTCCTGGACGTCCATGCGGACGGGGACCACCACCGGTCGGTGTTCACGCTGGTCGGCTCGGAGACGGAGCTCGTCGAGGGGCTGGTCGCGGGCGTGATGTGCGCGCGCGAGCGCATCGACCTGCGGCGGCACGAGGGCGTCCACCCCCGGGTGGGCGCGGCGGACGTAGTGCCGCTCGTCCCGATCCGGCCCGAGGACCTGGAGCGCGCAGAGGCCGCGGCGCTGGCCGTGGCAGAGAGCGTCGGCCGGCTCGGCTTGCCGGTCTTCCTGTACGGCGGGCCGGAGCGCGGCCCCGCGTTCTTCCGCCGGGGCGGGCCCGGGCGGCTCCAGGCACGGATCGACGCCGGCGAGCTCGCCCCGGACTTCGGCCCCCCGCGGCTCGATCCCGGCGCGGGCGCGGTCCTCGTGGGCGCCCGCCGCCCGCTCGTGGCCTTCAACGTCGACTTGCGCAGCGACGACGTCGAGGTCGCGCGCGCGATCGCCGCGGTCGTGCGCGAGCGCGGCGGTGGGTTCCCCGGCGTCCGGGCGCTCGGGCTCGACCTTCCGCGCGCCGGCCGCGTCCAGGTGAGCATGAACGTCGAGGACTGGGAGGACGCGCCGCTGCACGAGATCGTCGCGCGAATCGTGGAGGAGGCCGCGACGCACGGGGTGGAGGTGGCGGAGTCCGAGCTCGTCGGCCTGATGCCGGCGGGCGCCGCCGCCTCGGCCGCTGGAGCCATGCTGCGGCTCGCGGGTTTCGATTCCTCGCGCGTCCTCGAGCTCAGGCTGTTGAACGAATGACGCCCTTCTGTCTCGGTCCGGGCACAGACATGTCACCGGGCATCCGTTAGCGTGTCGCGCAGGGGGTCTCGGCGCCCCCTTCCCGGGGGGTGGGCGCGGCCGGCGCGAAGCTAGACTCGGCGGGTGCCCTCGGGAACGGCGATCGGCCTCACGGGCGAGGATCTGGTCGTCGACGACGTCTGGGCGATCGCGGTGGAGGGAGCCGCGGCGGTGCTGTCCGAGGCCGCGCGCGAGCGGATGGTCGCGGCGCGCGCCGTGGTCGACCGTGCCGCCCACGGCCGGAGGGAGCACACGTACGGCGTGAACACCGGCTTCGGCCGGTTCGTCTCGCAGGCCATCCCGGAGGAGCTGACCGAGGAGCTCCAGCTCCGGCTCCTGCGCAGCCACGCCTGTGGCGTCGGCGAGCCGTACCCGGACGAGGTGGTGCGCGCGGCGATGCTGCTGCGGGCCAA
Organism: Gaiellaceae bacterium; assembly: GCA_036555585.1. Taxonomy (GTDB): domain Bacteria; phylum Actinomycetota; class Thermoleophilia; order Gaiellales; family Gaiellaceae; genus DATBLE01. The sequence continues at coordinate 24,184 of DATBLE010000044.1, forward strand.
TGCGCTCGCCAAGGGGCGCTCGGGGGCGCGACCCGAGCTCGTGGAGCTGCTGCTCGGGTGCCTGGAACGAGGCGTCCTGCCGGTCGTGCCGAGCCGAGGCTCGGTCGGGGCGAGCGGCGACCTCGCGCCGCTTGCCCATCTCGCCCTGCCCCTCGTCGGCGAGGGCGAGGCGTGGTTCGACGGCGAACGGCTCCCGGGTGGCGAGGCCCTCGAGCGGGCAGGCCTCGCACCCGAGGACCTCCAGGCGAAGGAGGGGCTGTCCCTGGTGAACGGGACCCAGTTCATGGCGGCGCTGGCGGCGCTCGGGCTCGTCCGCGCGCGGCGACTCGCGAAGGCTGCCGACATCGCGTGCGCGCTTTCGCTCGAGGCGCTCCAGGGTTCGCGCACGAGCTTCCTCCCCCAGGTGCACGCGCTCCGGCCGCTGCGCGGCCAGCAGGACTCCGCCGCGAACGTGCTCACGCTGCTCGAGGGCTCGGCGATCAACGAGTCGCACCGCTGGTGCGACAAGGTGCAGGACGCCTACTCCCTCCGCTGTGCGCCCCAGGTGCACGGTGCCACGCGCGACCTGCTCGACTACGTCGACTACACGGTGTCGGTCGAGCTGAACGCCGCCACCGACAACCCACTCGTGCTCGTCGAGGACGACCTCCTCGTCTCGAACGGGAACTTCCACGGCCAGCCGCTCGCCTTCGCCCTCGACGCGCTCGCGCTCGGCGTCGCCGAGCTGGCCAGCATCTCCGAGCGGCGCGTCGAGCGGCTCGTGAACCCGAGCCTTTCCGGCGGCCTGCCGCCGTTCCTGACCGTCGACGGTGGCCTGAACTCGGGCTTCATGATCCCGCAGTACGTCTCCGCGTCCCTGGTCAGCGAAAACAAGGTGCTCGCACACCCGGCGAGCGTCGACTCGATCCCGACGAGCGCGGGCCAGGAGGATCACGTCTCGATGGGCAATGCCGCAGGGCTGAAGGCGTGGCAGGTGCTCGGCAACGCCGAGTGGACGCTCGCGATCGAGCTGCTCGCCGGAGCGCAGGGAGTCGAGTTCCTGGCGCCCCTCGAGCCGGGTCGGGGCGTTGCTGCCGCGCACGGCTTCGTGCGGACACACTCGCCGCGCCTCACGGAGGACCGCCCGCTGGGGGCAGAGATCGACGCCGTCGCCGCCTCGATCCGCGACGGCTCGCTGGTCAAGGCGGTCGAGGACGCCGTCGGGAGCCTGCGGTGACCGAGAAGCCGAGGGAGAAGCGGAAGCTCCGGTGGGACGGAACGCCGCGAGCCGTCCCCAAGCACCCGTACCGGGACAGCGCGATCGTCTATGCCGTGCTCGCGGGCATCGTCGTCGGCGTGACCGCACTGACCGGCGGGAACATGCGGGCGGCGCTGATCATCGCGCCGTTGCTCTTCGTCGTCGCGACCGGCTACAGCTGGTGGCGGTGGCGGCAGCGTGAGCGGCAGGAGGCCGAGGGACGATGAGCGCGACCGAGACGCTGGACGCCGTGGTCGAGTCCCTGTGCGGCGACCTGTCGGCGGTGCGGGCTCCTCGCGGCACGGAGCTGCATGCACGGTCGTGGTCGACGGAGGCTCCCCTTCGGATGCTGCTGAACAATCTGGACCCGGAGGTGGCCGAGCATCCGGAGGCGCTGGTCGTCTACGGAGGGACCGGGCGCGCGGCCAGGAGCCACGACGGGCTGCGGGCGATCGTGCGGACGCTGTTGCGCCTCGGCGAGGACGAGACGCTGCTCGTCCAGAGCGGCAAGCCGGTCGGCGTCTTCCGCACGCACGCCGGCGCGCCGCGCGTCCTGATCGCGAACGCGCTGATCGTCCCGCGCTGGGCGACCTGGGACGAGTTCCGCCGGCTGGAGGCGCTCGGCCTGACGATGTTCGGCCAGATGACCGCCGGGAGCTGGATCTACATCGGCACCCAGGGGATCCTCCAGGGGACGTACCAGACCTTCGCCGCGGCGGCCGAGCGGCACTTCGGTGCGGCCGATCTCGCCGGCCGCTCGATCCTGACCGCCGGTCTCGGCGGCATGGGCGGAGCGCAACCGCTCGCCGGCACCATGCTGAACGCGGCGGTCCTCTGCGTCGAGGTCGACCCGTCGCGGATCGAGCGGCGCCTGGAGACGCGCTACCTCGACGAGGCGACGGAGTCGCTCGACGACGCCCTGAGGCGCATTCGCACGGCCCAGCGCGAGCGCCGGGGGCTCTCGGTCGGGCTGCTCGGCAACGCGGCCGAGATCGTGCCGGAGCTGGCCAGGCGCGGCGAGGCCTTCGACCTCGTCACCGACCAGACCGCCGCGCACGACCCGTTGACCGGCTACATCCCTGTCGGGCTCGACGTCGGGGCTGCCGCAGACCTGCGGGACGCCGATCCTGTGACGTATCTGCAACGAGCCCGTGAATCGATCGCAACACACGTCCGCGGCATGCTCGAGTTCGTCCGCGCCGGCAGCTATGTTTTCGACTATGGCAACAACCTGCGAGGTGAGGCCTTAGAGGCGGGCGTCGAGGACTCGTTCACATACCCGGGCTTCGTCCCGGCCTATATCCGACCGCTCTTCAGCCGCGGCATCGGGCCGTTCCGCTGGGCCGCTCTCTCGGGAGATCCCGCGGACATCGCGGCGATCGACGCCACGCTGCTGGATCTGTTCCCGGAGGACGGCGTCTTGCAGCGGTGGCTGGAGCTGGCTCCGGAGCGGGTCGCGTTCCAGGGGCTGCCCGCTCGGATCTGCTGGCTCGGCTACGGCGACCGCGCTCGCGCGGGCCTGGCGATCAACGAGCTCGTCCGCAGCGGCCAAGTGAAGGCGCCGGTGGTGATCGGGCGGGATCACCTCGACTCCGGCTCGGTCGCGTCGCCGTACCGCGAGACGGAGGCGATGGCCGACGGCTCCGATGCGATCGCCGACTGGCCGATCCTGAACGCGCTGCTCAACGTGGCTGCGGGCGCGACGTGGGTGAGCGTCCACCACGGCGGCGGCGTCGGGATCGGCAACTCGATCCACGCGGGCATGGTCGTGGTCGCCGACGGCACGGGCGAGGCCGCGCAGCGGCTCGAACGGGTGCTGACCACCGACCCCGGCACGGGTGTCATGCGCCACGCCGACGCCGGCTACGCCGAGGCGATCGAGCACGCCCGCGAGCACGGACTCGATCTGCCAGGCTTCGAGACCTGATGGTCGGCGAAGCGCCGCTGGAGCAGACCGAGAACGGCGTGGTGCCTTCGGGCGAGGGATGGTTCGTCGTCAACGCCGCCGAGACGCCGTGGTGGCAGAGCGGCCACTTCGGCGCATCGACGTCGTTCGAGGGCGAGCCGGAGTTCCCCGAGTACGGGATCAACATCCATGTCCTGTGGCCGGGTCAGCCGAACGGGCTCTACCACCGCGAGAGCGTGCAGGAGGACTTCCTGGTCGTCTCGGGGGAGTGCCTCGTCCTGATCGAGGGCGAAGAGCGCCGCCTGAAGACCTGGGACTTCGTCCACTGTCCCGCCGGGACCGAGCACATCTTCGTCGGTGCCGGCGACGGGACCTGCGTGATCGTCATGGCCGGCTCACGGGCGCCGAGCACGATCGTGTATCCGGTCTCCGAGGTTGCGGCGAGGCACGGCGCCAGCGCGGCCGAGGAGACGGATGCGCCGAAGGAGGCGTACGCGCCGTTCGACCGGGGTGGGGCGGGGCCGATGCCGAACGGCGCGCTGCCGGGCTGACCTACGCGGCTTCCTCGAAGGTCGGTGCGGCCAGCACCGCCGGCTCAGCCGCCTCGCCGCCGAGCTCGGCGGAGCGGCGCACCCTGCCGATCGTGACGGCCGCGACGACGGCGCCGGCGAGCAGGATCGCCGCGCCGACCTGCAGTGCCCGGTGGTACCCCTCTACGAACTGCCCCGCATAGGCCGGGCTCGCGGCGCCGACGCTGATGTGGGTGGCGACCAGGGTGCCCATGATCGCGATCCCGAGCGAGCCGCCGACCTGACGCATGCTGTTGATCACGGCCGAGCCGACGCCCGCCTTCGCGACCGGCACCGACCCCATCGCAGCGGCGGTGGTCGGCGCCATCGTGATCGCCATCCCGAAGCCGCCGATCAGCAGCCCGGGGAGGATGTCCCAGAAGCTCGACTGCGCGTCGAGCGTCCCGAACAGGAGCAGCGAGCCGGTGAGGAGGGTCATCCCGGCGACCATCGGCCACCGTGGCCCGATCCGGTCGGTGAGCCGGCCGGCGACGGGAGCGACGACGATGATCAGCAGCGTCATCGGCAGGAACGTCGCCCCGGTCTTGATCGCGCTGTAGCCCAGGACGTTCTGCAGGAAGAGCGAGTTGAAGAAGAAGATCCCGAACATCGCGAGCCCGACCAGTCCCATGACCGTGTTCGCCCCGGCGAAGCTCGGGTTGCGGAACAGGGAGAGGTCGAGCATCGGGATCCGCTGCCGTGCCTCGAGCAGGACGAAGACCGTCAGGGCGACCGCCGCGAGGGCGAGCAGGCCGACCACGCGGGTCGAGCCCCACGCATGCGTGTTCGTCTCGATCAGCCCGTAGGTCAGCGCGAACAGGCCGATCCCGGAGCTGATCAGCCCGGGCAGGTCGAGGCGCTGCTCGCGCGACGTGTCCTTCGTCTCGTCGACGAACGCTCGCGCTGCGAGCACGCCGACGATCCCGACCGGCACGTTGACGAAGAAGATCCAGCTCCAGCCGACCCGTTCGGTGAGCACGCCGCCGACCAGCGGGCCGATCGCCAGGGCCAGCGCCGACACGCCGGCCCAGATGCCGATCGCCGTCCCGCGCAGCCGCGGCGGGAACGTCGCGGTGATGATCGACAGCGTCGCCGGGTTCATCAGCGCGGCGCCGACGCCCTGCACCGTGCGCGCGGCGATCAGGGACGCCGCACCGCCTGCGAGACCGCACCAGAGCGAGGCCCCGGTGAAGACGACCAGGCCCACGACGAAGATCGTCCGCCGGCCGAGCAGGTCGGCCAGCTTCCCGCCGGTGAGCAGCAGCACGCCGAACGTCAGGGCGTAGGCGTTCACCACCCATTCCAGCCCGGAGACGCTGATCCCGAGATCTGCCCGGATCGAGGGCAGCGCCACGTTCACGACCGTGTTGTCGAGCATGATCATGAACAGGCCGAACGAGACCGCGACCAGCGTCCACCACTTGCGGGTCTCGTCCGTGAACAGCCGTGCCTTCATCCGTCCCCCCTCGTCGTCAGGCGGGTGCGGGCGAGCCTGATCAGCTCGCCGCGCACCCGGTTGATCGCATCGCTGTGCAGGGCCACGGCGTCGGGTGACGCCCCGTTCGTCTCGAGCAGTGCCCTGACGTGGACGAGCCCCTTCAGCTGCAGCTCCAGGTCGTCGAGCTGCCGTTGCAGCGCCGTGCCGCTCACGCGGCCTCGAGCTCGAGCGCAGCCTCGTTGGTCAGCTCCGGCTGAACCTCGGCAGGCTTCGACTCGACCATGAGGGCCGAGAGCACCGCGCCGGCAGCCGCCAGAGCGGCGAGCACGTAGAACGCGATCTGGAAGCCGTGGGTCAGCGCTGCTCCGCTGAACGCGTTCGTCCCTGCGTGGCCGTCGACGTAGTGCGACGTGAACGTCGTCGCCACCGTGGTTGCCAGGGCCACGCCGACCGCGCCGCCGATCTGCTGCGTCGTGTTGATCAGGCCGGACGCGATCCCCGCATCGGACTCGGTCACGCCGGTCAGCGCGCCGATCGACATCGGCACGAACGCCAGCGCCAGCCCGAGGCCGCTGATCATGAACGCCGGGAAGAGGTCGGCGAAGTAGCTGCCGTGCACCGGCAGCTGCGCGAACAGCACCAGCGCCACCGTGGTCAGCGCCAGGCCGGTGGGCAGCACGAGCCGCACGCCGATCCGGGTGACCAGGGCCTGCGCCACCGTCGAGAAGACGATGATGGTCAGGGTCAGGCCGATGTACGCCACGCCCGTCTTCAGGGCGGAGTAGTGCAGCACCTCCTGCATGTACAGCGTGAGCAGGAAGAACTGGGCGAAGATCGCCCCGCCCATCAGCAGGCCGGCGACGTTCGACCCCGTCAGCGTCCGCAGCCGGAAGATCCGGAGCGGCAGCAGCGGCGCCTTCGACCGGGCCTCGATCACGAAGAACGCGACGATCAGGCTCGCCGAGACGGCGAGCAGCGCGATCGTCGAGCCGGTGCCCCAGCCGTGCTGGGTCGCACGGGTCATCGCGTAGACGAGCAGCATCAGCCCGCCGGTGATGGACGCGGCACCCGCGAAGTCGAACCGGCGATGACCGAGGTCGGCCCGGCTCTCGTGGAGCAGTACGGGGGTCAGCGCCATCACGAGCAGGCCCGCCGGCACGTTGATGAAGAAGATCCACGACCAGCTGAGCGCGCTGGTCAGCGCACCGCCGAGCAGCACGCCGGCCGCACCGCCGCTTCCGGAGGCCGCGCCCCAGATCCCGAGCGCGACGTTGCGCTCGCGGCCCTCGCGGAACGTGGTCGTCAGGATCGACAGCGCCGCGGGGGAGAGCATGGCCGCGCCGAGCCCCTGCAGGGCGCGGAACGTGATCAGGGATCCTTCGGACCACGCGAGCCCGTCGAGCAGCGAGCTGACCGTGAAGAGCGCCAGCCCGGCGACGAACAGGCGTCGCCGGCCGAGCAGGTCGGCCAGCCGGCCGCCAAGCAGCAGGAACCCGCCGAACATGATCGCGTAGGCGGTGATCACCCACTGGAGGCTCTCCTGCGAGAAGTTCAGATCGGTCCTGATCGACGGGAGCGCCACGTTCACGATCGCGACGTCCAGCACGACCATGAACTGCGCGGAGACGATCAGCGCCAGCGCCCACCAGCGGCGTGAGTCTCTTTCTTCGACTGCCGGGTATGCCACAATATCTGCAGTCATCTTTTGTCCCCTCCAATCGTTGTGATCCGCCACGATAACAGAACACAACGTTGGTGAGCTACACTTATTCCTAATGGCAACTCTTTCAACCACTGAAGATCCGATTCGTCCGGTTCACCGGGTCGCGAAGGAGCTCGTCGCCAGCAGCGGTTTCCTGCTCGCCCGCCTCGGCATCGGCTTCAAGACGAAGGCGATCGCACGCATGGACGAGGCCGGGTACGAGCTGTACGACTACAGCGTGCTCGCCATCCTGGCCGAGGGCGCGCGTGAGACCCAGGGGACGATCGCGGATGCGCTCACGGTCGACCCGAGCCGGCTCGTCGCGCTGCTCGACCGGCTGGAGGAGCGCTCATTGATCGTTCGCCAGCGCGATCCGCTCGACCGCCGGCGCCATGTCGTGAGCATCACGCCGGCCGGCAAGCGGGAGCTGGGGCGTCTGCGCGAGCTGGTCCGCAAGCTGGAGGACGACTTCCTCGGTGCGCTCGACTCCGACGACCGGAAGGCGCTGCACGGGCTGCTCCTCCGGCTGGCGGAGGCGAACGATCCGCGCTGCGCATTCAAGGCCGAGCCGGTGGCGGTCGTCTCGAAGCCGAAGCCGCCGGTCTGACGCGGCGACCGGCCGCCGGCGTGACGCGACTCCTCGTCCGGGACCTCGCGCAGGTCGTCACGCCTGCGGGAACAACTGCGCCGCTGCGCGGGCAGTCGCTCGGCTCGGTCGAGGTGCTCGAGGACGCGTACGTCCTCTGCCTCGACGGCCGGATCGAGTCGGTCGGCCGCATGCGCGACCTGGGCGCGCTCGACGGGGAGGTCGAGGAGCTGGAGGGGCGCGGCCTGGCGGCGGTCCCCGGGCTCGTCGACTGCCACACGCACGCCTGCTTCGTCGGCGACCGCGTCGACGAGTTCGCGCTGCGCGCCGCCGGCGCGACCTACGAGGAGCTGCACGCGGCCGGGGGCGGCATCCTCTCGACGGTCCGCGCGACGCGGGCCGCGTCCGAGCAGCAGCTGGCGGATGCAGTGCAACGACACCGTGGCTGGATGCTGCGCGCGGGCACGACCACGTTCGAGGCCAAGTCGGGGTACGGCCTCGACCACGACACCGAGCTGGCCCAGCTCCGGGCGATCCGGGCCGCCGGCGGGGTGGCGACGTGGCTCGGCGCGCACGCCGTGCCGCCCGAGTTCGCCGACGCCGACGCCTACCTCGACTTCGCGCTCGCCGAGGTGCTGCCCGGGGCCGCCGAGCTCGCCGAGGCCGCCGACGTCTTCCTCGAGGACGGTGCCTTCGCCGAGAGCCAGGCACGCCGCTACCTGATCGCGTGCGCCGAGGCCGGGCTCGAGCTCCGGCTGCACGGCGACCAGTTCACGGAGCAAGGCGCGATCCCGCTGGCGGTCGAGCTCGGCGCCCGGTCGGTCGACCACCTGGAGGCGACCGGCCCCGACGGTGTCCGTGCGCTGGCGGCGAGCGACGTCACCGGCGTCCTCCTGCCGGCCAGCGCTCTCTTCCTGGGGCGGCCGATGCCGCCGGCCAGAGCGCTCGTCGACGCGGGGGCCGCGGTCGCGCTCGCGACCGACTTCAACCCGGGCAGCGCCTTCTGCGAGAGCCTTCCGCTCGTCTGCTCGCTCGCCGCCGCCCAGCTGAGGCTCTCGCCGGCAGAGGCGCTCGCGGCCTGCACCGTGAACGCCGCGCACGTGCTCGGCCGGGCCGGCCGCAAGGGACGGCTGGCGCCGGGATACGACGCCGACCTCGTCCTGCTCGATGCGCCCGACTGGCGCTATCTCGCCTACCACCTGGGTCACGACCACGTGGCGGCGGTCGTGGTCGACGGCGAGCGGGCGGCGCTACCCTAGCCACGGATGCCGACCCGCAAGCAGAAGCGGCGCCGCCAGAAGGACCGGCGCCACGAGTACGAGTACGTCTACCTCGACGAGGAGGGCGAGGAGGTCGAGGTCGACGAGGCGGACCAGGAGCAGCCTCCGCCGGCCAAGGGCTCGAAAGCGACCGCGCCTGCGAAGGGCAAGCCGAAGAGCGGCCGGGCGCTGCGCGAGCCTCCGGAGCCGTCGTGGTCGCGGAGCGTCCGGCGGGCGGTTCCGTGGCAGATCGGGATCTTCGTGCTCGTCGTCGCCGTCCTGCGGAACAGCCCGCTGATCAGCAGGATCATGGTCGCGGTCCTCTACGGCGCCCTGTTCATCCCGCTGATGTACATGACCGACCGCATGGTACGGAATCGGTGGCTGAAGCAGCAGGCAAGGTCGGCTCCGAAGGACAAGCGGCCCAAGCGCTGACCGCGCAGAGCCCCTCGTTAGACTCGTCCGCAGGATGCCGCTCGCCGTCGACCGTTACGAGCTCGGCCCGATCCGGACGAACTGCTACGTCGTCCGGACCGAGCGAGGCGCGCCCGAGGCGGTCGTGGTCGACCCCGGCGACGACGCCACCAGCGTCCGGCTCGAGATCGCCCGGATGGGCGCGAAGATCGCCGGGATCCTCGTCACGCACACGCACTACGACCACATCGGGGCGGTGGCCGACCTCGCCGAGGCCTCCGGTGCCCCCGTGTACGTCTCGGCGGAGGAGTCAGCCGTGCTTTCCCGGCCGTCGGACTTCTACCCGGCGCAGCAGATCCGGCCGTGGGAGGCCGAGGTGCAGCTCGCCGGCGACGAGACGATCGACCTCGCGGGAATCACCTTCGAGACAATCCGGGTTCCCGGGCACTCGCCCGGCCACCTCGCCTTCTACTGCGACCAGGCCCTCTTCTCCGGGGACGTGCTGTTCTCGGGCTCGGTCGGCCGAACGGACCTGCCCAGGGCGAGCTGGGACACGCTGGTCGAGTCGATCCGGGCGCTCGTCGAGCGGTTCCCGCCGGAGACGGTCGTCTACTCGGGCCACGGCCCGCCGACGACCCTCGGCGCCGAGCTCGCGCGCAACCCGTTCTTGACCGAGCTCCGCGTGTAGTGCCCGCGTTCGAGGCCCCGCGGGGCACGCACGACATCCTTCCGTCCGAGCAGCCGGCCTGGCGGCTCGTCAGGCAGGAGTTCGAGCGGCTCTGCGAGCTGTACGGCTACCGCAGGGTCGACACGCCGGTGTTCGAGGACACCGAGCTGTTCGCCCGGACGTCGGGCGTGGGCTCGGACATCGTCTCGAAGGAGATGTACACCTTCACCGACCGGGGCGACCGCTCGCTCACGCTCCGCGCGGAGGCGACCGCCCCGATCGTGAGGGCGTACCTCCAGCACGGCCTCCACCGCGAGCCGCAACCGCAGAAGCTCTACACGATGCAGACGAACTACCGGTACGGCCGCCCGCAGAGAGGCCGCTACCGCGAGTTCTGGGCGCTCGACGTCGAGTCGATCGGCTCGGACGACCCCGCCTGCGACGCCGAGGTCATCCACCTGTACGACGCGCTGCTCGGGAGGCTCGGGATCGCCGACTACCGTCTCGAGCTGAACTCGATCGGCGACGCGGCCTGCCGCCCCGCGTACCTGGAGAAGCTGCGGCCCTGGCTGGCGGAGCACGCCGCCGACCTCGACGAGGCCACCCGGGAGCAGGCCGAGCGCAACCCGCTGCGCGCCCTCGACAACCTCGCCGCGAAGCCGGCGGCCGTGCAGGAAGCGCTCGGAGCGGCGCCGGCGATCGGCGATTCGCTCTGCGCCGCCTGCCGGGAGCACTTCGCCGAGGTGCGGCGCTATCTCGACGCGTTCGGAGTCCGCTACGAGCTGGTGCCGACGCTCGTGCGCGGGCTCGACTACTACACGCGCACGACCTGGGAGTTCGTCGGCCCGGAGGCCGGCTCGCAGAGCGTGCTCTCGGGCGGCGGCCGCTACGACGGGCTCGCCGAGGAGCTGGGCGGGGCGCACACGCCCGGCGTGGGCTTCGGCGCGGGGGTCGAGCGCCTCCTGACGGCGATCGAGCACGCGGGCACCGAGGTCGGGGAGGACGAGGGCATCGACGTGTTCTTCGTGTGCGCCGACGGCGCCGACCGCGCGGCGGTGCTCGCGAAGCTGATGGAGCTGCGCAAGGCCGGCGTCCGCGCAGACGCCGACTTCGCCGGCCGGTCGGTCAGGGGCCAGCACACGCAGGCCGGCCGGCTCGGCGCGAAGCAGGTGGTCGTCGTGGACGTCGAGACCGACCTCACCGGGGTGGGCGGGTGAAGTGGCGCGACCTGCTCTGCGGCGAGGTGAGGCCCGTGCACGTGGGGCGGACGCTGACCCTTGCGGGCTGGGTCGACACCCGGCGCGACCACGGCGGCCTCGTCTTCGTCGACCTCCGGGACCAGGCCGGCATCTGCCAGCTGGTGATCAACCCGGAGCACGCTCCCGCGGCGCACGCCGTCGCGCACGAGGTCCGCAACGAGTTCGTACTCCGCGCGACCGGCGAGGTCGCAGCCCGCGCGCCCGGGGCGGTCAACGCCGACCTGCCGACCGGGGAGGTCGAGCTGCAGGTCGGGACGCTCGAGGTCGTCTCCCGCTGCCCGCCGCTGCCGTTCCAGCTCGACGAGGAGAACGTCGACGAGACCCTTCGTTTCCGCTACCGCTGGCTCGACCTGCGCCGCCCCCGGCTCCAGCGCAACATCCGGCTCCGCGGCCAGATGGTCGGGATCATCCGGCGGGTGATGGAGGCGGCCGGGTTCCTCGACATCCAGACCCCGCTCCTGTTCAAGCCGACGCCCGAAGGGGCCAGGGACTTCATCGTCCCGAGCCGGCTGCAGCAGGGACGCTTCTACGCGTTGCCGCAGTCGCCGCAGATCCTGAAGCAGCTGCTGATCATCGCGGGCTTCGACCGCTACTACCAGATCGCGATCTGCTTCCGGGACGAGGACCTGCGTGCCGATCGCGTCCAGGAGATCACCCAGCTCGACGTCGAGATGGCCTTCCCCGACCTCGAGCTGATCTTCGAGCTGATGGAGACGATGTGCACCGAGATCTGGCGCGACTGCATCGGGGTCGAGCTGAAGCCGCCGTTCCGGCGGCTGACCTACGCGGAGGCGATGGCGCGCTACGGGACGGACAAGCCCGACCTGCGCTTCGGGCTCGAGATCGAGGACGCGACCGGGCCGACGCGCAACTCGGGCTTCAAGGTCTTCGCGGACGCGCCGTGCGTGCGGTACCTCCGCGTGCCGAAGGAGCTCTCGCGGGCAGAGCTTGCCGCGCTCGAGGAACGGGCGAAGGAGTGGGGAGCAAAGGGGCTCGCCTACGTCGTTCGCGGAGCCGACGGCGAGACCCGCTCGCCGATCGCGAAGTTCCTCTCCGAGGAGGAGCTTGCCGCCTTCCGCGGCGAGCCGGGTACGACGGTGCTGTTCGGAGCAGGGGAGCCGGCGGAGGTTGCGCGCGTGCTCGGCGCGCTGCGCAGTCACCTCGGCGAGTCGCTCGGCCTCGTCGACGAGGACGCGGACGAGTTCGTCTGGGTGGTCGACTTCCCCATGTTCGAGTGGTCGGAGGACGAGGGCCGATGGGGTGCCGTCCACCATCCGTTCACCCGTCCGACCCCGGAGTGGGAGGAGACGTTCGACTCCGATCCCGGCAACGCTCTCGCCCTGGCGTACGACCTGGTCGCGAACGGAAACGAGATCGGCGGCGGCTCGTTCCGGATCCACGAGTCGGATCTGCAGGCCCGCGTCTTCGACGTTCTCTCGCTCACCCCGGAGGAGCAACGCGTGAAGTTCGGCTTCCTCCTCGACGCGCTCGGGATGGGTGCGCCGCCGCACGGCGGCATCGCGTTCGGCATCGACCGGATGGTGATGGTGCTCGCCCGCGAGCCGAATCTCCGCGACACGATTGCCTTCCCCAAGAACCAGGCCGGGATCGACCCGATGAGCGGCGCTCCGTCGGACGTTCCGCGCGCGCAGCTGGACGAGCTCGGCATCGAGGTCGTCACTCCCGAGGAACCGGGCGAGGCCATCTAGACTCGTCGCATGGCGGGGTTCGCGCCGAGATTCGCGCTCGAGGCCGGCTTTCTGATCCTGCTCGGCGCGGGTGCGGGCTACGCCGACCTCAGGCCGGCCGCGATCGTCGCGATCCTCGGCGGCGGCTGGATCCTCGTCTCGCTCGTCGAGCTCGCCGTCTGGCGCGCCCAGGCGCGGCCGCCCGTTGCCGGCTACGCGCCGGAGCCCGCGCTCGACGAGGGCGCCCCGGCCCCTGCGGAGGACGGCCGCGAGTACCCGCTTCGCCCGGACGCGGGCGACGCGCCGTCCGAGGAGGTGGAGGCGTACACACGCGTCATCGGCGGGGAACCCGACGACGCCTCGGCCGCGGAGTGAGCCCCGTCCTGGCGCAGCGTCTGCTGGCCGTGCTCGCCGCCGGGCTGCTCGCGGCGGTGGTCGGGCTTGCGGTCGCCTCGCGCGACGCGCAGGTCGCCGTCGCCCGGTCGGCGCTGCCCCGGCCGGCCGTGTCCAGCCTGAGCGGCTGGTATCCGGCGGTCGCCGGCGTGCGGGCGCGCCCCCTGGCGGGTCGCGTGTCGGGGTGCGGCACGCTGCTCAGGCCAAAGACCCTCGGAGTCGACCATCCGGTGCTCCCCTGCGGAGCGAAGATCTTCGTCGACTTCGGCGGCAAGACGGCGCTGACCAGCGTGGTCGATCGCGGGCCGTTCACGCCGCGCCTCGACTTCGAGCTGACACCGGCGCTCGCCGACCTGCTCGGGCTCGAGGGGCGGCAGCCGATCAGGTGGAGCTTCGCCCGCGCAAGGTAGCCGCATGCCGTCGCTAGAGTGGGCGGGTGCCCGACCCTGTTCGTGGCTCCGCACACCAATGTAGAACCAACAGCCAAAGCGAGGGAGCCCGAGTCGGGCCCGGCGAGTCGGGAGACGAGCCGGCCCGCACGGCACCCACCTGGTTCGTCCAGGTTCGCTACGGGGCGGAGACATCGGCAGGGTCGGGGCACGCTCCTCGTCGCCGGCCGCCCAGGCCGTCCGTTTCGGGCCGGCGCGCGGACGCCTCGCGGGCGCTTTTCCAGAATCGTCACGCTCGGGTCTCGATTCGGTCACCGTTTCCTCGGTAGGCTCGCCAGCAGGGGTGAGGGGCAACTCCCCCACCCCGGGCGGGGGCTGGCAGACGGCTGGCGGACCGGACGGCGGCACGGCGACCGTGCGGGAGCGGCGGCGGGCAGGCGGCGTGTGCGATTCTGGGTCGATGACCGAGATCGCAGGCGACTCGTCGCGCGACGGCTGCTGGGCCCTCGTGCGGCTCAAGCTGGACGGCGAGCGGATCGTCGACGCCGACGCCGACGGGCTGGGCGCCGACCTGCGCGGGTTGAGCCTGCTCGAGGCGGCGTCGGTCGGGGGCGAGACCCTGGCGGTCGACGCGCTGGCCAACGCGATCGGCCCGGTGTTCCGCGCGCGCCCGGCGCCGGCCCGCGTCGCGGTCGCGATGAGCGGCGGCGTCGACTCCGCCGTTGCCCTCCTTCGAGCGGGGAGCGATGCCATCGGCGTCACGTTGCGCCTCTGGACGGATCCCCGGGGCTCCGGGTCGGAGCGCGTCTGCTGCTCGCCCGCGGCGGTGATCGCCGCGCGAGAGACCTGTCACTCGCTCGGCCTACCGCACGTGACGGTCGATTTGCGGGACGGGTTTCGCCGGGCGGTGGTCGAGCCCTTCGTCCGCGGCTACGCAGCAGGCTGGACCCCGAACCCCTGCATGCGCTGCAACGGCAGCTTCCGGTTCGCAGAGTTGCTCGCCTTCGCCCGCCGGGCCGGCGCTCGCACGCTGGCAACGGGCCACTACGCTCGGATCGTCGAGCACCGCGGGCGGCGGCTCGTCGCCCGCGGGGCCGACGAGCGAAAGGACCAGTCGTACATGCTGGCGAGCGTCGATCCGGCCGCGCTCGAGCGTGTCTGGTTCCCGCTCGGAGGCCGGCGGAAGGACGAGGTCCGGGCCGAGGCTGCCGGCGCGGGGCTGGCGGCGGCCGGCCGCGCGGAGAGCCAGGAAGCGTGCTTCCTCGCCGGCGACGACTACCGGACCTTCCTCGAGCGGCGCGGGCTGAAGCCCACGACCGGGCCGATCGTCGACCTCACGGGGGCGCAGGTCGGCACGCACGCCGGCCACTGGCGGTACACGCCCGGCCAGCGCCGCGGCCTCGCCGTCTCTGCGGGAGGCCCGCTGTACGCGATCGAGACCGACGCCGCCACGAACACGGTCGTCGTCGGCCCGCGCTCGGCGCTCGCCCGGGCGACGCTCACCGCCGTTGGACGCCTGTACGCACCCGTCGAGCACGCGACCGTGAAGATCCGCTATCGGGCTGCCGCGGTGCCGACCAGGGTCGCGCCGGCTCGTCGCGGCTTCACGCTCGAGCTGGACGAGCCGGTCTACGGAGCCGCTCCGGGCCAGACCGCCGTTCTGTACGAAGACGACGTGGTGGTCGGGGCAGGGACGCTGACGGCGTCCTAAGATCCGGCGATGCTCGCGTCCGTCGACTGGGGCGACGTCGCCTACGGAGCGCTCGCGTTCTTCCTCGTCGTCGCGGGGCTCGCGATCGCGTACGGCGCTTTCCGGCTCGGCGGAGCCCTCGGGCGGGCGTCGTCGCTGATCGAGGGCACCGAGACCGAGCTGCTGCCGGTGATCTCGAAGCTCGGCGGAACGCTCGACCGCGTCAACACCCAGCTCGACAAGGTGGACGTGATGACGGACAGCGCGGTCGACGCGGTGTCGACCGTTGACGTCGGCGTGCGCCGCGTCACCGGGGCGGTGACCAGGCCGATCCAGGCGCTTGCCGGCCTCTTCACCGGCGCCCGGCATGCGTCGTCCGCGGCTCGCTCGGGCGCGAGCTGGCGCGACGCAGTCCGAACGGGCCGGGCCGAGGCGGCGCGGCGCGAGCAGGATCTCGCGGAGGAGCTCGGCCGAGACGACACGTCCTGAATCGCCTACGTGCCGGATCAGCCACATCCGATTCGGCCAGCGGCTCCTTCGGCCTTCGTCGGCGTCCCCGGCCTCCTCCCCGCGGCGATCGTAGCCCGCGGCCCGGTGACGTGTCCGCGCCGCGTCCGTGCCGAGGCGGCGCCTTCTCTTCCACAGGTGGGAGGCGCAGCTGCCCTCCCTAGAATCACAGCGTGCAGACGACCGCCGAGCTACGGGAAGGCTTCCTCTCCTTCTTCGAGGAGAAGGGCCATCTGCGCTGCCCCTCGGCGTCCCTGGTCCCACGCGCCGACGACCACTCGACGCTCCTGACGAGCGCCGGCATGCAGCCGCAGATGCCCTACTTCCTCGGCCGGGAGGCGCCGCCGGCGCCGCTGACGACCACCTGCCAGAAGGTCTTCCGCACTCCCGACATCGACGAGGTGGGGCTCGACACGTACCACCTGACCTTCTTCGAGATGCTCGGCAACTTCTCGTTCGGCCGGTACTTCAAGGAAGGGGCGATCGCGTTCGCGACCGAGTTCGTCCGCGAGCGGCTCGGGCTCGACTGGGGCCGTATCTGGGTGAGCGTCCACGCGGGCGACCCGGAGCTCGAGCTGGGGCCCGACCAGGAGGCGATCGACC
Source organism: Gaiellaceae bacterium (assembly GCA_036555585.1). Classification (GTDB taxonomy): domain Bacteria; phylum Actinomycetota; class Thermoleophilia; order Gaiellales; family Gaiellaceae; genus DATBLE01. Next base: position 40,491 of record DATBLE010000044.1, read on the forward strand.
TCTGGGAGCAGATCGGGCTTCCGCCCGAGCGGATCGTGCCGCTGCCCTCGTCCGAGAACTTCTGGTCGGTGGGCGGACCGGGCCCGTGCGGCCCCGATTCCGAGCTGTACTACGACTGGGGCGAGGAGACCGGCTGCGCCGAGGGGTGCCTGCCCGGCTGCTCGAAGTGCGAGCGCTTCCTCGAGTTCTGGAACCTCGTCTTCATGTCGTACGAGCTCCATCCCGACAGGACCCTGACCCCCCTGCCGAGGCAGAACATCGACACGGGCATGGGCCTCGAGCGCACGGCCCGCATCGTCCAGAACGTGCCCTCGGTGTACGACACCGACGGCTACCAGGCGATCATGCGCTGGATCGCCGACGCGTCCGGAGTCGCCTACGGGGACTCGGTCGACGCGACCAAGGCGCATCGCGTGCTCGCCGACCACGGGCGCGGGATGACCTTCCTGACCGGCGAGGGGATCACCCCCTCGAACGAGGGGCGCGGGTACGTCCTGCGCCGCATCGTCAGGCGTGCGATCCAGCACGGGCTGCGGATCGGGATGGAGGCGCCGTTCGTCGGCGAGCTCGCACGGACGGTGATCGGGCAGATGGGCGATGCGTACCCGGAGCTGGTCGAGCATCGCGACCAGATCGGCCGGATCCTGACGGCGGAGGAGGAGCGGTTCGCGGAGACGCTCGAGCGCGGGATGAAGCTGTTCGAGGAGGCGGCTGCCGGCGGCGCGATCTCCGGCACCGATGCGTTCACGCTCCAGGCGACCTACGGCTTCCCGATCGAGCTGACCGTCGAGCTCGCCCGCGAGCGCGACATCGCCGTCGACGAGGACGCGTACGCGCAGGAGATGAACCGTCATCGCGAGATCTCGCGCGCCGGGGCGGGGAAGGGCGAGCTCCAGCGGGCCGCCGAGTTCGCCCGCGGCGCGGGCTTCGAGACCGACTTCGTCGGCTGGGAGAAGACGGAGGTGCTCACCCAGATCGGAGCGCTCGAGGAGCTCGGCGGGGGCCTGTTCCTGGCGAAGCTCCGCGAGTCGCCGTTCTACCCGGAGGGCGGGGGGCAGGTCAGCGACGCCGGGGAGATCCGCGGGGAGGACGGCTCCTGCGCGACGCTGCTGGCCGCCTACCGGATCGACGACGACCAGGCCCTGCTCTTCGAGGGAGAGGGCTTCTCGGCCGGCGACCGGGTGCAGGCGATCGTCCCCTGGAACGTCCGCTTCCCGACGATGGCGAACCACACGGCGACCCACCTGCTCCACGAGGCCCTGCGCGAGGTCCTGGGCGACCACGTGCACCAGGCCGGCTCCGCCGTCCGTCCCGACAAGCTGCGCTTCGACTTCAGCCACCCGCAGGCGTTGACCCCGGAGGAGCGCGAGGCGGTGGAGCGGCGGGTGAACGAGGCGGTCTTCACCAACCATCCGGTGCGCACGTTCGTCGTTCCGATCGAGGAAGCGCGCAACCTCGGAGCGACGATGCTGTTCGGCGAGAAGTACGGCGACGAGGTGCGCGTCGTCGAGGTCGATGGCGTCTCGCGGGAGCTGTGCGGCGGCACGCACGTGCGGACGACGGCCGAGATCGGCCCCTTCGTCATCCTGTCCGAGAGCTCGGTGGGCTCCGGCGCGCGCCGGATCGAGGCGGTCACCACGGGCGAGGCGTTCGCGCTCCTCCGGGCCCGCGCTGACGAGGCCGAGGAGCTCCGGAGCGAGCTGGCCCGCTCCCGCAAGCAGGCGAAGAAGCCGGCCGAGCGGGGCGAGGCGGACTTCGCGATCACCTCGCGCGACGGCGACGTCCTCGTGGTCGAGGCCAAAGGCGTCACCGGCGGCGACCTGCGCGACCTGACCGACCGCATCCGCCAGCAGGAGAGCGCCTCGGCCGTGCTCGCGGGCTCGACCGACGACGGGCGGGCGTTCCTGGTCTTCAACCTCGACCAGTCGCTCGCCGACCGCGGCATCGACGCGGTCGCGCTCGTGCGCGACGCCGCCAAGCACATCGAGGGCGGCGGCGGCGGGCGGCCGACCCTGGCCGAGGCGGGCGGGAAGAAGCCGGAGGCGCTCGGTGACGCCCTCGATGCGGCAAAGGACGCTCTGCTGGCTCTGCTTTGAAGGTCCTCGCGCTCGACTACGGCTCGGCCCGCACCGGCGTGGCCGTGTCCGACCCGACCGGGACGCTCGCCAGGCCGCTCTGCACGGTCGAGCGGGCCGCGAGCGACGCCGGGCTGGCCCACGTCCGCGAGCTCGTCCGCGCAGAGGACGTCGAGCGCGTCGTCGTCGGCCTGCCGCTGACGCTGCGGGGCGAGCACGGCGCCCAGGCAGAGGAGACGGGCCGGTTCGTCGAGCGGCTGCGAAGCGTCCTCGACGTCCCGGTGGAGACGTTCGACGAGCGCTTCACGACGGCGCTCGCGGGACGCGGCCGGGGTGAGGACGCCCGGGCCGCCGCGCACCTCCTGTCCGGCTACCTCGAGCGGTCGAGGAGCCGGACCTGAGCCGTCCGACCGCGCAGCAGGTCTACCGGCGGAGACTGGTGGCGCTCGTCGTCGTCTGCCTGGTGGTCGGGGCCTGCGTCTGGGGCGCGATCGCGCTGATCCGGGATCACCGGCAAGCCTCGCAGCCGGTTCCGCAGACGACCGTTCCGGCCCGGCAGGTCCTGAAGGTGCTCTTCCCCGAGGGGTTCACGAGAGCGCAGATGGCCCAACGCGCCCACGCGGTCAGTCGCGCGATCAGCGTCGACGGCTACCTGCGTGCGACGCGCTCGTCGGCCCTGCCCGGTCGGTTCGCGGGCGACGGGAAGCGGCGGAGCCTGGAGGGCTTTCTCTTCCCGGCGACCTACGACGTCTACGACGACGACCCGGCGCCGGTGCTCGTCGGCAAGCAGCTCGCCGCGTTCACGAGGAACTGGGGCGAGGTCAAGCTCGGCTACGCCCGTTCGAAGAACCTCACCCCCTACGATGTGCTGATCATCGCGTCGATGATCGAGAAGGAGGTCGTCGTCCCGAAGGAGAGGCCGCTCGTCGCAGCCGTGATCTACAACCGGCTCCACCAGCGCATGCCGCTCGGGATCGACGCCACCCTTCGCTACGGGCTGGGGATCCCGCCCACGCAGGCGATCACGAAGCGCGACCTCGCCTCGAGCTCGCCGTACAACTCGCGCCGGTTCCGCGGCCTGCCGCCCACGCCGATCGCGAATCCCGGGCTCGCCTCCATGCAGGCGGCGGCGCACCCCGCGAAGGTCGACTACCTCTACTTCGTGCGGAAGCCCGACTGCCGCAGCCACTTCTTCACGGCCAGCATCGACGAGTTCGACGCCTACACCCGCAAGGGGCTGACGAATTGCTGAGCGGCCGGACGAAGCTCGTGGGGATCATCGGCAACCCGGTCGCCCACCTGCGGTCGCCGGCAATGCACAACGCCGGCTTCGCCGCCCGCGGGCTGGACTGGGCGTACGTGCCGCTGCTCGTCGAGGACGGCCGCGTCGAGGACGCCGTGCGCGGCCTCGGGGCGCTCGGGTTCGCCGGCGCCAACGTGACCACACCGCACAAGGCGGCCGCGGCCGCCGCGTCCGACACCGAGCTCGAGTCCGTGAACGTCCTGGTCGTCCGGGACGGGCGGGTGGAAGGGCTCTCCACGGACGCGGCGATCCTCGACGGCCTCCGGCCGAAGCAGCCGGTGATCCTGGGCAGCGGCGGCGCCGCCGCCGCGTTCCGGGTGGCGATGCCGTCGGCCCGGGTGTTCTCGCGGCGCGGCGACTGGCCTCCCGACGTCCGCGGCGCCGACCTCGTCGTCAACGCCACGTCCGAGCGAGAGGACGTCCTCTGCACGATGGCTGCGGGCCAGACGCTGATCGACCTGCCGTACCCGGAGACCGGAACCGCCCGGGCGGCGCTGGCGGCCGGCGCCACCGTGATCAGCGGTCTCGAGGTGCTCGTCGCGCAGGGCATCGCCGCGTTCGAGCTCTGGACCGGCATGCCCGCGCCGGTCGAGGCGATGCGCGCAGCCGTAGGCTTGCGCCCGTGACGCTCGAGGTGGTGACCGCGGGCGAGTCGCACGGCCCGGCGCTGGTCGCGATCGTCAGCGGGCTCCCCGCCGGCCTCGTCCTCGACAAGGCGGCGATCGACGAGGACCTCCGACGGCGCCAGCAGGGCTACGGTCGCAGCCCGCGCCAGCGGATCGAGACCGACGAGGTCGAGGTGTACGCGGGGCTGCGGCACGGCCGCACCCTGGGGACGCCGCTCGCGCTCGTCGTCCGCAACCGCGACCACGAGAACTGGGCGTGGGGGATGAGCCCCTGGCCGCCCGAGGGCGAGCAGACCGGGAAGGGGAAGGAGCCCGTGACCCTGCCGCGGCCCGGGCACGCGGATCTCGCCGGCGTGCTCAAGTACGGGCTCGAAGACGTGCGCGACGCGCTCGAGCGCGCCAGTGCCAGGCACACGGCCGTGGTCGTCGCCGCGGGCGCCGTCGCCAAGGCGCTCCTTCGCGGCGTGGGGATCGAGGTCGCCGGGTCCGTGCTCGGCGACGACCTGGAGGCCAGGGTCGACGAGGCCCGCGCGGAGCGCGACACCGTGGGCGGCGTCGTCGAGGTGCGGGCGACGGGCGTCCCGCCCGGCCTCGGCTCGTACGCGTCGCGGGGCGAGCGCCTCGACGCGAGGCTGGCCGCCGCGCTGACGGGGATCCAGGCGGTGAAGGGAGTCGAGATCGGCGACGGCTTCGCCCTCGCCAGGTTACGGGGGTCGGAGGCGCACGACGAGATCCACCGCGACGAGCGGGGCCTGTACCGGGAGACGAACCGCGCCGGCGGGATCGAGGCCGGCGTGTCGAACGGCGAGGAGATCGTCGTGCGCGCGGCGATGAAGCCGCTGCCGACCCTGATGCGGCCCCTGCGGTCGGTCGACCTCGCGAGCGGCGAGCCTGCGGAGGCGCTCGTGGAGCGAAGCGACACCGCCGCGGTCGAGGCGCTCGCCGTCGTCGCCGAGGCGTCGGTCGCGTTCGAGCTCGCCCGGGCCGCCCGCGAGAAGTTCGGCGGCGACGCGCTCGGCGACTTCGTCGCCGCCTATCAGGCCTATCGCGAGCGCATCGATTGGCAGCCACGCACGCCCTAGACCGCCACCTCGCGCTCGTCGGATTCATGGGCGCCGGCAAGTCGACGCTCGGGGTGCAGGTGGCCGAGCGGATCGGCAGGAGCTTCGTCGATCTCGACCGGGAGATCGAGCTCGGGGCCGGCGCGACGGTTCCCGAGATCTTCGAGCGCCGGGGGGAGGCGGCGTTCCGCGAGCTCGAGGAGGTGGCGGCGCTCGAGCTGCTGGCCGCGAACCGGCCGGCGGTCGTCGCCCTGGGAGGCGGGGCGGTCAAGAGCCAGGCGATCCGTGCCGCCCTCGGCGAGCACGCGCTGACGGTGCACGTGGAGGTCGATCCCGCGGTTGCCTGGCGTCGCGTCGGCGGGCACGGGCGTCCGCTCGCCCAGGACGAGGGCTCGTTCCGCGCCCTGTACGAGGAACGGCAGCCGCTCTACCGGGAGGCGGCCGACGCCGTCGCTCACACCGTGGACGAGCTCGTGCTGGCCGCCGCCGGCGTCCACGTCGGCCTGGGCGTGCTCGAGCGGCTCGGCGAGCTCCTTCCGGGCGAGGGGCCGGTCGCACTCGTCGCCGACGCGCACGTTGCCGGGATCCACGGCATGGACGCGCAGCTCGCCCTCGGGTCGCGGCTCCAGACGACCCACGAGGTGCAGGTCAAGACGGTGGACGACCTCGACCGGCTGTGGCGCTCCTTCCGGCTCGAGCGCAGCGCCACCGTGGTCGCGTTCGGCGGCGGGACGACCACCGACCTGGCCGGCTTCGCCGCCGCCACCTACATGCGTGGCATCGACTGGGTGCCCGTGCCGACGACGCTCGTCGGCCAGGTCGACGCGGCGATCGGCGGCAAGACGGCGATCGACCTGCCCGAGGGCAAGAACCTGGTCGGCGCCTTCCACTGGCCGGCCCGGACGATCGTCGACCCGGCGCTGCTCGCCACGCTCCCGGATGCCGAGCGGCTGAACGGCATGGCCGAGGTCGTGAAGACCGGGCTACTGGCCGGCGAGCCGTTCTGGGAGCTGGCCGACGAGGAGCTCGTCCGCCGCTGCGCGGCGTACAAGTCGGCGCTCTGCCTGCGCGATCCGCACGACCACGGGCCGCGCCACGCGCTGAACCTCGGCCACACCTTCGGCCACGCGCTCGAGGCGGCGTCCGGCTACGAGCTGCCGCACGGGCGCGCGGTGGCCGTCGGGCTGCTGGCGGCGCTGCGGCTCTCCGGCCGCGACACGGCGCCGGTCGAGGAGGTGCTGGCGCCCCGGCCGGTCCGGGTGGACCGCGACCGGGCGTGGGAGGCGCTGCTCCGCGACAAGAAGGGCCGCCTGAAGATCGTCCTGCTCGGCGACGACGGGCCGTTCGAGCAGGAGCTGCCCGAGGCCGACGTCCGTGCCGCGCTCGACGAGCTGATCTCCGAGTGATCTAGGGTCAGGGCGTGCACGTCGACGTGCTCAACGGCGTCAACCTCGACGTCCTCGGGCGGCGCGATCCGGAGTTGTACGGCGGCCTGGGGATCGAGCAGCTCGAGACGCGGATCTACGAGTGGGCGCGCGAGCTCGACCTGCGCGTGCGCTGCCGGCAGACGAACAGCGAGGGCCAGTACGTCGACTGGTGCCACGAGGCGCTCGACGGCGCCGAGGGCGTCGTGCTCAACCCGGCCGCCTGGACGCACTACAGCTACGCGATCCGCGACGCGGTCGAGCTGTTCACCGCGCCGGTGGTCGAGGTGCACCTCTCCAACGTCGAGGAGCGCGAGGAGTGGCGCCGCGTCTCGCTGATCGCGGAGTTCGCCGCCAAGCGCGTGATCGGCAAGGGCCCGGAGGGATACCGGGAGGCGCTCGAGTTCCTGGCGGCCCCGCGGTGAGCACGCGCGTCGACCGCGTCCGCGCCGAGCTCGACGCGCCGCTGCTCGTCACGAAGCCGGTCAACGTCCTCTGGTTGACAGGCCTCGACAGCTCGAACGCCGCGGTTCTCGTCGAGCCCGACCGGCTGCGGATCTTCACCGACTTCCGCTACCGGGAGAAGGCGCTGGCGACGGGGATCGAGGTGGTCGAGATCCCGCGCGGGCTGTTCTCGGCGCTGCCCGGGCTGCTGCCGACCCGCGTCGCCTTCGAGTCCGAGAGCCTCGTGCACGCGTCCTGGGCGGCGCTCGACGCCGCCGGGATCGAGACCGTGCCGACCAGGCAGCTGCTCGAGGGCATCCGGGCGGTGAAGGAGCCGGGCGAGCTCGACCTGATCCGCCGGGCGGCGGCGATCACGAACGAGGCCTTCGAGCGGCTCGCCGAGCAGCCGTTCGTCGGCCGAACCGAGAGCGAGCTCGCGTGGTGGATCGAGTCGACCATGCACGAGCTCGGCGCCGACGGCGCCGCCTTCCCGCCCATCGTCGCCGCGGGCGCGAACGGCGCCCTGCCCCACGCGAGCCCGGGGGCGAGGACGATCGAGGCGGGACAGACCGTCGTCGTCGACGCCGCCGCGAGGGTCGACGGCTACCACTCGGACTGCACCCGGACGTTCGCCACGGGGCCGCTCCCGGACGAGCTCGCGCGCTCGTACGAGGTCTGCCTCGAAGGGCAGCTGGCCGGCCTGGAGGCGACGCGGGCGGGCCGCTCCGGCCCGGAGGTGGACGCCGTCGCCCGCGAGGTGATCGCCCAGGCCGGCTACGGCGAGCTGTTCGCGCACGGCCTCGGCCACGGCGTCGGCATGGAGATCCACGAGCAACCCGCGATGCGGCCCGAGAGCGACGACGTGCTCGCCGCGGACGGCGTGGTCACCGTCGAGCCGGGCATCTACCATCCTGGCCTCGGTGGGATCAGGATCGAGGACCTGGTGATCATCGGCGAGGAGGAGCCGGAGGTGCTGACGACGTTCACCAAGGAACTGGTCACGGTCGGCTGATGGCGAGCATCACCGAACGCCTGGCGGCGGCGATCGCGAGCGTTCCCTTCGTGCAGCTGCCGGAGGGCTGGGAGGGCGGCCCGATCAACATCCCGGGCCTCACCGGCGGGCTGCCGCTCGACGAGCCGTGGGACACGGTCGCCTCGGCGTCCGCGCCCGACCTGGCGGGCGACGAGGTCCGGTTCGCCGTCACGGGCGACGGCCGCACGCTCGCCGGCGGCGACGTCGCGGCGGAGGCGCTCGAGCCGCTCGCGCGCGCCGTCGCCGCTCGCCTGGAGGCGCCGTTCTGGGCGATCGCCGTGCCCGAGGAGGACGGCAAGTGGACGGCCGCGGGCACGCGGGCCGAGGTGCTCGAGCTTCCCGATGCCGCCGGCGACGAGATCGAGGCGAGCCGGGTCGGCGGCGAGACGTCGGTGCGCGTGGACGACGAGGACGCCGACGTCGTCCCGGCGGAAATCACCGCGCTGCTCGACCACCAGGACGGCGACGTGGCGATCGTCGCCCACCGCTTCGCCGGAGCCGTCTGGGTGGCCGAGGTCTACCCGTTGTAGCGCGGCACGGCGCGGGTACACTGCCCCGCCGATGGCGGACACGGTCTCGACCAACCAGTTCAAGAACGGCATGCATATCGAGCTCGACGGCGAGCCCTGGCGGATCGTCGAGTTCCAGCACGTCAAGCCCGGCAAGGGCGGCGCCTTCGTCCGAACGAAGCTGAAGGCGCTCCAGTCGGGCTCGGTCGTCGACCGCACCTTCCGGGCAGGCGAGAAGTTCCCGCGCGTCCACACCGAGGTGAAGAACGTCCAGTACCTCTACGACGCCGGCGACGAGGTCGTCTTCATGGACGAGGAGAGCTACGAGCAGCTCCACCTCCCCCGCGGCTCGGTCGAGGACGCGCTCGAGTTCCTGCAGCCGTCGAGCTCCGTGCAGCTGCTGATGGTCGACGGCAAGCCCGCCGGGGTGCAGATGCCGGCCTCGGTCGAGCTGGCCGTGACCGAGACGGAGCCGGGAATCCGCGGCGACACCGTCTCGAACGTGACCAAGCCGGCGACGCTCGAGACCGGTGCCGTCGTCCAGGTGCCGCTGTTCGTCAACGTGGGAGACCGCCTCAAGGTCGACCCGCGCGAGAAGCGCTACATCTCGCGCGCCTGACCGAACCGGCCGGCCCGGCCGCCGAGCGGTTTTCCACCGCCGATGCCTGGCACCGGACGTGGAACGAAAGTGGAACGTTCTTTCCCCAATCCACAGCCAATGCCTGGCACCACGGCTGTGACAAAGGTGTGACGTTTTGTCCCCCGGCGCCTGTCGCCCCGAGTGAGACGGGACCGGAGCCAGGCTGGCGCCCCGGCACACCGATGCTTCGATCCGCTGGGCGGCGGTAGGCTCCCTCCGTGCCGGCGCTCGTCGACACGACCATCCGCCTGCTCGGACAGGAGCCGCTCGCCGCGGTGCTGCCGACCTCGGCCCAGCTCGAGCTCGCGGGCATCCTCGACACGGCCGGCTTCGCCTATCTCGAGGTCTCGGGCGGCGGCTGCTTCGACACCGCGGTCAAGCGCGGGGTGGAGAGCCCGTGGGAGCGGATCCGGGCGATCCGCGCACGGACGAGGACAGCGCTCGCACTCGCGCTCCGGGGCAGGTTCCTCGTCGGCTCGAGGCCCGTCGGCGTCGACTTCGTCCGCCGATTCGTGGCGTCTGCGGCCGAGAGCGGCATCGACGTCTTCCGCCTGCACGACCCGCTGAACGACGTCTCCAACCTCAGAGAGGCGAGCGAGGCGATCACCGCCGCCGAGCGCGAGTTCGACGCAGGCCTCGTCTACAGCCCCGGCCCTTCCGGGCAGACGGACGTGCTCGTCGGGCAGGCGCAGCGCCTCCCGGAGCTCGGCGCGGCGCGCGTCCTGATCCACGACCCCTCGGGCTCGCTCGAGCCGCATCGCGTCCGCGAGCTGGTCGAGTCGATCCGCGACGCGAGCAACCTGCCGGTCGGCTTCTACGGCCAGGGCGCCGGCGGGGGCGCGCAAGCCGCGGCGATCGAGGCGGCCCGTGCGGGCGCCGACCTCGTCGCCTGCGCCGTCTACCCGGTCGCCCTCGTCCTCCACCGCGCGTCGGGCGAGGCGCTCGCGAGCTCGCTCGGCGGCCTCGGCCTCGACACCGGCGTGACCGCCGCGGCGCTCTGGCGGGCGTCCGACCTCGTCGACCAGCACATCAGCGACCAGCCGGTCGCGCCGCTCGCCCCGAGGATCGCCACGCGCGCAGCCGAGCACAGCCTCCCGGCCGGGCTGATCGCGGCGATCGACCTCCACCTCCGGAGCCAGGGAGCCGGCGACCGGCTCGACGAGGTGATCTCCGAGCTCGAGACGATCCGCTCGGAGGTCGGCTCGCCGCCGCTGGCAGCTCCGATCGGACAGGTGCTGGCGTCGCAGGCTCTTCTGCACGTGCTCGCCGCGGAGCGGTACCGGACCGTCGTCGACGAGCTGCGGGCCCTGATCCAGGGTCGCTACGGCTCTCCGCCGGCCGAGATCGCGCCCGGGGTGGAGCGGGCCGTGTCGCTCCTCTCCGACGGGCCCGCCCAGGACGACACGCCGGACCTGCGTGAGCTCCGGAAGCGCCACAAGGGCCTCGCGGCGAGCGAGGAAGAGCTGCTCCTGCTCGCACTCTTCGGCGGCGAGGCCGAGCCGCTCCTGCGGACGATCCGCGGCCGCGGCACCCAGGAGTCGCTGGAGGGGGTCGGAGTCGACGCCGGCCGTGCCGAGCGGATCCGCGAGATCGTCCGGATCGTCCAGGACTCCGGAGTCGGCGAGGTGACGATCGAGGACGCCGGGCTCCGCGTCACCGTGCGGCGCACGACCGAGGCAGAAGAGGGAGTCGTCGCCGCGCCCGCGCCGGCCGCACCCAGCCCGGAGGAGGAGACGAGCGCCGCGGCTCCGGCCGAGGCGCCGTTCGATCCCGGCCTGATCAGGATCGAGGCGCCGATGGTCGGAACGTTCTACCGCGCGTCGTCGCCGGGCGCGCCGCCGTTCGTCCAGGAAGGCGACGCCGTCGGGCCGGGGCAGACGCTCTGCATCCTCGAGGCGATGAAGCTGATGAACGAGGTGAAGGCCGAGGAGGAAGGCGTCGTCCGGCGGATCCACCCGGAGAACGGGCAGCCGGTCGAGTACGGCCAGCTGCTCTTCGAGCTCGAGCCCGTCAACGGCAGGCCTCTCGGCCTGTAGGTGCCGTAGCGAGATGTTCACGCGAGTCCTGGTCGCGAACCGCGGCGAGATCGCCGTCCGCGTCATCCGCGCCCTGCACGAGCTCGGGATCGAGGCGGTCGCGGTCTACTCCACCGCGGACGAGGACGCGCTCCACGTCCGGCTCGCCGACCGCGCCGTCTGCATCGGCCCGCCGCCGCCCGGACAGAGCTACCTGAACATCCCCTCCGTGGTCGCCGCCGCGGAGACGACCGGCTGCCAGGCCGTCCATCCGGGGTACGGCTTCCTCTCCGAGCGGCCCGAGTTCGTCCGGGCCTGCGCCGACAACGACCTCGCCTTCGTCGGCCCCGACGCGGAGGTGATGGCGAGGATGGGCGACAAGGTGCAGGCGAAGATCGCCATGCGCGAGGCCGGCGTGCCGCTCGTTCCCGGCACGGAGGTCGCCACCACCCTCGCCGAGACCCGGCGGCTCGCTCCCGCGATCGGCTTTCCGATCCTGCTCAAGGCCGCTGCCGGCGGAGGCGGGCGCGGCATGCGGCTGGTCGCCACCGCGGAGCAGCTCGACGACGCCTACGCGACGGCCTCCGCAGAGGCCGACGCGGCCTTCGGGGACGGCAGCCTGTACGTCGAGAAGGCGCTCGTCCCGGCCCGTCACGTCGAGATCCAGGTGCTCGCGGACGGCCAGGGCGGCGTGCTCACACTCGGCGAGCGTGAATGCTCGATCCAGCGCCGCCACCAGAAGCTGGTCGAGGAGTCGCCGTCGCCGGCTCTGTCCCCGGCCCTGCGCGAGGAGATGGAGACCGCTGCGGAGCGGGCGTGCCGCGAGACGGGCTACACGAACGCCGGCACGCTCGAGTTCCTGCTCGGCCCGGACGGGGCCTTCTACTTCATCGAGCTGAACGCGCGGCTCCAGGTCGAGCACCCCGTGACCGAGCTCGTCACCGGCGTGGACATCGTCCGCGAGCAGCTGCGGATCGCGGCGGGCGAGCGGCTGGCGACGACTGGCCGCGCGCCGCGCTCCGGGCACGCGATCGAGGTCCGGATCAACGCCGAGGACCCCGACCGAGGCTTCGCCCCCTCGCCGGGGCGGATCGAGCGCCTGCGCGTCCCGAACGGCCCCGGCGTGCGGATCGACACGCACGTCGACTCCGGCAGCGCGATCCCGCCGCACTACGACTCGCTGATCGCCAAGCTGATCGTCTGGGACTCCGACCGCCCGGCGGCGATCGCACGCGGCCTGCGGGCGCTCGGCGAGCTCGAGGTCGAGGGGATCGCGACGACGCGGGACTTCGCCCGCGGCGTGCTGCGCAGCGACGCCTTCGCGAGCGGCGAGTACACGACCTCCTTCGTCGACGAGCAGGCGACCCCGTGACGCTGTCACGCCGAGCCGGGCGCCGCACGGCGCTCTTCCTCCTGTACCAGTGGGACCTGACCGGCCAGCCGCTGGGGACGAGCTACGACGGCGAGATCGACGACTTCGCCCGCAACCTGGCCGAGTCGGTCGCGGCCGGCGCCGACGAGCTCGACGAGCGCATCTCGGCGGTCTCCGGCGACTGGCCCGCGCCGCAGCTCGGCGCGCTGGAGCGGAACATCCTCCGGATCGGCATCCACGAGCTCGATGAAGGTACGGTCCCGCTCGAGGTGGCAATCGACGAGGCAGTGACGCTGGCGAAGCGGTACGCGTCGGAGGACGCCGGCCGCCTCGTGAACGGGATCCTCGGCGCGATCGCGCGGGACGCGGTGTGACGCTGCAGGAGAGGGTCGACCGGCTGGAGGAGCTCCGGCACAGGCTCGAGGCCTGCCAGTCGCTCGAGGAGGCGGTCGACCTGCTCGCCGAGTTCGACGCCGCCGCGAAGGACCTGATCGAGGCGATCGAGCAGGCGAAGCGCGAGTCGGATGCACAGCCCTGACGAGCTGAAGGGCCGGATCGAGGAGGCGCTCAGGGAGCTCGAGCTCTGGCCCGACCTGGGCGGCCAGCAGGAATCGGCGCGCTACGCGCTCGAGATGGGCGGCAAGCGGATCCGGCCGGTGATCTCGCTCGCGGTCGGCGAGGCGCTGGAGGCGCCGCCGGAGCAGGTGCTCCCGGCGGCGCTCGCGGTCGAGCTGGTGCACAACTTCTCCCTCGTCCACGACGACCTCCCGTGCCTCGACGACGACGCCGAGCGGCGGGGAAAGCCGAGCGTGTGGGCCGCGTACGGCGAAGGCAAGGCCCTGCTCGCGGGCGACGCGCTGCTGGCCGAGGCGTTCAGGCTCGCCTGCTCGTACCCGACCACCGACGTCGCGCGGGAGCTGGCGGAGGCGACGCTGGGGATGATCGGCGGCCAGTACCTGGACACGATGGAGCCGGGCACCGACCTGGAGCGCGTCCACCGGCTGAAGACGGGCTGCCTCTTCTACGCGTCGGTCGCGCTCGCGCTCTGGGCGGCCCGGCTGCCACGAGAGGAGCAAGGTGCGTGGCGCGACTTCGCGGACGAGCTGGGCATGCTCTTCCAGGTGGTCGACGACATCCTGGACGAGGACGGCTACGTGCTCGAGGAAGGGGTCGAGGCGGCCAGGAGCCGCGCGAACCATGCGGCGGAACGGGCGCTGGCGCTCCTGCTCGAGGTTCCGGCCGACACCTCGGTCCTCGCCGAGATCGTGACCGGCCTCGCGGTGAGAACCGCCTAGCCCGGGATGAAGAGGCGGCTGGACGTCCTCCTCGTCGAGCGCGGGCTTGCGGAGTCGCGCGCGCAGGCGCAGGCGCTGATCCTCGCCGGGCTCGTGCCCGGCCATTCGAAGGCGGGCGAGCAGGTGGACGAGAGCGCTCGGCTCGAGGTCGAGCGCGGGCCGAGGTTCGTCTCGCGGGGTGGGGAGAAGCTCGACCACGCGCTGGACGCGTTCGGCGTCGACCCGGCCGGGCTCGACTGCATCGACGTCGGCGCCTCGACCGGCGGCTTCACCGACGTCCTCCTCCAGCGCGGCGCGGCCCGCGTGATCGCCCTCGACGTCGGCTACGGGCAGCTGCATCCGCGGCTCCGCGGCGACCGCCGCGTCACCGTGCTCGAGCGGGTCAACGCCCGCGAGGCGACCGAGTTGCCCTACGCGCCCGAGCTGGTGGTCTGCGACGTGTCCTTCATCTCGGTGACGAAGGCGCTGCCGCCGGTCCTCGCCCTCGCGAAGCCCGGCTGGACCGCCGTCGTGCTCGTGAAGCCGCAGTTCGAGGCGGGCCGAGGGGAGGTCGGCCGGGGCGGGGTCGTCACCTCGCGCGAGACGCGAAGGAGAGTGGTACGAGAGGTCGCGCAGGCCGCGCTCGGCTGGGCTGCCGAGGTCGCGGGCGTCGTAGACTCGGGGCTGCCCGGACCGAAGGGAAATCGTGAGCTCTTCCTCCATCTCGTCAACCGACCCGGGGCCTGCCTTCCACGCGAGCTCGACGACTGGATCGATGTCGCCCTCGTCTGACCCCGTTCGCCGGATCGCCGTCGTCTCGCACGGCGATCCCGAGGTGGTCGCCGGCGCGATGTCGCGGCTGCAGGCGATCTGCCGGGCGGCCGGGGTCGACGTCGTCGACGGCGAGGAGGTCGACCTCGCGGTGGTGCTCGGCGGGGACGGGACGACCCTGCGTGCGCTCCATCGCTTCCTCGGCACGCCGGTGCCGGTCCTGGGAGTGAACTTCGGCCGGGTCGGCTTCCTCTCGGCGATGGGGCGCGACACGATGGAGGAGGGGCTCGCGCGCGCCTTCGCGGGCGAGCGGCGGGTGGTCGAGCTGCCGACGCTGGAGGTCAACGTGGACGGGGTGGAAGCGGTGGCCGTCAACGACGCCGTCTGCGCCACGTCGCAGATCGGCCGGATGATGGAGTTCGCCTGGTCGGTCGGAGGCGAGGATCTCGGCGTCCAGCCGTGCGACGGCGTGATCTGCGCCAGCTCGACCGGCTCGACCGCCTACAACCTGTCGAGTGGAGGCCCCGTGCTCGTCTGGGGGCTCGACGCGATGGCGGTCACGTTCGTCTCGCCGCACTCCCTGCACGCCCGCCCGCTCGTCGTTCCCCGCGGGCTGGAGCTGCGCGTCCGGAACAGGACCCGCAACACGACGGCGAAGGTGATCGCCGACGGGATGCCGATCGGGGAGCTCGAGGAGGGGCGGGAGGCGACCGTCCGGCTCGGCGAGCGGCGCTCCCTGCTCGCGCTGCTCCCCGAGATGACCTTCTTCCGCCGCTACCGCGAGACCTTTGCTTCGTAGCCTGCGCATCGAGAACCTCGTCCTGATCCGCGAGGCAGAGCTGCCGTTCTCGCCCGGGCTGAACGTGATCACGGGCGAGACCGGCGCCGGCAAGACCATCCTGGCCCAGGCGATCGGCCTCCTGCTCGGCGCGAAGGGCGATGCGGCCTATGTCGGCGCGGTCGCGAGCGAGTCGTACGTGGAGGCCGAGTTCGACCTGCCGGACGGGCTGCTCGAGGAGGAGCCGTTCGAGGCGCTGCGCGAGCTCCGCCCGGACGACGAGGAAGGCGTCGTGCTGGCACGGCGGATCTCGGGCGAGGGACGGACGCGCGCCTATGCCTGGGGACGGAGCGCGGCCCGCGAGGACGTCGCCGCGCTCGGCGAGCGGCTGCTCGCGATGTCGGGCCAGTTCGAGCAGCGCCGGCTGGCGCGGCCCTCCTACCAGCTGGCCGTCCTCGACTCCTTCTGCGGAGACGAGCAGCTGCGCCGGCGCGGCGACGCCCGCCTCGCGTGGCGCGAGCTCGCGACGGCCAGGCGCCGGCTCGAGGAGCTGACGCGCGACGCGGCTGCCGTGGAGGGCCGCCTCGACGAGCTCCGCGCCCTGGTCGAGGACACGCAGGGGATGGAGCCGGGCCGCGAGGACGCGCTGCGCGAGGAGCGGGAGCGCCTGCGGCATCTGACCGAGCTGATGGAGGGAACCGCGGCCGCCGCAGCGGCGCTCGACCCGGAGGAGGGCGAGGGCGCTGCCGGGCTCACCGCGGTCGCCGAGCGAGCGCTGGCACCCGTCGAGCGGCTCGCGCCCGAGCTCCGCAAGGCCGCCGACGAGCTCCGGGACGCCGAGCTGCGCCTGCGGGAGGCGGGGAGCGCGCTGCGCTCGTTCCTGACCGCCCTCGAGGCGGATCCGGACCGGCTGGAGCAAGTCGAGGCAGAGCTCGAACGGATCTCCGACGCGCGGCGGCGGTTCCGGTGCGGCTCGCTCGACGAGCTGCTGGCCCGTGCCGCCGAGGCGCAGACGGAGCTGGACGCGCTCGACCAGGGGGCCGACCCGGTCGCGGCCGCCGAGGAGGCCGTCGCGCGGGCCGAGGCTCGTTCGGCCGCGATCGCGCAGGAGCTGCACGACGCCCGGGTCGAGGCTGCGGGACGGTTCGCGGACGGTGTCGCCGGGGAGCTCCAGGGCATGGGGATGGGGGACGGAGAGTTCACGGTCGAGCTTCGCGAGCGAGAGGCGGGCGCCAGCGGAGCGGACGAGGCGGTGTTCCTGATCAGGCCGAACGCCGGCCTGCCGTTCGGGCCGGTGGCCGAGACCGCATCCGGCGGCGAGCTCTCGCGCGTCGCGCTGGCGATCGCCGCGGTAGGCGGCGGCGAGACGATGGTCTTCGACGAGATCGACGCGGGCATCGGCGGGACGACCGCCCACGGCGTCGCCGAGACGCTCGCCCGGCTGGCGGGCCGCGCGCAGGTGATCACGATCACGCATCTGCCCCAGATCGCCAGCCGAGCCGACCGGCACTTCAGGGTCGAGAAGGTGCCCGGCGACCCCACCCATACGCGGATCCACGAGCTGGGGCCCGAGGAGCGCCGTGACGAGATCGAGCGTATGCTCGGCGGGCGCGAGTTCCTGGCGACCGTCTCGGAGGGAGAGCGTGGCTAGCCTCGTCGAGTTCACCGGAGCCGCCCGGCTCGACCGGCGGACGAAGCGACTCGTCCACCGCCTCGGCGAGGGCGACGTCGCGATCGTCGACCACGCCGACCTCGACCGGGTGACCGCCGAGGAGCTGCTCGAGACCGGGGTCCGCGTCGTCGTCAACACCTCCGAGTCGCTGTCGGGACGCTTCCCGAACGTCGGGCCGCTGCTGCTGGTCCGCGGCGGGGTGACGCTGATCGACGCGCCCGGCGCGGAGCTGTTCGACGAGGTCACCGAGGGCGAGCAGCTGACCGTGCGCGGGGCGAGCGTCTTCCGGAACGGGACGTGCCTCGCCCGCGGACGCGCGCGCGACGAGCGCGAGCTCGAGCGAGCGCTCGCCGAGCAGCGCGGCCGCGTCACCGAGTCGCTGTCCGCGTTCGCCGAGAACACCCTGCGGCACCTGATGGCCGAGGGCAGCCTGCTCGCCGAGGGCATCGACTTTCCGCCCCTGAAGACCCGCTTCCGCGACCGCCATGCGCTCGTCGTCGCGCGCGGCCCCGGCCACAAGCGCGACCTGCGGATCGTCAAGCCGTACGTGCGCGACTTCAAGCCGGTGCTGGTCGGAGTCGACGGCGGCGCGGACGCGCTGATCGAGGCCGGCTACAAGCCGAACGTGATCGTCGGCGACATGGACTCCGTGTCGGACGCCGCGCTCCGGAGCGGGGCGGAGGTGCTCGTCCACGCGTACCGCGGCAACGGCGACGCGCCCGGGGCGGCGCGGGCGACCGCGCTCGGCGTGCCGTTCGAGGTCGTCCCGGCGATGGGGATCAGCGAGGACGTCGCCCTGATGCTCGCGTACGAGAAGGGCGCCGAGCTGATCGTCGCGGTCGGGACGCACTTCAACCTGCTCGAGTTCATGGAGCGGAACCGGGCGGGGATGTCGTCGACGTTCCTCACGCGCCTGCGGGTGGGGGAGATCCTCGTCGACGCGAAGGGCGTGTCCCGGCTGGTCTCGCGGCGGGTCGGTCTCTGGCCCCTGGTCGCGCTCGGCGTGACGGGCCTCGGCGCCATCGTCGTCGCCGTCGTCGCCTCTCCCGGGGTCGAGCACCTGATCCAGCTGATGGTCCTGCGGGTCCGCGACTGGCTGGGTCTCGGCTAAGCGTGGGGGAACCCCTGGTTCCCCCACGGGGCCCTCTCCTCCGCTTGCTCGCTTCGCTCGCGTCGGCGGCTGACCGACGGCGTTCTCGAGCCGCGCCCGCGCAGGTCGGGGCGGCGGCGATCACTGGCCTCGCGTCAGCTCGCTTTCCACAGACAACATGTCCGCGAGGTACATGTCCTACCTGACCGTGTCCGCCGGCTCGCCCAAGGTGCACCCGGCCTCCTCCCCAACGCGATCGTAATCGCAAAAATCGCACGCGTGGGAGACGAGACCGTGCCAGGAGCGTCACGGCGAGATCGCCCGTGAGGGTGACCGCGTCCAGGGAGCTGCTCGCCGCCCGCCCGGACGTCTGGGACTTCCTCGCCGAGCCCTACCACCTGCCCGACTGGTGGCCGGGAGCGTCCGGTGTGCAGCCGGACCGGCGCGGGGCCGCGGCGGGCGCGCGCTGGCAGGTGGTCGCCGGCCAGGACCCGACGCTGCTCCGCCGGCCGGAAGCGGCCGGGACGCTGGTCGTGACCGCGTCCGACCGGCCGGCGCTCTTCGCGTTCCACCTGACCGGGGAGAAGCTCGACGTCCGCGTCGACCTCGAGGCGCTCGCCGCCGACCGGACGCGCGCCACGGTGACGGTCGAGGGGCCGTGGCTGGTCGCGCACCGGCGCACGCTCGCACGGAGGGCGGTGGGCCGCCTGTACGCCCTGTGCCAGACTGCGGCGACCAAATAGCCCGCAGCGCCGCCGGGCGAAGCCCGCCGACGCGCGAAGGGCGTGCATTCTGATCCATGTTCGATCTCCGCTACCACGTCGCCTCGCTGGCGGCCGTCTTCCTCGCCCTGATCATCGGGATCGTCGTCGGCGTGGGGATCTCGGGCAAGGGGTTCGTCCAGAACAGCGAGCGGCGGCTGCTCAACGAGCAGATCGCCGACCTCAAGAGCAGGCTCGACTCGGCCACCAAGCGCAACGGCGACCTGACGCGATCGCAGCGCGCCGCGCAGACGTTCGTGCAGGACGCGTACCCCGCGCTGATGAGCGGGCGGCTGAACGGGTCGAAGGTCGGCCTCGTCTTCGCCGGCCGGATCGACAGCCGGGTGCGGTCGCTGGTGGAGCAGACGCTCGGCGACGCCGGCGCACAGCCTCCGCTGCGGGTGCGCGCGCTCAAGCTGCCGATCGACGTCGCCGCGCTCCACCGGGCGCTGGCGAAACGTCCCGCTCTGGCGGCGCTGGCCACGCAGCGGAAGATCGGCGATCTCGGCCGCAGGCTCGGCAGCGAGCTCGTACAGGGCGGAAACAGCCCGCTGTGGCAGGCGCTCTCCGCCGACCTGGTCGAGGAGCGTTCCGGCGACGACGCGGCCCCGATGGACGGCGTCGTCCTCGCCCGCAGCGTCCCGCCCCAGTACGGCGCCACCGCCCGGTTCCTCTCCGGGTTCTACGCCGGGCTCGCGTCCGCCGGCGTCCCGGCCGTCGGGGTGGAGGTGACCAGACCCGGCACGTCGGCCGTGGAGGCGTTCGCCAAGCAGGACCTCGCGACCGTGGACGACCTGGACTCCCAGGCCGGACGGCTCGCGCTGGCGCTCCTCCTGGGCGGCGCCGTCCCGGGCCAGTACGGCGTGAAGAAGTCCGCTCAGGACGGCGTCCTGCCGCAGATCCCCGCAGTCGTCGCGACCGGTGGCTGAGCGCCTGTCGGTGCTGATCGCCGCCCGGGACGAGGCGGGGCGGGTCGGCGCCGCGGTCGCCGCACTCCGCGAGCGGCTTCCGGATGCGGACGTGATCGTGGCCGACGACGGCTCGCGCGACTCGACCGCTGCCGAAGCAGAGGCCGCAGGCGCTCGCGTCCTGCGGCTTCCCCGTCGCGGCAAGGGCCAGGCGCTGACGCTCGCCGAGCGGGCGGCCGCCGACGGCCCGCTGCTGCTCTGCGACGCCGACCTGACCGGCGACCTCGGTCCGCTGCTCGGGGTCGACGCCGACATCGCGGTCGCCGCGTTCGCCGAGCGCGTGGGCGGCGGCTTCGGGATCGTCAAGCGCACTGCCGCGTCGCTCCTTCGTCGGGGCACCGGACGGGAGCTGCGCGAGCCGCTCTCCGGCCAGCGTGTGCTCTCCCGCCGGGCCCGCAGCGCGTGCTTTCCACTTGCGGCCGGGTTCGGCTGCGACGCGCGGATGACCTGGGACGCGCTTCGCGCCGGGCTCACCGTCGAGGAGGTCGAGCTTCCGCTCCGCCATCGTGTGACCGGACGCGATCTCGGGGGATTCGCCCACCGGGCGCGCCAGCTCCGCGACGTCCTGCTGGCCTTCGGGCCGCTCGCGACGAACCATCGCGGCCTGCGGCTGCCGGTGGTCGGGTGGGTCGCCGGCGTGTCGGCGCCCCGCGTGGCTGCGGTGGCGGCGGTCGGGCTCGTCGACGACCTCTTCGCCGGGCCCGAGCGCGGCTTCGCCGGGCACCTGCGCGCCGGGCGCACGACCGGCGTCCTCAAGCTGGTCGGCATCCCGCTGCTCGGCCTGGTCGCCACCCGCCGGGTGTCGGGCGCGCTGCTCGTCGGACTGGCCGCGAACGCGCTCAACCAGCTCGACACGAAGCCGGGGCGGGCGTTGAAGGCGTACGCGCTCGCCGCGTTGCCCGTGCGGGCACCGCTCCTGCCCGCCGTCATCCTCGCTCCCTACGATCTTCGCGAGATGGCGATGCTCGGGGACTCGGGGTCGAACGCGCTCGGCGCCCTGCTAGGCTTGAGTTCCGTGAAGCGATTCGCGGGCGGCAGGCGGTGGGCGGCGATCGGCGCGCTGGCAGGTCTCAACCTCCTCGGCGAGCTGACGTCCTACAACGATCTGATCGAGCAGACGCCGGGACTGCGTGCGCTCGATCGTCTAGGTCGCAGCGCGTGAGCGCTGCGACCAAGTACGTGTTCGTCACCGGCGGCGTCGTCTCGTCCCTCGGCAAGGGCATCACCGCCGCCTCGCTCGGCCGGCTGCTGAAGGCCCGCGGCCTGAAGGTCGACGTCCAGAAGTTCGACCCGTACCTGAACGTCGACCCGGGCACGATGAGCCCGTTCCAGCACGGCGAGGTGTTCGTCACGGAGGACGGCGCCGAGACCGACCTCGACATCGGCCACTACGAGCGCTTCCTCGACCAGAACCTCTCCCGCAGCGCCAACCACACGCAGGGCGGCATCTGGGACCGGGTTCTGCGCCGCGAGCGCAAGGGCGACTACCTCGGCAAGACCGTCCAGGTGATCCCGCACATCACCGACGAGATCAAGGACCGCATCCGCCGCTCCGCCGAGCAGTCCGACTGCGACGTCGTGATCAGCGAGATCGGCGGCACCGTCGGCGACATCGAGTCGCTGCCGTTCCTGGAGGCGATCCGCCAGTTCCGGCGCGAGGCCGGCGCCGAGAACGTCCTGTACATCCACGTCACGCTCGTGCCGTTCGTCGACTCGGCCGGCGAGCTGAAGACGAAGCCGACCCAGCACTCGGTGAACGAGCTGCGACGGATCGGTATCCACCCGGACGTCGTCGTCTGCCGCTCCCGCGACGTGATCTCGCCCGACGTCCGCGAGAAGATCGCGCTCTTCGCCGACGTCGAGCCGGAGGACGTGATCGCCAACGAGGACGTCTCGGACGTGTACCTCGTGCCGGCCGCGTTGCAAGGGCAGGGCATGGACGACCTCGTCTGTCGCAAGCTCGGGCTACCCCAGGGCCGCGCGGAGCTGGGCGAGTGGGCCGAGCTCACCGACCGGATCGCCGAGCGCGACCTGACCGTGACGATCGGGCTGGTCGGCAAGTACGTGAAGCTGCACGACGCCTATCTCTCCGTGCACGAGGCGCTCAAGCACGCTGGCATCCACCACGGCTGCCACGTGAACGTCGAATGGGTCGACGCCGAGGGCATGTCGCTGGAGGAAGCCCAGCGCGAGCTCGAGAAGGTGGACGGGGTGTTGGTGCCGGGCGGCTTCGGCTCGCGCGGGTGGGAGGGCAAGATCCTCGCCTGCCGCGTCGCCCGCGAGCACGCCATCCCGTACCTCGGCATCTGCCTGGGGATGCACGTGGCGGTCTCGGAGTTCGCCCGCCACGTGGTCGGGCTGGAGGGCGCCAACTCCACCGAGATGGACCCGGAGACGCCGTTCCCCGTGATCGACCTGCTCCCCGAGCAGAAGGAGGTCGAGGACCTCGGCGGCACGATGCGGCTCGGCGCCCAGGCGGTGGAGATCGCCGAGGGCACGCGCACCCACGAGACCTACGGCGAGCCGGTGATCCACGAGCGGCACCGCCACCGGTACGAGGTGAACAACCACTACCGCGCGCAGATCGTCGACGCCGGGCTCGTCGTCTCCGGGACCTTCCAGGAGGGCCGGCTGGTCGAGATCGTCGAGCTCCCCGACCATCCCTGGTTCGTCGCGAGCCAGTTCCACCCGGAGTTCAAGTCGCGGCCCACGCGGCCCGCGCCGCTCTTCCGCGAGTTCGTCGGCGCCGCGCACGATCGCGCCCGCGCACGCCGGGGCGTCACCGCCGCCGCCCCGTAGCCTGTGCTCGCCGGCTCGGTCGGCCGCCGAGCCGGTGCCAACGGGATGGGCACTAGGATCGCCTCGATGAGCCGAGCGCTCGACCTCTTCCTCGACCTGGCCGCGCTGCCGAGCCCGCCGGGGGAGGAGCGCGCGGTCGCCGACCGCGTCACCGGCGAGCTCCGGACGCTCGGCCTCGATGTCGACGAGGACGGCGCGGGCGCCGAGATCGACTCGAACGCCGGCAACCTGTACGCGCGGCTCGAGCCGACGGCCGACGGGACGCCGATCTTCCTCTGCTCGCACATGGACACCGTGCCGCCGACCGGGCCGATCCGGCCGGTGGTCGAGGAGGGCGTGGTCCGCAACGAGGCGGGCACGATCCTGGGCGCCGACAACAAGTCGGCGGTGGTGGCAATGGTCGAGACCGCCCGCAGGGTCGTCGACGAGCGCATCCCGCACGCGGGCATCGAGCTGCTGTTCACGCCCAAGGAGGAGGTCGGCCTCCGTGGCGCGCAGGCGTTCGACTGCTCGCGCTTCGAGGCCCGGGTCGGCTACGTCTACGACCAGGCCGGCCCCATCGGCGAGGTGGTCCTCGGCGCGCCGCACTCGATGATCATGGAGATCGCCTTCGTCGGGCAGTCGGCACACGCGGGGATGGCGCCGGAGGAGGGCCGTTCCGCGATCGCCGCCGCCGGGCGGGCGATCGCCGACATGCGGCTCGGAAGGCTCGACGAAGAGACGTCGGCCAACATCGGCGTCATCCAGGGCGGCGTGGCCCGCAACATCGTGCCCGACCGCTGCGTGCTGACCGGCGAGGCGCGCTCGCACGACGAGGCCAAGCTCGCGGACGTCGTCCAGGAGATGCTCGACGCGTGCTCGTTCGCGGCGTCGCTGGCCGGGTGCGAGGTCGAGGCGCAGGTGAACCGGGGCTTTCACGGATACCGCTTCGCCAGGGGCGACGAGCCGGTGCGGCTCGCCGAGGCGGCGCTCCGCCGGGTCGGTCGCGAGCCGACGTACGCCCTCTCCGGCGGCGGAGCCGATGCCAACATCTTCAACATGCGCGGGCTCGCCTGCCTCAACCTCGCGAACGGCATGGCGGAGATCCACACGCCGCAGGAGCACATCGCGGTCGCCGATCTCGGCGTGATGGTCGACGTCGGCCTGGCACTGCTCGAGGAGGCGCGTGGCGCTTAGCCTCTGCCGCGGCGCCGTCACGGCGGTGCTCGAGCGGCACGAGGGCCTGGCGCGGATCGAGGTCGACGGCGTCCCCTGCGTGGCGTATCCGCGGCTGACCGGGCCGGTCGCGCTCGGCGACGACGTGGTCGTGAACACGCAGGCGCGAGACCTCGGCCTCGGCTCCGGCGGCTTCGACGTCCTCTACGCGAACCTGACGCGGGGCCTCGGCCTCGCCGCCGAGGGCGGCGCCCATGTGATGAAGCTGCCGTATACGCCGGGGCAGCTCGCCGCGCGGCACGCCGAGGAGGAGGGCCTGCCGGCGGAGTCGCTCGACGGCCTCCCGGTCGTCTGCTGCTCCCTCCACAGTCAGGTCGTGCCCGTGTGCGCGGCTCTTCGCGGCCTGCGCGTCGTCTGCGTCCAGCTGGAGGGCGGCGCCCTGCCGCTCGCCCTCTCCGACGCCGTGCGGGAGCTGCAGGCTCGCGGCTGGATCACGGCGACGGCGACGGTCGGGGCGTGCTTCGGCGGCGATGTCGAGTGCGTCTCGGTCTGGTCGGCGCTGGCGTGGGCGAAGGCTCACGGCGCCGAGGTGGCGGTCTGCGCCGTCGGGCCGGGCATCGTCGGCACGGGCACCCGGCTCGGGCACGGCGGAACGGCGGCCGCGGCGGCGGCGAACGCCGCTCTCGGCCTCGGCGGGCGTGCGGTGGTGGCCGCCAGGCGGTCCGACGCCGATGCCCGGGAGCGCCACCGCGGGGTCTCGCACCACACACGCGCCGTGCTCGAGCTCGTCCTGGGCGAAGTGGCCGTCGGCGAGGACGGTGCCGGCTGGGAGGAGGCGTGCTCCGCCCTTCCGCTCTCGCACATGGGCCGTGGACCGAACGAGGATCCGGCGTTCTTCGAGGCTGCCTATGCCGCCGGCCGGCTGGCGCGGGAGCTTGCGCGGTGAGGCCCGACGAGGCGCGCACCGTCTACGACGGCGCGCTGTTCGACGTCACGCTCGAGCGGTGGGGCCGCCACGAGCGCGAGATCGTCGAGCATCCCGGCGCGGTCTGCGTCGTCGCGGTCGACCGGGAAGGCTGCGTCGCTCTCGTCCGCCAGCTCCGCGAGGCGACGGGCGGCGAGCTGCTCGAGCTGCCGGCCGGGACGGCCGAGCCGGGCGAGACTCCGATCGAGACCGCCCGGCGCGAGCTCGCCGAGGAGACAGGCCTCACGGGCGGTCGGTGGCGGGAGGTGTGCGCGTTCTGGACGACGCCGGGCTTCACGCGCGAGCGGATGACGCTGTTCTTCGCGGAGGGCGTCGAGCCCGGCGAGGCGAGCCCGGAGGAGGACGAGTCCTTCGAGCTCGTCCGCTGGCCGTCCGCCGAGATCGAGTCGCGCCTCGGCGAGATCGAGGACGCGAAGAGCCTGGTCGGGCTTCTCCTGTACCTGCGGGACATGTCCCGTCCGGCGGTCGCGTAGGCGCGCCCGGCCTCCTCCCCGAGGCGACCGTAGCGAGGAAGTTCGCGCGTGTCTGTGCCGGCATCGTGCCGGATCCGGTACGAACGCCTCCAGTCGGCGGTGCGGCACGCGCTAGAGTCCGCGCGCCGTGAAGATCGGCGTCGTCAAGGAGATCAAGCCGGACGAGTACCGGGTCGCGCTCACGCCCGCCGGCGCCCGGGAGCTCGTGCAGCGCGGCCACGAGGTGCTGGTCGAGACCGGCGCGGGGGAGGGGAGCGCGTTCGGCGACCGGCAGTACGACGCGGTCGGCTCGCGGCTGGCCTCTGCCGAGGACGTCTGGGCGGGGTCCGAGCTCCTGCTGAAGGTGAAGGAGCCGCTGCCGGAGGAGTATCCGCGGCTTCGCGAGCGGCAGATCCTGTTCACGTACCTCCATCTCGCGGCGAGCAGAGAGCTGACCGAGGCGCTGGTCGCGAGCGGCGCGACCTGCGTCGCCTACGAGACCGTCGAGACCGCGAGCGGCGCCTTGCCGCTCCTCGCGCCGATGAGCGAGATCGCGGGCCGGCTCGCCGCGCAGGCGGGCGCGTACTTCCTCGAGAAGCCGCTCGGTGGGCGCGGCCTGCTCCTCGGCGGCGTGGCCGGCGTCGCTCCGGGCCGGGTGCTCGTGATCGGCGGGGGGATCGTCGGTTACAACGCCGCCGTGATCGCGATCGGCCTCGGGGCCAGCGTCACGATCCTCGAGCGTTCGATCGACCGGATGCGGCACCTGGACGAGATCCTCTCCGGCCGTGTCAGCCTGGTGATGTCGTCGACACTCCAGATCGAGGAGTCGATCCGCGATGCCGACGTGGTCATCGGCGCCGTGCTGATCCCGGGTGCGAAGGCTCCGAAGCTGATCACACGGCCGATGCTCTCCGAGATGAAGGAGGGCGCGGTGTTCTGCGACGTCGCGATCGACCAGGGCGGCTGCGCCGAGACGTCGAAGCCGACCACGCACACCGACCCCGTCTACGTCGTCGACGGCGTCACCCACTACTGCGTCGCGAACATGCCCGGAGCGGTCCCCATCACCTCGACGAAGGCGCTGACGAACGCGACGCTGCCGTACGTGGAGTCGATCGCCGGGCACGGCCTCACCGAGGCGGTCGCGCTCGACCCGGGCCTGGCCCCGGGCGTGAACGTGCTCGGTGGCAAGGTCACGTACGAGGCGGTCGCCGAGGCTCACGGCCTCGCGTACACGCCGCTCTTCGAGGTGCTGGCCTAGGGACTGCTCAGCTGCTCTTGGGCGCCGGCTTGTCCTTCGTCGGCGAGAGGCGCACGACGAGCGCGGTCACGCCCGCGGCGAGCGCGATCACGAGCACGACGTAGACGGCGAGGCCGATGAAGTCAAGGACGGTGTCCACCCGCTCATAGAATAGTCAGGTGCCTCGCGCGTGCGTGATCGTGCTCGATGCCGTGGGCGCGGGGGCGTTACCGGATGCGGCCGAGTTCGGAGACGAGGGGTCGGACACGCTCGGAAACGTCGCCCGCGCAGTCGGCGGCCTCGACCTGCCCAACCTCGAGGCGCTCGGGCTCGGGAACGTCGAGGAGCTCGAGGGGTGCCCGCCCCAGAACGGCGCGCCGGCGGTCGCAGGCCGTCTCTTCGAGCGCTCGAAGGGCAAGGACACGACGCTCGGCCACTGGGAGCTGATGGGGATCGTCACGGCGCAGCCGCTGCCGACCTACCCGCACGGCTTCCCGCACGACGTGATCGACCCGTTCATGCACCGGACGGCGCGGGGCGTGCTCGGCAACAAGCCCGCCAGCGGCACCGAGATCATCCAGGAGCTCGGCGAGGAGCACCAGGAGACGGGCAAATGGATCGTCTACACGTCGGCCGACTCCGTCTTCCAGGTCGCGGCCCACGAGGAGACGATCCCGCTGGAGGAGCTCTACGACGCTTGCCGGGCCGCCCGCGAGATCCTCACCGGCAAGCACGCGGTCGGCCGCGTGATCGCCAGGCCGTTCGTCGGCGAGCCCGGCAACTACGAGCGCACGCCGAACCGGCACGACTTCTCGCTGGAGCCGCGGCGGCCGAACTACCTGACCCTGCTGCGCGAGACGGGCGTGACCGTCCACGGTGTCGGCAAGATCGGCGACATCTTCGCCGGGCAGGACATCGACGAGAGCCACCCGACGAAGTCGAACGTCGAGGGCATCCAGAAGACCGAGGAGCTGCTCCAGAAGCTCGACGAGGGCTTCGTATTCGTCAACCTCGTGGAGACGGACATGCTCTGGGGGCACCGGAACGACCCGATCAACTTCCACCGCTGCCTCCAGGACTTCGACCGGCGGCTCCCCGACCTGCTCGACGCGCTCCGTCCCGGCGATCTCCTGATCGTCACCTCCGACCACGGCTGCGACCCGACCACGCCGTCGACCGACCACTCGCGCGAGCACGCGATGCTGCTCGCGTATGCGCAGGGGAAGAACGCGGGCGGCCGAATCCACGAAGGCGAGTTCGCCGACGTCGGCGCGACGGTGAACGCCTGGCTCGGCGGGAAGGCACCAGGGCGCCGCCTGCCAGGTCAACCGATCGTCGAGCCTTGACCGAAGCTGGGCGTCGATTCGACCGCAGTGACAGGCTCGAGCCTGTCACTGTCCGAAGCGCCTCGACCGTCGGAGGGCAGAGGTGATGAGCGCGCTGAACGACCCCGCCGTCGTCGCGCGCGAGTACGCCGACGAGTCGAGGCTCGCCTTTCGGCGGGCGGTCCACCTGCGGGGCTCGGGGCCCGACGCGCGGCAGGTGGTCTTCGAGGCGGTCGCCGAGGTCGCTCCGCGTCGCGTGCTCGAGCTCGGCCCGGGGGAGGGCGAGCTGGCGGAGCGGATCGCGGGCGAGCTCGGCGCCGAGATGCAGGCCGTCGACCAGTCGGCGCGGATGGTCGAGCTGACCCGAGCGCGCGGCGTCGACGCGGTCGTCGGCGACGCACAGGAGCTTCCGTTCCTCGACGGCTCCTTCGACTGCGTGGTGGCCGCGTGGATGCTCTTCCACGTGCCCGACCTGGAGCGCACGCTGCTCGAGGTGCGCCGCGTCCTGCGGCCGAGCGGCCGTTTCGTCGCCGCCACGAACAGCGAGCACACGCTCCGGGAGCTGTGGGGGCTCGTCGGTTTCTCGCCGAACTACAGCTTCAGCGCCGAGAACGGCGAATGGGCGCTTCTACGGCACTTCACGGTCGTCGAGCGTCGCGACGTCCGCGGCACGATCACCTTCCCGGACTGGGAGTCGGCGCGCAGCCACGTCGCCGCGAGCATCACGGCGGCGCACCTGGCCGGGGAGCTGCCGCCTTTCGACGGCTCGCTCCGCGCGACCCGCCACATGGTCGTCTTCGTCTGCGAGCCGTGATCCGGCCCGCCGAGCTGATCGAGCGCAAGCGCGACGGCGGCGAGCTCACGGCCGAGGAGCTGCGAGAGTTCGTGCTCGGCTACACGCGCGGCGAGATCCCCGAGTATCAGATGGCTGCGTTCCTGATGGCGGTCTACTTCAGGGGAATGTCGGGGGCAGAGACGTTCGCGCTCACCGATGCCATGGTTGCGAGCGGCGACACGATCGACCTCGGCGCGGCGCTCGGCCGGGTCTGCGTCGACAAGCACTCGACCGGCGGCGTCGGGGACAAGACGTCGATTGCCGTCGGGCCGATCGTGGCCGCCTGCGGCGTCCCGTTCGGGAAGATGAGCGGCCGTGGGCTCGGCCACACCGGCGGGACGATCGACAAGCTCGAGGCGGTTCCCGGGTACCGCGTGGAGCTGACCACCGAGCAGTTCGTCGAGCAGGTCCGCGACGTCGGGATCGCGATCATCGGCCAGAGCGCGAACCTGGTGCCCGCCGACAAGCAGCTCTACGCGCTCCGCGACGTGACCGCCACCGTCGACAACTTCTCGCTGATCGCGGCGAGCATCATGTCCAAGAAGCTCGCCGGAGGCGCGAACGCGATCGTGCTCGACGTGAAGGTCGGCGACGGCGCGTTCATGAAGACGCTCGACGACGCCAGGACGCTCGCCGAGGCGATGATCGGGCTGGGCACCCGAGCCGGCCGCCGCGTCGTCTGCGTGCTCACCGACATGGACCAGCCGCTCGGCGAGGCGGTCGGGAACGCCCTCGAGATCCGGGAGGCGGTGGCGACGATCAGGGGCGAGGGACCTGCCGACTTCGCGGAGCTCTGCCTCGCCTCGGTCGCGCACCTGCTCGCGCTCTCCGACCTCGACGTCGACGAGTTCACGGCGCGCCGGCTGGCGGAGGAGGCGGTCGCGGACGGCTCGGCGTTGCGCGCCTACGAACGCTGGCTGGAGGCGCAGGACGGCGACCCCGACGTCGCTGCTCTGCCGCGGGCTCGGGTCGTGCGCGAGGTGGCTGCCGACCGCGGCGGCGTCGTCCAGCGGCTGGGTGCGATCGCGATCGGCCACGCGGCCCTGCACCTCGGGGCGGGCCGCCGGACGAAGGAGGACGCGATCGACCACTCGGTCGGCGTCGTCTGCCGGAAGAAGCGCGGCGACGAGGTCGCCGCCGGGGAGGTGCTCGCGGAGGTGCATGCCGCCGACGAGGCGGCGGCCGAGGCGGGCGCCGCCGAGGTGCTCGCCGCGTACGAGCTCGGCGACGAGCCTCCGCGGCCGCGGCGCATCGTGCTCGACACGATCGGCTAGGCAGAGCAGCCGTGCCGGAGCTCCCCGAGGTCGAGACCGAGCGCGGCCGTCTCGCGGCGCGGCTCGAGGGGCGCCGCATCGTCGCCGCGCGGATCGAGGACGCGCGCCTGACCCGTCCGGAGGAGCCCGAGCCGGTCGCGGCCGGGCTCGCCGGCGAGCGCGTCGAGGCGGTCGAGCGGCGCGGCAAGTACCTGATCGTCCGGCTGAGCGGCGGCCAGGCCCTCCTCGTCCACCCGCGGATGACCGGCAGCTTCCGGTACGCGCCCGCGAGCCACGAACGCGCGACGCTCGAGCTGGACGACGGCAGCCGGATCGCCTACCGCGACGTCCGGCGGTTCGGCACGTGGCTGCTGCTCGACGCAGCCGACGCGGATGCGCACCTGGACACCCGCCTCGGGCCGGAGCCGCTCGGGCGCCGGTTCACCGCCGCCTACCTCGCCGGTCGGCTCGCCGGTCGGAAGGCCCCGGTGAAGGCGGCGATCCTCGACCAGCGGACGGTCGCGGGGCTCGGGAACATCTACGCCGACGAGTCGCTGTGGCACGCGCGGATCCATCCGCTGCGCCCCGCGGGGGGGCTCTCGGGTCAAGAGGTCGCGCGGCTCCGGGAGGGCATCCGGCGGGCGCTTCGCCTCGGCGTCCGCCGCCAGGGCGCCGACCTCGGCGACGGGACGTACGCAGGCGGGCGGATGCAGCACGAGTTCCGGGTCTACGGCCGCGGCGGCGAGTCCTGCGACCGCTGCGGGACGCCGATCGAGAAGACCCGCGCCGGCGGTCGCGGCACCTGGTACTGCCGGATCTGCCAGGTCTGATCGGCCCACTAGACTCGAGGCGTGGGCCGGAGCTACAAGACGGAGGCGGTGGTGCTCCGCTCGATCCGGTACGCCGAGGCCGACCGCATCCTCCACCTGTACACCGCCGAGCGCGGGCGGGTCGGCGCGATCGCGAAGGGCATCCGCAAGACGACCTCGCGCGTCGGCGGGCGGCTCGAGCCGCTCGGTCACGTCGAGGTGCTGCTCCACCAGGGCGGCGGTGAGCTGCACACGGTCACCGGAGTCGAGCTGATCCGCCCGCACAGCGCCGTCCGCGACGACCCGTATCGGCTGGCTGTCGGGCTGGTCGGCGCCGAGGCCATGCTGCGCCTGTTCACCGAGCAGGAGGCGAACGAGCGCGCGTTCCTCGCGCTGACGCGGTTCCTCGACCTCCTCGACGAGGCTCCGTCCGGGCTGCGGGCCGACCTCGATCCGCTCGGGCTCTCGTTCCAGCTCAAGCTCCTCTGGCTCTCCGGCTACCTGCCCCACGTGGGCAGCTGCGCGGCCTGCGGGGCCGAGGAGCCGCTCGCGGGCTACTCGGCGCGGGCGGGGGGCACGGTCTGCGCGGCATGCAGCGCCGGCGCGCTCGCGCTCTCGGCGGACGGCCTGGCCGGGATGGACGCGCTCCTGCGCAGCCCGCTGGCCGAGGCCGGCTCCGCGGGGCTGACCGAGCGCGGCGCCCGGGAAGTGCTCGCCGTGATCACCTCCTCGTACGAGGAGCACGGCGGCTTCCGGCTGCGGACCCTGCGCGCGGGATGAGGCGAGAGCTCGGGGAGGGTTACGAGCTCGACGACGATCCGGCCCGGATCGACCTCGACGCCGTGCACTCGTACCTGACCACCTCCTACTGGGCCGAGGGCCGCTCGCGCGACGAGGTCGAACGGCTGGTGCGGGAGGCGCAGCGCGTCGTCGGGCTGTACGCCGACGGCCGTCAGGTCGGCTTCTGCCGGGCCGTCTCCGACGGCGCCTCCGTCACCTACCTCGCCGACGTCTACGTGCTGCCGGAGCACCGCGGCCGCGGCCTGGGCGTCGAGCTCGTCCGCGAGATGATCGACAACGGGCCGTACGCGGCCAGGAGGTGGCTCCTGCACACGCGCGACGCGCACGGGCTGTACGGTCGCTTCGGCTTCGGGCCGCCGGGCGAGCGGCTGATGGAGCGTCCACCTGCCTGACCGCCGGCGCCTGCTGACGATCGCCGTCGCGGCGTCGGTCGCCGTGGCGTTCGCCGACTCCTCGATCGTCGTCCTGGCGCTGCCCGACCTGTACGGCGCCTTCGACACGTCGATCGTCGGGGTCTCCTGGGTGATCACGTCGTACAACCTGGTGGTCGCGATCGCGGCCGCCGCGATCGCGGCTCTCTCGCGGCATCTCGACCCGCGGCGCTGGGCGCAGGTCGGG
>DATBLE010000045.1:0-34110 GCA_036555585.1 Gaiellaceae bacterium
GGGTCCGAGCGGGATCCCGATCAGGTACCAGACCACGAAGAACACGGTCCAGAGGATCGAGAGGACGACGGCGTACGGAAGCATCAGCGAGACGACGGTGCCGATGCCGGCGTCCTTCCGGTAACGCTTGGCGAAGATGACGATCAGCGGGAAGTACGCCATCAACGGCGTCAGCACGTTGAACGGCGAGTCGCCGACGCGGTAGGCGGCCAGCACCGTCTGCGGCGCGACGCCGAGCCGGAGCATGAGGGGGACGAAGATCGGGGCGAGCAAGGCCCACTTCGCGATCGCCCGCGGGATGATCAGGTCGACGATGAAGGAGATGACGATCACGCCGATCAGCAGCCAGACGGCGCCGATGTTCAAGTGCTCGAGGACGTCGCCGAGCTTGACGGCCAGGACCTCGGCGATGTTGCTGTAGTTGAAGTAGGCGATGAACTGGGCGATCAGCAGGAAGAGGAAGAGCAGCCCCGCGAGCCCGGCCCACGACTTCGTGATCGTCTTGAGCACGTCGTCCGAGCCCTTGATCGTCCCCGCGCCGCGGCCGTAGGCGTACCCGGCGGCGTAGAAGATGATCATGATGATCACGATCAGGCTGTCCATGAACGGCGAGTCGCCGATCACCTTGCCGGTGTCGGGGTTGCGCAGCGGCGCTCCCGGGATCGCCGTCAGCAGCGTGATCCCGGCGAGGACGGCCAGCGTCGCCCATAACGCGAATCGCAGCCCGCGCTTCTCCTGCTCCGGCGTCACCTCGGGGGCGTCGTCGGCCTCCTGCGGGCCTTCGCCGGCGTCGGCCGGGTCCCAGGCGCCGAGCCGGTTCTCGACGAGCTTCGCGGTGATGAAGGTGAGCACGAACGTGACGAAGATCGTCGAGGCGATCCCGAAGTACAGGTTGGAGGCGAGGTCGATGTGGTTCTCCTTGCCGCCGCTCGTGTCGTTCGTGATCTCCACGAGCACGCCGTCGAGCGGTGTGATCAGGAAGTTGACGCCGAACCCGGCCGCGACGCCGGCGAATGCTGCCGCCAGCCCGGCCAGGGGATTCCGGCCCACGCTCTTGAAGGCCGCCGCTCCCAACGGGATGAGCACGAGGTAGCCGGCGTCCGAGGCGATGCTCGAGACGACGCCCAGGAGCACGATGATGAAGGTCAGCGTGCTCCTGGCCGAGACGCCGACCAACTTGCGTATCAGCGGGGCTATGAGGCCGGCGGCTTCGGCGAGCCCGACGCCGACCATCACCACCAGGATGATCGCCACCGCCGAGAAGTTGCGGAAGTTGCTGACGAACGACGTGAACAGGTACCGGACGCCGTCACCCTGGAGCAGGCCCTTCACCTTCGTCGTCTCGGTCACCGTCTTGTAGGCCTCCGGCGGGACCGGCACTGTCGGCCCGACGTCGGTCGGCTCGACCGACCCGCCGAAGTACGTCTCCTCGGTCGGCACCGCCGGCGGCTTGACCACCTCGTACGTCGCCTTGACGTCGAACCAGAAGAGCACCTGCGACAGGACGATCACGCCGGCGCACAGGAGCAGGAAGAGGATCGCCGGATCGGGCATCCTGTTGCCCAGGCGCTCGATGCCGTCCAGCAGCCGCTCGAGGAAGCCGTGCTTGGGTGCCTCCGCGGGCGGCACGGCCACCGACTCGCTCATCCCGTCCTCTGCCCGGCGTAGAGACCGAAGAGCTCGGCTTCGGCGAGCACGGCCTTCTCGAACTCGTCGACGATCACGCGCTCGTTCGGCGCGTGGATGTTGGCGAATCCGTCGGTCGTGCCGAAGAGCAGCATCTCGGCCTCGGGCGCCGCCTGCTGGAGCGCGTTGACGAGCGGGATCGAGCCCCCGGTGGCGATCGACACGGTCTCCGCGCCCCAGGCGCGGCCGAGCGCCTCGCGCGCCGCCTCGTAGGCCGGGCCGTCGGTCTTCGCCGCGAAGCCGGTTCCGGTCTCCAGCGCGTGGACGGTCAGCGGGATGCCGTAGGGCTGCTGGTCCTCCAGGTGGCGGATCAGCGCCGCCTGCGCCTCGAGCGGGTCCTGCTCCGGGTGGACCCGCAGGCTCACCTTCGCCCGCGCGTGCGGCACGACCGCGTTGACCGCCTTGTCGACCGGGAGGACGTCGATGCCGGTAACGGTGATCGCCGGGCCGGACCAGATCCGCTCGCCGATCCCGCCGGTGCCGACGAAGGGAACGCCGGGCAGGACCTCCGCCAGCTCGCGGAACTCGTCGTCGGTGTATGAGGCCCCGGTCCACTCCTCACGCCGGAGCCCCGCGACCGCCACGTCGCCGTTCTCGTCCACGAGGCCGGCCAGGGCGCGGATCAGCGCGAGCAGCGAGTCGGGAGCGGCACCGCCGAACTGGCCGCTGTGCTTCGGCCCGCCGAGCGTCGCCGCCTCGACGGTGATCATCGCCATCCCGCGCAGCGCCACCGTCAGCGTCGGCACGCCGGGGCGGACGCTGCCCATGTCCCCGATCACCATCGCGTCGGCGGCGAACAGCTCGGGATGGGTCGGCGGGTAGGTGCTGAAGGCGCTGCCGACCTCCTCCATCCCCTCGATCACGATCTTGATCCCCACGGGCGGCTTGCCGTCCCAGGCGCGGAGCGCGCCGACGTGCATGAGGATGTTCGACTTCGTGTCCGCCGTGCCGCGGCCGTAGATCGCGCCGTCGCGCTCGGTCGCCTCGAACGGCGGCGACTCCCACTTCGACTCGTCGCCCACGGGCACGACGTCGTAGTGGCTGTACAGCAGCACGGTCGGCGCCCCCGGCGGAGCCGGGATCTCGCCGATCACGACCGGGGCCGTGCCGGGCAGCTCCAGCGGGTCGAGGATGGTGACGCCCGCGTCGCGGCAGAGCTCGCAGACCGCCTCGCAGGCCTCGAGGAGGGCCGGCCGCGTCGACTCGGGGTAGCCCGGCGCCGAGATCGAGGGGATTGCCACGAGGCGCGCGAGGTCCGTCTTCAGCTGCGGCATCAGGCGCGGCACGCTCTCGACGGCGGAGGGCACGGACAGCCGAATCTACAAGGAGTCTGGCACGGCCGTGTGCCGCCTGTACAGCACGGCGCTCAGGAACGCCCCTCCGATCACGAGGCGGGCGAGCACGTACAGCCAGACGAGCATCGTCGCCGCGGTGCCGAACGCGCCGTACGTCTCCTCGGCGCGTCCGAGCCTGGGCGCGAAGTAGAACAGCACGGCCACCGTGATCAGCTGGTAGCCGACGCCGATCAGAACGGCTCCGGGGAGCAGGTCGCGAGGACGCGCTTCGCCGTGCGGCAGGAACCACATCGCCACCAGCGCGATACCGATCATCAACGTCGCGCTGAGCAGGCTGCCGACCAGGGCCTGCGCCCCGATCTGCTCGCGCAGCCACGCCACGCCGGACGAGGCAGCGAAGGCGACGAGGAAGAGCCCGTTGAAGAGGACGATCGCGTGCAGCGGCCGCCGCAGCCGCCGCGGGCCGGCCCCCCAGGCGAGCGAGAAGGCAAGGTTGAGCGCGCGGATCACTCCGAGGCTGAACCAGAACAGCATCACCACCCCGAAGACCAGGACGAGCACGATCCCCCGGCTGCCGTTCTCGAGCGCTCTCGCGCCCGAGTGGGCCGCGGCGGCGGTGATACCGAAGCGCTTGGCTTCATGCTCGAGCGCACCGGGGTCGAGCTCGTCCCAGAAGGAGAGGAACGCCGCCCCGACGAGCCCGAACGGGACGAGCCACAGGAAGAACCGGAACGCGACGCCGGCCTCGAGCAGCGGGCCGCCGAGCCGGCGCTCGATCGCCAGCACCTCCTGGAAGAGCGACGCGCCGGGAAGCCGCTCGGCGTGCCGGCGTGCCGCCTCTGCCCTCAGTGTGAGCGCCTCGGTACGCGACCGCGGCTCGGTCGCGCGCGGCGGCTCGGGTTGGCCCTCCTGCACGTTGCCGATGGTCGCAGATGGCCGGGCGCGGAGGCCTTGCTGGCAGCCGCGCCGCCGATCCAGCACAATGATCCGGACGACACTGGGGGTGAGCGAGCGGTGAAGGTCTTCCAGCGGGAAACGCAACTACGGACGACGGGCGGACTCCACGTCCGCGACATCACGGACGACGTCGCCGAGGCGGTGGCCGAGAGCGGTGTCCGGGACGGCATCGCCTGCGTCTACTCCCCGCACACCACCTGCTGCGTCCGGGTGAACGAGTTCGAGCAGGGCTTCCTCGAGGACTTCGCCCAGCTGCTCTGCCGTCTCGTCCCGCGAGAGACCTACTACGCGCACGACGACTGGGATCGCCGCACCGAGAACATCTGCCCCGAGGACATGGAGATCGGCAACGGCCACTCCCACTGCATGGCGATGCTGCTCGGCACCGCCGGCGAGTCGATACCGATCCGGAACGGCGAGCTCCAGCTCGGCACGTACCAGCGGGTGCTCTTCATCGAGCTCGACCGCGAGCGCGACCGCCGCTGGCTCGTCCAAGTTGTCGGGCATTAGCCCCACAACCAGCTGATAGAGCGTCGGGCGAGGCAGCGACCGTCCGCTTGCTCCGATCGGGCAGTGACAGGCTTGTAGCCTGTCACTGCAGCTCACTCGGCCCGCGCCTCCGCGGGCCGCTCGACCCGCGGCCGCTGCTCGGGCGTCAGGTCGAAGATCCAGAAGTCCTTCCCGGTGACGTAGGTGGCGACGTTGTAGACCGGCACGCGGCCGACGAAGCCCTCGAACGTGCCTGCGTGCGCGTGGCCGTGCAGGACGAGGTCCGGTGCGTGCTCGGCGATCGGCCCCGCCAGGCGATCGCTGCCGAGGAACGCCCAGATGCCGCGCGGCTCGCCCTCCAGCGTGGTCGTCGTCGGCGCGTAGTGGAGCAGCACGATCCGCAGGTCGCAGCCGTCGATCGCGGCGAGCTCCCGGTCGAGCGCGCTGACGTCGTCCGTCGTCTCGGCGTACACCGCGCGGAGCAGGGGCTCGCCGAAGTCGGGCAGCACGTGATCCGGGAAGCCGCCGACGAAGCCCTTCAGGCCGGCGACGCCGACCTCCTGCCCGCGCACGTCGAAGCGCGCCGAGCTGCGCTCGAGCACGCGGACGCCGGCGTCGGTCAGGACGGCCACCACCTCGTGGGTCCGGTTCAGGTGCCAGTCGTGGTTCCCGAGCACGGCGCACACCGGGACGCGCAGGCCGCGGCAGGCCTCCGCCAGCACCGCCGCCTCGGCCGGGTCGCCGCAGGTGGTGAGGTCGCCTGCGAGCAGGACGAGATCGACGGTCGGATCGAGAGCGGCGAACGCGTCCCCCACCCGCTCGCGGGTGGCCGGAGACGCGTGGACGTCGCCCGCTGCGGCAATGCGAATCGGCCGGCCGTTGCCCATCCAGGTCATGGTGCCCACCGCTCGCCCGTTACATGCGACGGCGGCACGGGTACCCGCGCGGGGTGGACGCGGACGGCGACGCGCTGAACGGGATGGTCCCGACGCTGAAGCGCTCGGCGGCCGCGCTCAGGGACAGCGGCGTCCCCTTCCTGGTCGCCGGCGGAGTGGCGTCCTGGGTCCGCGGCGGGCCGGCCACCGACCACGATCTGGACTTCCTGGTCAAGCCGGAGGACGCCGAGGCGGCGCTCGCGGCCCTCGCCTCCGCCGGCCTCCGGCCCGAGCGGCCGCCGGAGGAGTGGCTCTTCAAGGCGTTCGACGGCGACGTGATGGTCGACCTGATCTTCCGGCCGGCCGGCCTGGAGATCACCGACGAGGTGATCGCCCGAGCAGAGGAGCTGGAGGTGGAGGCGATGACGATGCGGGTGATGCGGCCCGAGGACCTGCTCGTCACGAAGCTCATGGCCATGACCGAGCACTCGATCAACTACCGCAGCTGCCTGGAGATCGCCCGCGCCTTGCGGGAGCAGATCGACTGGAACGACGTCCGCGAGCGAAGCGCCGGCTCGCCCTTCGGCCGCGCCTTCTTCGTGATCGCCGAGGGCCTCGGGATCCTCTGAGTCAGGCGGCTTCGCGCAGGCCCGCGACCTCGCGCAGCATGGAGAGGGTCTCGAGGGCATTCGCCTCGATCTGCCTGACCCGCTCGCGGGTGATCCCGAGCTCCCGGCCGATCGCCTCCAGCGACATCGGCTCGCCGTCGGCGACGAGGCCGTAGCGCAGCTCGAGCACCGAGCGCTCGCGCTCGGGCAGCTCGTCGAGCGCCTTCCGGAGCGTCTCCTGGCGGAGGCTGACCTCGACCTCCTCGTCGGTGTGCACCTGCTCGGCCGCGAAGAGGTCGCCGAGCGAGCCCCCGTCGTCCTCGCCGATCGGCTTGTCGAGGCTCGTCACCGCCCGGGCGGCCGACTTCACTTCGCGCACCTGCTTCAGCGGCAGCTTGGCCGCCTTCGCCAGCTCCTGGTCGGTCGGCTGCCGTCCGAGCGAGACGACCAGCTCGCGCTCGGCACGGGCGATCTTCTGCTCGCGCTCGACGATGTGCACCGGGATCCGGATCGTCCGAGACTTGTTCGCGACCCCGCGCTGGACCGCCTGCCGGATCCACCACGTCGCGTACGTGGAGAACTTGAAGCCCTTGCGGTAGTCGAACTTCTCGACCGCCCGGATCAGCCCGATGATCCCCTCCTGGATCAGGTCGAGCAGCGAGAGCCCGTGACCCTGGTAGCGCTTCGCGATCGAGACCACGAGCCGCAGGTTCGAGTTGATCATCAGGTCCTTCGCCGCCTTGTCGCCGCGCTCGATGCGCTTCGCGAGCTCGACCTCCTCCTCGGCGGTGAGCAGCTTGTACCGGCCGGCCTCGTTCAGGAACAGCTGGAGCGCGTCGGTGGTCGCGTGGGCGAGCTCGCCGTTGGCGAAGGTCGCGTCGTCCTCGCGGACGTGGCCGCAGTCGTCGCTGAGCTCGATCCCCCGCTCCTCGAGCTGCTCGTAGACGCGGGCGAGCTCGTCGTCGTCGAGGTCGAGCTCCTGGAGCAGCTCGTTGAACTGCGACAGGTTGACGCAGCCCTGCTCCTCTGCTCGGTCGATCAGCGCTGTCAGCCGGTCCATCAGCTCTCGCCTCGAAAGTCCCCGATCCATGCTCAGACTAACCGCTTCCGCCCTCATAGCAACCCGCAGAACCGCGCCGTGTTGGGCCAGGGCAGGAAGCCGCGCGTCCGGTACGCCCGCTCGGCGACCCACATCTGCTCCAGCGGCGACCAGTGGTCGGCGGTGCCCTTCGCCCGGTAGAGGTCGAGCGCGTAGGTCTGCTGGAACCGGACGTCCATCTGCAGGCCGCCGTAGTACGGAGCGCCCGGGTCGCCCCACGGGCCCTCGTACCGGTGGATGCACAGCCACTGCGCCCGGTGCGGCGGCCGGTGGGCCCGGCGCCTGGCGGCAGTCGCGCGCCGCTGCCACAGGCCGAGCACCCACTTGCGGTAGGAGAGGCTCGTGGCGTGCCGGGCGGTGGCGCGGAACGGCGTGCGCGGCTGCAGCATGACCCGTTGCCAGCGCCAGGTCTCGTCCCGGTGCGCGGCGATCCGGCGCAGGAGCGCCGACCCGAGCTCGGGCGCCACCTGCCCGGCGGAATGGAGCCGCTTCGCGCCCTGCTGCCGGGCCGTCGCCTGCGGGACGAGCGCGACCGCCCCCGCACCGAGCACGACAAGCAGCACGACGTTTCTCAACGCGGTGGACTCCTCCCTGGTACATCGCGGCGGAAGGAGCGGGACGAACAGGTGAGGGCGCGCGAGGCGCGCCGCGGCCGCTCAGCCGCCTGGCTTTGCGCTTACAGGCTCAAAGTACCAGCACCCCGGCCGGTCTGCGGCACCCTAGGTGAGCGAGTGGGTCACCTTCGCCTGGAAGCCTGCGATCAGGCGCTCGCTGTCGGGCAACAGGCGGCCGCGGTCGACGAGGCCCGCCTCGACCCCGCGCTGGACCGACTCGACGAGGGCCGTGTCCTCCCTGCCGACCTGGTCGTCGAAGGCGATCAGGTCGCTCGCCCAGGCCTCGTCGACGCCGGCTGCGAAGAAGTAGTCCAGGAATCCGGCAGTCCGCCCGGTCGTCTCCGGCCAGATCGGGCCGATCGACAGGTTGGGGAAGCCCGGATAGACGTTGATCTTCAGCGCGGGCCAGACCAAATGGAACACGCACTCGCCGGTGCCGTCGCGCGCCGTGCCGTACTGGCTCCAGACCGGGCCGTCGCCGGCGAGGAAGTAGGAGCCCGGATCGACGTCGACCAGGCTGCTGAAGTCCCTGTGAGCGACCGGGCAGTGGTAGCACTCGAGGTAGTTCTCGGCCGCGATCTTCCAGTTCGCCTCGAGCGTGTATTCGGCCCGCTCGCGGAAGACGAGCTCGGCCGGATCGAAGGGAAGGCGGACGCCTGCGAGCTGCCCGGCGGGCGCCGGCGCGGCCGGGTCGGCGCAGACGAACAGGAACGGCCCCCACTGCTCCAGGCGCAGCGCGGCGAGGCCGAGCCCGGTCGGGTCGAACCCCGCCTCGCGGTCAGCGCGGGGCACCGCCAGCAGCTGACCGTCGAGCCCGTAGGTCCACGCGTGGTAGGGGCACTGGAGCGTCTCCCGGATGCCGGCCCCGGAGACGACCTCCGAGCCGCGGTGCCGGCAGACGTTCGCGAACGCGCGCAGCTCGCCGTCGCGGTCCCTCGTGACCACGACCGGCAGCCCGCCGGTCGTGCAGGCGAAGTACGACGAGGGCTGCGGCAGCCGGCCGGCGTGCCCGACGTAGTGCCAGGCCGACCGGAAGATCCGCTCCCGCTCCGCGGCGAGCACGGCCGGGTCCGAGTACCAGCTCCACGGATAGGTGTCAGGCACGGGCGGCCTCAGGCTCGACGCGGCGGGCGCCGATGTAGAGCGTGTGCGCTGCGCAGCTCGGACCCTGATCGCCTGCGTGGCGCTCGCCTGTGTGCTCGCGGGCTCGGCCCGCGCCGGCTCCGGGCTGCTGATCGGCGTCGCCGACGACACGCTCAAGTGGTCGGACGCGCCCACCGCCCAGCGGGCGCTCGTCTACACGCGCGACCTCGGCATCCGCGCCGTTCGCGTCACCGTTCCCTGGCGGCCCGGCCAGACCCAGCTGAGCGTCCTCGACCGCCAGCCGGTCGACCGGATGATCATGGCCACCTGGGGCAACGGCCTGCGCGTGGTGCTCGCCGTCTACGGCCGCCCGGACGACGCTCCCCAGACCGACGCTCAGCGCGCCGCGTACTGCCAGTTCGTGGCCGGGCTGCTCCACCGCTACCCGGGAGTCGGCGACGTCGTGATCTGGAACGAGCCGAACTCGAGCCGCTTCTGGCGCCCGCAGTTCGCCCCGGACGGGACGAGCCTCGCCCCGGCCGCGTACGAGGCGCTGCTGGCCCGGTGCTGGGACGTCCTCCACGCCGCCCGCCCCGGCGTGAACGTGATCGCCGCCTCCGCGCCCCGCGGGAACGACAATCCGGCGGCCCGGTCGAACGCCGGTCACTCGCCCGTGCGCTTCTACCTCGGGCTCGGCGACGCGTACCGCGCGAGCGGCCGTCGGCTGCCGATCTTCGACACGGTCGGGCACAACCCCTATCCGGTCACCAACGGCGAGCGTCCATGGGTCCGGCACACGATCTCGCAGACGATCGCCGAGGGCGATTACGAGAAGCTGATGGCGCTGCTCCAGCAGGCCTTCGGCGGGACCGGCCAGCCTCTGCCGGGGCAGGGGCGCGTGAGCATCTGGTACATGGAGCAAGGCTTCCAGACCTTCGTCGACCCGGTCAAGCGCTCGTTCTACCGTGGCGCGGAGACCGACCGGCAGCTCCTGCCGCCGTTCTTCGCGCTGGCGGCCGAGCGCACGACCGCGGGCCTCGCGCCCGACCAGGCCACCCAGCTCTCCGACGCGCTCCAGGTCGCCTACTGCCAGCCGGCCGTCGGGGCGTTCTTCAACTTCGAGCTCGCCGACGAGCCGAATCTCGGCGGCTGGCAGTCAGGGCTCCTCTGGGCCGACCTGACGCCGAAGCCGTCCTACCAGACGTTCAAGAGCACGATCCGGGCGGTCGCCGCCGGCCGGGTCGACTGC
Organism: Gaiellaceae bacterium; assembly: GCA_036555585.1. GTDB lineage: Bacteria > Actinomycetota > Thermoleophilia > Gaiellales > Gaiellaceae > DATBLE01. The sequence continues at coordinate 9,956 of DATBLE010000045.1, forward strand.
GCCCGCTACACGAAGCTGTCGGCCGAGACCGGCGTGGGCATCGGCTTCACGACGCCGCCGAAGCGGAACGGCGTCCGGATTGCCGGTTGAAGTAGCCTCCGCCGGGTGATCGTCCGCTCGCTCGCAGAGGCCGAGCCGTTCACGACGGCCGACGGGAGCACCATCCGCGAGCTGCTCGGCCTGCCGACCGCTCCCGTCCGGAACCAGAGCGTGGCCGAGGCGACGCTCTCCGCCGGCCAGGCGACGCAGCGCCACTACCACGCCGCCAGCGAGGAGATCTACTACGTCGTCGAGGGCTCCGGCGAGATGGAGGTGGACGGCGAGCGCCGCCGGCTCCGGGTGGGAGACGCCGTGCTGATCCCGCCGGGCGCCCGTCACCAGGTTCGCGCCGACGATGGCGGGCAGCTCCGCTTCCTCTGCTGCTGCGCTCCCGCGTACCGGCACGAGGACACGTTCTTCGACTAGGTTTGGCCGATGCCCAGGGTGACGATCGGCGTCCAGCTCATCCCCCAGCACGGTGACTTCGAGACGATGAAGCGGGCCTGGCTGGAGGCCGACTCGATGGGCGTCGACCGGATCTACAACTGGGATCACTTCTTCCCGTTGAGCGGCGACCGCGAGGGGAAGCACTTCGAGTCGCTGACCGTCCAGGCGGCGATGGCGGCGCTGACCGAGAACGCCGAGATCTCGTCGCTCGTGATCTGCAACTCGTACCGCAACCCGCACCTGCTCGCCGACATGGCGCGCACGATCGACCACATCTCGGGCGGCAGGTTCGTGCTCGGCATCGGCTCGGGCTGGTTCGAGAAGGACTACGACGAGTACGGCTACGAGTTCGGTACGGCGGGCAGCCGCCTGCGCGACCTCGCCCGCGCGCTGCCCCTGATCAAGGCCCGCTGGGAGAAGCTGAACCCGCCTCCGCTGCGCCGCATCCCGATCCTGATCGGCGGCGGCGGCGAGCGCGTCACCCTCCGGATCGTCGCCGAGCACGCCGACATGTGGCACGGGTTCGGCGATCCGGCGACGATGAAGCGCAAGACGGCGATCCTCGACAACTGGTGCGCGAAGGTCGGACGCGACCCCGCGGAGATCCGCCGGTCGACCACGATCGCCCGGCTGACCGGCGACCATCAGGATCCGGAGGCGTTCGTCGAGCTCGGCTTCAGCGACTTCGTGGTCAGCGTGCAGGGCCCCGACTGGGACCTGGCGCCGCTCGACCGCGCGCTCGCCTGGCGCGACAGCCTCGGCTGACCCGCTCGCGGTATCAAACGGCCGGCCGCCGGTGTCGATAGAGCTGAGGTGAACGTCCTCGCGCGCCTGGCGATCGCCGTCTGCGTCCTCGCCCTTGCCCCTGCAGGCGGGGCCGTCGCGGGCGCGGGCGCGACCGTCGTGGCCTATCCGGCGGCGCAGAGCATCCCGGCGAGCGGCAAGCTGCCGCAGGGCGGCGGCCAGGCGGTGAGCCTGAACGCGGCGATCGGGGAACGCGAAGCGGCCTGGCTCGTGGCCGTGAACGCGCACACCGTCTCCGCCACGGTCGACGGCCACGCGCTCGGCCCGCTCGAGGCGAAGGTCTCCTTCGGCCACTTCGTCTCCTTCGGCGGGCGCGACGTGCCCGACGCGCTGCTCCCCTGGGACGGGTCGTCCCGCCCCGTCGAGCGGCCCAACCAGCCGCTCTACCTCCAGGTGACCGTCCCGCCCGACGCGGCGCCGGGCGGCTACGCGGCGACGGTCACGGTCACGGTCGACGGCAAGGCGACGCCGATTCGCGTGTCGATCCGTGTGTTCGACCTGCGCCTGCCCGCGCCCTCGGCCCTGCAGGGGAGCTTGCTCACCGCGTTCCACCTCGTGCCTCAGGCCTACGTGGCCAAGGTCGACCAGCTCTTCCATCTGGGCTCGAACGCGGCCCGTTCCGCCGCGAACGCCAAGCTCTTCTCGTTCCTCGCCGAGAACCGGATCGCCCCGGCCGACTGGGGGTTCGGCGAGCCGAAGTCGGCGGCCGGCTACTCGTCGTCGGCGAAGTGGTGGCTCGATGCCGGCGGGAACATGGTGAAGCAGGGCCCGGCGTCGTTCGCGGCGCTGAGGATCCCGATCTCGAACCAGCGGGCCAGCGTCGGCAACCGGATCGCCGGCATCTCCCCCTTCGAGGTGGACGACTGGTGCGACTACCTGCATGCCGTGCGCGGCTTCTGGGACGCCCACGGCTGGGTCGACGGCCACCTCTCGTACCTGTACTCGCTCGACGAGCCGGGCCTCGAGGGCATGCGGCTGGTCGCACGGCAGGCCGACGTCGTGCACCGCTGCTGGCCCGGCTCGAGCATGCTCGTCACCGGCAACCCGACCCAGCCGAACCGCTTCCTGTGGGACGCGAAGGGCAGCGACGACGTCGACATCTGGGCGGTGCTCTCCCGCCGGTACTACGGCCAGTACAACGACCCGCGCGGGAAGCTCGCCCTGATCGGGCAGGTGCGCAAGGCGGGGAGGATGGTCTGGTCGACGACGTACAGCGGTGTCGCCGGCAGCCCGGGGTACAGTGCCGCGGAGCCGCTCTCCGACCCGCGCGTCTTCCTGCTCTGGAACGCCCTCGAGGGAATCCAGGGGACGCTCTACGCGCAGGGCCTGACCTCGTACACCAAGGGGAACCCGCTCGACTCGGTCGCCGCGAACGGCGAGTCGGTGCTCGTCTACCCCGGCGCCGACGGGCCGGTGCCGAGCGCGCGGCTGGAGCAGATCCGCGACGGGATCGAGGACTGGGACGTGCTCGACGTCGTGCGCCGGAAGCGGGGCGCAGCCGCGGTGCGGACGATCCTCGCGGACGCCGGCCTCTTCAGCGCGACGCCGCAGCGGGTCGAGCTGGCCTGCACCGTCGGCTGCGAGCTGCACGGGCCGACCGCGTACTCGTGGCCGCAGTGGTCGCACGACGCCGCCACGGCGCAGAAGATCGAGGCCGCCCACCTGCAGGCGCTGCGCTACGCGTCGACAGGCTGAGCGCTACGCGTCGCCGCCGGCGGCAGCGACGAGCGCGGGCGGCGCGACCTCCGCGAACGCGTCCTCGACGATCCCGGCGAGCTCGTCCCAGTCCAGCCCCCCGTCGAGCCGGACGCCCAGCCAGCCCCGGTGGCCGACATACGGCGGCACGAAGAAGCGCTCCGGGTCGGCCTCCACGAGCATCGCCTGCAATCCGTCCGGCGCCGCGCACCAGATCGCGAAACGGCCGTCGCCGTGATGGTCGGTCAACACCATCACGAACGCGCGCTTCCCGCGGACGAAGAAGGTCGGTGCGCCGTGCGAGAGCCGCTCGCTGGTCTCGGGCAACCCCAGGCAGATCTTCCGGATCCGCTCGAGCGTGCGTTTCCGCCGGCGCGCGTCCATGCCCCGGGGATTCTCTACGCTTCCGCGCATGACCGAGCTCCCGCTCACCGGCGGCTGCCTCTGCGGAGGCGTCCGCTACGAGGTCGACGAGCCGCCGGTGGTCGCCGGGTACTGCCACTGCACCCGCTGCCAGCGGCGGACGGGCAGCGCGGCCGCCTGCTCTGCCCTGATCGTGCCCGGCTCGCTCCGGATCGTCTCCGGAGAAGAGCTGCTCGGCTCGTACGACCCGCCCGACGGGTGGTCGAAGGTGTTCTGCTCGGCCTGCGGCGGGGCCCTGTGGGCGAAGAGCCGGGACGACGCGGGCCTCGTCAACGTCCGCATGGGCACCTTCGACGGCGACCCGGGCATCGCGCCCTCGTACCGCCAGTTCACGGCCTACGCGGCGGCCTGGGAGCCGATCCCCGACGACGGGCTCGCGCGCTATCCCGAGCGACGGCCTCCGTCCTGATGCCGGTCCACGTCACCGCCCCCACCGTGGTTCCGGGCGTCGGCGAGAAGGTGATCCGCGAGCTGGTCGGCAACGCGAGCACGGGCACGCGGGCGGTGAGCGTCGCGCGCATGACCAGCCCGCCCGGCTGGGAGGAGCCCGCCCAGGCGCCCGAGTTCGACGAGATCACGGTCGTGCTCGAGGGAGCAGTCGTGGTCGAGCACGCCGGCGGGACGATCACGGTGCGGCCGGGCGAGGCCGTCCTCGCCCGCGCCGGCGAGCGGGTCCGCTACTCGACGCCCGGCGGAGCGGAGTACCTGGCGGTCTGCGTCCCGGCGTTCGCCCCGGCCACGGTCCACCGCGAGCAGTAGCCCCGTTTCGGTTCCGCGCCGCCGGGAACAGGCCAGGGCAGGCAGGCAACGTTCCGCGCCTGGACGCGGGACGGAACCGTCCGGCCGCTGCACAAGGAGGTGCACCAGAATGGCCGAGGCTTGGGAAGCTGAACGATGGGCATGGTCCCGCAGCTGCCGGTGGCGATGCTCGCCTGCACGCGGATCGGGGCGCCGCACACGGTCGTCTTCGGCGGCTTCTCGGCCGACTCGCTCTCCGGCCGCATGGTCGACATGGAGTGCGAGGTGCTGATCACGCAGGACGAGGCGTGGCGGCGAGGGTCGAACGTCCCGCTCAAGCGCACCGCCGACGAGGCGATGGCGGCGGCGCCGGACGTGAAGACCTGCGTCGTCCTCCGCCGGAGCGGCAACGAGGTGCCGATGCAGGACGGCCGGGACCACTGGTGGCACGAGGCCGAGGACGGCGCGTCCGACGATCCCGAGTCGTGCCCGTGCGAGCCGATGGACTCCGAGGACCTGCTCTTCCTCATGTACACGAGCGGCACCACCGCCAGGCCGAAGGGGATCGTGCACACGACGGCCGGCTACCTCGTCGGCGTCGCCGCCACGCACCACTACATCTTCGACCTGAAGCCGGACCGGACGCCGGTCGTCGACACCTAGTGGCAGACCGAGACGGGGATGATCATGATCACGCCGCTTCCGGGCGTGACCACGCTGAAGCCGGGCTCGGCGACGAAGCCGTTCCCGGGCGTCGAGGCCGGGACGTCTACTTCGCCGGCGACGGCGCCCGCACCGACGAGGACGGCGACTTCTGGCTGCTCGGCCGGGTCGACGACGTGATGAACGTCTCCGGACACCGGATCTCGACGATCGAGGTCGAGTCCGCGCTGGTCGACCACCGGCAGGTGGCCGAGGCCGCGGTCTGCGGCCGGAGCGACGCGATGACCGGCCAGGCGATCGTCGCCTACGTGACGCTCAAGGGCGGTCGCGAGGGATCGGTGGACATGCTCGACGAGCTCCGCGAGCACGTCGCCCACGTGATCGGGCCGATCGCGAAGCCGGCGAACATCGTCTTCACGCCCGAGCTGCCGAAGACCCGCAGCGGCAAGATCATGCGACGGCTGCTCCGCGACGTCGCCGAGCACAGGCCGCTCGGCGACACGACCACGCTGGCCGAGCCGACCGTGGTCGAGGAGATCCGCGAGCGCGCGGTCGCGGGTGAGGGCGACGAGTGACGTGACGGACCCCGGGGGCCGGACTACAATCCGGCCCCATGCTCCCCCCGGCTGCCGTCTTCGCCATCCTCTCCGTCGGGCTCCCCGCCGCCGTCATCCGGCTCTGGTGGATCTGGTGGCTGAGCATCTGCGGCGCCTGCGGGCTCGAGCACCGGGCGTGCGAGTGCCCGCCGGACGGGCCGGTGATGCAGCCCCGGCGCTAGGCGCGACTCCCGGCACGCGGGCCGGGTTTGGCCCGGCCGCGTGCAGGCTAAGCTCCCGGCCATGTGCAGGAACATCAAGACGCTCTACAACTTCGAGCCGCCGACGACGCGCGAGGAGATCCACGCCGCGGCCGTCCAGTACGTCCGCAAGGTGAGCGGGATGCAGAAGCCGTCCCACGCGAACCAGGCGGCGTTCGACCGTGCCGTGGAGGAGGTCGCCGCGACGACCGCCCGGCTGCTCGACAGCCTGGTCACCTCCGCCCCGCCCCGCGACCGCGAGGTCGAGGCCGAGCGGCGCCGCGCCCGCGCGGCGGTGCGCTTCGGCACCGCCGCGTAGATGCGCTTCCGCCGGGGCGCGTCTCTCGACCCCAGCCAGGTCACCGACGCCCGGGGCCGCAGCGCGGGCGGGCTGGCGCTGGGCGGTGCCGGCGGGCTCGGCGTGATCGGCGTGCTCGTCTACCTGGCGATCGCGCTGCTCTCGGGGGGCGGCGGGCTCGGCCAGCTCGGCCGGCTCGACGACCAGAGCGTCGGCCAGGGCACGACTCCGCGCTCGGTTGCCGCGGACTGCCGGACCGGCGAGGACGCCAACACCCGCGAGGACTGCCGGATCGTCGCCGTCGTCAACAGCGTCCAGACGTTCTGGACCGGCGTCTTCCGGAACAGCAAGCGCACGTACGCGCCGGTCAACACGGTCTTCTTCACCGGCTCGACCCAGACCGGGTGCGGCTACGCCAGCTCGGCCGTCGGCCCCTTCTACTGCCCGGCCGACAAGCTGGTCTACATCGACCTCGGCTTCTTCGACGACGTCGGCGACCAGCTCGGCGTCGAGGTCACGCCCTTCGTGCAGGCGTACGTGATCGCGCACGAGTACGGCCACCACGTGCAGGACCAGCTCGGCATCCTGGACGCGATCCGCGGCGACCGCCAGGGCCCCGAGAGCAAGGCGGTCCGCTCGGAGCTCCAGGCCGACTGCTACGCGGGCGTGTGGGCGAAGAACGCGGTCTCGACCGGGCTGATCGAGGAGCTCACGCAGGCGGACATCAACTCGGGCCTCGACGCCGCGGCAGCGATCGGCGACGACCGGATCCAGGAGAAGACGCAGGGCCAGGTCAACCCGGAGACCTGGACGCACGGGTCGTCGGAGCAGCGCCGCCGCTGGTTCTCGCGCGGCTACGAGACGGGCAAGCCGGCCGCCTGCGACACCTTCTCGGGCTCGATCTAGTGTCCGGCGCCGTCCGTCCCGACGAGCTCGAGTGGCTCACCCGCCCGCACGAGCCCGGTGAGCCGGCCCGCCACGTTGCCGAGCTGAGCGACCGTCTCGGGCTCGTGCACGCCAGAGCGAACGTCTGGCGCTACGAGCCGGGCGCGAAAGGCCGCCGTCACCGGCATCGCAGCCAGGAGGAGGCGTTCGTCGTCCTGGCCGGCACGCTGACCATGTATCTCGGCGAGCCTCCCGAGCCGGTCGAGGTGCCCGCCGGCGGGGTCGTCCGCGTGGCGCCGGGAACGCCGCTGCAGGCGGCGAACCACGGAACAGAGGAGCTCGTCGTCTACGCGCACGGCTATCCGCCGGAGAGCGAGAACGCGGAGCTGCTGCCGTCCGCGGTCTGATCCCCGGCGGAACCGGACGGGCCCGCCCGGTGTAGGAGGGGCATCGACCGGAGGAGGCGCAGAAGATGACTCGTTGGCTTACGGCGGTTTCGATCCTGGGCGCTGCGCTCGTGGCGGCCGGAGGCGCCCAGGCGGTCGGGCCCTGGCCCGGGCTCGCGGGCGGCGTGACCGCCACGAGCGGCGATGTCCGCTACACGGCGACGCGCGCCACCGGAGCGACGACGGTCCGGGCGATCGCCTCGAACGGCCGGCCGCTCGCCTCGACGCGAATCGCGGGCGCCTTCGGGATCCCGGCGGTGACCTCGGTCGGCGAGGCCGGCGGCCTTTCCCCGGACGGCAGGCTGCTCGTGCTGGCCGAGCCTCCGCAGTACGGCGGGCTGCGGGAGCAGAGCCGCTTCGTCGTGCTCTCGACCGCGAAGCTGGCCCGCGTCGCCACCGTCACCCTGCCCGGCGAGTTCGGCTTCGACGCGCTCTCCCCGGACCGGCGGACGCTATACGTGATCCAGCACGCGTCCCGGCAGGACCTCGTCCGCTACGTCGTCCGGGCCTACGACCTCGCGTCACGGCGGCTGCTGCCGCAGGCGATCGTCGACAGGCGAGAGCCGGACGAGACGATGCGCGGCTACCCGGTCGCGCGGGCGACCTCGCCCGGCGGGCGCTGGGTCTACACCCTGTACACGAAGCAGCCGGGCTCGTCGCTGGCGTTCGTCCACGCGCTGAACGCGGCCGGCCGCTCGGCGTTCTGCGTCGACCTCCCCGCCTGGGCGGGCGAGGACATCTGGCAGGCGAAGCTCGAGCTCGCCGGCACGACGCTCGTCGTGCGGATGGGCAGCGGCGCGGCGTTCGCCCGGATCGACACGCGGACGCTGCAGGTCGTGCGGCCCGACTAGATGACTGACCGGCAATTCCACGCAGCCGCGGATGGGGGCCTGCACACGGCGCATTGCGGCCGCCTCGCCCGGCGCCAAGGCTCATCCAGCCTTGCCACCGGTCGAGTCGACCACACTGCTTGGTGCAGACCCTCCCCGCGACTACGCGAATTACCGGTCAGCCATCTAATGGCCGGTAGAGGAGAAGTGCATGTAGTCCCTGGTCGAGCCGGACCACGCTCCGCCCCAGCCCCAGCCGATCGAGGCGAAGGCGCGGACGACCTCGGGCGTGACCATCCCCTTGCGTAGCCGCGAGCGGTCGAGGTACGGCCGGCCGCGCGGGTCGCGGCTCATGCCGCAGCCGACGTAGGGATTCTCGGTCGGGTTCAGGTCGATCGCCTCGCCGTACGCGTGCATGGAGAACGTGCCGGTGCCCGTTCCGCCGGTGCACGGCGACGGCACGGCCTGGCGGCACTCGAACGCGCCGGTCACGTCGTTGTCGGCCGGCCACGAGCCGGGCGGACCGTAGACCGCGAGCGCCATGTGCCGGATCGGGAAGCGGATCGCGTAGAGCATCCGGAACACCTTCGCCAGCCCGGGCGCGGCAGTCGCGTTCACGACCAGCTGCCCCCGGTGCGCACGGCGGTCGAAGCCGTAGTACGAGACGGTGAGCGTGCGCAGGCCCGAGAGCGGAACGGGGCAGCCGGTGTGCCAGACGCGGGCCCGGAGCTCGGACGCCAGCGCCGGCGACAGCGGCTTGATCGACGAGTGGAACGGCGCCAGCGCGAGGAAGGCGAGCGGAACCGCGAGGAGGCGCACTCAGCCGATCCCGGCGGTCAGCTCGCCGAGGGTGTCGTCGAGCGCGGCCAGCGCCGAGGCCAGCTGCGCGTCGGTCAGCGGCAGGCTGAGGTTGACCATGCCGCGCGGCGCGATGTAGATCCCGCGCTCGTACAGCCCCAGGAAGAGCAGCTCCTGCAGCGCGGCGTCCCGCCGCGCAGACTCGGCGCCGTCGACGGGGGCAGCCGGGAGCGCATGCAGGGCGAGCATCGAGCCGTAGCCCGAGACGCTGACCGGAAGCCGGTGGCGGCCGATCACCTCGGCGACCCCGGCCCGGAACCGGTCGCCGCGGGCAGTGTGCGCCTCTGCCGCCTCCGCCGTGTAGAGCTCGCCGAGCACGACGCAGCCGGCGGTCATGGTCGCCACGTTGTTGTTGAAGGTGCCGGCGTGCGGGATCGAGCCGGGCCGCGTCGTGTCGAACTGGTCGAGGAGCTCGGCCGAGCCGCCGAACGCGCCGAAGGAGAAGCCGCCGCCGATGTACTTGCCGAAGGTCCGCACGTCGGGGGTCGCTCCGAGCAGCGCGGCCAGGCCCGAGCGCCCGTGCCGCGAGGTCATCACCTCGTCGGCGATGCAGACCGCGCCCGCCGTGCGGGCCGCGTCGAACAGGCCCCGGAGGAAGCCGGGCTCGGCCGGGATGCAGCCGCCCGAGCCGAGCATCGGCTCGACGAGCACCGCCGCCAGCTCGGCTCCGTGCTCGTCGATCAGCGCGGTCGTCGCCGCCGGGTCGTTGTACGGCGCGACGACGAAGTCGTACGGGGCGTTCCACGGCGCGACGCCGGTGGAGAAGAAGAGCACGCCGCCGTGGTAGCCGCCGTGGAAGACGAGCACCTTCGAGCGCCCGGTGTGCTGCCGGGCGGCGGTGATCGCCATCAGGTTCGCCTCGGTGCCCGAGTTGGTGAAGCGGACGCGGTCGAGGCCGAACCGCTCGCACATCAGCCGGGCGAGCTCGGCCTCGCGCGGGTGGATGCCGCCGACGCTGGCCAGCTCGCGCATGGCCTCCTGGACCGCGTCGAGGACGCGCCGCTCGCCGTGGCCGAAGAGCCCGGCGGTGTAGTCGCCGAGCAGGTCGACGTACTCGTGGCCGTCCGCGTCGGTGAGCAGGGCGCCCTCGCCGCGGACGAACGTGAGCGCGAACGGCTCGTGGGCGAGGATCGTGCGGGTGTGCCCGCCCGGCAGGAACCGTCGCGCCTCGTCGTGCAGGCGCGCGCTCTCCGGGTTGCGCGCCGCGAACGCGCGCCGCTGCTCGGCGACCAGCGGGGCGAGGTCGCTGAGGACGACCGTGCTCACCCCGCGATTGTCCCATAGGGTTCGTGGTCGTGGCCACGCCCACATTCGGCATCTTCGACCACATCGAGGACATTCCGGGAACGCCGACGGAGAGGCTGTTCCGGGACCGGATCGAGCTGATCACGCTCGCCGACCAGGCCGGGTTCGAGAGCTTCCACCTGGCCGAGCACCACGGCTCGGGGCTGTGCATGGCGCCGAACCAGGAGCTCGTCATCGCAGCCGCCTCGCAGGTGACGACCAACATCCGGCTCGGCCCGATGGTGAAGCTGCTCCCGCTCCATCACCCGGTGCGGATCATCGAGGACATGTGCGTGGCCGACCAGCTGACGGGCGGCCGCCTCGACTTCGGCGTCGGCAGCGGCGTGGCGCCGATCGAGCACGCCTGGTTCGGCAGCGACTGGACCGAGCGGCGGGAACGCTTCGAGGACTGGCTCGGGATCGTCTGCAACGCGCTCGCGACCGGCGAGATCTCGAGCGAGGGGAGCACGTACCACAGCTTCCCGACCGTCCCGCTGGCCACGAGGCCCGTCCAGGACCCGATCCCCTTCTGGTACCCGGGCAACCCGGTGACGGCCGGACGGCACGGCATGAGCCTGATGTGGCCCGGGCCGATCGACCGGCAGGCCTACGACCTCTACGTGGAGAACTGGAACGCCCATCGCGGCGGCACGCTGCGGGTGGACGGGCCGGGCTCACGGCCGCGGGTGGCCTGCACGATGATCGTCGCGATCGCGCCGACCGAGAGCGAGGCGCTCGAGATCGGCCGCCGCGGCATGGACGGGCTCGTGCGCCGGGCCGAGGCCGTGCACGAGAACGACCGGCTGATCATGTCTCCGGAGGATTGCGAGAAGGCGCTCGGCCCGCTGCACGCGATCCTCGCCCACGTCGAGGACGCGATCGCGGCAGGGTCGGGCACCGTCGAGCAGATCGCGGAACGGTTCGCCGCCATCCTCGAGCCGGGGCTGATCGAGCACATCGACCTCCAGCTCCCCACCGGCGACATGACCTTCGAAGAGGCACGGCGGACGTTCGAGCTCTTCGCGTCGGAGGTGAAGCCGCAGCTCGAGCAGGTGTCGGTGCCGGCGCCGGCGTGAGCCGTCCACGCCATCTCGACGGCGAGCTCGTCACCTCTCGTCGCGGATTCTTCTGGGTGGTCGGCGAGACCGCCTCCCTGCCCCAGGGGACCGTGCCGCGGGGCCAGATCTTCGTCCAGTGGGAGGCGCCGGAGACCGTGACGAAGCCGTACCCGGTCGTGTGCATCCACGGCGGCGGCGGTCAGGGTACGGACTACCTCGGCACGCCCGACGGCCGTCCCGGCTGGGCGACGTTCCTCGTCCAGGCGGGCTACGCCGTCTACGTCGTCGACCGGCCCGGCCACGGCCGCGCGCCGTTCCACCCGGACGTGCTGGGGCCGGTGGGCAGCCTCTTCCCCTACGAGCTGGTCTCCGCGCTGATGACGAACTCCGCCGGCGGGCCGATGGCGCACCCGACCGCCCACCTCCACACCCAGTGGCCGGGAAGCGGCAGCCCGGACGACCCGAGCGTCCACCAGTTCGCCGCCGGCGCAGGCTGGCTGCCGGCGGACTTCGCCGCCGCCAACGTCCTGGAGCAGGAGCACGGCGCGGCCCTCCTCGACGAGATCGGGCCGGCCATCCTGATGACCGGCTCTGCCGGCAGCCCGATGGGCTGGCTCACCGCCGACGCGCGCCCCTCGCTGGTCGAGGCGATCGTCGCGCTGGAGCCGATCGGGCCGCCGTTCATGGTCGACCCCGACCTCGGCGTCTCGCTCGACTGGGGGCTGACCGCGTCGCCGATGACGTTCGACCCTCCCGCCGCCTCTGCCGGCGAGCTGGAGCCGGCACAGGTGGGCGACTGGACGCTGCAGGCGGAGCCTGCAAGGAAGCTCTCGGCGCTGGCCGAGATCCCGATCGCGATCCTCGAGGCCGAGGCCTCCCTCTTCGCGTACTCGTGTCCGGCCACGGCGGCCTTCCTCGAGCAGGCCGGGTGCCGGGTCAACCGGATCGTCCTGGCCGAGCACGGCGTCCACGGCAACGGTCACCTGATGCTGCTCGAGCGGAACAACCGCGAGGTGCTCGAGCCGGTCCTGCGCTGGCTGGACGACGTCACGGGCGACGAGAGCTGATCGTCCGGCCGGAACCGGCCGGGATGCATAATGCATGGAGAGAGCGCAGAGTCGAGGAGATCGCTTGTCGAGGGGCAAGTCTCGGAGCGAAGGGCGGCGTGAGCCCAGGGCGTGGCTGGGCCCGCCGAGCCAGGGCGGAGAGCGCCTGGCCCGTGCCTTCGGGATCGGATCGCCCGCGAAGCCGGACGTCGGGCGGATGCTCGACGATCTGCGCACGAGCCTGATGCGCCTCGAGGAGGAAGTGGACGAGCTGGGCTGGATCGTCCAGGACACGATCAGCGAGTCCGCTCGGCCGGAGCATGGCCGTCCTCCGCCCGTCGCGCTCCCCCACGTGCCGCAGACGACGACGGACCGCGACTACTGGCTCTCTCGCTGCGACTCCTTCACGGTGTACGCGGGGAAGCGCGTCGTCGGCACGGTGGAAGGCATGCGCTTCCGCTCGCGCGTCGACCGCCCGGATCTCCTCGAGGTGCGATGCGGGCACCTCGGCCGGCGCCTCCTCCTCGTCCCCGTCGACGACGTCGAGCTCGTGAAGCCGGAGGAGAGGCTGATCGCCCTGCACGGCCCCGGGCCGACTCCGAACGGCAGGCTTCTGCGTCGCCGCCTGCGGCTGGATCGGCTGCGAACGTCGCCGCGCGCACTCTTGCATTGATGCCCACGAACCGCTCTGCTCCGCCCGCCACCGTCACCCCGGTCCTGGTGTATCCCGACGTCCGTGCCGCGGTGGCATGGCTCGAATCCGCGTTCGGTTTCGAGGAGCGGGTCCGGATCGGCGACGCGCACCGCGCCCAGCTGCGCGTCGGGCAGGACGGAGCAGTCGTCGTCGCCGACCAGGGCGCCGACCGGCGAACGCCGGCCGGAGACGGGGTCAGCCACCTCCTCAAGGTGCGCGTGCCGGACGTCGACACGGCGTTCGCCCGCGCGCGCGACCACGGCGCCCGGGTTGTCGAGGACTTGACGACCTGGGAGTACGGCGAGCGCTCCGGCGTCGTCGAGGACATCGGCGGCCACCGCTGGGAGCTGACCCAGACCGTGCGTGACGTCGAGCCCGAGGAGTGGGGCGGCGTCACGGTCGCGCCCTGGTGAGGGCGAATCGCAGCGGCCTTCCCCTCGCACGGACGCTAGGAGAGCACCTTCCGGAGGATGACCGCCTGCCGCTCGAACCCGTGCCGCTCGTAGAACTCGACGGCCCCGACATTGCTGCGCAGGTTCGTGTCGGTCACCAGCAGCTCGGCGTGCTTGTCCCGCGCCCACCGCTCGACCGCCCCGAGCAGGAGGCCGCCGACGCCGTGACCCCGGTGCCGCGCCTGGACGGCCAGGTAGTCGAGGTGGACGCGACGGCGACCGGCGTCGCGACTCGGCTGGACGGCGGCGTCCGCCACCGGCTCGTGAAGCTGCGCCTGCGCATCCCCGACGGTCTCGCCGTCGAGCTCGGCGACGAGCCAGAGCGAGTCGTCCGGCACCGGCTCCGCCAGCGCCCTTTCGAGCCACGGGACCAGCGCAGCCCGATCCGGCATCTGGAAGCGATCTGGCTCGAGCTTCCCATACTGCTCGGCCAGATCGCGGGCGGCGTCGGCAAGACCCTCCGCGTCTTGCGCCACCGGCGGCCTGATCAGCACGCCCACGCGGATCGAGCTCCTACTCGCGGCCGGTCGTCAGCCAGATCGGGTCGCCGGAGCCGACCCCGCCCAGCCCCTCGGCCGCGTTCGCCGGGTTGCCGCGGATCACGCTGACCCAACCGCGGGGATCGACGATCAGGCCCCACTCTCCGGGCTCGACGTCCGCGTAGGTCGAGACCCGGCGGGCCTGTGCCGATCCCGACGTCGCGTCGATCTGGACCGCGCCCGCCTCCTCGAGGCCGGACGCGGCGAGGTCCGACTCGTGGACGTTGAGCAGGACGTTGCCGAAGCGGTTGAGGTCGAGCACCTCGCACTCGATCTTCCCGTGCTCGACCGTCGGCTCGGGGATCGCCATCTGCGCGAGCGTGGCCGGGTCGACCGCGGAGCCGAGCGAATCGAGGGCGGCGCCCACGGCCAGGTGCGCGGCCGCCGGCGCCAGCACGTCGCGGGCGTGGAAGGAGGGCGAGATCGGCGCCACGACGACGTCGGGCGAGGTGATCTCGACGGCCCGCTTCACGCCGCCGAGCGCCGCCGCGGCCGGCGCGAGCAGCCCGTTGTCGGGCCCGACCACGAGCCTGCCGTCGTTGGCCTCCAGCGCCAGGTCGCGGTCGCGGCCGACGCTCGGGTCGACGATCGCCAGCAGGATCGCGTCGGCCGCCAGATAGGGGAGCGAGTCGACGAGCAGCAGCGCGCCGTTCCGGACGTCGAGCGGCGGCACGCCGTGCGAGAGGTCGACGATCGGGCTCCCGGGCGCGATCCGGTTCATCACCGCGTGGCAGATGCCCACCCACTCGTTGCGGTAGCCGAAGTCGGAGAGGAAGACGATCGTGCGGCCGCTGCCCGGCACGCGCTGAGTCTCGCAGGTCGAGGTCGGCGCCGTCGAGTACGGTGCCTGGATGGACGACGAGGTCAGGATCGTCCCCGCCAACGAAGCGGCCTGCGACGACCTCCGGGCCGTCTTGGGCGCACGCGGGGCCGCGGCCAACTGCCAGTGCCAGCGCTACAAGCTGCGACCGAGGGAGGCGTTCTCCAAGTTCCCCGTCGAGGAGCGCGCCCGCCGGCTGCGCGAGCAGACCGCCTGCGGCGACCCGCAGTCGGCCACGACCAGCGGCCTCGTCGCCTACCACGACCGCGAGCCCGCCGGCTGGTGCGCGGTCGAGCCGCGCACTGCGTACGGAGGGCTCGTGCGCACCTTCCGCGTCCCGTGGGAGGGCCGCACGGAGGACAAGGCGGACGAGAGTGTGTGGGCGGTGACCTGCGTCTTCGTCCGCGCGGGCTTCCGGGGCCGCGGGATCGCCTACGCGCTCGTCCGCGGCGCCGTCGACTTCGCGCGGCGACGCGGTGCGCGTGCGCTGGAGGGCTACCCGCTGGTCACGGCGCCCGGGCAGAAGATCGCCTGGGACGAGATCCACGTCGGCACCCCGAGCATCTTCGCCGCCGCCGGGCTGGCCGAGGTCCACCGGCCCACGCTCCGCCGGATCGTGATGCGCGTCGACTTCTAGTCGGCGATCAGTGCCTGGAAGGCGGGCTCGCCGCGGACCGGGTCGAAGTCCGGATCGTCCCTCGCCAGCTCGCGGCAGCCGTCCCACCCGTCGATCGCCCGGCCGAGGTGCGCCAACGCGTCGGCCGCTCGGCCGGCGAGGCTCTCGCAGCAGGCGACGTTATAGAGGAGGCGTGGGTTGTCGGGATGAGCCTCCAGCAGCTCGCGCCCGCGATCGGCAGCCTCCGCGTACTCGCCGGCCTCGTACAGCGGCCTCACCGGCTCCCA
This sequence comes from Gaiellaceae bacterium, assembly GCA_036555585.1. Lineage (GTDB taxonomy): Bacteria > Actinomycetota > Thermoleophilia > Gaiellales > Gaiellaceae > DATBLE01. Next base: position 25,674 of record DATBLE010000045.1, read on the forward strand.
GAGCTCCGGTGCGTCGGCCCGCAGGTCTGCCGGCATGGGCAGCCAGGGATGCCGTCGCCCGTCGTAGCCGGCTTCCGTTGGCGGCGGGAAGGTGGGATCGGCGAAGGAGCCGACCATGACGACCGTCACGTCCGGCTCGTCCGGCTCGGTGTAGAAGACGGTCGAGCCGCAGTCGGGGCAGAAGTGGAAGACGTGCTCCTTGCGGTCCGCCTCGTCGGAGACGCGCGTGTAGTCGTCGAAGCGGCCGGCGACCTCCACCTGATCCTTCGAGAACCCCGCCTGCATCCCGAACGCGCTGCCGGTCCGGCGCTGACAGGCCAGGCAATGGCAGATGGAGACGACGAACGGATCGCCGGCCACCTCCACGCGCAGCTGCCCGCAGTGGCAAGTGGCTTCGCGGGTGGCCATCGCCGCGGAACCTAGCCGAAGAAACGCGGTAGGCTCGCGCGCGGTAGCGATGACAGAGCTGGACGAATCGGCCGAGTCCTCTCCGGCGGAGGGAGAGGCCGAGCAGTCGCTGACCGAGCTGCTCGAGCAACTCGGGCGCGAGCTGAGCGCGCTGGCGGCCTGCGAGGCCCGCCTGGCGGCCTCCCGGCACAAGCCCGCCCTCCTCCGGCTGGCCCGCGACGCGGCGGCCGCGGCAGTCGTGGCACTTGCCTTGCTCTCGGCGTTCGTGCTCGCGAACGTGGCGGCCGTCCGGGCCCTGTCCTCGTGGCTGCCGGACTGGGCCGCGCCGCTCCTCCTCGCGGCGGCCTGGACCGTCGTCGCCGTGCTCCTCGCGCTCTTCCTGCGCGGCCGCGCATTGCGTGTCACCGGCTGGGACGTCGACGACGCGGAAGCGGCTCGGGCCGAAGCAGGCCGCGCCGTCCTGGAGACGCTCGAGCGCCTCTCGCCCGTGATCACCAGGGAGATCGCGCTGGCGGCCGTCCCGGCGGCCGGCGACATGGCCGAAGGCGTGATGGACGCGGGCTCGGAGCTGATCGAGAACGCCGACGAGATCGTCGAGGCGCTGACGGAGGACGTGCCCGGCGGCGGCGTGGTCAACCAGATGTGGGACGTCGTGCTGATGCCCGGCCGCCTCGGCATCAGGGTGGCGACGACCGTCCTCCGGCGCGGAACCCCCGGGAGCTGAGCCGGATCCGCTCTGACGCTAGCCCGGCACGGTGACGTGCGCGAGGAGCGCCGCGAGGGGCCGCGGGACACGCTCGAGGTCGACGGCCTCGGCGAGGAGCGGTGCGTGCCTGATCTTTCCGGCGCTGCTTCCGAAGAAGCGGCGGAGCTGATCCTCCACCGGGCGGCCCTGCCACTGCGGCTGCCGCTGGAACGTGCGGAAGGAGGAAAGCTTGCCGCTCCGCTCGAGGACGTCCTCGACGCCGGCCGTGCCGAGTGAGCGGATCAGCTCCCCCTCGAGGTCGGGCTCGCAGACGTAGAAGCCGAGCCGCTCGAGCTCCGACCGTGTTCGGGCAGGCCCCTTGCCGGCCCGCTCCAGGGCGCGCCCGAATGCGCCGACCTCGCCCTCGTCGCAGAGGCCGGCAACGCGTACGCCGGGCGCGAGCGAGCCCAGCACCCTGCCGAGCGCCTGTGCGCCCCCGATGGAGACGACCTCGACTCGCTCGCGCTCGAGATCGTGACCGCCGCGCCGGGCCAGCGTCTCCAGCGCCGCTCTGTCGCTCGGCCCCTCGACGAGGACGAGCCAGCGGATAACCGTCGCGACTTCCATTGCCCGTGACGACGTTCTACCGGCTGTATCGCCCCCGGCTAGGGTGGCCTCATGGGCAAGCCCGCCTTCGCCGTCCCCACGAGCACTCGGGTTCGTCCGCGTAGCGTGCGTCGGTGCAGTGGCTGCGTCCGGCCTCCCCGACCTCGACGACGAGCTGCGCGAACGGCTCCGGCGCCGCCTCGGCAGCGCGATCGACGCATGGCTCGACCGGCTCCCCGGATTGCTGGAGGAGCTCGCCGAGCGCTGGGACATCGAGTGGGACGCGCTGATCCGGCGCGGGAGCATGTCCGTCGTCGTCCGCTGCCGGGCGGCCGAAGGTCGTTCTGCGGTGCTCAAGGTCAGCCCCGACCGGGAGCGAGCTGCACAGGAGGCGACGGCGCTCGCCTGCTGGCGGACGGCTCACGTTCCGGTCGTGCTCGCGGTCGACGAGAGCGCCGGCGCGCTGCTGATCGAGGCGATCGAGCCGGGGACGCCGCTCGCCGAGACGGACGGCTACCCGAGCCTCGAGAGCATCGCCGGCCTCCTCGGATCTCTCCACCGTGACGCGACGCCGGGGCCCGCGTACCGGCCGGTCGCCGATCGCGTCGCCTACCTCTTCGAGTCCAGCATGAAGCTCTACGACTTCGAGCCGGGCCTGGTCGAGCTGGTCTCGCGCGAGCGCTATGAGCGCGGCCGCGAGCTGGCCCTGCGGCTCGCCGCGGACGCGTCGCCGACGGTCCTCCTGCACGGCGACCTGACACCGGTGAACGTCCTCGACGGCGGGAAGGAGCGCGGGCTGGTCGCCGTCGACCCGGCGCCCTGCCTGGGCGACCCGGCGTTCGATGCCGTCGACCTCGTCTTCTGGCGCGCTTTCGACCTGGACGCGATCGCCGCGCGCGCCGAAGCGCTGGCTCCCCTGATCGGAGCCGAGGCCGGCCGACTCCTCGAGTGGTGCACGGCCTTTGCCGGGATGGTCGCCCTGGAGATCGCCGAACGACCCGGCGGCTCTCGCGAGCAGGTCGAGCATTTGCTCGCACTCGCAGCGCGCGTCTAGCGACGACCGGGCCGGTCGATCTCCAGCCGGAGCATGGCCTCGTTGCCGTGGAGCTCTCCGGTTCGCTCGAAGCCGTAGCGCTCGTAGAACGCGAGCGGGCCGCCCTCGCCCAGCCCGGCGCTCGTCCACATCGCGTCGACGCCCCGCTCGCGGAAGTAGTCGACGACCAGGTCGAGCGTTGCCGTTCCGAAGCCCCGTCGCTGGTGGCGCTCGTCGATCAGGAGCTTCCAGAGGAAGTGGGCGATGTAGTCGGAGCCTTCGACCTCGTCGGCGATCATCACGAACCCGACCGGCGTCTCGTCGGCGTAGACGGCCCAGTAGAGGGCGCGGGCATCCGGGTGCGCCGCCGCCTCGAGGATCGACTCGCGGACACCGCTGACGAATCGCCTCTGATCCGGCGCAACCGCGAGCGCCTCGACGGCATCCCGATTGGCGTCGGTGATCGGCCGGAGAGAAACCACCGCGAGAGCGTAGACGCACTGCGCGACGCGAAGCAGGAGCCGACTTGCTCACGTGCCGGCGGTCGTCTGTCGCTCGGCTTCGGTCTTCAGGTGCCGGAGACCCGAGTCGATCGCTTTCTGCAACGTCTTTGTCATCGAGCGGCGGAACAGTCGAACGAGAGCTCCGTCCCACGACTCCGCCGATCTGATCACGGTCTCCGTGCCCCGCTGCTCGAGCTCGTGAACGTGGATCGCCTCGATGCCCATCGTTCTTCCCGTCCAATCGATGCGCTGGGGCGGTTCGATGCTCCCGAGCTTCGACGTAATCGTCCCGGGCCCGGCCTTCCAGCGAAAAGTCGTCCCGGGCGCCAGGGAGCCCTCCAGGCTCGAGGACTTGACGTCGGGGTTCCAGCGAGGCCAATCGGCGATGTCCGTGAGGATTCGCCACACGGTCTCGGCCGGCGCGGACACCTCGATCTCGCCGCGCGCGACAGCCGGCGCCGAAGTATCGATCTCCATGCTCGGCACTCTACGGCTAGCCTCCGGATTTGGTTTGACCGATATGCACGCAGCGGCCCGGGGCGGTTCGGGCGGAAGGGTCGCCCTGGTGGGGGGCGCGACGCGCGGCGCAGGCCGGGCGATCGCCGTCGAGCTCGCCCGCACGGGCTTTCACGTCTACGCGACCGGCCGGAGCAGCCGGAAGACCGGGCCGTCCGAGATCGGCAGGCCCGAGACGATCGAGGAGACCGGAGACCTGATCGCGGCCGCGGGAGGCACGGGGACGGCGCTCGTAGTCGACCACGAGGACCCCGCCTCGGTTGCCGAGCTGGTCGCGCGCATCGACCGCGAGCAGGGCCGACTCGACCTTCTGGTGAACGACATCTTCGGCGGCGACCGGTACATGGAATGGGACAGGCCGCTCTGGGAGCACGACTGGGAAGGCGGGCTTCGGATGCTGCAGATGGGCGTGCACACGCACCTGATCACGTGCCGCGCCGCGATCCCGCTCGTGTTGCGCACGGCCGAGACCCGGGGAAGCCGGGGGCTCGTGGTCGAGATGACCGACGGCACCTCGGAGGCGAATGCCGACTTCCGGCGGAACGTGGGCTTCTACTACGACCTCGTCAAGGCCAACGTCGAGCGAATCGTGAAGGGTCTCACCGCCGAGCTCGAGAACAGTCCCGTGACGGCCGTCGGCGTCACCCCCGGCTGGCTGCGCTCGGAGAAGATGCTGGAGAACTTCGGCGTCACCGAGGCGAACTGGCGCGATGCGGTGAAAGAGCGCCCTGGATTCGCGATCTCCGAGTCGCCCACCTACGTCGCCAGAGGCGTGGCGGCGCTCGCCGGGGATGCAGACGTCGACCGCTGGGCGGGCACGATCGTCAGCGCCCGCCGGCTCGCCGACGCGTACGGAATCACGGACACGGACGGGAGCCGCCCCGACTGCTGGGGCTACATCGCCGCCTACGGGTGGGAGCAGGACGACGGTCTGGGCATCGACCGGTTTCGCTGACCTACTCGGCTGCGCGTTCGAGCGCGAGCCGGCGTAACGCGCGCTCGACCCCGGGCACACGTTCCCGTATGCGCTCGAAGTCGAGACCGGAGAGCGAGAGAAGCCGCATTTGCGTGCGTGCGACGACCGTGGCAGTCCGCTGCCCCGTCAGGAGGAGGGCGATCTCGCCGAATGCGTCGCCCGGGCCGAGCGCCACCGGCTCCGTGCGGCCCTCTGTGATCACGTCGGCCTCGCCCTGCTCGATCAGGTACACGGCGGTTCCGTACATCGTGTCGAAACTTGGCAGCCCCGCGCGACGGCCGGAGAGCGTCGTCCGGTATGGGTCTTGCCTTCCAACAGCCGCCGCGACCGGCATGACGGACGCGGCGCGCTGCGGCTCCTGGCAACGCCGTCCCCGAGCGAAGTCGCCATGGCTCCCGCAGAGCGGGAGCCGGACTTCGTTCGGCAGTGGAGGCGGCGGGAATCGAACCCGCGTCCGCAGCCGCACCGGTCTGAACATCTACAGGTGTAGCCCACCTTTCGATCTCGCCCCGCCGGCCGGTGGTGAGCGACCTACCGCCGGGGCCAGCCATCCTTTCGTCTCACCCCTCCGCCGATTGGCACTGCTTCGGGGCCAGCCCGTTTCTGACGCCGCTGCCCCCGCCACGGGCCGAACGGGGAGCGACGCGTCACCTAATTACTTAGGCGGCGAGTGCGAGATCAGTATCCGCACTTACGTTGGTTCCCGGTTGTTTTACGAGGCCGACCGGGGACCTCGACCTGCAGCTCAGCCGGAGAACCGACCACGTCGAGACCTGGTCGCCCCCGTATGTCTTCCACCACAGTGTAGCCCCGGCCGCCTGCAATCCGATTGGCCCGCTCGACCCGAAACCCTCGCAAGAGGCGAGATCTCGGCCAGAGCGGCGAGGAGCCGACGGCAAGCTCGGGCGGGCCGGCCCACGGCCCGCCCGGCGCACTACCGCCGTGACTTGAGGGCCCGCTGCATCGCCCGGTCGGCCTCCCGCCTGGCGATGTCGCGGCGCTTGTCGATCGTGTGCTTGCCGCGGGCGAGCGCGATCTCGACCTTGGCGCGGCCGTCCTTCCAGTACATGCGGGTGGGCACGAGCGTGAGGCCCTTTTCGCGCACCTTGCCGTAGAGCGAGGCGATCTCGCAGCGGTGCAAGAGCAGCTTCCGGTCCCGCGTGGGGACGTGGTTGGCGATGTTCCCCTGGTCGTAGGTCGCGATCTCGGCGCCGACGAGCCAGACCTCGCCGTCGCGGACGTCCGCGAACGCCTGCGCGAGCGACGCCCGGCCGTCGCGCAGCGACTTCACCTCGGTGCCGGTGAGCACGAGCCCTGCCTCGAAGCGCTCGAGCAGCTCGTAGTCGTGGCGCGCCCGGCGGTTGTCCGCGATCAGCTTGACGTTCGCCATCGCGCGGAAGTGTAGGCCTCAGCGCACCGCTTCCTGGCCGCGCATCACGTTCCACAGGCGCCGGGCGACCACGGGGAGCATGGCGCGTGCGACGCCCGGCTCGTTCTCGAGCAGCTCCTCGAACGCCGGCCGGTTGATCGCCAGGCAGCGCACGTCGGTGGCCGCCCGCACGCGGGCGACGCGCGTCGACTCCGGGACGAGCAGGCTCAGCTCGCCGAAGAACTCGCCGGCGCCGAGCTCGATCGTGCGCCCGTGCGCCTCGACGACGACCGTGCCCTCCTCGAGCACGAACATGCCCGCGCCCGGGTCGTTCGCCCGGATGAGCACCGTGCCGGCCGGGCACTCGATCTCCGAGGACACCTCGCGGATCCGCTCGAGCGCCTCGTCGTCGAGCCCCGAGAAGACGGGAGCCTGCCGGAGCCGGTCATTGCGGTCGGTCATGCGCTCTTTCATATCACTAGGAGCGCGTCAGCCTGAACAGGCTGCCGGCGAGAGCGGCGAACGGAAGGAGACCCAGCCCGTATGCGAGTGCGATCGGCATGGCTCGACGATAGGTCACGCGCGCGTGGCCGTCGCTACGGCAGGCAGGCGTCCGCTGGTTCGGCCAGCCGTACCCTGGGCTAGGGCGGCCCCGGAGAGCCGACCGGAACGGTGGGGATCCGGCGCGCGCCGAAGAGCGCGAGCACCGTGATCAGCCCCAGGATCGCGAGCGCCGACTTCAGCCCGTCGATGCGGGCGTTCCGGTAGGCGTCCAGCGCCGCGTCCGTCGTCCGCGAGCTGACGTGTGCCTCGTCGAGGGCCGCCTCGAGATCGTCGTCGGAGATGAACGGCACGCCGCTCGCCAGCTTCACGGTCGCCTGCGACTTGACGCGGTCCGGAATCGCCGGGCTCGACTGGATGTTCGCGATGAACGCAGTGGTCAGGGTGGCGATCATCACCGACCCCGCGAGCGCCGTGCCGATCGACGCGCCGAGGTTCGTCATCGTGTTCTGGAGCCCGCCCACCTCGGGGCTCTGGTCGTCCGGCACGGCCGAGACGGTGACCGCGCCCAGCTGCGAGGCGAGCGCCCCGATGCCGAGCCCGATCAGCAGGAGCGGCACGAAGACGACCTCGGCGCCGGAGTCGGCCTCGAGCCCACCGAGCAGGACCAGCGCTCCGGCGAGCAGCGCGAGCAGGCCCGAGCGGACGACCAGCCGCGGCGCGGCCCTCGGCCACAGGCGCGGGATTCCCAGCGCCGCGACGAGCAGCGTGATCGAGAGCGGCAGCAGCCGGGCGCCGGTCTCCAGCGCCGAGAGCCCCAGGCACACGGAGAGGTAGAGCGGGACGACGAAGAAGATCCCGGCCTGGATCATGAACTGGCAGCAGAACATGACCAGCCCGCCCGCGAGCTGGCTGTTGCGCAGCATCTGCGGCCGGACGAGCGGCTCCTGGCCTCGATCCTCACGGCGGTGCTCCCAGGCGAAGAACAGCCAGATGACGAAGATCCCGCCGATCATCAGCCAGATGCACGGCGACAGGCCGCCCCAGTCGGGGGCGCCCTCCTTCGCGCGGAACCAGCCCCACGTCCCGGTCTTGAGCACGCCGAACACGAGCAGGGCGAGCCCGGTCGCGGAGAGCACGACGCCGACGACGTCGAGGTGAGGCCGCTGCTCGACCGGGGCGTCCTCGAACTTCTTGGTGAGCAGGAGGATGGCCGCGACGACCACGACCTCGCCGGCGAACACCCAGCGCCACGACGCGTAGGTCGTGGCGAGCCCGCCGATCAGCGGCCCCACCGCGATCGCGATCGCGCCGGCCGCGCCGATCAGACCGTAGGCGCGCGGACGGCCTTCCGGCGGGAAGTTGCCCGCGACCAAGGCGACGATCGCCGGCATGATCAGGGCCGCGCCGACGCCCTCCAGGAACGACCAGCCGAAGATCAGGACGCCCAGGTTCGGCGAGAGGGCGGTCGTGAGCGAACCGGAACAGTAGACGACCAGCCCCAGCATGAACGCGCGCTTGCGACCGATGATCGAGCCGATCTTGCCGCCCGTGACCATCAGCATCGCCATCACGAGCGTGTAGAGCACGATCGCGGTCTGGATCCCGGTCACGGTGGTTCCCAGGTCGTCGGCGACGGTCGCGATCGACACGTTCATGACGGAGCTGTCGAGCGCCATCAGGAACTGCCCTGCGGCGAGGGCGAGCAGCACCGTGCCGGCTCCGGCGGCGGCCGCGGTCTTCGCCTGTGAGGTCATCCGGGCGGACTCTAGTGCGGCTGGGCGTGCCAGGGAACGATGTGCCAGGATGCGGCCCGCGGCTCAGCGTCGGCGGGGCGAAC
>DATBLE010000046.1:0-5196 GCA_036555585.1 Gaiellaceae bacterium
TGCGCACCGCCCTCGTGACGACGCGGGGCTTCCGCGACGTGCTCGAGATCGGCCGCGGGAACCGGCCCGACATGTACAACCTCGTCTCGCGGAAGCCGCCGCCGTTCGTCCCGCGCAGGCACCGGTTCGAGATCCGGGAGCGCGTCGATCGCGACGGCGTCGTGCTCCGGCCGCTCGAGCTCGAAGATCTCGAGCCGGTGGTGGCGGCCTGCAGGCGCGACGGCGTCGAGGCGATCGCGGTCTGCCTGCTCCACTCGTATGCGCATCCCGCGCACGAGCAGGAGGTGCGCGACGCGCTGGCCGGCGCGCTCCCCGAGGTCCCGGTGACGATCTCGTCCGAGATCACGCGTGAGTGGCGCGAGTACGAGCGCACGAGCACGGCCGTGCTGAACTCGTACGTCCAGCCGACCGTCGACCGCTATCTCGGAGAGCTCGAGCGGCGGCTGGCGGAGTCCGGCCTGCGACCCGGCCTCCAGGTCGTGCAGTCCAGCGGGGGCACGACCTCGCTGCAGGCCGCGCGACGGACGCCGATCAGGCTGGTCGAGTCGGGCCCCGCGGCGGGCGTGATCGGGGCCGCGCGGCTCGGCGAGCGCCTGGGCGAGCCGAACGTCCTCTACCTCGACATCGGCGGGACGACCGCGAAGTGCTCGCTGATCGAGGGCGGGGAGCCGACGACGACCACGGAGTACCGGGTCGAGTGGCGCCCGGACTACGCCGGGTATCCGATCATGGTGCCCGTCGTCGACATCGTCGAGATCGGCGCCGGCGGGGGATCGATCGCGTGGGTCGACGAGGGCGGCTCGGTGCGCGTCGGCCCGCGGAGCGCGGGGGCCGAGCCCGGGCCGGCATGCTACGGCCGCGGCGGACAGAGCCCGACGGTGACCGACGCGAAGCTCGCCGCCGGCGTCCTCGACCCCGAGTACTTCCTGGGCGGACGCCTTCGTCTCGACCCGAGCCTCGCCGCGGACGCGCTCCGCCGGCTCGGGGACGGCCTCGGCCTCGCGCCGGCGGAGCTGGCGAACGGGATCATCAGGCTCGTGAACGCGAACATGATCAGCGCGCTCAAGCTCGTGTCGGTGCGGAGAGGCCATGATCCGCGCGACTTCGTGCTGGTCGCCGCGGGCGGCGGGGGCGCCATGCACGCGGCCGCGCTCGGAGCCGAGCTCCAGGTCAAGCGCGTCGTCGTCCCACCGCACTCGGGCGTCTTCTCCGCCTGGGGCATGGGGCTCGCCGAGGCGCGGGCCGACGCCGCGCAGACGCGGGTGCTCCCGGCCTCGACCTCGACCGCTCGCGAGCTCGACGTGATCTTCGCCGGGCTCGGGCAGGAGGTGACGGCGGCGCTCGCAGCCCAGGGCTCGGGCGCGGGCTCCGTCCGCTGCGAGCGCTCGGCCGACATGCGCTACCACGGACAGGAGCACGCCGTGCGCGTGCCGATCGCTCCAGGGCCCGTCTCGGTCGAGATGGTCGTCGCGGACTTCCACGCCCTGCACCGGCAGAAGTACACCTTCGAGCTCGAGAGCGAGCCGGTCGAGATCGTCACCTGCCACGTCTCGGGGCTCGCCGCTCGCGCAGCGCTGCCGCCCCCACCTGCTCGACCGGCCACGGCCGCCCCGGTCGCCAAGGGCCGGCGCCGCGTCGACTTCGACGCGGACGGCGTGCACGACGCCGCCGTCTTCGACCGTCACGCCCTGCCACCCGGCTTCTCCGTAGGCGGGCCGGTCGTGGTCGAGGAGGAGACGACGACCGCGCTCGTCCATCCCGGCCAGACGCTCGAGGTGGACGAGTCCGGGAACCTCGTCGTCTTGCTCGCCTAGAGCGCGACGGCGGTCCAGGCCTCCCGGCGGCCGGGCACGTCGTAGCCGAAGACGTCCGGGTCGGACCCCACCTGCTCCGCGAGCTCGAGCGCGATCCGCTGGACCAGCACCGTCAGCGGGAAGATCGAGAGCGGCTCGGGCAGCGCCGTCTCGGACAGCACGTGGACGCGACCGCCGCACTGCTCGGTCGCGCGGGCGACCGCGAGCAGCCGCTCCTGTCCCGGCCCGCCGCCGTCGAGGCACACGAGCGCGTCGCGTTCGTCGACGGCGACCGACGGGCCGTGGAAGAACTGCTCCACCGACAGCCCCTCCGTCGCGATCCGTGCAGTCTCGCGGACCTTCAGCGCGCCTTCCGCCGCCGTCCACTGGTTGGGACCGGCGCCGACCAGCTCGAGCAATCGAGCCGGCGCCTGGATACCGAGGTCGCGCGCCAGCGCCTCCTCGACCGCGTCCGGGACCTCGTCCAGCCCGTCGAGCGACGCTCCGAGCGCGACGGTGAGCTGCGCGAGCCGGAGCAGAGCGCCGAGGTGGCTGGCGGTGAACGCCGCGCACCGCTCCTGCTCGACCGTCTCGAGATCGACACCGGGCGAGCCCCGGCCGCCGATCACGACGACGGGCACGGCACCGGCCCCGCGTTCCCGCTCCAGCACCTCGGTGGAGAAGCGCTTCGTGTTCCGGTGGCTCAACACGAGGACCGCGGCCTCCTCGCCGGCCGGCAGGCCGTACTGGGCCGCGTCCATCGCCTGGACGGCGACGGCCTCCACGCCGGCCTCGCGCAGCAGCCAGACCGCATGGTTCGCCGCATGCCAGCTCGTTCCCGTGCCGACGACGACCAGGCGTCGTCCTCTGACCCGCTCGGCCTGCACCTCGACGGGCGCGGCGTCGCCGAGCAGCGTCCTCAGGTCGTCCGGCTGGCGCCAGATCGTGGCGCGCATCACACTCGTCACTTCGCCGACTCGGCGGCGACGGAGTCGCCGCTCCCCGAGCCGCTCTTGCGCGCCAGCCGGCGCAGCGGCTCGAGCGACCAGTCGCCGGGCCACGGCAGCTCCCGGCCGCCGGTGATCCCGTTCGGGCGGAGGACGAGCGTCAGGATCAGGATCACGGCGAGGACGAAGTTCCCCGTCCCCGACGGGGGCCTGACGTCGCCGAGGCCGTTGACCTCCCAGCGGCGGAAGGCCTCGTAGATGACCGTGACGAAGTAGCACCCGACGACCGCGCCGGTGACGCTCGTCATGCCACCGACGACGAGCATCACGATCGTGAGCAGGACGATGTTGAAGCCCTGGTTGAAGAAGAAGTCGTCGGGCCCGAACGTGACGAAGTAGTGGCCGTAGAGCGCTCCGGCGACTCCGACGACGAAGCCGGAGAGAACCCACGCAACCGCCCGCTCGACCGAGACCCGCACGCCGACCGACTTGGCGGCCCGCACGTTCTCGCGCGAGGCGCGTAGGCGCAATCCGCGGCGTGACTGCTTGAACACGAACGCGACGCCGATGAAGATCAGCGCCCACGCGAGCACCGAGACGAAGGTCGTCGTCTGCGGGACGCCGATCTGCGTGCTCGTCCCGCGCGTGATCGCGGACGTCTGGACGTCGAAGACGTAGACGATGATGAGCAGCGCGAGCGTCCCGATCCCCGCCTCGACGCCGGCCAGCCGGACGATCGGCGCAGCCGTGATCAGGGCGAAGAGCGTCGCCACCCCCGCACCGGCGAGGATCGCCTCGAGCGGGCTGAGCTTCGCGGGGAGGATCCAGGAGCCCAGCCAGCTCGGCATAGACAGGTACGTGAACTTCTTGATGTCGGGCGGGATCGTCAGCAGCGCCGACATGTAGGCGCCGATCGCCATGAACGCGATGTGGCCGAACGAGAGGACGCCCGAGTTGCCGCTGAAGATCTGGAGACCGAGAACGATGATCAGCGTCAGGAACAAGCGGACGGCCGTGTCCTTGTAGACGACGTCGCCGAAGCCGTCGACGAGCGCCCAGGTGACGACGAGGAGCGCGCAGAGCGCGAGCGGCGGCCAGACGACGCGGGCCGCGGGCTCGACGCGCCGCAGCGCCGTCACGCCGCGCCTTCGGCCGGCGCGGGACTGCGGCGCACGCGGCGCCAGAGACGCTTGACCGCGCCGCCGCGGATCGAGACGAGGCCGTTCGGGATCAGGACGAGGATCGCGATCACGACCAGGAACGCGAAGAGCTGGGTGTGGCTCTTGAGCGTGATCGGCAGCGTCGCCGAGAGCGCATTGATGATCGCGCCGAGGACGAAGCCGCCCAGCGCGGCGCCGCCGAGGCTGCCGAGACCGCCGATCACCCCGCCGACGAACGCGACGAAGAGCGGGCCCTGGCCGATGTCGGGGGCGACGGCGCCGGTGCGGAGGATGTACAGGATGGAGACGCCGGCCGCGAGGACGCCGGTGATGCCGAAGGCGGCGGAGATCACCCAGTTCGCCCTCACCCCGGTCAGCTGGGCCATGCGGAAGTCCTCCGACGACGCGCGCAGCTGGATGCCGAGCGTCGTCTTCTTGAGCAGCAGGGTCAGCCCGACGAGCAGGACGGCGGTGACGATCCAGGTCGCGATCTCCAGCCGCGAGATCAGCACGCCGCCGACGTCGAACTGGTTCGTCAGCCAGGGGTAGGGCTCGACTCCCTTCTGCGGCCCTGTGCCGATCGTCGAGTCGAAGCGGTGGGCGAGACCGAAGACGTCCGTCCAGGCGAGCTGCTGGATGCCGTAGCTGACGGCGAAGGACGTGACCAGGAGCACGACCGGCGAGGCGTTCCGCACCGGCCGGAACGCGATCAGCTCCATCAGCAGCGAGAGGATCGTCACCACCAGGACGGTCATCAGGATCATCCCGAGCCAGCCCCAGCTCCGCGTGAAGAACATCACGTACGCGCCGGCCATGATCAGCTCGCCGTAGGCGAAGTTCATCAGGCCCATGACGTTGAAGAGCAGCGCCAGCCCCAGCGCCATCACGGCGAAGAGGCTGCCGTAGGCGAGCGAGTCGAGCGTGTACTGGACGCCCTCGCCCGCCCCCACGATCAGGGACAGCACGAGCACGACCAGGAGGACGGTGGCGACGAACCCGCCGGAGACGGTGGCGTAGCGCCGGGTGCTCTCGTTCATCAGCCCGTCTCTCCGAGCCCGATGTAGGCCGTCTCGAAGTCGCCCATGCGGGCGAGCTCCTCCGTCGTTCCCTGGAACTGGATCCGGCCGCCCGAGCGCATCACGTAGGTCCGGTCGGCGACCTCGATCGTTCGCGCCGCGTTCTGCTCGACGAGCAGAATCGTCACCCCTTCCTGCTTCAGCTCCTGCAGGATCTCGAAGACCTGGTCGACGATCAGCGGCGCGAGGCCGAGGGTCGGCTCGTCGAGCAGGAGGAGCC
>DATBLE010000047.1:0-198199 GCA_036555585.1 Gaiellaceae bacterium
CGACGGCCTCGAGCCGGCCGCGGATCGCCTCCGCGTCCGGGCCGATGTCGTCGAGCCGCGGCAGCGCCGCGAGGCTGTCGAGGCCGAAGACCCGCTCGAACAGCGGCGTCGTCCGGTAGCGGACGGCGCCGCCCTCGTCACGCCCCGACTCCGAGATCAGGCCGCGCTCGACGAGCCCGGCGACGACCGAGTCCGCGGCGACGCCGCGGATCCGGGCGATGTCCGGGCGGCTACACGGGCCCAGGTAGGCGACGACCGCGAGCGTCTCGAGCGCCGCCTGCGAGAGACCACGCTCGACCGGCCGCTCGAACAGCCGGGCGCAGGCCTCCGCGGCCGAGCGCGAGGCGCGGAATGCGTACCCGCCGGCGACGTGCTCGAGCACGATGCCGCTACGCCCCTCGGCGAAGCGCGCGCCGATGACCTCCAGCGCCTCCTCGACGCGCGCGAGCTCGTCGTCCGCGGCGACGGCGAGATCCTCCGCCGACAGAGGCTGGGATGCAACCACGAGCAGCGCCTCCACGGTGCGCGCCAGCTCGTCGACGGGGCCGGTGGTGCTGATCAGGCGGAGCGGACGTTCCACGAGCTCTCTCCTTCCTCGGCTGTCGCCGGAGTTCCTGCCTGGTGGACGCGGATCGGCGCGAACGGGCCCGCCTGCTCGATGCGGATCTCCTCGGCCTTGCGCAGCTCGAGCAGCGCCAGGAACGCGACGGCCTGCTCGAGCCGCGTGAGCCCGGCAGCCTCCTGCTCGAAGTCGAAGCGACGGCGGCGGCGGAGCAGGGCCCGGAACCGCTCGAGGAACTGGACGACCGGCGGGAAGCGCAGGCCCATGTGCGAGAGGGAGACATCCGGGGGCTCCGCCGCCAGCGCACGGAGCGCTCTGGCCAGCGCCTCCGGCTGCTGCGGCGCGACAACCGGCTCCGGGTGCGGCGCCAGCGGCGCGGGCCCGAGCCGGAAGTAGCGGTCGTGCTCGCGCTCCAGCCGCTCGAGCAGCCACCCCGCCGCCTCCTTGATCCGGCGGAACTCCTCCAGCCGGCGCGCCAGCGCCTCGGCCGCCTCCTCGGGGTCGAGGTCGGCGAGCTCGACCTGCTCCTCGGGAAAGAGCTCGCGGGCCTTCAGCTCGAGCAGCGCGCCGACGAGGACCAGGAACTCGCCGCAGGCATCCAGGTCGAGCCGCTCGCGCTCTGCGAGGCGCTCGACGAACGTGACCACGACGTCGGCGACGTCGACGTCGCGCGGCTCCAGCTCCTCGCGCAGGACGAGGGTGAGCAGCAGGTCGAACGGCCCCTCGAACGCGTCGAGGTCGAGCTCGAGCTCCCGGGCGTGCACCGCGCGCAGGCTAGCGGCGCGGGCGGACGCGCCCCTTGGGAACGGCCATCGCCGGGCCCTTCGGGATCTCCCGCGGCTTCCTCTTCACCGTCGGCTTCGCGCCGCTCTCGTGGAAGAACTGCCACCAGACGAAGAACGCGACCGAGCAGACGCAGACGACCGCCGACACCCAGAAGTTGAGGCGCTCGCCTGCGAAGTGGTGGGACGGATCGATCCGCAGCAGCTCCTCGAACGTGCGCCCGAAGGTGTAGAAGGCGACGTAGAGGGCGAAGAGCCCGGGCGGCCTGATCCGGAAGCGCCACCCGATCAGGATCAGCACGCCCGCCATCGCGAGGTCGTAGACGAACTCGTAGAGGAACGTCGGGTGGAACGTGTCCGAGCCGATGTCCTGGACCGGGCGGTGGCGCTCGTCGATCTCCAGCCCCCACGGAAGGTCGGTCGGCTTGCCGTAGAGCTCCTGGTTGAACCAGTTGCCCCAGCGGCCGATCCCCTGCGCGATCAGCAGGCCGGGCGCGACCGCATCCGCGAACAGGCGGACGCTCTCCCCGGCGCGGCGGATGACGACCGCGCCGGCAATGCACCCGAACAGGATCCCGCCCCACACGCCGAGGCCCCCCTGCCAGACGGCGAACGGGCCCCACCAATGGTCGGGAACCTCGTTCCAGCTCGTGATGTCGTGGTAGATGCGCGCGCCCACGATTCCGAAGGCGACGCCCCACACGGCGACTCGCAGCACGAGGTCCCAGTCGCCGCCGAGACGGGTCCAGCGCACGCCCGTGAGCCCCACGCACGCCGCGATCGCGACGAGCAGCATGAGCCCGTACATGTGGATGTGCAGCGGGCCGAGGTCGATGACGCCGCTGTGCGGCGAGGGGATCGAGGCGACGAACGGCACCCGCAGGATTCTGCCCGCGCCGCCCGGACGGCGTGGAGGAGTACTAGAGCAGGATCCGGAGCGCGGTGTCCGTCGGGCAGCCGCGCTGGAGCAGGTCGACCGCCAGGTGGAGGTCGACGTCGGGGCGGGCCGCCAGCTCGGCCGCGTCGAGGGTGGCGTACCCGGCCCGCTCGAGCTCCTCCGCGCGCCAGCGCTCGATGCGCTCGCTCTCGGTTTCTACCTGGAGGTCTAGCTCTGCCGCAGACATCTCTTCCTTTCGACTGGCCTTGTACCCGGATGTTCGGCTCGAAACCGTGTTCGGATCTCCCCTTTTTTCGGGATTCGCTTCGCAGGCCGGGCAGAGCCCGGCCGCTCGCTCGCGCTCCGCGCGGGGAAATGCCACGGCCAGGAGAGGTGTCGTCGAAGGGGCGCGCGGCTTCGGCGTTCAGGTACTAGCGCACCGCGACCGTGACGAGACGTCTCGTGCCCATCTCGGCTCTCGTGTCGTAGCGGAAGGTGACCGTCCACGTGCCCGCGCTCGGGAACCGCACACGGGCGGCGTAGTCGGTCGAGCTGTGCTCGACGACGCCGAACACGCGGGTCTTGCCGGTCGCCGTGTTCCTGATCGTCACCGACGGACGGAGGCCGCTGATCCGCCACGGCGAGCCGTCGTGGAAGAAGAACCTGAACCGCACGTTCCAGGCCTGTCCGGCCACGATCCCCTTGGGCACCGGGGTGAAGAGCACACGCGCCGAGCCAACCGGCCCCTTCGCCGTCCCTGTCCCGGGCACCAGGGCCGCGCAGGCCGCGACCACGAGCAATGCCTTCTTCATGCGCCACCTCCTTTGCGTCTGCTACACCCCGCGAGCGGGCGTGGTTCCGCCCTAGCCGAACGAGCGTGCGATCCGGAGCGCCTGCGCGAGGCTCAAATCCCCCTCGAGCCTGAGCGTCAGCGGGCCGTGCTGCCAGAGCAGCACCTGGCGGCCGAGGCGGACCGGCTCCTCGCGCACCACCCCGCCCGGCGCGAGGTAGAGGAAGTGCCTGCCTCCGCTGATGAAGTAGCCCGGCTCGCCGCCCACCGTCACCGGCGTGATCACCGTCTCCCGTTCGACCACCTTCTTGACCAGATCGAGCCGCTCCCGGGCGCGGAACTGCGACACGAGCAGCCGGGTGCGGCCGTAGCGGTACCAGAGCAGCCCCCCGTCCCAGCTCACGGCGTCCGGCGGGCCGAGCAGGTCGGACGCCAGCGGCCGGAAGCCCGCCGTCCTCTCGGCGTCGGCAGGCCGGATCGGGACGCCCAGGTCGAGCGGCGCCGTCCGGACGTCCGGCAGCCGGTCGACGTACTCGATGCGGGCGCCGCGCAGGTGCAGGAAGCGCAGGATGGCCGACCGCGCCGGCGGCACCGCGAACGCGACCGCGACCGCGACGAGCACGGCCGCCAGGACGAGCGCTGCCGCCCGGCGGCGCCCGGGGTGCCCGCGCAGACGCGCCCGGACGGCCGGCGCGAGCTCGCGCTCGGCGGGAAGCTCGAGGAACAGCGCCAGCGCCCTCAGCTCGCGCTCGGTCATCCGTCCTCCTCCAGCTGGGCGCGCAGCCGCTCGAGCGCCCGCGAGAGCCGCGACTTGACGGTGCCCGGCCGCACGCCGAGCGCGGCCGCGGTCTCGGCCTCGGAGAGGTCGAGGAAGTACCGGCAGGCGATCGCCTCGCGATCGGGCTCGGCCAGCCGGTTCAGAGCCGCGACCAGCTGCTCGCGGCGCTCCGCGCCGAGCAGGTTCGCCTCCGGGGAGGGGGCCGCCTCCCCGGAAGGCTCCTGTGCCACACGCAGCGCGAGCGCCGACCGGCGTCCGGCCGAGCGGCGGCGGTTGCGCGCCTCGTTGGCGACGATCCGCAGCAGCCAGGGCTTGAACGGCGCACCGGTCCGGAAGCGCCACAGCGCCCGGTACGCCTTCACGAACGCGTCCTGGGCGGCCTCCTCCGCGTCGGCCGCGTTGCCGGCGACGACGTAGGCGGTGCGGAGGGCGATCCCCTGGTAGGTGCGCACGAGCTCCTCGTAGGCGTCGCGATCCCCTCGCCGCGCGCGGGCGACGAGCGCTGTCTCGTCCTGTGGCCGGCCCACCACGCGGGTAATACACCTCCGGCGGCGGCCCGGTTCCGGACCGGGCCCGGAGCGAGGCGCTACGTCAGGAGACGGCGGCTTCGCCGAGCAGCGCCTTCACCTCGGCGTAGAAGTCGGGCACGGGCGCCACCCGGTACTCGGGGCCGAACTCGAGCGTCCGCGGGCCCTCGGAGGTGTCGAGGGCGAGCACGACCTTCGCCTCGCCGGGGTAGTCGCGCACGACGTGGCCGAGCTCGCGCAGCACGCCCGCCGGCGCCTTGCGCGCGTCGACCTTGAGCCGGACCTCGCTCGGCGGGACGTAGGCCGCGAACTCGGTCACCTCGATCGCGATCAGCTTCGATTCGCCCTCCTTGTGGTCGACCCGGCCCTTGAGGACGAGCACGCGGTCGGCCTCGCACAGCTCGCGCGAGGCGGCGTAGACCGAGTTGAAGACGACCGCCTCGGCGCTCCCGGAGAGGTCGTCGAGCCGCAGGAAGACCATCGGGTCGCCCTTCTTCGTGGTCAGCTGCTTGACCGAGGAGACGATCCCGCCGACCGTGACGATCTCGCCGTCGCGGCAGCGCTCCAGATCGGAGAGCGCCCGGTCGCACTTGCGCTTGAGCTCCTGTGCGATCTCCGCGAGCGGATGCTCGGAGATCCAGAGGCCGAGCGTCTCCTTCTCGAGGCGCAGCAGCTCGCTCTTCTCGTACTCGTCCGGCGCGATCGGCGCGTGGTGGCGCGGCCGCTCGCTGCCCTCCTCGACGAGGTCGAAGATCGAGCCCTGGCCGGAGCTCCGGGCCTCGTGCTCGCTCCCGCCCCAGGAGAGCGCCTGGTCGAGGACGTCCGCCATGCCCTTGCGCGAGGCGCCGCTCGAGTCGAGGGCCCCGCACTTGACGAGCGACTCCAGGGCCCGCTTGTTCACGATCTGCGGGTCGACTCGCTCGGTGAAATCCCAGATCGACGCGAACGGGCCTCCGGCCTCGCGGGCCGAGACGATCGCCACGCAGGCCGCCTCGCCGACGTTCTTGACCGCGTTCAGGCCGAACCGGATCTTCCCCTCGACGACCGCGAAGTCGACCTGCGACTCGTTCACGTCGGGCGGCAGCACCTCGACGCCGAGCTCGGTGCACGCGTTCACGTAGAAGGGGACGCGGTCCTTCGTGCTCATCACCGACGAGATCAGCGCCGCCATGTACTCGTGCGGGTGGTGGGCGCGGAGCCAGGCGGTGCGGTACGCGATCAGCGCGTAGCAGGCCGCGTGCGCCTTGTTGAACGAGTAGTCCTTCGACTGCTGCATGTCGTTCCAGAGCTGGTCGACGACGCCCGGCGCCGTCCCGCTGGCCGCGCAGCCCTCGCGGAACTGTCCCTCGAGCGACGCCATCAGCTTGTGCACCTTCTTGCCGATCGCGTAGCGGAGCGTCTCGGCCTCGGCCGGCGTGAAGCCGGCGATCTCCTTGGCGATCCGCATGTACTGCTCCTGGTAGATGCAGATCCCGTACGAGTCGCCCGTGATCGGCTCGAGCCGGGGGTCGCTGTAGGTGACCGCGTCCTGACCGTTCTTCCGCCGGGCGTAGACCGGGATGTACTGCATCGGGCCCGGCCGGTACAGCGCGACCAGCGCGACCAGGTCGTCGAACCGCGTCGGCTTCACCTGGCGAAGCGCCTCCCGCATGCCCGACGACTCGAACTGGAACACGCCGATCGCGTCGCCGCGCTGCAGCATCTCGTACGTCTTCGGGTCGTCGAGCGGGATCGACTGGATGTCGAGGTCGCCGACGAGCTCGACCGCCTGGTCGATCACGTCGAGGTTGCGGAGCCCGAGGAAGTCGATCTTCAGGAGGCCGAGCGCGACCACGTCGTGCATCCCCAGCTGGGTGACGATCTCCTGGCCCTCGCCCTTCTGCTGCACCGGGACGATGTCGGTGAGCGGGCGGTCGGAGATGACGACGCCGGCGGCGTGGATCGAGTCGGCGCGGACGAGGCCCTCGAGCGGCGTCGCGAGGTCGACGATCTCCTTCACCACCGGGTCGGCGTCGTAGGCGGTGCGCAGCTCCTGGCCGGGCTTCATGCTCTCGTCCAGGTAGACCTTCGGGCCCTCCGGGATCATCTTCGCGATCCGGTCGACGGTGCCGTAGGGCACCTCGAGCACGCGGCCGGCGTCGCGGACGGCGGCGCGGGCCATCATCGTCGAGAAGGTGATGATCTGGGCGACGCGGTCGCGACCGTACTTCTCGGTGACGTAGTTGATGACGCGGTCGCGGCCGGCCACCGAGAAGTCGATGTCCATGTCGGGCAGGTCCTTGCGGGCCGGGTTGAGGAAGCGCTCGAACAGCAGGCCGTAGCGCATCGGGTCGACGTCGGTGATGCGCAGGCAGTACGCCGCGAGCGAGCCCGCCGCCGAGCCGCGGCCGGGCCCGACGCTGACGCCGTGCTCGCGCGCGAAGCGGATGAAGTCCCAGACGATCAGGAAGTAGTCGGCGAAGCCCATCTCGCGCACGGTCTTCAGCTCGAGCTGGAGCCGCTCGCGGAGCTCGGGCGTGACCTGCTCGAACCGCTCCGCCAGGCCTGCCTCGCACAGCTCGGCGAGGTACTCGAACGCGTCGCGGCCGTCCGGCACGGGGTAGCGCGGCAGGAGGATCCGCCCCAGCTCGATCTCGACGTTGCAGCGCTCGGCCACCTCGAGCGTCCGCCGGAGCGCGTCGGGGTAGGCGGCGAAGTCCTCGGCCATCTCGGCCGGGGTCTTGAAGTAGAACTGGTCGGTGTCGAAGCGCCAGTGGTTCGGGTTCTTCAGCGAGTCGCCCGACTGGATGCAGAGCAGCGCCTCGTGGGCGCGGGCGTCCTCGTGCAGCAGGTAGTGGACGTCGCCGGTGGCGACGAGGGGCAGCCCGGTCGTCTCCGCGAGCCTGGCGAGCTGCGGGTTGATGCGCTGCTGCGGCTCGAGCCCGGCGTTCTGGATCTCCACGTACGTCGAGTCGCGGCCGAAGGTCTGGACGAGCCGGTCGAGGTCGGCGGCGGCGTCCTGCGGCCGCGACTCCTCGAGCGCCTTCGAGACGCGGCCGGACAGGCAGCCCGAGAGCACGACCAGCCCCCGGGCGTGCCGCTCGAGCAGCTGCCAGTCGACGCGCGGCTTGTAGTAGTAGCCCTCGAGGTAGCCGAGCGACGAGAGCTTGATCAGGTTCGCGTAGCCCTCGTCGGTCTCGGCCAGGACGGTCAGGTGCGCGTAGCCCTTCTCCTGCCGCGTGCGGTCGTCGGTGACGTACAGCTCGCAGCCGACCACCGGCTTGATGCCGTGCTTCCTGGCCTCGCGGTGCAGCTCGACGGCGCCGGCGAGCGAGCCGTGGTCGGTGAGGGTGACCGCCGGCATCTCCAGCTCGGCTGCGCGCGCCGCGAGCGCCGGGATCCGGCATGCCCCGTCGAGGATCGAGTACTCCGAGTGGACGTGGAGATGGACGAAGGGCGCCTCGGACACCGGACGGCCATCGTACAACCGTCGTCGGCTCGCACCTCAGAGGCGCCTGGCGAGCAGGACGCGGCTCTCCCCCGCGCCGTCGTAGCCCTCCACCTCCGCCTCGATCTCGAACCCGAGCGCCCGGTGGAACGCGACCGATCCGGTGTTGAGCGGCGAGGTGACGCAGTGGGCGCTGGTACGACCGGCGGCCGAGGCGGCGGCGAAGAAACGGTCGTAGAGCTCCCGGGCCAGCCCCGCCCCGCGCCGCTCCGGCGCGACCCCGACGAAGTGGATGTACGCCTGCTGCGGGTACGTCTGGGAGAGGAAGCCGCAGAGGAATCCGGCGAGCCCGCCGTCCTCGTCCTCGGCGACGAACGACGTGTCCCGGAAGTGCGTGAAGAAGAGGCGCGGGAGCATGTCCCGCATGCGCCGTCCGCCCCACCAGTCGTCGATCACGTCGGCGACCCGCGCGTGATCGGCCGGCTCGGCGTGACGGATCGCCACGCCGCTACGACTGCGGACCGCCGAGCTCCTCCGCGGCGATGCTGTCGTGGTCGGTGCTGTCGCGGTGCTTCGCCTTCCAGAAGACGATCAGGCCGGCCGCGGCCGCGGCCGCCGCCCCCACCTTCAGCGCCTTCTTGCCCTTCGAGCCCTTCGAGCCCTTCGCGCCGTCGGCGGGCACGGCCTTCTTCGCCCTCCGGGTGGCCATCTGCTTCATGAGCGTCCAGGTCGCCCACCCGATCATCGCGTTCCGCCTGTTCACGATCCCCATCGCTGCCTCCTCAGACGGTGGCCGCCGCTCTCCGTTTCGGCGGCAGGTGGATGGGCCGGCCGAGCGCGACCAGGCCGGCTTCCTTGATCGCCTCCGACAAGGTCGGGTGCGGCGCGATCCCGTCGGCGACGGTCTCGACCGTCGCCTCGGCGTCCAGCGCGACCACGCCGGCCTCGACCAGGTCGGTGACGTGCGGCCCGACCATGACCAGGCCGAGCAGCTCGCCGTACCGGGTCTCGTGGATCGACTTCACCCAGCCGACCGTGGCGTCCTGCATCACCGCGCGGGCGTTCGCCACCCACGGGAACGAGCCGACGGCGACGTCGTCTCCGTACTGCTCCCGCGCCTGCTCCTCGGTCAGCCCGACGGCGGCGACCTCCGGGTCGGTGTAGATCGGCCGCGGAACGCCGCGCGGGTCGACGATCGCGTCGTGGCCCAGCGCGTTCTCGGCGGCGACCTCGCCCTCGCGGAACGCCGTGTGCGCGAGCTGCCAGTAGCCGGCGCAGTCGCCGACGGCGTAGATGTGCGGGACGGCGGTTCGCCGGTGCTCGTCGGTGCCGATGCCCGCCTTGCGGTCGACCTGAACGCCGAGCTCCTCGAGCCCGAGCCCCTCGACCAGAGGTGCCCGCCCGACCGAGACCAGCATCAGGTCCGCCTCGACCGTCTTGCCCTCTCCGTAGCGGACGGTCAGCGCGCCGTCGCGCTCCTCCACCTTCGTGCACTGCTGCTCCAGCTCGAGCGCGATGCCCCGCTTGCCGAACTGCTTCGCCAGCTCCTTCGCGGCGTCGGCGTCCTCCATCGGGATCAGGCTCGGCAGCATCTCGACGATCGTCACCTCGGAGCCGAAGCGCCGGAAGATCGACGCGAACTCGCAGCCGATGATCCCGCCGCCGAGCACGACCAGCCGCCGCGGCACCCGCTCCTGGGCGAGCAGGCCGGTGGAGTCGACGCAGAGCGGCGAGTCGAGACCGTCGATCGGAGGGCGCATCGGGTGAGAGCCGGTGGCGACGATCGCGCTCCGGAAGGTCACGTCCTCCCCGCCCTCGACCGCGATCGTGCTCGCGTCGGCGAAGCGGCCCTTGCCCCTGACCCACTCGACGCCGTTGGCCTTGAAGAGCGAGGCGACGCCCGACGTCATCTGCTTCACGACGCCCGCCTTCCACTCGTTCGCGACCGGCAGGTTCAGGGTCGGCGGGCTCACCTCGACGCCGAACTTGGCGAAGCTCTCCTCGGCTTCCTTCAGCGCGAACGCCGTCTGCACCCACGCCTTGGTCGGGATGCAGCCGACCCGCAGGCAGGTGCCGCCGAGCTCCGGCTCCTGCTCGACGCAGACCGTCTTCGCGCCCAGCTGCGCGGCGCGGATCGCGGCGGTGTAGCCGCCCGGGCCGCCTCCGAGGACGGCGACGTCGCATTCCATGCCTCGATCCTAGACGCTGGCGCTCGCCGCCCGGGCGGATGCCAGGCGGTCGCAGCGCTCGAGCCACGGCGTCGCCTCGAGCCGCTCGAAGATCTCCCGTGCCTCGGCCTGCAGGCTCCCAGGCTCCGGGCCGGCTCCGATCGCCTCCGCCTGCTCGAGGAGCGTGACGCCGAGCCAGAACGGGATGTCCAGCGCCCGGAAGCGTGCGGTGGCGGCGGCCAGCCCCTTCGCGTCGCCGGCCTCGCGCGCCCGCAGGCGAAGAGCGTGGGCGCCGAGATACGGCGAGCGCTCGACAGGGGCGAGGCCGTCGACGAACGCGAAGAGCTCCTCCGCGCGGACCGTGTCTCCCAGCGCCAGGGCCGCCTCGAGCGCCTCGACGACGCCGTGCTTGATGCCCTGGAACGTCGCCCCGAGGGTCTCGGCAGTCGCGATCGTCCCGCCACCTGCCTCGATTGCCTCGTCCAGCCGTCCTTCCGCGCGTCGCAACGCCGAGAGCACCGCCAGGTGGCTCGCCCGGTCCTGGAGGTCGGAGGACTCCTCGAGCCGGCCGAAGAGCGCGAGCAGCCCCCGGGCCTCGTCCTGCTCACCGCGCCGGCAGTGGATCTCGACCCCCGCCTGAAGCAGGCTGAGGAGCACGCCGCCCGAGTTGAACTGCTCGTCCGTGAACTCGTCGCGGATCGCGAGCACCTCGTCCCAGCGGCCGAGCATCAGCAGCGGGTAGCAGCGCTCCGCGAGCGTCGCCCACTCGTAGCGCCGGTTGCCGATCTTTCGGTCGAACGTCTCGGACTGGTCGAGGTAGGCGAGGGCCTCGGCGTAACGGTCGGTCCGGAAGCATCCGTCGGAGAGGAGGAAGTAGCAGGTGCTGACGTCCTCGGCGAAGTCGTTCTCGAGCGCGATCTCGAGCGCTTGCTTGACGAGCGCGTAGCCCTCCTGCGGGTGCCGCCGGCTGAAGAGGACGGCGGACTTCGCCCGCAGGGCACTCGTCAGCGCCTTCTCGAGGCCCTTGATCTCGGCGATGTCGAGGGCCAGCTCCGCGCGCTCGGCCGCACGCTCGAGGTCGCCGCCGAACCAGTAGTAGCGAGACAGCTGCGCGGCGAGCAGCGCCAGATCCTCGTCCGGCTCGTCGCTCGAGATCACCTCGAAGGCCCGCTCCATCCGCTCCAGCGCCTCGTCGCGGTGTTCGGTGAACCCGAGCATGTGCGCATACCGGCCCGCGGTCCGCGCGCCGCCGTGCGTGTCCCCCTCGGCCTCGTAGATCGCGATCGAGCGCTCGAACAGGCCGCGCGCCGCCTCCGGCTTCCCGGCATGGCCGGCCATCTCTCCCGCGCGTCCGAGCAGGTCCGCCTGCTCGAGCGGCTCGTCTGCGAGGCCGGCGGCCTGCTCGAAGTACCGCTGCGCCTCCTCGGCCGCGCCGAGAGAGGACGCCCGCTCGCCTGCCCGCGTCAGCGCGGCCCGCGCCTTCGCCTTGATCTCGGCCGCGTCCTCCGCTTCCGGATCGGCGTCGTAGGCGTCGACGTAGTGCGACGCGACGACCTCGACCAGCTCGTGCTCGCTCCAGGTCTGCTCGAGGTGCGCGGCCGCAGCGAGGTGGCGTGCCTTCCGGTCGCGTCTCGAGAGCGTCTCGTAGGCGACCCGGCGGAGCAAGTCCTGGAGGAACCCGTACTGGCCGTGCTCGGGCGAGCGGGGGTCGGCCTGGACGCCGACGAGCTCCTTCCGCGTCAGGGAGAGGAGGATCGGGTCGAGCTCGGGCTCGGCGACCCCGGAGACGGCGGCGAGCGCCTGCTTCGTGAACGTCTTGCCGAGCACGGCGCCGTCCTGGAGCACCCGGCGCTCCTCGGCGGCCAGGCCGTCGAGCCTGGCGGCGATCAACGCGTGCAGGGTCTCCGGCACCTCGAGCGACTCGATCGTCCCGGTCGGCCGGTACGCGGACTCCTCCTGGACGAGCGCTCCGCGGTCGAGCAGCATGCGGACGGTCTCGACCGCGTAGAGCGGGATGCCCTCGGCCCGGTCGAGGATCTGGCGGCGCAGTGCCTCCGGCAATCCGGGGACGAGGCCGCCGAGCAGCTCCTCCATCGCCGCCTCCGGCAGCGGCTCGAGGTAGAT
Organism: Gaiellaceae bacterium; assembly: GCA_036555585.1. Taxonomy (GTDB): domain Bacteria; phylum Actinomycetota; class Thermoleophilia; order Gaiellales; family Gaiellaceae; genus DATBLE01. The sequence continues at coordinate 12,036 of DATBLE010000047.1, forward strand.
CGAGGTGAAGTTCCGCGTCGCTGCTCCCCACGTCGGCCGTCGCTCCTGGAGCTCGGGCCGTGCCAGGGTGACGACGAAGAGCGGCGATGCCCGCGACCACTCGAGCAGGTACTCGATGAAGTCCAGCAGCGAGGCGTCCGCCCACTGCATGTCCTCGAAGACCATGACCGTCGGGTAGACGTCCGCGAGCCGCTCGAAGAAGAGCCGCCAGGCGGCGAAGAGGTCGTCGCGCTCGAAGCGCGTGTTCTCCTCTAGGCCGAGCAGGTGGCGCAGCCGCGGCTCGGCGAAGCGGCGCTCCTCCTCGTCGGGCAGGTGCTCCTCGACGACCGCGGCGAGCTTGGCGAGCGCTGAGCCCTGCTCCTCGTCCTCGGCGATCCGCGCCCGCATCCGGACCATGTCCGCGAGCGCCCAGTAGGTGACGCCCTCGCCGTAGGAGAGGCAGCGGCCGCGGTGCCAGTACGTGATCTGCGGCAGCCCGTCGAAGTACTTGTAGAACTCCCAGCCCAGCCGCGACTTGCCGATGCCGGCGATGCCCGTGATCGAGATCAGCTGGGGCCTGCGCTCGTCGGCCGACGAGTGGAACAGGTCCTTGATCCGCCGCAGCTCGGCGTCCCGGCCCACGAACGGCGCTTCGAGCCCGGTCGACTTGAGCGAGCCTCTCGCGCCCGCGACGACGCGCAGGGCCTGCCAGAGCGACACCAGGCCGACCTTCCCCTTCAGCTCGTGCGAGCCGGCGTCGGCGTAGACGATCGTGTGGTCGGTCGCCCGCCGCGTCGCCTCGCCGACGAGCACGGTCCCCGGCTCGGCGAGCGCCTGGATCCGCGAGGCGGTGTTCACGAGGTCGCCGGCGACCATCCCCTGGCCCTCGGCGCCTATCGTCACCGCCGCCTCGCCGGTGAGCACGCCCGCGCGGGCGCGAAGGTCGGGGGCGCCGACCTCGTCCCCGAGCGCCGTCACCGCGGCGACGAGGTCGAGCGCGGCGCGGACGGCCCGCTCGGCGTCGTCCTCGGTCGCGGTCGGCGTGCCCCAGACCGCCATCACGGCGTCGCCGATGAACTTCTCGACCGTGCCGCCGTACAGCTCGATCAGCCGCCGGCAGGCGTCGAAGTAGCGCGAGAGGAGATCACGCGTGTCCTCGGCGTCACGTGCCTCCGAGGCCGAGGTGAAGCCGACCAGGTCGGCGAAGAGGACGGAGACGAGCCGGCGCTCGGCCGCCGGTGCCCCGGCGGAGGCGGGCGGAGCTGGAGACTCGCCGACGAGCGACGAGCCGCACTCGCCGCAGAACTTGACCCCGGGCGTGTTCGCGCTGCCGCATTCGGCGCAGACGACCGCGAGGGGGTTCCCGCACTCGCCGCAGAACTTCCGTGTGGCCTCGTTCTCCGTGCCACACGAGGAGCAGCGCATGGCTCCAAGGGTAAACCGTCACGCGAGCGTAGCCAGCATCACCCACGCGCCCGCCCGCTCGCCGACCTTGGCGAATCCGTGCTGCTCGTACAGCCGGATCGCCGGGTTGTCCGGCTCGACGCTGAGGCTGATCCGCGCCCGCCCCTCCTTCCGGGCCTGCTCCAGCAGGGAGGAGAGCAGCTCTTCGCCGAGGCCCCGTCCGCGCCGGCTCGGAACGATCGCGATCGTCAGCTCCGGCGTCTCCTCGTCGACGAAGCCGTAGCCCGGCTCGTCCGCCTCGAACAGCCGGTACCAGGCGGCGCCGACGGGCTGGAACTCGTCGATCGCGACGAGGGCGGTGTCTCCCCGCCGGCCCCAGCCGGCGACGTACCGTTCGAGCGGCACGTCCGCCTCGGTGCCCCAGCGCGCGTAGTACGCGTGCCGGAGCATGTCTCGGAGGAACGGCAAGTCCTGCGTGCCGGCTGGGCGGAGCATGGTTCCTACATTTCTTCTGTCAGCTGGATCCGGTTTCCGTCGGGGTCGAACACGTCGACGATCCGTACTTGCCCGTGCAGCTCGAGGATCACACCGACCTCGACGCCCTGCTCCCGCAGGCGGTCGACCTCGGCGCGCAGGTCGGGGACCGTCACCGACGCGACCCCGCCCTCGTCGCCCTGTGCCTCCCAGAGGGCGATCTCCATGTCGTCCCGCCGCAGGCGCGCCCACCGGCCGTCCTCGTCGGCGTAGCGCTCCTCGAATCCGAGCAGGTCGCGGTAGAACGCCCGCGCCGCGGCCATGTCCCGGACGCGGTACCAGACGCTCATCCCGATACGTTCTAGAGGGCCAGGCCCGGCTCCTCCAGGAACTCCTTCACCGTCCGGAGGAAGTCGGCCGCGGTCGCTCCGTCGATCGTGCGGTGGTCACAGGTCAGGGTCATGGTCATCATCGGGCGCACGACGAGCTCGCCGGCGGCTGCGACCGGCCGCTCCTCGATCCCGCCGACCGCGAGGATCGCGGCCTGCGGCGGGTTGAGGACGGCGACGAACTGCTCGACGCCGTACATGCCGAGGTTCGAGATCGTGAAGGTGCCGCCCTCGAGGTCGTCGGCCTGGAGCTTCCCGTCGCGGGCGCGGGCGACGAGGTCGGCCCGGGCGGCCGCGATCTGGGCGGTGGTCAGGCTCTCGCAGCCCGCGATCACCGGCACGAGCAGGCCCCGGTCGGTGGCGACGGCGATCCCGACGTTCGCGGTGGGATGCAGCTCGACCGCGTCGCCGGCGTAGAGCGCGTTGACCTCGCGGTGGCGCATGAGCGCCGCCGCGCAGACCTTGGTGAGCACGTCGGTGACGGTGGGGCGCTCGTCCGGGTGCCGCTCGACCAGCCGTGCCCGGAGCTCCTGGGCGCGGCTCATGTCCGCCGACATCGAGATCTGGAACGCCGGCGCCGTCCACGCCTCGGTCATGCGCCGGGCGACCGTCTTGCGCAGCGAGGTCAGCTCGACCCGCTCGACCGCACCGGGCGCGGCGCGCGCAGGCGCCCTCGGCGGCCCCGCCACGGTCGCCCGCTCGACGTCCTCGGCCACGATCCGCCCCTCGGGCCCCGTGCCCTTCAGAGAGGCGAGATCGATGTGTCTTTCGCGTGCGATGCGGCGGGCCAGCGGCGACGCCTTGATGCGGCCCTCTGCGCTCACTCGGCCTTCGGCCGACTGAGCGCTAGCCGGCTCGGAAGGTTCTGTCCGCTGCTCGCCCCCGTCCGGAGCTTCCGGCCCGTGCCGCGCCTCCGGCTGCTCGGGTGCGGGCGGCGGCTCCGGCTCGCCGTCACTTCTAGCCGGCTCGGCGCCAGCCGAGACGGCCGGCACGTCCTCGCCCGCCTCGCCCAGGAACGCGACGGGCGTCCCCACCGGCACCTCGCCCTCGCTGACCAGGATCTTCAGCAGCACGCCGCCGACGTCCGCCTCGACCTCCTGCGTCACCTTGTCGGTGTCGAGCTCGTAGAGGGGCTCCCCCTTCTCGACCTCGTCGCCCTCGGCCTTGAGCCAGCGCACGATCGTCCCCGACTCCATGCCCTGGCCGAGCCGCGGGAGGGTGACCTGCTCAGCCATCGCGGCCCACCGTCCTGTGGATCGCGTCCAGTACGTCCGATGCATGCGGGACGACGAAGTTCTCCATCACCGGCGCGAAGGGGATCGGGGTGAACTTCGAGCCCACGCGCTCGATCGGGGCGTCGAGCCAGTCGAAGGCCTGGTGCTGGATCACGGCCGCGACCTCGGCGCCGAAGCCGCCGCGCACGACCGCCTCGTGGGCGACCACGCACCGGTTGGTCTTCTTCACCGAGTCCACCAGCGCCTGCTCGTCGAGCGGCTGCAGCGTGCGCGGGTCGACGACCTCGACCGAGACGCCCTCCTGCTCCGCCTCGGCGGCCGCCGACAGCGCCTCGTGCACGAGCCTGCCGGTGGCGATCACGGTGACGTCCTCGCCTTCCCGGTGCACCCGCGCCCGGCCGAGCGGGATCGGCTCGAACTCCTCGGCCACCTCTTCCTTGATCGGGTAGAGCGTCCGGTGCTCGAAGAACAGCACGGTGTTGTCGTCGTAGATCGCCGACCAGAGCAGCCCGCGGACGTCCGAGGGGGTCGAGGCGAAGACCACCTTCAGCCCCGGCACGTGCACGAACCACGCCTCGACCTGCTGGGCGTGCTGCGCTCCGGGCGACCAGCCCGCGCCGCCCTGCGTCCTGATCGTCAGCGGCACGCTCACCTGCCCGCCGGACATGTAGCGGTGCTTCGCCGCCTGGTTGACGATCTGCTCCATGGCGAGCGTGGTGAAGTCCTCGTACATGATCTCCACCACCGGGCGCATTCCCTGCATCGCCGCCCCGATCCCGGCGCCGACGATCGCCATCTCCGAGATCGGCGTGTTGCGGACCCGATCCGGGCCGAACTCGGCGAGCATCCCCTGGGTCACGCCCATCGACCCGCCCATCTCGGCGATGTCCTCGCCCATGATGAAGACGTCGTCGTCGTCGCGCATCGCGCGGGAGAGCGCGTCCCGGACCGCCTCGCGATAGGTCAGCTCAGGCATAGACGTTCTTGAGGGCGTCCTCGGGCTTCGGGTCCGTGCCCGCCTTCGCGAACGCGACCGCGCCCTCGGCGATCCCGAGCGCCTCGGCGTCCATCTCCTCGAACTCCCCGTCGGAGAGGTCGAGCCGCTCGCGGAGCTTGGCGATGGGGTCCTGCGTCTCCCGCAGCTCCGCCACCTCGCCCTTCGGCCGGTAGACCTGCGCGTCGCCGACGAAGTGGCCGACGAGGCGGTACGTCTCGCAGACGAGGAAGACGGGGCCCTTCCCGCCGCGGGCGTAGCCGAGCGCGCGCCTGGCCGCCTTGTGAACCGCCTCGACGTCCTGCCCGTCGACCTTGGCCGAGTGCATCCCGTAGGAGACCGCGCGCTTCTCGAGGTCGGAGATCGGCAGGTGGTGCTTCGCAGGCGTCGACTCCGCCCAGTGGTTGTTCTCGAGCACGAAGACGGCCGGCAGCTTCCAGAGCGACGCCAGGTTGAGCGCCTCGTGGAACGTGCCGATGTTCGTCGCCCCGTCGCCGAAGAAGGCGACGGAGACGCGCGGCTCGCCCCGCAGCTTGAACGCCAGCGCCGCGCCGGCGATCGCCGGGAGCCCTCCGCCCACGACCGCGTTGGCGCCAAGGTTGCCGCGCTCGACGTCGTACAGGTGCATGGAGCCGCCGTAGCCGTGCGAGCAGCCCTCGATCTTCCCGTACAGCTCCGCCATCAGCTCGTTGGGATGTGTCCCGCGCGCGAGGGTGTGGGCGTGCGCCCGGTGCGTCGAGGCGAAGACGTCGCCGTCCTCCATCGCCTGGCAGACGCCGACCGCCACCGCCTCCTGGCCGATGGCGACGTGCAGGAACCCGGGCAGCTCCCCGGCGCGGAACCGCTCCTCCACCTTCTCCTCGACGTGGCGGATCAGGAGCATCTCGCGGAGGAAGTCGCGCAGGCGTTCCTCGGAGAGCGCCCCCCGCTTGCTCTCGACCTTGGCCATATGGCTTGAGTCTATGCTGCGCGGCGTGCCCGTCGTCTCTCTCGGCCGCCAGTGGCGGATCGCCCAGGCGAAGCTCCCGGCGGACTGGGGTCACCTGCGCCTGGCGCTGACCCTGGCGAACCCGAAACGGCTCGACCGGGCGGCTGCGCTGCTCGGCCCGCTCACGCCGGGCCGGCAGGGAGAGACGCTCAGGTTCGAGGCGGGACGCGGCGGACGCGGCCCTTCCCCGGCCGCCGTCGGCCGCGCCCTCGCGCGCCTCGACGCCGAGCGGATCCGCGGCACGCTCGAGCTGGTCGGAGCGCCCGACGTCGCCCCGGCCGCCCGGCTGCACCCGGCCCCGCCGCGGCCGGGGGAGCTGACGCTCGCCCAGGCATGGGATGCGCTGATCGCCACGCTGCCCACGGACTGGAGCGACCTCTTCGCCCGGATCGAGCTGACCTCGAGCGACCATCTGGATCCGGCGGCGCTCGCGCTCGCACCGCTCAACCCGGCCCGCTACGGCACGGCAAGCACCTTCTGGTTCCGGTGCGCCAGGAGCTTCGGCTACGGCGCCTCGCCCGGAATGGTGCGCCGCTGCCTCGCCCGGCTCGACGAGCGCGGCATCGGGGGCGCGGTCGGGATCGAGCGGGTCCTGTCCGACAGCAAGCCGGTCGGGACGCAGGGACCGGTCTGGTACGTCGGCGGCAAGGCCGTCTGAGCGCCCTCACCCGTTCGGCGTACCTCGGACGAGGGATCTTTGCCCGTTCGGGTTTGAGCACCCGGATCAGGTGACAACATTCCCCGCGACGCTGCGGCCCGCCTTGGTTGCGGTGGCGACCGTGGGGTGACAGCAGGAGCGGCGGCCCGGTCGGGGGGTCGGGCCGCCGCCACCGTCCGCCGGGGCGTCGACGTTTCGGTCGCGCGGGGCTTCGGTAAGGTCCCGGCGTGTCAGCAGCACAGGCAAAGCGGGGGATCGGCCGCTCGGTCAAGGAGGTCGTCGCCCGGAGCCGGTCGGTCGCGCGCCTCCAGATCCGGCTCGCGCAGCTGGAGCTCAAGCAGAAGCTGGTCCGGATCGGCCTGGGCGTCGGGCTGGCCGCGGGCGCGGCCGTCCTGCTCGTCTACGCGATCGGCTTCCTGCTCGCCGGAGCCGCCGCCGGGCTGGCGCTCGCGGTGCCGTGGTGGGCGGCCCTGCTGATCGTGGGCGGCGTGCTGCTCGGGATCACCGCCATCCTGCTCCTGCTGGCCGTCCGCTCGATCAAGGCCGGCGCCCCGCCGGTGCCCGAGGCGGCGATCGAAGAGGCCCGGCTGACGAGGGAGACCGTGAGGTCGAATGTCGCCGGCTGAGTCGCCCGACCAGGTCAGGCAGGAGCTCGCCGCCGAGCGCGAGCAGCTCGGCAGCGCGGTCCAGGAGCTCCGCACCGAGGTCGACGCGCTGCGGCGGAAGCTTCCCTACGTGGCCGCAGCCGCGCTCGCCGCCGGCCTGCTGATCAAGCTCGCGCGCCGACGACGGCGCTAGGAGACGCGGAACGAGCCTCTCAGTCCCGGGGTCGCGTCCGAGCGGTACGCGTACAGCCCGCGCTTCAGGGTCAGCCGCCACGTCACGACGCCCCGGCCGGCCCTGGTCGTGGCGCGATTGACGCCGGGGCCGGACAGGTGGAAGTTGTCGGCCGCCGAGCGGTCGCTGACGCGGACGACGACGGCGCCGGCCTTCAGGGACGCGACCCTGAGCCTGGCGCCCGCACGCGTGAGGGCGATCCGCTTGCCGGGGCCGACGGAGCCCGCCAGCTGCACCGGCTTCGCCGCGGGCGGCTCGGGCGTCGTGGGAGTCGGCGGCGGCGGAGCCGAGCCGACCGCGAAGTTGCCGAACATCGTCGTCGGGTGGGCGTCGCACTGGAAGTGGTAGGAGCCGTCGGCGAGCGTCACCGTCCAGGTGACGCTGCCCGTCTGCTCGATGTCGGTGGCCTGGTCGACGCCCGGCCCGGTCAGGTGGAAGTTGTGCTGTGCGGACTCGTCCTGGACCTGGATCGTGTAGGTGCCGGGGTCGAGCTGCTTGACCGCCGCACCGGTTGCGTCGGTGAGCCTGATCGAGAACCCGGGGCCGACGACGCCGGTGAGCGTGGTGCCCTGCGCGCCCGCGCCCCCCGCCGGCCCGAGAAAGGCCAGCACCGCGGCGCCGGCGACGGCCAGTCGAAGCGCTCCCATCGAATCGTGGATACGCGCGCCCGCGCGAAGCGGTTTTCAGCCTCCGCGCAGCTCGGCACCGAAGCGCTCGGCCAGCGCCGCGACGATCCGGGCGCGAAGCGCGGCGGCGTCCTCGTCGGAGAGCGTCCGCTCGGCGGACTGGAAGCTGACGCTGAACGCGATCGACTTGCGCCCTTCGCCGACCTGCTCGCCGCGGTAGACGTCGAACGGGCGCATCTCCCGCAGCTCGGAACCGGCCGCCTCGCGAGCCGCGTCGACGAGCTCGCCGGCAGTCACCTCGTCGGGGACGGCGAACGCGAGATCCTCCCGGGCGGGCGGATAGCCGATCACGTCCTCGAACACGGGCTCGCGCGCCGCGTCGAGCAGCGCGACGAGGTCCAGCTCGAACACGCCCCATGCGCCTGCAAGCAGCGCAGGGTGAAGCTCGCCGACGATGCCCGCACCCGTCGAGGCGGCCTTCCCCGGGTGGAGGAGGTCGTCCGTCGCCCGCTCGAAACGCCCGTCGACGCGCAACGTCGAGTGGAGCGTCTCGACCATGCCCCTGGCCCGGCTCCAGCCGCCCGCGACGATCGCGGCCACGTGCCGCCGCTCGTCGGGAAGCGGCTCACCCGGCAGATACACGTGCGCGAGCTCGAACAGACCGGCGGGGCGCGCGCCGAGCTCGACGTTGCGGCGGGCGGCCTCGACGAGGCTCGGCAGCAGGCGGGTGCGGAGGACGGCGAGCTCGACCGAGATCGGCTCGGGCAGGCGCCAGGCGCCGGTGTCGGAGTCGTCGGCCCTGAGCGAGGGCGTGTACGTCTCCACCAGCCCCAGCCCCGCCAGCACGTCCGCGACCCGCCGGGAGAGCCGCTGGAGCGGGGTGAGCGAGCCGAACATCGCACGCCGGGCGGGCAGCGTGAAGGGCACCTCGTCCATCCGGAACCGGGCGACCTCCTCGACCACGTCGACCTCGCGCGTGACGTCGCGCGCCCGCCAGGTGGGCGCGAGCACGTCGCCGTCGCGCGACTCGAACCCGAGCCGGTCCAGGAGGGCCCGCTGCACGTCGGGCGGAGTCTCCAGGCCGATCACCTCGTCGGCGCGCTGCGGGCGGTACGAGACGGCCGGCCGCTCGGGGAGGTCGCCCTGCACGTCCGCGTGTCCGACCCAGCGGGCGCCGGCGATCTCGACGAGCAGCTGCGTCGCGAGCACCGCCGCCGGGGCGGCGAGGTGCGGGTCGACGCCCTTCTCCCAGCGGTTCGAGCCCTCGGTCCGGAGGTGCAGGCGCTCGGAGCTGCGGAAGATCCCGGTCGGCTCGAAGTTCGCCGCCTCCAGCAGCACCTGCGTGGTCGAGTCGGCGATCTCGGTCTCCTCGCCGCCCATGATCCCCGCGAGCGCGACCGCCCGCCCGGCGTCGGCGATCAGCAGGTCCTCGGCCTCGAGCTGCCGGTCGACCCCGTCGAGGGTCCGCAGCGTCTCGCCGGCTCGTGCCCGCCGGACGACGATGCGGCCTTCCTGCAGGCGGTCGAAGTCGAAGGCGTGGAGCGGGTTGCCGAGAGCGGCCATCACGTAGTTCGTCACGTCGACGACGTTGGAGATCGGCCGGATCCCGGCCGCCGACAGCCGCGCCTTCAGCCACAGCGGCGACGGGCCGACCGCTACGTCGCGGAAGAGGCGGCCGACGTACCGCGGGCAGCCCTCGAGATCCTCGATCCGGATGTCGATCACCTCGGTCGCGTCGGGCACGGGGTCGCGGCCAGGCGGCGGAGCCAGCTGCAGGTCGTAGAGGGCCGCGACCTCGCGGGCGATCCCGTAGACGGCGAGCAGGTCGGGCCGGTTGCCGGTCGGCTCGACGACGAGCACGTCGTCGCGGAGCGGCACCACGTCGCCGAGCGGCGTTCCCGGGTCGGTCTCGGGGAGCACCATGATCCCGGAGTGGTCGGTGCCGAGCTCGACCTCGTCCTCGGCCAGGATCATCCCGTCGGAGAGCTGGCCGCGGACCTTCCGGCGCTCGAGCTCCAGCCCGTTCGGGAGCAGGGCGCCCGGAAGGGCGACGGCGACCGTCGCCCCGGCCCCGAAGTTCCAGGCCCCGCAGACGATCTGACGCGGCTCGGGCTCGCCGACGTCGACGCGGCAGAGCTGGAGCCGGTCGGCGTTCGGATGCTTGTCCGCCTCGAGCACCTTGCCGACGAGGAAGCGCCCGAGGTTCCCGTCCACGTCGGGCACGCCGCGCCGCTCGATGCCCTCCACCTCCGCGGCCGAGATCGACAGCCGGATGGCCAGGTCCTCGAGCGGCATCTCGATCGCGACGTAGTCGGCGAGCCAGGAGACCGGTACGCGCATCAGAACTGGGTCAGGACCCGCAGGTCGCCGTCCCAGAGCGGCCGGATGTCCGCGAAGTTGTACAGAAGCTGCGCCACCCGCTCGATCCCGCAGCCGAAGGCGAACCCCGACCAGACGTCCGGGTCGAGCCCGACGTTCGCGAGCACGCGCGGGTCGACCACGCCCGACCCGCCCATCTCGAGCCAGCCCGAGTGCTTGCAGGTCCGGCACCCGGCTCCGTCGCAGATCCCGCAGGAGACGTCCGGCTCCATCGAGGGCTCGGTGAACGGGAAGTAGTGGGTGCGGAAGCGGACGCGCCGGTCGGGGCCGAAGATCGCCCGCATCACGTGCAGGAGCGTCCCCTTCAGGTCGGCCAGCGTCAGGCCGCGGTCGACGGCGAGCCCCTCGAACTGGTGGAAGATCGGGTAGTGGGTCGCGTCGATCGCGTCGCGGCGGTAGCAGCGGCCGATCGAGACCATGTAGATCGGCGGCTCGCGCTCCTCCAGCGCGTGGATCTGCGACGGGGACGTCTCCGTGCGCAGGAGCCGCTCGCCGTCGAAGAAGAAGGTTGCCCGCGGCGACCGGGCCGGGTGCCACGGGTCGAAGGCGAGCTTGTCGAAGTTGTACTCGACCGTCTCGACCTCGCGGTCGTCGCGCACCTCGTAGCCCAGGCCGATGAACGCGTCCTCGATCTGCCGGCGGGTCTGGGTGATCGGGTGCAGGTGGCCGAGCGGAAGCTCGTCGCCGGGGAGGGTGACGTCGACCGCGTCCTCCGTCAGCGTCCGCTCCAGCTCGGCCCGTTCGAGCGTCTCTCGCCGCTCGGCGACCGCCGCCTCGAGCGTGTCCCGGACACCGTTCAGCACCATGCCCGTCTCGCGGTCGCGGACGGCGCGCAGCGCCTGGGCGAGCTCGCTCTTCCGGCCCAGGTAGCGCACGCGCGCCGCTTCCAGGTCGGCGGGCGTCGCGGCGCCCGCAATCGCGCTCAGGGCCTCGGATCGGAGCGTCTCCGCGTCCATCGAGCGACTGTATCACCGGGTTCTCCGGGGTCTTCCGGCCCGCTCCCGTCCGCCGTTCGCGGGGCGAGGGCTCCGGCGGCCGCGTCTGCTTCAGGCCCCGTAGGCGTTCCCGGCCTCCTCCCCGCTGCGAGCATAAGCGTCGATGTGGAACGCGTGTGCGACGGGACAGTGACGGATGCGTGACGATGACGGAGGCGCGGCACCGGCGAGCGAGTACGACCGGATCGCCGCGATCTACGACCCGTGGAGCCGCAGCGTGGTCGAGGACGTCGACTTCTACGTCGCCGAGGCGCGCAAGGCGGCGGGCCGGGCCGGCGCCGACCCCGCAGGCCCGGTCGTCGAGCTGGGCGTCGGGACGGGCAGGATCGCCGTGCCGGTTGCCCGCGCCGGCATCTCCGTGATCGGGGTCGACCGCTCGCAGGGGATGCTCGACGTCTGCCGACGGCGCGCAGAGGCGGCCGGCGTCGCCGACCGGATCGAGCTCCGGATCGGCGACTTTCGCAACCCCCCCGTGACCGAGCGGGTCGCGCTCGTCCTGTGCCCGTTCCGGGCCTACCTGCATCTTCCCGACGACGTCGAGCGCCGGGTGAGCGCGCTGCGCGCGGCCCGCGGGCTGCTGCTGCCGGACGGCCTGCTCGTCTTCGACGTGTTCGCGCCCTCCCCGGACGACATCGAGGAGACGAACGGCCGGTGGATCGAGCGCGAGCCGGGGATCTGGGAACGGGCGACCTGGGACGAGGAGGCGCGGCGACTGACCCTCGACGTCCGCGGTCCCGGCGCCGAGACGACGCTCGGCCTCACCTGGATCCCGGCGGAGGAATGGCACCGGCTGCTGGAGCGCGCCGGCTTCGAGGTCGAGGCCTGCTACGGCTGGTTCGACCGGAGGCCGTACGCCGGCGGGGAGGATTCCGTCTGGCTCGCGCGGCGCAGATGATGAGCACAGAGAGGGACTGGCCAATCGATGAGCACAGAGAGGGACTGGCCCTATGGGCCTGTCCCCGGTTCCGTCTCCTGTCCCCGGTTCCGTTCCCGTAGTAGGGTGAGGCCCGTGGTCTGGGTCGTCATCGTCGTCGTCGCGATCGTCGTCCTCCTGCTCCTCGTCCTCGTCGGGATGTTCAACAAGCTGGTCCGGCTGCGGAACCGGGCCGAGAACGCCTGGGCCCAGGTGGACGTGCAGCTCCGGAAGCGCTACGACCTGATCCCCAACCTGGTCGAGACCGTGAAGGGCTACGCCGCGCACGAGCGCGAGACCTTCGAGGCGGTGACGAACGCGCGCACGGCCGCCCAGCAGGCCCAGGGCGTCCAGCAGCAGGCCGAGGCCGAGAACGTCCTCACGGCAGCCCTCGGACGGCTGTTCGCCGTCGCCGAGGCGTACCCCCAGCTGCGCGCGACCGAGAACTTCCAGCAGCTCCAGGCCCAGCTCTCGGACGTCGAGCAGAACATCGCCGTCGCACGCCAGGTCTACAACGACACGGTCCTCAGCTACGACAATGCGCTCGAGACCGTGCCCACGAACGTCATCGCAGGCATGTTCCACTTCAACCCGCGCGAGTACTTCCAGACCGAGGACGCGACCCGGGCGGCGCCGCAGGTCTCGTTCTCCGACGCGCCGCCGCCGCCGCCCGCCTCCGCCCCACCCCCGCCGGCGCCCACGCCGCCCGCCCAGTCGAGCTAGTGCAGCGGACACTCGGGGCGGTGCTGGCCACGGCCGCCGTGGCTCTGCTCCTGCCGGCCCTCGCGCACGCCTACTACCTCCAGAACGCGGACGTCGAGGTCCGCGTCGCCCCGAACGGCGCGCTCCTCGTCACCGAGAAGATCACGATCGGCGGGGCGTACCACGGCGCCTACCGCGACATCCCCCTGCGCAAGGGCGAGTCGGTCGACCGGATCGCCGTCTCCGAGGGCGACCGTCGCTACACGCGGGGCGGGAGCACCAAGCTCGGGAGCATCGACCGCTCCGACACGTTCGACTACGAGACCGGCGGCAGCCGCGTGCGGATCGTCTGGCACTTCCTGGCCTCGGGCGAGCCGCGCACCTACACGATCTCGTACCGGTTCACGGGGTTGACGGTCGCCTACGACGACGTCGCGGACGTGAACCTGAAGGTCTGGGGCCCGAGCTGGTCGGAGCCGCTGCCGAGCCTGACCGCGACGACGACGCTGCCCCGTGCGGCGGCCCTGGGCCCGAGCTATCGGGTCTACGGCCATCCGGCCTGGGTGAAGGGCGTGGTCGCACGGACGCCGAAGGCGGCGACCCTGCGCGCCGTGGACGTGCCCGCGCACCAGTGGGTGGAGCTCCGCACCGTCTTCCCGCGCCGTCTGCTCAGCTCGACGGCAGGAGCCAGGGTGGTCGCCGGCAACGGCCTCGCCTCGATCGTGCAGGAGGAGGCCGACGCGCAGGCGAGCTACCAGCGCGACCGCGAGCGGCTCGACGACGCGAAGAACCACCCCGGCCGGACGCTCCTCTACCTGCTCCTGCTCGGCGTCGGGCCGGCGCTGGCAGTGCTCGCCGCCGTCTGGCTGCTCTACGGGCGGGAGCACCGCACCGGCTACGACCGCGAGTACGAGCAGGCCCCGCCCAGCGAAACCGAGCCTGCGCTCGTCCCGCCGCTCCTGCGCCAGAGCACGGACGTCGGCTCGCAGGAGTTCACCGCGACGCTCTTCGACCTGATCAGGCGAGGGCGCTTCACGTCGTCGCCGGTGAGCACGGAGAAGGCGATCTGGGGCGGGCTCAGGCACGAGACCGTCTCCGACCTGCTGGTCTCGCCGGGCGACGGCTCGGTCGCGCTGGCCGACTTCGAGGAGCCGGTCGCGGCGGTGATCGACTCGGTCGTGGACGCCGACGGCGAGCGGCTGAGCGAGTTCCGCGAGCAGATCGAGGCGCACCGGTCGTCCAACGCGAAGCGGTTCACGAGCTTCAAGTCGAAGGCGTCGTCGGCGATCGACGCGAGGAAGTGGTACTCGGACGCCGGCGGCGGAGCGATCGGCCTGATGCTCGTCCTCTGCGTGGTCGCCGCCGTCGTCCTGCTCTGGGTCGGCATCGACGGCTGGCGGCCGGGAACCCCGCGCTGGAGCGACGTCGTGCTCGTCGCGCTCGGCGGCTGCGCGGTCGCGAACGCCGTGCTGCTCGTGCTCGCGCTCTCGCGCGTCCGTCTCTGGCGGCGGCGCACGCGGGCGGGGCAGACCGAGGCCGAGCGCTGGGACGCGTTCCGCCGCTACCTGACCGACTTCCCGAGGCTGAAGGACGCGCCGCCGGCCACGCTCGAGCTCTGGGAGCGGTTCCTCGTCTACGGCATCGCCTTCGGGATCGCCGAGCGGGTGCTGCAGGGCGCGCAGCTGCACATGCCGCAGGAGCTGCACGACCGGAGCTCCATCTACTGGATCAGCCCCTCGGGCGACCTCGGCTCGGGCGCGACCTCGCTCGGGATCAGCGACCTCTCCGCCGGCTTCGGCTCGGCGCTGACCCCGCCGTCGTCGGGCTCGGGCGGCGGCTTCTCCGGCGGCGGAGGGGGCGGAGGCGGAGGGGGCGGAGGCGGCGCTTGGTAGGGGCCTTCGCCGCCGCGCCCGACCTGTGCGGGCGCGGCACGTGACCGCCCTGGGTTCCTTCGGGTGCGCGACGCGAGCGCAGCGAGCGAGCACAGGAGAGGGCCCGCGGGAGAACCATGGGTTCTCCCGCGCTAAGCCCAGCCCATGTCCTTGTAGCCCGAGGTCGTCGGCGCCGAGACGATCAGGAGCGTCACCGGGTGCTCCTGGTCGTTGCGCACTGTCCGGGTGAGCGCGGGCGCGACCCGGACGAACGTCCCCGCCGGCGCGGGGTGGTCCTCGCCGTCGATCACCATCACCGCGCTGCCCTGGAGCACGACGAAGACCTCCTCCTGGTCGCGCTCGGTCTCGTCGTGCTCCGGGATCGAGTAGCCCTGCTCGATCTCGACCACGTTGAGGCCGAACGACTCGACCCCGAGCCCGCGGCGGACGAGCTGCCAGCGCCCGTTGCGCTCGAACTCGCCCAGCCGCCCGATGGTGAACCCGTCCGCTGCCATGACGCGGAGCGTAAAGGCCAGGGACAGGCACCGTAAAGGTGCCTGTCCCTTCGGAGCGGCCGCGGACTACGCGAGCCCGTTGGCCTGCAGAAACGCCTTCGCGACTGCCGCGGGCGTCTTCTTGTCGACCGCGACCGCCTTGTTCATCGCGATCATCGCCTGGTTCGTCAGCTTCGCGCTGACCGCGTTGACCGCGTTCGAGAACTTGGCGCCGTAGGCCGAGACGACCTTCTTCGAGACCACGGGCGCCACGTTCTGGAACCCGTAGATGTGCTTGTCGTCGACCAGCGCCGTGTACTTCGGGTTCGCCAGCGCCGGCTCGGTGGTGAAGACGTCGCCGCCGGTGACCTTGCCCGAGTCGATCAGCTTGGTGACGGGGATCGTCCCCAGCTGGACGAACTTGATGTTCTTCAGCCCGTAGATCTGCTTGAGCCCGAGCAGGCAGGTGATGCGCTTGTCGCACTCGGGATAGCCGCCGTACGACAGGTTCGGCACCTTCTTCAGGTCGGAGATCTTCTTCAGGCCGTACTTCTTGGCCGTCTTCGTCAGGACGGTGAACGAGTCCGCGTCGAAGAACGGCGTCTGCCTGAGCATGGTGTAGCCGCGCTTCTCCTCGAACGCCTTCGCCGCCGCGTACGTCGCCGCGGCCGTCCTCAACGGCTTCTTCACGTGGGCGATGTTGAGGGCGAGGACGCCCGTGTACTCCGGATAGAAGTTGATCTTCCCGCTGGTCAGCGCCGTGTCGATCAGCTCGGAGCTGCCGATGTTCTCTTTGTAGCCGACCTTGAAGCCCTTGGCCTCGAGCGCCTGCTTGTAGAGCTGGCCGAGGACGAACGCCTCGGTGAAGTTCTTCGTGCCGACCGTGATCGTCGGTGTCGCGGTCGTCTGCGCGAACGCCTGCCCGCCTAAGACGATCGGGATCGCCAACGCCAGGGCGAAGGCGGCCTTGACGGCGCGCCGTGCGTGCTTGCGGACCACTGCTGGCTCCTTTCTGGAGTGAGGACCCGGGGCACCCTACGCGACCCGGTGGTGGTTCCAGGGCACTAGTCCGCCGAAACGTGCCGACGTGTCAAAAGCTTCCGGAGCAGCGCCAGGACGAGAGCGGCGCCGAAGGCGAGCAACGACACGACGAGCGAGGCGCCGACGACGCCCGAGAGGTGGTACGTGGCCTGGTTGACGATCACGTCACCGAGCCCGCCGCCGCCGGCCACGGCGGCGATCGTCGCCGTGGCGATGATGAAGACGGCCGCGATCCGGATCCCCGCGACGATCAGCGGCAGCGCGAGCGGGAGCTCGATGCGGAGCAGGATGTCGCGGCCGCTCATCCCCATCCCGCGGGCCGCCTCGACGACGTTGCGGTCGACACCCTCGATCCCGAAGTAGGCGTTCGTCAGGATCGGCGGCACGCCCAGGACGACGAGCGCGGCCATGTTGTTCAGGAAGAAATGGCCCGACACGAAGAGCGCGAAGGCGATCAGGACGAGGCTCGGGAGCGCGCGGCCGAGGTTCGACACGCTGATCGCGACGAAGGAGCCCCGGCCCAGGTGGCCGAGCACGACGCCGAGCGGCAAGGCGAGCAGCAGGGCGATGCCGATGGCGGCGCCCGACAGCTCCATGTGCTGCACCGACTTGTGCCAGAGCAGCCCCGGGTTGTCGGCGATGAACCTGACCGCGTCGGGGAACGTGCCCCAGCTGAAGGAGTCGGCAACGAGGCGGATCACGCGTTCCTCCAGGGTGTGAGCGCCCGGCCGAGAAGGACGAGCAGGCCGTCCGCCGCCAGTGCGAGGAGGATCGCGAGCCCGCCGGCGGCGATGATCTCGGTCTTGAAGACGTCCTGGCCGATCGCGATGAAGATCGGCCGGCCCAGGCCCTCCGGGATGACGAACGCGGCGACGGTGGCGATCGAGATCGTCGACACGGTCGCGATCCGGACGCCGGCCATGATCGACGGCACGGCGAGCGGCAGCTCCACGCGGACGAGCGACTGCAGGCGCGTCAGGCCCATGCCGCGCGCCGCCTCCCGCACCTCGACGGGCACGCCGCGCAGCCCCTCGAGGATGTTCCGGTACAGGATCAGCAGCGTGTAGCTGACGAGCGCGACCTCGACCGTGGTCACCGTCAGGCCCGTGAGCGGGACGAGCAGCTGGAAGAGCGCAAGGCTCGGGATCGTGTAGAGGAAGTCGGAGAGGAGGCCGATCGGCTGGTCCGCGCGCCGATACCGGTAGGCGACCAGTGCGGCCGCGAACGCGAGCACGAACCCGATCGCCACCGCGATCGCCGCCAGCTTGATGTGCTGGAGGAGCGCGGGCTGCAGCGTGTCCGACCAGTGGTCCGCGACCCAGCCGGTGCAAAAGGCGTGGTTCTCGGTCTCGCACTTGGAACCCGCGCCGAAGTTCGGGATCACGGGTTGCTGGGCAAGGATGCCGAAGCCGCTCACTCGCTTTCCTCGGGCCCGAAGGCTTTCGTCGTCGCGGCTGACCTGGCGGGCGCGGCACCGGCACGCTTGCCGTGAGGAGCTACGCGAACGCCGCCGGCGAAGCCGGGGGCGCAGCTCGGAAGGGGGCTCGCGGGGGAAACCAGCTGTTTCCCCCGCGGAATTACCGTGCCTGGCACCGTTAGCTCAGAGCTCCGAAAGGACACGGCCGACGCGGGCGACGGAGAGCAGGCCGATCGGGGTGCCGTCGGCGTCGACGACGACGAGCGGATCGGCGCCTTCGGACATCATCAGCGACAGGGCGTCGCGGAGCGTGGTCGAGCCCGGCGCCTGCGGCGCGTCGGCGGGCGGCGCGCCGTTCAGCGGCTCGAGCTCGATCTCCTCCAGGCGCCGCAGTGCCAGCCGTTTCAGGCCGCGGTCAGCCCCGACGAAGCGCTCGACGAACTCGTCGGCCGGGTGGGCGAGGATGCGGTCGGGCGTGTCGTACTGGGCCAGGTGCCCGCCCTCCCGGAGGATGGCGATCCGGTCGCCGAGCTTGATCGCCTCGTCGATGTCGTGGGTGACGAAGATCACCGTCTTCCGCACCTCCTCGTGCAGGCGCAGGAACTCGAGCTGGAGCCGGTCACGGGTGATGGGGTCGAGCGCGCCGAACGGCTCGTCCATCAGCATCAGCGGCGGGTCGACCGCCAGGGCACGGGCGAGCCCGACGCGCTGGCGCTGCCCGCCGGACAGCTGCGCCGGATAGCGGCCGGCGTACTCCTGCTCGAGCCCGACCAGGTCGAGCAGCTCGGCGGTCCGTTCGCGGATGCGCTGCTTCGGCCAGCCCAGCAGCCGCGGCACGGTGGCGATGTTCTCGGCGATGGTCATGTGCGGGAACAGGCCGACCTGCTGGATCACGTAGCCGATGCGGCGCCGCAGCTCGACGACGTCGTGGTCGCGGATCGAGGTGCCGTCGATCGTGATGTCGCCTTCGTCGAGCTCGATCAGCCGGTTCACGAGCTTCATCGCGGTGGTCTTGCCGGCGCCGGAGGGCCCGACGAGCACGCAGATCTCGCCGGCGGGAATCGTCAGCGACAGGTTCTCCACGGCGGCCTGGTCACGGCCCGCGTAGCGCTTCGTCACCCGGTCGAAGACGATCTCGGCGGCCGCGGACGCGCTCATCGGGGGAGCCTAGACCCCGCAGGAAGGTCGGGCGAGCAGCTTTTCGAGGCGTTTCGGCGTCGTAGTCGGCGTGCGGAGGGCGATCATGCCGGCAGCGGCCGTGCTGGCGATCGCGGGCTCGCAGGCGGGCCCGGCGGAGCCCGGCGCGCAGCCGGTCGTCGTCGCCGTGGCCGCGGCGCTCAGGCGCGGGTGTCGGCCCGACGCATCCCTCGACCTCGGCTGGCACTGCGTGCTGGACGCGGACGGGCCGTCTTCGCGAAGATCAGGTCGTAAGCTCCCTCCATGCCGGGCGTGGTCGTTCTGGGCGGAGGCTCGACAGGCGAGCACTTCTGCGGTGCGCTGCGCCGGCTCGACCCGGAGGTCGAGATCACCCTGGTCGAGACCGCGCTTGTCGGCGGCGAATGCTCGTACTTCGCCTGCATGCCGTCGAAGACCCTCCTCCGCGCGCCCGAGCTCCGGCACGCCGCTTCGCGCGCACCCGGCGTCGCGACCGGCACGCTCGACACCGAGGCGATCTTCGCGTGGCGCGACTGGCAGGTCTCCGACTGGGACGACGCCGGCCAGGTGGACTGGCTCGACGGGCAGAAGGTCAGGCTCGTCCGCGGCAAGGCGCGGGTCGCCCGTCCCGGCGTGGTCGAGGCGGGCGGCGAGGAGCTCGAGTACGACCGCCTGGTCGTCGCGACCGGCTCCTCGCCGGTCTCGCCGCCGGTCGAGGGGCTCGACGGCGTCGAGGCGTGGACGACGAAGGAGGCGACGTCCTCGCACGAGGTGCCGGCGAGCCTGATCGTGCTGGGCGGCGGCGTCGCCGGCTGCGAGCTGGCGCAGCTCTACCGCAGGCTCGGTTCGGAGGTGACGATCGTCCAGCGCGGCGAGCGCCTGCTGCCGCGGGTCGATCGCGACGCAGCCGCGCTGCTGCAGACGGCGTTCGAGGAGGAAGGGATCCGCGTCGTCCTCGGATCGCAGACGCGATCCGTCAGCGGTGTCAGGCTCGAGCCTGACACCGCCGTCCGCCTGGAGCTCGCCGACGGCAGCGAGCTGACCGCCCAGCAGCTGCTCGTCTCCACCGGACGCAGGCCCAACGTCCACGACCTCGGCCTCGAGCAGCTCGGCGTCGAGCTCTCGAGGCGCGGGATCGAGGTGGACGACGGCCTGCGGGCCGCCGCGAACGTCTGGGCGATCGGCGACTGCACGGGCGTCGCGCTGTTCACGCACGTCGGCAAGTACCAGGCCCGGATCGCGGCGCGGACGGTCGCCGGCGGCACGGCGAAGGCAGACTACCGGGCGATTCCGGCGGTCGCCTTCACCGATCCGCAGGTGGCCATGGTCGGCGACACCGAGCGCGACGGCCTCGTCACCGCCCGCTGGGAGATGACCGCGACGCCGCGCGCCTCCACCTACGAGAAGCCTCGGCGGCCGGGCTTCGTCAAGATCGCCGCCGACCCGGAGCGCGGCGTCGTGGTCGGCGCGGTCGCGATCGGGCCGGAGGCGGGCGAGTGGTGCCAGCAGCTCACGCTCGCGATTCGTGCCGAGGTTCCGGTGGACGTCCTCCGCGACGTGATCCAGCCCTACCCGACGTTCTCCGAAGCGGTGTTCTTCGCCCTCCAGGACCTGCCGCTGTGATCGAGCGCATCGTCGTCGCCTCCGACCGGTCCGAGACCGCGTCGCGCGCGGTCGCCTGGGCGGCGGAGATGGCGCGGCGCTACGAGGCCCGGCTGACGATCGTGCAGGCGTTCGTCCCCGGCCCGCCGCCCGAGGGCGCCGAGACCGAGCTGGCCGTCTACGCCGAGCAGACCGCCGGCCCGGGCACGGGCGTCAGGGTGACGGCGGCCGACGACCCCGCAACCGCGATCGTCGCCGCCGCCGAGGCCGAGCAGGCGGACGTGCTCGTGGTCGGGAACATCGGCATGAGCGGCCGGAAGGAGTTCCTGCTCGGCAACGTCCCCAACCGCGTGTCGCACAACGCCGGCTGTACGGTCGTGATCGTGAACACCGCGGGCGATCCGAAGCAGAAGCGCCGGCGGCCCTGGAGCCGCTCGTGACCGAGCTCGCCGGCGGGCAGCTGACCGCGCGGGCGGCGCAGATCGCCGCCACCGTCGCCCGGCACGGCCTGAAGGCGGTGTCCGAGGACGACGCAGCCCGGGCCGCACGGCTGCGCGCCGCGCTCGAGGAGCTCGGGCCGACGTTCTGCAAGCTGGGCCAGATCCTCTCGACGAGGCCCGACCTGATCTCGCCCCAGGTGGCCGAGGAGCTCGCCCACCTCCAGGACCGGGTGCCGCCCCTGACCGAGGCCGAGGTCGTGCGGGTGATGGAGGAGGAGCTGGGCGTCCCGTGGGAGGACGTGTTCGAGAGCATCGAGCCCGAGCCGCTCGCCGCGGGCACGATCGGCCAGGTCCACCGGGCGCGGCTCGAGGGTGGGGAGCGCGTGGTGGTCAAGGTGCAACGGCCGGGCGCGGCCGACGAGATCGAGCGCGACCTCGGCCTGTTCTCGCTCTTCGCCGAGAAGGTGGAGGGACGTGAGGCGCTCTCCGGCCTGGTCGACGTCCCCGCCCTGGTCGAGCATCTCTCCTCGTCGCTGCGCCGCGAGCTCGACTTCCGGGAGGAGGCGGCGAACATCGAGCGGATGCGCGAGGTGCTCGCACCCTTCCCGCGGCTCGGAGTTCCCGGCGTGCACGAGCAGCTCTCGACGAGGAGGCTGCTGGTCATGGACGAGATCCAGGGCGGCCCGCTCCGCAGCGCGCCGCCGGGCGAGGAGCGCCGCGAGGCGGCGCGGCAGCTGCTCGAGGCGTTCTACCGCCAGGTGCTGACCGAGGGGTTCTTCCATGCCGATC
This sequence comes from Gaiellaceae bacterium, assembly GCA_036555585.1. Lineage (GTDB taxonomy): Bacteria > Actinomycetota > Thermoleophilia > Gaiellales > Gaiellaceae > DATBLE01. The sequence goes on from DATBLE010000047.1 coordinate 33,418, forward strand.
CCCACCCGGGCAACCTGCTCTGGTCGGACGGACGCATCTACCTGCTCGACCTGGGCATGGTCGGCACCCTGGACGACGACACGCGGGGCCTGCTCCTGCTCCTCCTGCTCGCGTTCTGGCGCGAGGACGCCGACTTCCTCGCCGACGTGATGCTGATGCTCGGCGAGGGAAGCGGCGACGTCGACCTCGAGGGCCTCCGGCTCGACCTCGCCGACTACGTCGGGCAGTTCAAGGTCAGCTCGTTCAGCGACATCCAGCTCGGGCCGATGCTCGACACGCTGATCGAGCTCGCCGCGCGGCACGGGATCCGCCTGCCGGGGTCGCTCGCGATGACCGGCAAGGCGTTCGGGCAGATGCAGCTGGCGGTGGCCGAGCTCGACCCGACCCTCGATCCGTTCTCGGCGGTCGGCGGCTTCGTGTTCAAGGGGCTGCGCGAGCGGGTCGGAGGCTCGATCGATCCGAGGAAGGCGGTCTACGAGGCGCAGAAGCTGAAGCTGCGGGCCACGCGGCTGGTCGAGGCGATCGAGCGCCTGACCGGGGCGCGGCCCGGCCCGGGGCTGCAGATCGAGCTCCGGGGCAGCAAGTCGCTCGAAGACGCCATCCGCCGTGCCGGCCGGCGCATCGCGCTCGCGTTCGCCGGCGGCGCCACGCTCCTCGCCGCGGTGCTGGCGGCAGCCGCCTCGGCGATCGACGCCTGGGTGCCGATCGCCCTCGGGGTGGCCGCGGGCATCGCCGGCGTGGCGCTGGTGCTCGAGCTGACGCGAAAGCGGTAGCCGACTACGAGCCGCCGCGAAGACGCGAGCGCACGCGTTGCTCGAGCACGATCGCGAGCAGGGCCATCAGGGCGCCGATCGCCGCGCGTTCGATCGGTCGGACGAGCCTGCGCACGGGAGGAACTCTACGAACGTCTCGTTGTCCGCGCCCGGTCGAGCCCATAGAGTCGCCGCACCGCTTCGCCCTCCACCTCTCCCGGCTGCTGCTGCGCGGTCCTCTCGGGCCGCGCAGCTCTTTTCTAGGGTGTGCCCGTGAGATTCGTGGTCGGATCCGACGACGAGGGGGCGGCGCTCGACGCCGCCGTCGACCAGCTGCGCCGCGCCGGGCACGACGTCGAGGTGCTCGACCGCGACCGGTGGCCCGACGTTGCCGCCAGGGTCGGACACGCGGTCGCGGAGGGCGTAGCCGACCAGGGCGTGCTCTTCTGCTGGACCGGCACGGGCACGGCGATGGCGGCGAACAGGATGCCCGGCGTCCGAGCGGCGCTCGCCTGGGAGCCGTGGATCGCCGAAGGCGCGCGCCGCTGGAACGACGCCAACGTGCTGGTGATGAGCCTGAAGCGCACCGAGCCGGACACGGCGCGGGCGATCGTCGACGCGTGGCTCGCAGTGGAGGCGCCGGACGACGACGAGGCGGAGAACATCGCGAAGCTCGACCAGCCGTGATCGTGGTCGCGGCCGACTGGGTGACGATCTCCGCGCTCGCGACGCGGGCGGGACGCTCGTCCTCGCCGTCGCCACGTTCGCGTCCGTGCGGTCCGCGAACCGGGCGGCTCGCGTGGCCGAACGCTCGCTGCTCGCCGGCCTGCGCCCCGCTGCTGATCCCGTCGCGGCCGGACGATCCGCAGCAGAAGGTCTCCTTCGCCGACGAGCAGCACCTGGTGGTCGACGGTGCCGGCGCGGCAGCCGAGGTGGGCGACGACGCGGTCTACGTGGCGATCTCCCTGCGCAACGCCGGCGCGGGCATCGCCGTCCTGCACGGCTGGCACCTCTACCCGGAGCGCCGGCTGGGCGCCACCGACCAGCCTCCGGTCGACGACTTCACGCGGCTGACGCGCGACATCTACATCCCGGCCGGGGACGTCGGCTTCTGGCAGGGAACCTTCCGCGACCGGGCGACGCCGGCGTTCGCCGAGGCGGCCGCGGCGATCGAAGGCCGGCAGCCGCTGACGGTCGACGTGCTCTACGGCGACCACGAAGGCGGGCAGCGGACGATCACGCGGTTCGGGCTGCTGCCGAGACGCGACGGCGGCTGGATCGCCGCAGCGTCCCGCCACTGGAACTTCGACCGCAGCGACCCGCGCTAGAAGAGGGCGGCGTACGCGTTGAGCGCCGGCTGACCGCCCAGGTGCGCGTAGAGGACGGTGGCGTCCTTCGCGATCTCGCCCTGCCGGACGAGGTCGATCAGGCCCGCCATCGACTTCCCCTCGTAGACCGGGTCGGTGATCATGCCCTCCAGCCGCGCGGCCAGGCGGATGGCGTCGAGCGTGCGCTCGTCGGGGATGCCGTAGGTGCCGGCGTGGTAGCGCTCGTCGAGCACGAGCTCGTCGCGGCGAAGCTCGCGCCCGACCTCGATCAGCTTCGCGGTCGCCTGCGCGATGCGCGTGACCTGCTCGAGCGTCTCGCGCGGCTTCGCGGAGCCGTCGATCCCGATCACGCGGCGCGGCCGCTCCTGCGCGGCGAACCCGGCCGCCATGCCGGCCTGGGTGGAGCCGGTGACGGAGCAGACGATCACCGTGTCGAAGAAGACACCGAGCTCGGCCTCCTGCTCCGCCACCTCCTGCGCCCAGCGCGCGTACCCGAGGCCGCCGAGCGGATGGTCGGACGCGCCGGCCGGAATCGCGTAGGGCTTGCCGCCGCGGGCCTCGACGTCGGCCAGCGCCTGCTCCCAGCTCTCCTTGAACCCGATGCCGAAGGCAGCCTGGACGAGCCGCACCTCGGCTCCCAGGATCCGCGACAGCAGGATGTTGCCGACGCGGTCGTAGACGACATCCGGCCAGGCGACCCAGCTCTCCTGGACGAGGACGCAGCCGAGGCCGGCACGCGCGGCCGCGGCCGCCACCTGGCGCGTGTGGTTCGACTGCACGCCGCCGATCGAGACGAGCGTGTCGCAGCCTTGGGCGAGCGCGTCGGCGACGAGGTACTCGAGCTTGCGCGTCTTGTTGCCTCCGAAGGCCAGGCCGGAGGAGACGTCGTCCCGCTTGGCCCAGAGCGACGCGCCGCCCAGATGCTCGGTCAGGCGCTCCAGGCGGTGGACCGGCGAGGGGCCGAGCAGCAGCGGGTAGCGCTCGAAGCGCTCGAGGGCGGCGGTCACGGGCGGCGCGGGACGAGCAGGACGTCGCCCTTGTGCCGGTAGCCGGCGACGAGGTCGGCCAGCGAGTCGATCGGCAGCGAGCGCCTCCCCTTGCGCAGCTCGACGATCTCCGAGTAGCTGGGAGCGATCAGCTCGACGAACGCGTCCCTCGTCTCGCCGTCGATCTTGGGGCCGACGGTGACGATCAGCGGCACGCGGGCTTCGACCAGGCGGGTCGCGCCGAGGACGGCGTAGGCGTCGTGCCCGGCTGCGTCGCACCAGAGCAGCCCGACTGTGGCGGGGTCGACGGTGCCGTCCTCGACGAGGCTGTCGAGCGTGATGCTCCTGACGCGTCCGGCGAGGTGGGGGTGGCCGCTGCCGGCCGGCGCGACGCCGTGACCGCCGCGGTTGCCGCCGCCGATCACGAGATCCATCTCCTCCGCCCGGTTGCTCGCCGCCACCGGCAGCAGGGTGACGCGCTCCTCGAGCCCGTTCGCGACCAGGTTCAGACGCAGCAGCCAGACGTTCTGGGGCGAGGGCTCGAGCGCGACCGCGGTGGCGAAACCGTGCCGGCGGAGCGCCATCACCGTGGTCGTGCCCATGTTCGCGCCGACCTCGACGAACACGGGATCGCGCGGAGGTCGGAACCCTCGCGCGGAGAGCTCGGCGAGCCCCGTCTCCAGCGCGGTCATGTCCTTGCGCTTGCCGCGGACGAAGACCCGCCTGCCGACGCCCGTGTCGTCGGTGGCGACGAAGAAGAGCTCGTCTCCGACCTCGACGGCGACGTAGGGCGTGACCTCTCTGGCCGCGGCCAGGAACGCCTCGCGCGCCTCGATCTCGGCCATGCGCGCGCCGGTGCCCACCGTCAGCGCAGGCTCGGCAGGGGCGTGAGCACCGGCTCGACCTGTTCACGCAGGTGCTCGAACGCCGGCGGCAGCGAGAGGCGCTCGCCGAGATGCTCGAGCGCCTCGTCGGTCGCGAAGCCCGGCCCGATCGTGGCGATCTCGAAGAGGACGCCGCTGGGCTCGCGGAAGTAGATCGAGCGGAAGTAGAAGCGGTCGATCACCGGAGTCGGACGGGCGCCCGCCTCGAGCACGCGTGTCCGCCAGGCTTCGTGCTCCTCCATCGGCGAAGCCCAGGCGACGTGGTGGACCGTGCCGGCGCCGCCGGTTCCGGGCCGGTCGGTCACGTCGTAGACGTACTGCGAGCCGCGCGCCTCGCCCCGCGACTCGTAGACCGTCTCCGACTCGGCCCGGAAACCCATCCCCGTCTCGAGGAACTCGCGGCTCCCGGCCGGATCGTCGGCGTAGACGCGCACCGAGTCGAAGCCCTGGAGGGCGAGGCCGGCGGGGATCTCCGGGTGCTCGGCGACGAGCGGCGCATCGCCGGTCTCGACCGCCGCAAGCTCGAGCTCGAGCTCCTCAGGGTCGCGGAAGCGGAGGCTGGAGTCGCTGCGTTCCGAGGCGACGCCGGCGTCGCCGAGACGGCGTTCCCAGAAGTCGAGCGCCTCGGCCGAGGCGACCCGCCAGACGACGCGGTAGACCATGCCCGCGCCCGCCCGTCCCCGCCGAGCGCCGGGGTACTCGAAGAAGGTGATGTCCGAGCCCGACGAGCCGACCTCGTCGGCGTAGAAGAGGTGGTAGACGGTCGGGTCGTCCTGGTTGACGGTCTTCTTGACCATCCGCAGGCCGAGCGTGCCGGCGTAGAACTCGACGTTGCGCGGCGCGTCGGCCGTGATGCAGGTGATGTGGTGGATCCCCTCGAGGCGCATGGCAACGGAACCGGGGACAGGTCTGTAAGACCTGTCCCTCTCTGCGCTCATCATAAGCGCCGCCTCCACTCGTAGAGCGCGATGGCGCCGGCCACGGCCACGTTCAGGGACTCCGCGCCGGCGGCCAGCGGAATCGACGCGGCGGCGTCGCAGCCGGCGACGACGTCGCCGGGCAGACCTTCGCGCTCGGCGCCGAGGACGAAGACGGTGCCGTCCCCCACGTCGAGGCGGTCCAGCGCCGTGCCGCCGTGCGGAACCAGCGCGACGCGGCGGCCGGCCGGCTCGTCGAAGCGGCCGAGCGGCACCCGGAAGATCGCGCCGGCGGAGCCCCGCAGGGCCTTCGGCCCGGTCGGGTCGGCGCATCCGTCCGAGAGCCCGACCGACGCCCCGAAGGCGTCGGCCGTCCGAATCAGGGTGCCGAGGTTGCCCGGATCGCCGACGTGCCACAGCGCCAGCGCGACCGGCCCGGGCTGCCACGGAGGCAGGTCGCCGCGGCGGAAGACGCCGACCACGCGCGGAGGGTGCGCGAGCGTCGAGACTCCGGCGAGCAGGCCCGGCTCGACGTCCTCGCCGGCGACGAGCAGGTCGTGCGGCCGGATCCCGGCGGCCAGCGCCGCTTCGACGAGGTCCTCCCCCTCGCAGACGAACAGCCCGAGCCTGGCGCGCTGCCGGCGGCTCTCCAGGCGGCGGACCAGCTTCAGGCGCGGGTTGGCCGCGGAGGTGATCATCCGGCGGACTCTAGGCCCGAACGGACAGCGAGGGACAGTCCCTCGAGGGACTGCTCCTAGGACGAGGCCTGAAGAGCCGCTTTCGCCTGCTCGGCGATCGCGCCGAAGGCGGCGGGGTCGCTCACGGCGAGGTCGGCGAGGACCTTGCGGTCGAGCTCGATCTCCGCCTTCTTGCAGCCGGCGACGAACTGGTTGTAGGAGAGCCCGTGCTGCCGCGCCGCGGCGTTGATGCGGATGATCCAGAGGCTCCGCATGGTCCGCTTGCGCGCCTTGCGGTCGCGGTAGGCGTACGTCAGCGAATGGTCGAGCTGCTCCTTCGCCTGCTTGTACGTCTTGGACTTCAGCCCCCAGTAGCCCTTCGCCTCCTCGAGGACCTTGCGCCGCTTCTTGCGCGCGTGCACGGATCGCTTGACGCGAGGCATCGTTCTCCCTCCTAGATCCCGAGCTGCTTGCGGGCGTTCTTGACGTCGCTAGGCGCTAGCGGCGTGTCCCGACGGAAGCTCCGCTTCCGCTTCGGCGACTTCTTCTCCAGCAGGTGGCTCTTCATCGCGCGCCGGCGCAGGATCTTTCCGCCCGCCGTCACCTTGAACCGTTTCTTCGCTCCGCTGTGTGTCTTCTGCTTCGGCATTCGTGTCCTCCAGGTGACGCTGCACTCCCGCGTTCTTGGTCGGGCCGAGCACCATCACCATGTTGCGCCCGTCGAGGAGAGGCGGCTGCTCGACGACCCCGATCTCCTTCACGTCCTCGGCCAGCCGCATCAGCAGGTCACGGCCGCGTTCCGGATGGGTGGTCTCCCGCCCGCGGAACATGATCGTCACCTTGACCTTCGCGCGCTGGTTGAGGAAGCGCTCGACGTGGCCCTTCTTGGTGTTGTAGTCGTGAACCTGGATCTTCGGCCTGAGCTTGATCTCCTTGACGTGGATCTGCGACTGGTGCTTGCGCGCCTGCTTGGCCTTCTGCTCCTGCTCGTAGCGGTACTTCCCGTAGTCCATGACCTTGGCCACTGGCGGATCGGCCTGCGCCGCGATCTCGACGAGGTCGAGCCCCTTCGAATACGCGTACTCGAGCGCCTCGGCTGACGGCTTGATCCCGATCTGGGACCCGTCCTCGTCCACCAGCCGGACGCGCGGCGCGCGGATCTGGTCGTTGATCCGGTTCTGCGAGGCCGGGCGAACCGGTGGTTCGACGCTTCGCCGCGGTCTCAAAGGCTGCTATCCAAGCTCGCTCTGATCTCCTTCTTCTGACGACAAAAGCCGCTGCAAGCAGCGGCCTCCATTCCGGTCAACCCAAACTCGGTTGAACCTCGGCTCGGTCAAACCGGCGAGGTGAGGAACGGGTGTCCCTGCTTGAGCAGGGTCACATCGTACCCAAATCGGCGAGGAGCTCGCCCAACGACTTCGTGACGTGCTCTCCACCCCGGACGCGCACGGCGAGGGCGTCCGCCGACTCGCGGTCGCCGTACACGACCACCCGCGGGATCTTCTCGAGCTCCGCGTCGCGGATCCGGCGGCCGATCGTCTCGTCGCGGTCGTCGACCTCGACGCGCGCCCCGGCCTCCCTCAGCCTCGCGACCAGCTCTGCTGCCGCACCGCGGTGCGTCTCGCCCACCGGCAGGACGCGGACCTGCACCGGCGCGAGCCAGAGCGGGAAGTCGCCGGCGTAGTGCTCGATCAGGATGCCGATGAACCGCTCCAGCGAGCCGAGCAGCGCCCGGTGGACGACGTAGGGCGTGTGCTCCCGGTTGTCGGCGCCCATGTACGTCAGCCCGAACTGCTTCGGCATCTGCGCGTCGAGCTGGATCGTGGCCATCTGCCAGGATCGCCCGAGCACGTCGGTCATGTGCAGGTCGATCTTCGGCCCGTAGAACGCGCCGTCGCCCTCGTTCAGGTCGTACTCGACCCCGCGCCGCTCCAGCGCCGCGCGCAGCGCGCCCTCGGTGAAGTCCCACTCCTCGTCCGTGCCCAGCTTCCCGGGCGGACGGGTCGACAGCTCCGCTCGCGAGGTCATCCCGAAGAGGTCGTAGAGGTAGGTCGCGAAGTCGAGGCAGCCGAAGATCTCGCCTTCGATCTGATCCGGAGCGCAGAAGATGTGCGCGTCGTCCTGCGTCACATGCCGCACGCGGAGCAGTCCGTGCAGCGTCCCGGCGAGCTCGTCGCGGTGCAGCGTCGACGACTCCGCGTACCGGATCGGCAGCTCGCGGTAGCTCCGCAGCCGGCTGCCGAACAGGAGCATGTGTCCCGGGCAGTTCATCGGCTTGAGCGCGAACCGTCCCTCCGAGACGAAGAACATGTTCTCGCGGTAGTTGTCGTAGTGGCCCGAGGTGACGTAGGTGTCGATGTCGTAGAGGAGCGGCGTCTTCACCTCGACGTAGCCGCGCCGCAGGTTCTCGCGGCGGCGGACGTCCTCCAGCGCGTTCCAGAGCACCATCCCCTTCGGATGCCAGAAGGGCGACCCCGGCGAGTGCTCGGACAGGTGGAAGAGGTCCAGCTGCTGCCCGAGCCGGCGGTGGTCCCGCGTCCGGGCCTCCTCGAGCCGCTCGAGGTAGGCGTCGAGATCTGCCTGCCCGTAGAACGCCGTCCCGTAGATCCGGGTCAGCTGGGTTTTCCGCTCGTCGCCGCGCCAGTACGCGCCGGCGAGCCCGGTCAGCTTCACGGCCTTGATCGGCTTCGAGTCCTGCAGGTGCGGGCCACGGCAGAGGTCCGTGAAGTCGCCTTGCGTGTACAGGGAGATGTCGCCCTCGGCGGAGTCGACGAGCTCGACCTTATACGGCTCTCGGGTCGCGAGGAAGCGCTCACGCGCTTCCTCGCGAGAAATGACCTCACGCGTCCACGAACGACCTTCCCGGAGCTCGCGCTGGATCTCGGCCTCGATTCGCTCCAGGTCGGCCTCGTGGATCGGCTCCGGGAACTCGAAGTCGTAGTAGAAGCCGTTCTCGATCGGAGGCCCGATCGCGATCTTCACGCCGGGGTAGAGCCGCCGCACCGCCTCGGCGAGCAGGTGCGCGGTCGAGTGCCGCAGCACCCATAGCGCGTCCGGATCGGCCGTGTCCCGCGTGGTCAGGATCTGGATCTCCTCGCCGTCGGCGAGCGGAGCGCGCAGGTCGCGGACCGCGCCGTTCGAGCGGACGAGCACCGCCTGCTCGGCGAGCTTCGGCCCGATCGCCCGGGCCGCGTCCAGGCCCGTCGCGCCCTCCGGAAGTTCGAGCTCGGAGCTGTCGGGTAGGACGACCTTCATGGCAGACAACGATACTGAGCATCCGCGCGAGGACGACCGAAACGACGAGATCGACGAGTCGCCGGCTCCGGATCCGGAGGAGCACGGCGACGCGGAGGACGTGCCCGAAGCGGACTAGGCCCACCCGCTCTTAACCGTGCCAGGCACGGTTAAGAGCGGCATTCGAAAGATCGCTCGGAGCAGGGTCTTTACCGTGCCTGGCACGGTTAACGCCGCGAGCGGCTATTCCGCCCGAAGGGCCCCGCGCACGTCCGGCCGGCCGAGCACCTCGACGTGGGCGATCTCGCCGTCGATCGTGTTCACGACCAGGTCTCCGGCCGGGACGAGCTTCCCGCGCCGGAACCAGCGCTTCATCGGCAGCACGGTCGAGAAGCTGGCGCAGCCCTCGACCTCGCACGCGCACAGCGCCGTGATCCGGAGACCGGCGACCTGGTCGGCGAGCTCCGGCCGCCCGGCCTCCCTCAGCGTCCGCTCGAGCTCCTCGGCGAACGCAGGCGCGCGCGCCCGCAGCAGAGGTCTCTCGGCCATCGCCGCACTTGTACCTTGCTACGCTACCGCGCTACTGAGAACGAGTACCGAGCGAGTCGCAGTCTGTTGCGCTTCTCTACCCGTTCGTGAGTGGTGAGGGAGGTGTTCACATGGCTACCGGTACCGTCAAGTGGTTCAACGCTGCGAAGGGGTACGGGTTCATCACGCCCGACGAGGGCGGCAAGGACCTGTTCGTCCACTTCTCGCAGATCGCCGGCGAGGGCTACAAGTCCCTCGACGAGGGCGCCCGGGTCGAGTACGAGGCCCGGGAGGGCCAGAAGGGCCCCGAGGCGACCAGCGTGACCACGATCGCTGGTTGACGAGCACAGAGAGGGACAGGCCCTACGGGCCTGTCCCCGGTTCCTTTTCCCGAAAGGAAAGTCGCAATAGCCGACAAGGAAGAGAAGATCGAGTTCGAGGGTGAGGTGGTCGAGGCGCTCCGGAGCGGCATGTTCCGGATCAAGCTCGACAACGGCCACGAGACCCTCGGTTACACGGCAGGCAAGATGCGGCGCTACCGGATCAGGATCCTGCCCGGCGACCGCGTCCGGGTCGAGCTGTCCCCCTACGACCTCACCCGCGGCCGCATCGTCTTCCGGCACCGCTGAATCGGGCGCGTTTCCGCCTGGCCGCCGCCGGGAAGGCCGAACCCCGAAAGGGGGCCCGATGGGCAAGAGCATCCGTGAGGTGATGACGCCGAGCCCGGCGACCGTGGAGGCCGACAGGCCGGCGGTCGAGGCGGCGAGGCGCATGCGAGAGGCGGACGCCGGGATGATCCCGGTCGTCCAGGACGGGAAGCTGATCGGAACGGTGACGGACCGCGACATCGCGGTACGGGTGGTCGCAGAGGGAAAGGATCCCGCGACGACGGCGGTCGGGGAGATCGCGTCGAAGGACGTGGTCGCCGTCGGCCCCGACCAGGACCTCGCCGAGGCGCTGGGCCTGATGGCGAGCAACCAGCTCCGTCGCCTGCCGGTCGTCGAGGACGAGAAGCTGATCGGCGTCCTCGCCCAGGCCGACGTGGCACGGGTCGCGGACGAGCGCCAGGTCGGCGAGACGGTCGAGCAGATCTCGAGATAGGAGGCGCTCCATGCCGAACAAGCGGGCGAACGTCAAGAACGAGAAGCAGTACGAGGCGCTGAAGGACAAGGGCATGTCGAAGGAGCGCGCGGCAAGGATCGCCAACTCGCCGGGCTCCTCGAGCCGCGGCGGCAAGTCGAAGTCGCGCTCCAGCTCCTCGCAGGGCGGCACGACCGCCCAGAAGAAGGCCGCCGGCCGCAAGGGCGGACGCGCGACCGCGCGCAAGCGGTAGCCGAGGGCGGCACCGCTCGGCCCCCGCGGCTCGAGGCTAAGCTGGGCCGCGGGGATGGCGGCGAGAGCAGCAGCGTGGGGCCTGATGGTGCTCGCGGGGCTCACGCTCGGGGCGGGCGGCGCGGTCGGGCGCCGGGCCGCGACCACCACCAGCGTCCGCGTCGAGGTGATCGGCCGCGGGAACGTCACGGACGACAAGAGCTCGTTGAGCTGCGGCAACGGCGCCACGACGTGCCGCGTCTCCTACACCGGCACCGGCACCGTGACGTTCACGGCGGCGGAGGCGGCAGGTTGGACGTTCTCCGGCTGGTCGGGCGAGTGCTCGGGGACGTCGTGCGCCGTCGACTTCGACATGGACGACGACGATCACGAGGTGATCGCCACCTTCGACCAATCCCCCGACCCCGGCGACAGGAGCCTGACCGTCGCCGCGAACGGAGACGCCGACGGGAACGGCGGGAACGTCTCCGGTGAGGACCTCGACTGCGACACCGGCGACCGCGACTGCACGACCGCCGTCACGGTCGGCTCGACGCTGACGATCGTCGAGACGCCCGACGACGGGTTCGTCTTCGGCGGCTGGAGCGGTGCCTGCAGCGGCACGTCTCGAAGCTGCACGCTGGCGATGGACGCCGACAAGAGCGCCACCGGCACGTTCCGCAAGCCGCGCCTGAGCGTCTCGGTGAGCGGGAACGGGACGGTCACGGGAGGCGGGATCGCCTGCACGACCGGCTCGTCGAGCGGTTGCAGCGCCGACGAGAGCGCGGGCCAGGAGGTGACGTTGACGGCAACCCCGGGGCCGGGCGGCTCGTTCACGAGCTGGAGCGGCTGCACGAGCACGAGCGGCGCGACCTGCACGGTCGCGGTGACGGGCGACAGGACCGTGACCGCGAGCTTCTCCGGCGGCGGCTCGGTGGGGCCGGCCACGTTCCCCCTGAGCGTCTCGGTGACGGGCAGCGGCACGGTGAGCGGCGGAGGGCTGGCGTGCGGCGCAGGCGGCACCGCCTGCTCGGCGAACCTGTCCGCGGGCACGAGCGTGACGCTGACCGCCGAGCCGGCCCCGGGCCAGTCCTTCCAGAGCTGGGGCGGCGCCTGCAGCGGCTCGTCGCGAACGTGCTCGCTGACGATGAGCGCCGCCCGGAGCGCGACCGCCACCTTCTCCGGCGCCTCCGGCGCCGAGGTTGCGCTGAGCGTCGCCGTCACGGGCCACGGGACGGTCACCGGAGGCGGGATCGCCTGCGGCAACGGCAAGAACGTCTGCAGCACGAACGAGCGGCAGGGCTCGACGGCCGGGCTGACGGCGACCCCGGCCGCGGGCGCGACCTTCACCGGCTGGGGCGGGGCGTGCAGCGGCACGTCGCCGACCTGCACGGTCGAGCTGACGGAGGCGCGGCGCGTCACCGCCGCCTTCGCCGGCGGCTCCGGCCGGAAGCCCGCGACCGGCGCGGCGGCGCTGCGCCGCATCGGTCCGCCGCTCGTCTCCCGGACGGCGGTCGGCTTCCGCGTCACCCTCCGGTTCCGGACCGCCGAGCGGGGGCTCGCGCGCGTGCGCGCTCTCCGTGCCGGCCGCGTCGAGACGGCGCTGGCCTTCACCGCCGCGGCCGGCGCGGCGACCGTCGGCCCCTTCCCGGTGGCGAAGCCCGGCTTCTACACGTTCGACCTCCGGCTGGCGACACGGACGCTGCGCTGGACCGCCTGTCTCGGCCGCTGCGGCGAGCGCGCGGCGGCGGGCACGTTCGCGCTGACGCGCGGGCTGCCGACCGTCGAGGACGCGGGCACGCTCTGGTCGTTGACACTGCATTTCCGCTCGACGCAGGCCGCCGGCGCGGTCGTGCGGGTCTACCGAGGACGTGTCCTCGCTCGCGAGCTGCGCTTCCCGATCCGGGCCGGCAGGACGACGCCGGGGACGCTGCTGCTGTCTCCCGGGACCTATCGGATCGGGCTCGCGGCGACCGACGGGTACGGGCGGATCCGGACCTTGACCTGGTACGCCTTGCTGCCTCGAGACGCCTGGCGCATGCCCGGCATCGCGTCTAAGCTGGCCTCCTCGTGGGGGTCACGGGGGTGAACCGATGAGGCGCTCACTCGTACCCGTGCTGGCGCTGGTCGCGCTGATCCTCGGGGTGGTCGACGCCGGGGCACGATCGAGCGCGACGACGACCGTCACCGTCGAGGTGATCGGCAAGGGCTCGGTCACGAGCGCTCCCGGCGGCATCGGCTGCGGGAACGGCGGGACGAAGTGCTACGTCGCGTTCTCGGACGGCGCGACCGTCACGCTGACGGCGAAGGCCGCGGGCGGCTGGTCGGCCGGGAGCTGGGGCGACGGCTGCTCCGGGCCGGAGACGGCTGGGTGCACGCTCACCGGCGCGACCGGGGACAACGTCGTCACCGCCACCTTCAACCCGAGCTCGAGCACCACGCAGAGCACCCTGTCGGTCTCCTACACCAACGACCCGGCCAAGACCGGCGACGAGGGGCACGTGTTCTCGCCCGGATCGGCGCCGATCGTCGACTGCGGGAACATCGGGGCCGGCACCACGAGCTGCACCTGGCCCGCGCCGACGGGCTCGACGCTGACCGTGTTCCAGCAGCCGGGCGCCGGCAACATCTTCCAGGGCTGGGGCGGCCAGTGCACCGGCACCGCCGTGTCGTGCACCGTCCAGCTGAACGGCGACCGGCAGATCGGCGCGGCCTGGGCGGCGGCGGGCGGCTCCACCGCCCAGCTGACGGTCTCGATCGCGGGACAGGGACACGTCTCCGGGGGCGGCATCGACTGCCCGAGCACCTGTGTCGCCAGCGAGACGCTCAACTCGGCGGTCACGCTGAAGGCATCGCCGGGCGACGGGTACGTCTTCACGGGCTGGACCGGCGGCTGCACCGGCACGAGCCCGAGCTGCACGGTGACGATGGGCGCCGCGGCAGCGGTGACGGCGACCTTCACGCAGGCGAACGTGCTCTCGGTGGCGGTCGCCGGGAACGGCGCCGTCACGGGCGGGACCGGCGCGATCAACTGCGGGAACGGCGCCGGCATCTGCTCGGCGAGCTTCGCCGCCGGCGCGACCGTCTCGCTCGTCGCCACGCCCGCCGTGGGCGCGACCTTCTCCGGCTGGTCCGGTGCGTGCGGCGGGACCGCGACCACCTGCACGGTCTCGATGACGGAGTCCAGGAGCGTCACCGCGACCTTCGCCGCCGGCTCGGCGACGGGGTTCACCCTGACCGTCTCGGTGACGGGCAACGGCACGGTCACCGGCGGCGGGATCAGCTGCGGGTCCGGGGCGACGGCCTGCACGAGCCCGGGCCACGCGGCGAGCTCGACCGTGACGCTCGCCGCCGCCCCGTCGAGCGGGGCGACCTTCACCGGCTGGGGCGGCGGCACCTGCACCGGGACGACCCCGACCTGCACGGTCACGTTCAACGCGTCGAAGACCGTGACCGCGTCCTTCTCCGGTGGGACCGGCAGCTATGCGCTCACCGTCGCGGCCACCGGACCGGGCCGGGTGTCCGGCAGCGGGATCGCCTGCGGCAACGGTGCGACCACCTGCACCGCCGTCCTGGCACCCGGGACGACGGCGACGCTGACCGAGACGCCCGCGAGCGGCGCCACCTTCCGCGGCTGGAGCGGGTCGTGCACGGGAACCGGATCGACCTGCACGGTGAGCATGACGTCGGCGAAGAGCGTGGCGGCGACCTTCGCCGCCCCCGGCACCCCCGGGACGCTCACCGTCCACGTCCTGGGCCGGGGCTCGGTGAGCACCTCGGCCGGGGCGTGCGCGAGCGCCGGCGGGACGAAGACGTGCGTCCAGCACTTCAAGGCGGGCGCGGCCGCGACCCTGACCGCGAGGCCCACGGCCGGGCAGTCGTTCGTCGGATGGGCCGGTGCGTGCACGGGGACGAAGACCACCTGCACGGTGAAGCTGGCGAGCGCCCAGATCGCGACCGCCACGTTCAGCAACACGCCCGTGCGGACGGCGGCGCTGCGCTCGCTGGGACGCCCGGTCGTGGTCGGAACGAGCGCCGGCTACCGCGTCACCCTCCGCTTCCTGACGAGCAAGGGCGGAACCGCGCGCGTCCGGGCGGTCAGGGCAGGCCGCGTCGTCACCTCGGTCGCGACGAAGGTCGCCGCGGGTCGCGTCCGGATCGGGCCGTTCCCCGTGCCGCGGTCCGGGCTCTACACGTTCGAGACCCGGCTCGCAGGCGGGCTCCTGAAGACGCGGGCATGCCTGGGGCGCTGCGGCGTGGCCGCCGCGCCTCCGCCGTTCGTGCTCACCCGAGAGCCGCCCCTCGTCACCCGGGCCGGAGACGTCTGGTCGGTGACCGTGCACGTCCGCGCGAACCAGATCTACGACGGGCTGGCCCGCGCCTACCGGGGCAGCAGGTTGCTCGTGAACCAGCACTACCTCGGGCGGGCCGGCCGGGCCGCGCTCGGGCCGTTCCTGCTCGGCCCCGGCAACTACACGCTCACGCTCGCCGGGCTCGACGGCTACGGCCGCACGCGGACGCTGACCTGGATCGTCTCGCTCGGCCGCTAGCCCGCCTGGTGACGATGGCGGTGGGCGTGGCCGTCGGCGGGCGCGTTCATCATCCGCAGCATCGGCAGGCCGCCGCCCCGGCGGAAGTACCGCCAGACGAGGATCGCGGCGAGCCCCAGGAAGACGATGTTCAGGTAGGTCGTGTAGTTCCAGCTGACGGTCGCCGTCTCGACCTTCGCGTTCCGCTCGGTCGGGACGATCCCGAGGGCCTGGAACAGGAGCTCCACCGCCAGCCCGGCGGCGACCATGGTCACGTAGAGGACCGAGGCGAGCACCGCGGCCATCCGCAGGCCGTAGTACTTGCGGTAGATGTTCAGGATCGGCGCGATGATCAGATCGCCGAAGATGAAGGCGATCACGCCGCCGAAGCTGATCCCTCCGTTCCAGAGCACCGCGGCGAGCGGCACGTTGCCGACCGAGCAGACGAAGCTGACCACGGCGACCAGGGGCCCGATCACCGGCCCCCAGACCTTGGCCGCGGTCGGATGGTCGACGAGGAAGAGCGACTGCCACCAGGACTCCGGCACCCAGGCCGCCAGGGCGCCGGCGACGAGCAGCCCGACGGCGATGTCGCGCCAGATCGCGGCCCAGTCCATGACGAAGTAGTCCGCCGTGGCCGTGAAGCCGCGAGGCGTGCGGAGGCGCTGCCACCACGAGCCGGCGCCGCCGGCGGACATGTCCATCTCGGCGTGCCCCTCCATCGACCCGACGAGCCCGCGATTCGCCTGCTCTCGCGCCGACTCGACGAGACGGCGCTGGAGGAAGAGGCGGAAGGCGACCGCGACGAGCACGATCATCAGCGGCCCGCCGACGAACTCGCCCAGCACGAACTCCCAGCCCAGGAGCAGCGCGAGCACGATCCCGAGCTCGAAGACGAGGTTGGTCGAGGCGATCTCGAACGCGATCGACGCGGTGAAGTCGGCGCCGCGGCGGAACAGCGACCGTGCGAGGGCGACGGCCGCGTACGAGCACGACGACGAGGCGGCCCCGAGGCCGGTCGCGACCGCGAGCGTCCGGGGAGAGTCGTCCGGCAGGAGACGCTGCAGCTCCCTCTTGGAGACGACCGCCTGGACGACCCCCGAGAGCGCGAAGCCGAGGATCAGCGCCCAGAGGATCTCCCACAGCATCCCGAACGCGAACGAGAGGGCGTCGGCGACCTCCGCGGCGACGTCGACGGCCAGCATCAGCGCGTGGGGGCGTGTCTACGGCGTGCCCTCCACGGGGGAACGGCCCGCGTTCCCCCGTGGAGTCGCAGTCGCGGCCGGCGCCTGCCGGCTAGGCCATCTGCGCGTCTGACCACTTCGCGGTCAGCGCGTAGAGCACGATGATCTGGAGGGCGATCACGGTCAGCGTCCAGACCGGCGTGCTGCTGTTCGCCAGCCAGCCGAGCTGGCCGAGGAAGTTGACGGCGATCAGGATGATCGCCACCCAGCGCGCCCACCCGGCGCCCCCGGTCAGGCCGAGTCCGACGAGGAACAGGACGATGCCCATGATGATCGCCAGCCAGCCCCACGTGGTGACGTTGAAGATGATCAGGCCCTGGGACGAGAACGCCCAGTACTCCTTCCTGATCACCGCGATCAATCCCTCGAAGAAGTCGATCGCGCCGATGATCATGAGCATCAGGCCGGCGAAGCCGATCCATCCGCTCCAGGCCCTTGGCGAAGCCACCTTCACCTCCCTGTCGTGTTGACCCCGGAGACAAGTATGACGAGGGGGTCAGTCGGAGCAAGGGCGGCGCGGCGGCGCCGGGATCAGGCCGCGGCCCGGGCCCGTTCCTGCGTGCCCGCTCGCTCGACCACCACGTAGGTCTCCCGCACGTCGGCCAGGCGCTCGAGCGTGCACGCGACGTGGCCGGGGTGGACGACGAAGCGGTCGGGGTCTCGCCGAACCGCGTCGAAGTCCTCGATGCTGAGGGTCAGGCGCTCGGTGCACTCGGGGTCCCGGCACTCGCACACGAAGTCGGCGAGCCGGAGGGTGCGTCCGGACGTGAGGTTGACCTCACGCACGCGTTCGTTTACCGCCCGGAACAGGGTCCGGGCTTCGTCGGACGTCTGTGCGTCGAGGTGCTCCATGGTCTCCTCTCTCGGTGGGGAAATCGGCCGCGGCCGGGTCGACGGCATCGCGGACGCTGTACCCGGTGACCGGCCTAGTCGAACACGATCACGCTGCGGATGCCGTCCTGGGCCTCCATCAGCTCGAACCCGCGGTTCACCTCGTCGAGGGCGAGCCGGTGCGAGATCAGCGACTCGACGTCGATCTCGCCGGCCAGCCAGCGCTCGACGAGCTGCGGCACCTGCGTGCGACCCTTCACGCCGCCGAACGACGAGCCGGTCACCCGCCGGCCGGTGATCAGCAGGCGCGGCACCACCTCGAGCACCTCACCCTTGCCGGCGACCCCGCACATGGTCGCCAGGCCCCACGCCTCGCGGGCCGCCTCGACCGCCTGGCGCATGACCGCGACGTTCCCGGTCGCCTCGAAGGTGTAGTCGGCGCCGAAGCCGCCGGTCTCGGAGCGGATCCACTCGACGGTCTCCGGGTCGGCGACGCGCGTGTCGGTGGCGCCGTGGTGGCGCGCCTGCTCGAGCCGCTCCGCGGAGAGGTCGAGCGCGATGATCCGGTCTGCTCCGGCCAGCCGCGCGCCGATCACCGCGCCGAGGCCCACCAGCCCGCAGCCGAACACCGCCACGGTCGAGCCCGCCTCGACCTGTGCGGTGCTCAGCGCCGCGCCGATGCCGGTGGAGAGCCCGCAGGCGAACGGCGCGCAACCCGCGAGCGGCGCATCCGGGTTCACCTTCGCGAGCGCGATCTCCGGCAGCACCGCGCGCTCGGCGAACGTCGACGTGCCCATGAAGTGCCGGAGCGGCTCGCCGTCGCGGCGGAGACGGGTGGTCCCGTCGGGGAGGTGGCCGAGCCCCTGCTGGTCGCGGATCGCGACGCAGCGGTTGGTCTTCGGGCTCCGGCAGTGGACGCACTCGCCGCACTCGGGTGCGAAGAGCGTGATCACGTGGTCGCCGGGCGCGACGAAACGGACGTCCGGGCCGACCGCCTCCACGACGCCGGCGCCCTCGTGGCCGAGCACGCACGGCGCGTAGCCGGTCGGGTCGGCGCCGGAGGCGGTGTACAGATCGGTGTGGCAGACGCCGCAGGCGGCGAGCCGGACCAGCGCCTCGCCCTGCCTCGGCTCCTCGAGGTCGACCTCCTGGACGCGGAGCGGCTGCCCGAACTCCTCCAGGACGGCGGCGCGGATCTTCACGCCTGCCCCCGGCCGGGCGGCGACCAGACGAAAGGCGTCGTCGTGGTCACCGGCACGAAGCCGAGCCGCTCCAGGATGGGCCGGCTGTCCGAGGACGCGTCGGTCTCCAGCAGCCGGAAGCCCCGGTCGGCCGCGAGCTCGGCCCGGTAGGCCACGGTCGCCCTGTAGATCCCGCGCCTGCGCCAGGCCGGAAGGGTCGCTCCGCCCCACAGCGTCGCGAAGTCGGTCGCCTCGTCGAAACGGGCCCAGGCGGCGCAGACGACCTCCCCGCCCGCCTCGGCGACCACCACCGCGATCGAGTCGGGATCGAGGGCGCGCTCCCGCGCGAGCATGTCCGCCAGGAAGCTGTGCTCCTCCTTCCAGACCTCCCGTTCCATGTCGGCGATGCGGTCGAAGTCGTGTCGATCGGTCACCTCGCGGAGCGACACGCCGTCGGGGAGCACCGGCGGGCCGGCGATCGCCGCGACCGGTGCGATCACGATCGTCTCCTGGTCCTCCGGCACGAAGCCCGCGGCGCGCAGCCGGTCGGGGAGGTCGGCCGGCAGGTCGTGCCCGTGGAGCTTCCACTCGAAGCGCTCGCCTCGCCCGGCGAAGACGCGAACCTGGCGGGCGATCAGCTCGTCGAGCTCGCTTCCGTCCAGCCCGCCGAGGTCGCGGTAGACCACCCAGCCGCCTCCCGCTCCGCCCGTGAAGCGCAGCACCGGCCCGTCGCCCTCGACCCGTTCGCCGGGCGGAAGCCGGTCCGGCACGCGCCCCCGCAGCTGCGAGTCGTACGCGGCGAGCAGTTCGGCGGTGTCGAGCGCGGCCATGGCGGGGAGTCTAGGCCGCACGAGCTCCGAGTCATGACGACGCGAGGCACAGCGACATCGATCTGCGCGCTCCTGGGGGCGGCGCTGCTCGCCGCCGGCTGCGGCGGCGGCCGAGGCAACGAGCTCGCCGTCGGCGTCGTCGACGACGCCGCCCGCTCCGGCGACCCGGCCGCGTTCGTGCGCGAGCTGACCCGGTCGGGGTTCGACGCCCTCGCCGTCTCCAGCATCTGGGAGCCGGGAGAGACCAAGCCGGACGGAACCGAGTCGGACACTCTCCGGCGTGTCGCGGCCGCCGCCCGGGCCGCGGACGTGCGGCTCTTCGTGATCGTCTACCAGCCCGGCTCGGCGACCACGCCTCTCAGCGACCGGGCCCGGTCGGAGTTCGCCTCGTACGCGGCCGCCGTCGTCCGGAGGCTCGACCCGGTCCGCGACCTGGTCGTCGGCAACGAGCCGAACCTCAACCGCTTCTGGCTGCCCCAGTTCGGCCCCTCGGGGGCGAACGTCTCCGCGGCCGCCTACCTGAAGCTCCTGGCCGCGACCTACGACGCCGTCAAGGCGGCACGGGACGACGTCAGGGTCTGGGGCGGCGCGACCGCGCCGCGCGGCGCCGACCGGCCGGGCTCGAGCCGCGAGACGACCTCGCCGACCGCGTTCATCCGTGCGCTCGGAGCCGCCTACCGCGCGAGCGGACGCGACCGACCGGTCATGGACGGGTTCGTCCACCACCCGTATTCCGAGTCCGCGAAGGTGCCGATCGACCTGCGCCACCCGCGGGTGACGTCGATCGGGCTGGCCGACTACGACAAGCTCGTGCAGCTCCTGGCGGACGCCTTCGACGGCACTGCCCAGCAGGGGCACGACCTGCCGATCCTCTACGGCGAGATCGGCGTCGAGACCGGGATCCCGCCCGCCGAGCGCGCGCTCTACGGCGGCGACGAGATCGCGGCCACGGCCTCCGAGCGGGAGCAGGCCGCCGCCTACCGGCGCACGCTCGAGCTGGCCGCCTGCCAGCCGAACGTCGCCGGCGTCCTCTTCTTCCACCTCCGCGACGAGCCTGCGCTCGCGGGCTGGCAGTCGGGCGTCCGCTACGCCGACGGCACGCCGAAGCGGAGCCTGGCGCCCGTGCGGGCAGCCGCAATGCACGCCGCCGGCCGCGACGCTCGCTGCGACTCCTGAGCGGCCGGTTTCGTAGGCTGTCAGGAGGTGGCACGGCAGGGCGATCCCGGCGGCTCGACTGCTCTCCCCGGCGAGACGGCGCTCGACGGCGCGCTCCGCGGCGCGCTCCTGCCCGCGCATCGCTACTTCCGCCGCGGCCCCGTGTCGGACGAGGGCTGGAGCCAGCTCGTGGCGAAGGGCCGCCGGTCGGAGTCGTTCTACCGGGAGCGTTGGCAGCACGACCGGGTCGTCCGCTCGACGCACGGCGTCAACTGCACCGGCTCGTGCTCGTGGAACGTGTACGTCAAGGACGGGATCATCACCTGGGAGACCCAGGCGGTCGACTACCCGTCGACGGGTCCCGAGATGCCGGAGTACGAGCCGCGCGGCTGCCCGCGCGGCGCGTCGTTCTCCTGGTACACCTACTCGCCGCTCCGGCTGCGCTATCCGTACGTCCGCGGCTCGCTGCTCGAGCGGTTCCTGGAGGCACGCGACCGGCTCGGCGACCCGGTGGAGGCGTGGGCGTCGATCGTCGACGACCCGGAGGCGAGGCGACTGTACCAGTCCCATCGCGGCAAGGGCGGCTTCGTGCGCGCGAGCTGGCAGGACGCGGTCGAGCTGATCGCCGCGGCGCACGTCCACACGATCACGCGCTACGGCCCTGACCGGGTCGCGGGGTTCACGCCGATCCCGGCGATGTCGATGGCCTCGTACGCGTCCGGCACGCGGTTCCTCGCGCTGATCGGCGGCGTGATCCTCTCCTTCTACGACTGGTACGCGGACCTGCCGCCCGCGTCGCCGCAGAGCTTCGGCGACCAGACGGACGTGCCCGAGTCGGGCGACTGGTGGAACGCCGGCTACCTGATCGTCTGGGGGACGAACCTGCCGACCACGCGGACGCCCGACGCGCACTTCATGGTCGAGGCCAGGTACCGCGGCCAGAAGGTGGTGGTCGTCTCCCCCGACTTCGCCGAGCACGTCAAGTTCGCCGACCAGTGGCTGCCGGCACAGCCGGGCACGGACGCGGCGCTCGCCCTCGCGATGGGCCACGTGATCCTCAGGGAGTGCTACGTCGAGCGGCAGGTGCCCTACTTCGAGGATTACGCGAGCCGGTTCACCGACCTGCCGCTGCTCGTGACGCTGCGCGAGCGCGACGGTGCCCACGTCCCCGACCGGTTCCTACGCGCCTCCGACCTCGGCTCGGACGAGGAGCTGCCCGAGTGGAAGCCCGTCGTCTGGGACTCGGCCGCCGGCGCGCCGGCGGTCCCGGCGGGATCGGTCGGACACCGCTACGCGGAGGGCGACGCGGGCCGGTGGAACCTGGGGCTCGGCGCGCTCGAGCCCGCGCTGACGCTGCTGGGCCCCGGGCGCCCCGTCGAGGTCGAGCTGCCGCGCTTCGACGTCGGCGCCACCGAGGGCGGCTCCTCGATGCGGCGCGGCGTGCCCGCGCTGGAGATCGAGGGGCGGCTCGTGACCACCGTCTTCGACCTGCTGCTGGCGCAGTACGGCGTCGGGCGCGACGGCCTGCCGGGCGAGTGGCCGGCGGGCTACGACGATCCGCAGCCGTGCACGCCCGCGTGGCAGGAGGAGCTGACCTCGGTGGACCGGCACGACTGCGCACGCGTCGCGCGCGAGTTCGCCCGCAACGCGGAGGTGACGCGCGGGCGGTCGATGATCGCGATGGGCGCCGGCACCAACCACTGGTTCCACTCCGATCAGGTGTACCGCTCCTTCCTCGCGCTGGTGCAGCTCTGCGGCTGCGAGGGCGTGAACGGCGGCGGCTGGGCGCACTACGTCGGGCAGGAGAAGGTGCGGCCGCTGACCGGCTGGCAGACGGTGGCGTTCGCGCTCGACTGGGTGCGGCCGCCGCGCCACCAGGCGGGCACGCCGTTCTTCTACCTCGCCACCGACCAGTGGCGCTACGAAGGCTTCGGGCCGGCCGAGCTGGCCTCGCCGCTCGGCCGCGGCCTGTTCGAGGGCCGGTCGCTGGCCGACCTGAACGCGCTGGCCGCCCGGCTCGGGTGGCTCCCCTCGTTCCCGAGCTTCGACCGCTCGACGCTCGAGCTCTGCGCCGAGGCCGACCAGGCCGACGCCGAGCCGGCCGACCACGTCGCGCGCGAGCTGCGCGAGGGCCGCCTGCGCTTCGCCTGCGAGGACCCCGACGCGCCGGAGAACTGGCCTCGCGTCCTGACCGTCTGGCGCTCGAACCTGCTCGGCTCCTCGGCGAAGGGCCACGAGTACTTCCTCAGGCACCTGCTCGGGACGACGGAGCCGGCGGTGCGCGCGGAGGAGTCGCCGCCGGAGCTGCGGCCGGCCGAGGTCGCGTGGCACGAGCAGGCACCCGAGGGGAAGCTCGACCTGCTGACCACGATCGACTTCCGGATGACGTCGAACGCGCTCTTCTCGGACGTCGTCCTGCCGGCGGCGACGTGGTACGAGAAGGTCGACCTCTCCTCGACCGACCTGCACCCGTTCGTGCACACCTTCAACGCGGCGATCCCGCCGCCCTGGGAGGCGAAGCCGGACTGGGACGCGTTCGCGCTCGTCGCGCAGCGCTTCTCGGAGCTCGCCGAGACCCATCTGGGCGTGCGGCGCGACCTGGTGGCGGCCCCGCTCCAGCACGACACCCCGGACGAGGTGGCGCAGCCGTTCGGCGAGGTGCGCGACTGGCGGGCCGGCGAGTGCGAGCCGGTGCCCGGGAAGACGATGCCGAAGCTGGTCGTCGTCGAGCGCGACTATCCGGCGACGGCCGCGAAGCTGCACGCGCTCGGCCCGCTGCTGGAGACGCTCGGCAGCGCGACGAAGGGCGCGTCCTGGAAGCCGCTCGAGGAGATCGAGTGGCTGCGGGCGCGCAACGGCGCCGTCGCCGGCGGCCCCGCCGACGGCCGGCCCTCGCTGGCGCGCGTCGAGGACGCGTGCGAGGCGATCCTCGCGCTCTCCGGCACGACGAACGGGCGGCTCGCGGTCGAGGGGTTCCGCTCGCTCGAGCAGCGCACGGGCGTGCCGCTCACCGACCTCGCCGGGTCGCGCGCCGGCGACCGGATCACGCTCGAGGAGGCGCAGGTGCAACCGCGAACGGTGATCACCTCGCCCGAGTGGTCGGGGATCGAGGCGCACGGGCGCCGCTACGCGCCGTTCACGATGAACGTCGAGCGCGAGAAGCCCTGGCACACGCTCTCGGGCCGGCAGCACCTCTACCTCGACCATGCCTGGCTGCTCGAGCTCGGGGAGGCGCTGCCGGTCTACCGGCCGCCGCTCGCCTACCGGCGCCACTTCGGCGACCAGGGGGTCGGGGGCGACGCGGTGGAGGTGACGCTGCGCTACCTCACCCCCCACTCGAAGTGGTCGATCCACTCCGAGTACCAGGACAACCTGCACATGCTGACGCTCTTCCGCGGCGGCAAGTCGCTCTGGATCAGCCGCGAGGACGCCGAAGCGCTCGGGATCTCGGACGACGACTGGGTCGAGGCCGTGAACCGCAACGGCGTGATCGCCTGCCGCGCCGCGGTCACGCACCGGCTGCCGCAGGGCACCTGCATGATGTACCACTCGAAGGACCGGCACCTGAACGTGCCGCGAACCGAGACGACGGGCAGGCGCGGCGGGACGGACAACTCGCTGACGCGGATCGTGTTCAAGCCGTCGCACCTCGTCGGCGGCTACGCGCAGCTCTCCTACGCCTTCAACTACTACGGCCCGACGGGCTCGCAGCGCGACGAGGTCACCGTCCTCCGCCGCCGCTCCCAGGAGGTCGACTTCTAGATGAAGGTGCGGGCGCAGGTGGCGATGGTGATGAACCTGGACAAGTGCATCGGCTGCCACACCTGCTCGGTCACCTGCAAGCAGGTGTGGACGAACCGGCCCGGCACCGAGTACGTCTGGTTCAACAACGTCGAGACGAAGCCGGGGCTCGGCTACCCGCGCCGCTGGGAGGACAACCGCGACTGGAAGGGCGGCTGGGAGCTCGACCGCAAGGGCCGGCTGCGGCTCAAGGGGGGCGGCCAGCTGCGGAAGCTGCTCACCATCTTCTGGAACCCCGACCTGCCCACGATCGACGACTACTACGAGCCCTGGACCTACGACTACGAGACGCTGATCAACGCGCCGCTCCAGGATCACGATCCCGTGGCAACGCCGCGCTCGCAGCTGACCGGCGACCCGATCCGCGTCAGGACCGGGCCGAACTGGGACGACAACCTCGCCGGCGCGCCCGAGCACGCCGTCCGCGACCCGCTCCTCGAAGGCATCGAGGAGAAGGTGCGGATGGAGTACGAGCAGGCGTTCATGTTCTACCTCCCGCGCATCTGCGAGCACTGCCTGAACCCGTCGTGCGTCGCGAGCTGCCCCTCGGGGGCGATGTACAAGCGGGAGGAGGACGGGGTCGTGCTCGTCGACCAGGACAAGTGCCGCGCCTGGCGCTTCTGCGTCTCAGGCTGCCCGTACAAGAAGGTCTACTTCAACCACCGGAGCGGCAAGGCGGAGAAGTGCACGTTCTGCTACCCGCGGATCGAGGCCGGTCAGCCGACGATCTGCTCGGAGACCTGCGTCGGGCGGCTGCGCTACCTCGGCCTCGTCCTCTACGACGCCGACCGGGTCGAGGAGGCAGCGTCGGTGCAGGACCCGAAGCACCTGCTCGAGTCGCAGCTCTCGCTCTTCCTCGATCCCCACGACCCCGAGGTGCAGGCGGCCGGCCGCGCCGAGGGGATCGCCGACGACTGGCTGGAGGCGGCCCGGCGCTCGCCGGTGTACAAGCTCGCGGTCGACTGGCGGATCGCGCTGCCGCTGCATCTCGAGTACCGCACCCTGCCCATGGTGTGGTACGTGCCGCCGCTCTCGCCGATCGACGGCGCGCTGGCGACCGAGGGCTACGAGGGCGACCCCGACGACGTCTTCCCGGCGATCGAGCGGATGCGGATCCCGGTCGAGTACCTCGCCAACCTGCTCTCCGCCGGCGACCCCGACGTGATCCGGCGGGTCCTGCGCCGGCTGGCGGCGATGCGCGGTGTCATGCGCGGGCTGCAGCTCGGGGGAGGGCCCGGCGAGGAGCTCGCCCGCTCCGTCGGGATGGACACCGCCGAGCTGGAGGCGATGTACCGGCTGCTCGCGATCGCGAAGTACGAGGACCGCTACGTGATCCCGAAGGCGCACGCCGAGCACGCGGCCCGGCTCGAGGCGCAGCAGGCCGGCTGCTCGGTGCCCGGTGGTCCCGGCGGCGGCTACGGCGAGGTCGGCTTCCCCACCTCGCGCACGCCGACGGGACGGCGGCTGAACGTGCTCGGGGGCGGCGGGTGAGACGGCGCTCCCGTCCACCCGACTACCGGCTGCTCTCGCTCGCGCTCGACTACCCGAGCGCGGAGATCGACGCCGTGCTCGCCGCCGCCGGCGAGCCCGACGCGGAGCTCGCCGCCCACTGGCGCTGGCGGCGGGAGACGCCGCTCGCCGAGCGCCGGCGACGGTACGTCGAGACCTTCGACCTCGACCGGCGCACCAGCCTGCACCTGACCTACTACCTGTACGGCGACACGCGCAAGCGCGGCCTCGCCCTGCTCCGCCTGAAGCGGCTCTACGCCGCCGGCGGGCTGCCGCTCGACGCGGACGAGCTGCCCGACTTCCTGCCCGTGCTGCTGGAGTTCGCCGCCCTCGCGCCGGACGGCTACGGCGAGACGCTGCTCGCCGAGCACCGGCTGGGGCTCGAGCTCCTCCGGCTTCGCCTCGACGAGCTCGACAGCCCGTGGGCCTGCCTGCTGGACCGGCTCTGCGCCTCGCTGCCGCGGCTCGGGCCGATCGAGCGCGACCGGCTCGCCCGGCTCCTGGTGGAGGGGCCGCCCAGCGAGCAGGTCGGCCTCGAGCCGTTCGCGCCGCCCGAGGTGATGCCGGCCGGAGCGCGCCGGTGAGCCCCGGCGAGGCGCTGGTCTGGGTCGGGCTGCCGTACGCCGCGCTCGCGATCTTCGCGGTCGGGCACGTCTGGCGCTACCGCAGGGACCAGCTCGGCTGGACGAGCCGCTCGACGCAGCTGCTCGAGCGGCCGATGCTGGCGTGGGGCTCGAACCTGTTCCACTGGGGCGCGCTGGCCGCGATCGCGGGCCACTTCCTCGGCATCCTGGTGCCGAAGACGGTGACCGGCGCGATCGGCATCGACGAGCACGCCTACCACGTCCTCTCCGCCGTCGCGGGGTCGATCGCCGGGATCGTCTGCGCGGCCGGCCTGGTGATCCTCGCCTACCGCCGTGCGTCGGTCGCGCGCGTGCGCGTCACCACCTCGGCCGCCGACCTCGCCGTCTACGTGCTCCTCTTCCTCCTGATCGGGCTCGGGCTCTGGGAGACGGTGGTCGTGAACGCGTTCGGGAACGCCTACGACTACCGGGAGACCGTCGGCCCGTGGTTCCGCAGCATCTTCTACTTCCACCCGAAGGGGGAGCTGATGACCGACGCTCCCGTGGTCTACCAGGTGCATGCGGCCGCGGCGTTCCTGATCATCGCGCTCTGGCCGTTCAGCCGGCTCGTCCACGCCTGGTCGATCCCGTTCCAGTACCTCGGCCGGCCGTACATCCTCTACCGGCGCCGCTATCCGCAGCCGCGCGCGGCGAAGTAGGCTCAGGCGCGCGCCTCGCCGGCGTGAGGGCCCAGCTCTCCCGGCGGCGCGCTGCGCAGGAGCCAGATCGCGAGCGCCAGGGACGCGGCCACGAAGACCAGCAGGCCGACGAAGCCGTACGTGTACGTCCCCTCCGCGTCCTTGACCAGGCCGACGAACACGGGCGGGAAGAAGCCTCCCAGCCCTCCTGCCGCGCCGACCACGCCGCCGGCGGCGCCCGCATCGTGGGGGAACTCGGCCGGCACGAGCTTGAAGACGGCGCCGTTGCCGGCTCCCAGGAAGCTGCCGAGCGACAGGCAGGCGAGCGTGACCGGCACGATCCGCGGCGCGGGGGCGATGGCCGCCAGCACGGCGGCGTCGATCGCCACGCCGGCGAAGGCGAGCACCAGCACGGCGTACGCGCCGAACCGGTCGGCGAGCCAGCCTCCGACCGGACGGGTGAGCGTGGCGGCGATCACGAACCCGGCGGCGCGCATGCTCGCCTCCACCTTGCTGTAGCCGAACCAGTCCTGAAGCAGGGTCGGCAGGAGCAGGAACATCGCGACGAAGCCCCCGAAGGTGATGAAGTAGAAGAAGGCGAGCCGGTAGAGGCGCCAGCCGGACCGCAACACCGCGCCGTACCGCGCAGCCGGCGCCCGCCGTGGGGGGTTCCGCGCCAGCTGCAGGAAGAGCGCGGCTCCGACGAGCAGCGCGATCGCGGTCACCCAGCCGAGCGTCGGCCGGCCGTAGCGGTCGACGAGCGGCGGCGCGCCGAAGAAGGCAATGGCCGTCCCGATGTTCCCGGCGCCGTACACGCCGAGGGCGAAGCCCTGCCGTTCCTTCTCGTACCAGCCGGCGACGAACGGAACGCCGACGGCGAACGACGCGCCGGCGACCCCGAGGAGGAAGCCGACGCCGATCAGCGCCCAGTACCCGTCGGCGTAGCCGAACAGCACGGCGGGCAGCGCCGAGAAGGCGAGCAGCGCCGAGAAGACGAGCCGGCCGCCGAAGCGGTCGGTGAGGACGCCCATCGGGATCCGCAGGAGCGAGCCGAGGACGACCGGCACCGCGGTCAGGAGCAGCGCCTCGGTGTAGCTCAGGCCCAGGTCGTGCTTGAACGTCTTCGCGAACGGCGAGACCAGGCTCCACGCGGCGAAGCAGAGGGCGAAGGCGCCCGTCGCGAGGGCCAGGTTCCGGACGGCCCCGTGCACGGGCCCCGTCTGCTCGCTCATGCCGGGCAGCTTACGGAGCGGCTCGCGCCGGCGGCGTCGCTGCGCGACCACCTGAGGTCCGCCGCTCACGCCTGCGTGGAGGCGGCGACGCCCGGCTCGTCCTCCGCGCGGACGGCGCCGCCGCGGGCGACGAGGACGGGGCACGGCGAGCGGTGCACCACGCCCGTCGAGACGCTGCCGACGAGCAGCCGCTTGAGGGCGCCCCAGCCGTGGGCGCCCAGCACGACGAGGTCCGCGGCTTGCTCGTCCGCCGCGGCGCAGATCTCCTCGACCGGAGGTCCTTCGCGCACCTCGAGTGAGACGGGCAGGCCGGCGGCGGCGATCTCCTCGACGGCCGCCGTCCCGGCTTCCCGGGCGCGCGCGCATTCGATGTCTTCGAGCTCGGGGCCCGCCAGCAGCGGCGCGGCGCCGAAGGCGGAGACCGGGATCGACCACGCGGTGACGACGTGGATGCGCGCTCCGGTCGCCTGTGCGAGCTCGATGGCGGTCTTCGTCGCCTGCGCGGCCGAGGGCGAGCCGTCGGTTGCCAGTACGATCGTGTTCATCGAATCCGTCGACGTGAGCGTGCCCGACGGGCGAACGCGACGACATCGGCAGGGCGACGGATCGCGGCTGCGGCCTTCTACGGAGGCCGGGTGCCGAAGGGAGCTAGCCGGCCGGGCTGGTCGGCTCGACGGACGCGTTCGGCGGCACGTGCTCCGCGTCGGCCGCTTCGCCTGCCGAGTAGTGTCGCGCCGCGGGCCAGGGCGCCAGGATCAGCAGGAGCATCGAGTCGACGAGCGCGCGCACGCTGTGCCGCTCGCCCGGATCGAAGGCGACGAGCGTGCCGGCGCCGCCCTCGGCGGTCTCGCCGGACGCGTCGATCGACACCCTCCCGTCGACCACCTGCAGGATCGCCCGCTCACGCACCTCGTGGTCGCCCATGCGCTCGCCTTCGGCGAGCTCGACCACGATGGCGCGACACTCCGGCGTGCTGAACAGCACGCGTGGAATCTGGCCCTCGCGTCTCGGCACGCGCGGGGCGTCGGGCCCGGGCTCGCGCGGCGTCTGCTTCTCGGTCGACGGCGGCAGCGACGTGAGATCCCAGCGTTCCACGCCGCGCACGCTACCGCTTCGAGCCGCGCTCCAGGGCCTCCGCGACGACGACCGCGTTGTTGTGCTCCTCGTCGCGTGCCGCGTACACGACCGTCACCGTGGACTCGCGTGCGCGCTCCCTCAGCTCGGCGAGGTGCTCGCTTCGGGCTTCGAGCTCTCGGAGATAGCGACCCCGGAACTCCGCGAAGCGCTCGGGCCGGTGGCCGAACCAGCGGCGCAGCTCGTCGCTCGGAGCGAGGTCCCGCGCCCACTCGTCGAGCTTCGCCCGCTCGCGGGACACGCCGCGCGGCCAGATGTGGTCGACGAGGACCCGGTAGCCGTCGTCGGCCGCCGCGGGCTGATATACGCGCTTCGCCCGAACGTCCACCCGACCTCAGCCTAGCCGGACGGCTCGCCGCGGACGGCGCCGGCATCTGCGCTCCAGGTCGCGAGCCCGCGCCGGATCAGGGCGGCCAGGACGACGAGCCAGAGCGAGAACGCGACCCAGGTCCACACCCGGGCGAAGTCGACGAGGCCGCCGATGTCCTCGACCTCTCCGACCGTGAAGCTGCACGCCGCGTACATGCCCACCGGGAACACCGTCGACCAGCGGCGCGCGTCGTAGCTCAGCCGCGGCGCGACGAGCTCGCAGACGATCAGCACCGGCAGCCAGAGCATCGCAGCCGCCCAGAGCGCCAGCGCCGTCCGGCCGAGCCCGTCGCTCAGGCCGTGCAGCGATCCGATCGCCTGCGTCGCCTGGGCCGCCTTGCCGCAGGCGAGCGTCGCGATCGCGAGCGCTCCGCCCGCCACCCAGTGGTCGCCGTGGCCGACGACGAGCTGGCGCAGGTCGAAGCGCGCGAGCACGAACACGTAGATCGCCAGCCCGAGCCCGATCGCGACCAGGGAGGCAACCGCAAGCCACCGGATCTGCTCCTCGGCGGCGAGGATGGCGGCCAGCACGGCGAGCGAATCGGTGGAGACGTCGAGCACGAACGAGACGCCCACGGTCGGAGTCACCCAGTGCCGGAGGACGCTCGGCACCAGCAGCAGCCAGAGGCAGAGAGCGACCACGAGCAGGGCCCCGCCGACGCGATGCCAGCCCAGCAGGGCGAGGCGGGAGCCCAGCACCGCGGTTCCCGCGACACCGGTCAGCGCAGCCGGCGACGCCGCCTCGTGGACGACCCGCGGCCGGTCGGTCAGGACCCTGCCGACCAGCACCAGCCCGAGCCCGACCCAGACCGCAGCCGCGAGCACGAGCAGCACGCGCGAGAGCGTCTCGTGGCCGCCGACGGTCAGGTCGATGGAGACGATGCCCGTGCCCATCACGACCGCGCCCGAGGCCGGCGGGATCGCCGCGAGGACGCGAGCCGCGGCCGGCGTCACCGCGTTGTCCCGACCCGGCACCGGAGAGCGCTGGTGATCGCCGAAGGATACGCCGGGTCGCCCGGCCCGGTCGCGGCCGGGCGACCCGCGCGAGAGCGGCTAGGCGGTCGCGCCCGCAGCCTCCGGCACGAGGCCGAGCTGCGTGAGCACGTCCATCTGGTCGTAGTAGAGGTACTCCTCCACCGACTTCCCGTCGGCGAAGCGGACGAACTGCGAGCAGCGTCCTTCGAGCGTCCGGCCGGTCGCCGGGACGTCGCCGGCGGGGCCGGAGAGCGTCCCGTCGTGGGTGCCCTTGAACACGCCGGTGGTCGCGACCCAGTCGCCGTCGACGACGATCGTGTCGGCGCTGAGCTTCGCGTCCGAGAACGCGTTCAGCCAGCCCATCGCGTACCCGGTGACGGCGTCGCCGCCCTCGAGACGGACTCCGCCGGGCCCCTCGAACACGCAGTCGTCCGCGGTGGCGGCCCGGACGCCGGCCTCGTCGTGCGCGTTGAACGCGTCGAGCCAGGCATCGAAGGCCGCGCGGCTGTCGGACATGAGAACCTCCCTCTGTCGTCGATTCGCAGCCTGTCGCCGCGAACGTAACTCCGACTGGTTCGCGCCGCAACCCCGATCGGATCGCGGGCTCCTAGCGCCGGTCGCCCACGACTCAGCTCACCGCCTTCTTCACGAGCTCGCCGAGCCTGGCCTCGTCGGCCGCGGTCAGCTTCGTGAGCGCGAACGAGGTCGGCCACATGGCGCCTGCGTCGAGGTTGGCGGCTTCCTCGAAGCCGAACGTCGCGTACCGGGAGTTGAACTTCGACGCCGGCTTGAAGAAGCAGACCACCTTGCCGTCGTTGGCGTACGCGGGCATCCCGTACCAGGTCTTCGGCCAGAGATCCGGCGCGGCGGCCTGGACGAGCGCGTGGAGCCGCTCGGCCAGGTCCCGATCCGGTTCGGGCAGCGCGGCGATCGCGGCACGCACGTCGCGTTCCCCGGCCGCCCGGTTCTTGCTCGCCCGCTCCTCCGCCTTCAGCTCCCGGGCACGAGCCCTCATGGCCGCCCGTTCGTCGGCGGTGAACCCCTTGGACTTCCTGCTCTCCGCCGGGCTCATCGCAGCTCCTGGATGCGGATCAGGTTGCCGGCGGGATCGCGGAAGGCGCAGTCGCGAATGCCGTACGGCTGCTCGGTCGGCTCCTGGACGACCTCGGCGTCTCCGGCCTGTAGCCGCTCGAAGGTGCCGTCGAGGTCGGCCGAGGCCAGGTTGACGCTCGCGTAGGTTCCCTTCGCCATCATCTCGGCGATCGTCCGGCGCTCCTCGTCGGTGACGCCGGGGGTCGCCTCCGGCGGGTAGAGGACGATGGACGTGTCGGGCTGGCCGGCGGGGCCGACCGTGATCCAGTGCATGCCGTTGTATTCGACGTCGTTGCGGACGTCGAAGCCGAGGGTGTCCCGGTAGAAGCCCAGGGAGGCGGCCGGATCGTCGTGCGGGAGGAAGCTGGCGTGAATGGTGATGTCGGTCATGAGCGTGAGGGTAGTCGCGGCTCGGTGGCCGGCGCTTCTCGATTCCTGATCGGTCTGGTCACCTGCTTCGCCACGCACGGCGGGATCCCCGTCATCGCTCCGGCCGCCCGGCTGCGGTAGGTGCTGGGCGGCACGCCGACCAGCTCGGTGAAGCGCGTGCTGAACGTGCCCAGCGACGAGCAGCCGACCGCGAAGCAGACCTCGGTGACGCTGAGGCCGCCGCGGCGCAGCAGCGCCATCGCGCGCTCGACCCGGCGCGTCATCAGGTAGCTGTACGGCGACTCGCCGTAGGCGAGCCGGAACCGGCGGCTGAAATGCCCGGCCGACATGTGCGCGTCGCGGGCGAGCGCCTCGACGTCCAGTGGCTGCGCGTACTCCCGGTCGATCCGGTCGCGGACGCGGCGCAGCCGTGCGAGGTCGCGCAGGTCCGCCGCCGCAGCTGGCTTTCCGGTCACCGGCAAGATGGTGCCACGGCGCGCCGGAGCGCCGTCGCGGGCGCTCTCTCTCGAGCAGCAGGTTTCACGGCTGCACGCGTCGGTAGACCGTCGACGGCCTGTCTGGAGGTGCACAGTGCCAATCGGTTTCCTGATCTCGATTGCGGTGATGACCCTCGGGATGGCGGCGTCGTTGCGGCCGCCGTCCCGCTCGGGACGCCTGGGGCTGGCCACCTGGCTCTTCAGCGCGATCCCGAACGAGTCGCCGTTCCTGGCCTTCTACTGGATCGGCGCCTGCACGCTGCTCGCGTACTCCCAGGGCGATCTGCACGGGACGCCCGTCTGGGTCGCGCTCGGAATCGCGACCGCACCGTTCCTCGGCACGCCCGTTCTCGTGCGCCGGAGCCTGCGCGCATGCCCCGCGATCGAGCAGGCGCTCGGCCGGACGTTCGCGACGAGACCGCCCTGGGTGCGGATCGTCCTCGCGCCGCTGCCCCTGTTCCACCCCGGTGTGAGACGCATCCGCAACATCGGCTACGGCGATGCCGGCCGGCGCAACCGTCTCGATCTCTACCGGCGCCGGGGCGGCGGGGGCGGCGGCCCGATGCTGATCCATCTGCACGGCGGGGGCTTCTCGTTCGCGCCCGGGCGCAGGAGCTTCTACGCGCGACGGCTGTTGTTCCGGCTCGCCCGCAAGGGCTGGGTCTGCATCAGCGCGACCTACCGGCTCCAGCCCGCGGCCAGGTTCCCGGACGCGCTGATCGACGTCAAGAGGGTGATCGCCTGGGCTCGCGCACAGGCGGATGAGCACGGCGGCGACCCCGACCGGATCGTGCTGACGGGAAGCTCGTTCGGCGCCCGGCTGGCCACGCTGGCGGGCTTCACCGCCGACGACCCGGCCTTCCAGCCCGGCTTCGAAGAGGCCGACACGTCCGTGGCAGCGGTCGTCGGGCTCTACGGCTACTACGGCGGGATCGCCAGCCGCCGGTCGCTCCCCTCCTCGCCGTTCGACTACGCCGGCCGCGGCTCGGCGCCGCTGCTGATCGTCCACGGCGACCAGGACACGCTCACCTCTCCCCAGCGGGCCCGCGCGCTTGCCGACCGAGCCCGCGACGCCTCCGCCAATCCCGTCGTCTACGTCGAGCTGCCGGGCGCCCAGCACTCGTTCGACCTCCTGACGTCGATCCGCTTCGAGGCCGTGATCGACGGCATCGAAGCCTTCGTCGGGTCGATCGCGGGGTCGAATCTCAGCCGAGCCAAACGGGCGAGATCCGCAGCTCCGTCGTAGCCACGCTCAGAGGCCGCCGTGCTCCTCGGCGAGCGCCGTCGCCTCGTCGAGGCTCGGCATGAAGTTCGCGCAACCGTGCCGGCCTACGACCACCGCGCCGCACGCGTTGCCGAGCCGCGCGGCGCGGTACCACTCCCACCCGTTGACGTAGCCGTATAGGAACCCGGCCGCGAAGGCGTCGCCCGCCCCGAGGATGTTCTGCACCTCGACCGGGAAGCCGGGAACGTCGACCCGGCCGTCAGCGCTCCACACGCGCGCGCCGTCGGCACCGCGTTTCTCGAGCACGACCTCGGGCCCGAGCTCGAGCAGCTGCTTCACCGCCGCCTCGACGTCACCGGCGACGTGCGCGTCCGACACCTGGCTGTGCTCGACCTGCACGTCGGCCGGATCGGCGAGCATGGCCGCGTTCAGCTCGTCCACGGTCCCGAGCGCGACGTCGACGAGACGGAGCGCCGAGCGCACCGCTGCGCCGTACGCACGTGCGTCGTGCCACTGGTCCGGACGGAAATCGAGGTCGAGCACGGTTCGCGCCCCGGACGCCCGCGCCCGCTCGGCCGCGAAGATCGTCGCGCTCCGGCTCGGCTCACGACTCAGATTCGTCCCTGCGAACTGGAAGACGGCGACGTCGTCGAGCGGCAGGGTCAGCACGTCGTCGATCGTCAGCTCGACGTCCGCGCAGTTGTCGCGGTAGAAGACGAGCGGGAACCGATCGGGCGGCTCGATTCCGAGCAGCACGGCGCTCGTCCTCCGGCCCGGCTTCCGCAGCACCCATTGCGTATCGACAGCGTTCTCCTCGAGGAAGCGAAGGACGAAGTCGCCGACCGGATCGTCGCCGATCCCGGTCAGCAGCGCCGTCCGCAGCCCGAGCCGGCGGGCGCCGACGCTGATGTTCGTCGGCGAGCCGCCGACGTAGGCCGCGAAGCCGGTGATCTCCGGGAAGGGGGCACCCACGTCGTTCGAGTAGAGGTCGATCGACGACCGGCCCATGTGGAGCGTGTCGTAGCGACGCATCAACCGGGGACGACGGGGTTCGTCAGCGAGCCGATGCCGTCGATCTCGACCGCGACGACGTCCCCGGGCCGCAGGTACCCGCCGCGCCGAACGTCGTCGCGGTCACAGCCCGAGCCGATCAGCTCGACCATCGACCCTTCGAATGCCAGCGGGGCGACCGTGCCGTCGCCGACCGTGCCGACCGCACGCCGCCCGGCGTGCTCGTACGTGGCGAGCTTCACCTACAGCTTCCGGGCGGCTCGGTGCCCCTCGTACACCGCCTCGTACGTCCCCCGCGGCGCCGTCGCGTCTCCGATCAGCTCCGCGGCGACGCCGCGCTCGCGGAGCAGCGCGTGGAGCCCGTTCTCCGAGCGCCGGCCGGTGACCATCACGACCGCGTCCACCTCCGTTTCCTGTCGGCCGTCGGCATGGTGGACGTTGACGAGCGAGACGGTGCGACCGTCGATCGCGTCGACGAAGTGGTCGACGACCATCTCGACACCCGTCTCGTAGAGCTTCGGCAGGATCCAGTCGAGGTAGACGTCCAGGATCGTCTCCAACCCGACCATCGGCCAGCGGGTGACGAGCCGGACCCGCGAGGCGCCGTTCTGCGCGAGCGCGACCGCGGTCAGCGGCGCGACCACATGGCAGAGGTCGTCGAGGACGATGACGTCGCCGGTCGGGTGGACGGCCCCGGTCGCGACCTCGTCCCAGCCGACGCAGTTTCCGGTCTCCCAGCCGGGGATCGGCTTCCCCGTCCAGCCCTGGAAGCCGTCCCGGCAGACCGACGAGCCGGTGGCGACGACGACGCGGTCGGGGCGCTCCGCCGCCAGGACCTCGTCCAGGCTCTCGGCCGTGACGGGCGAGGACGTGCGGATCTCCGCGCCGTTCTTCCGGGCCTGGTCCGCGAGCCACGTCGCGATCAAGCCGAACTCCGAGCGCGTCGGCAGCAGCGACTCGAGCCGTACGTGGCCGCCGACCTCTGCCTCGCGCTCGAGGACGACGAGCTCGTGTCCGCGTGCTGCAGCGACCCTTGCGAACTCGAGGCCGGCCGGGCCGGCGCCGACTACCAGCACCTTCCCGGGGTCGCTCACGCGCTGCAACGTCCCCTTCCCCCAGACGGACTCGCGGCCGATCTCGGGGTTGTAGATGCATTGGACGCGGCCTCCGCGGCTGACGCTCTTCCAGCAGTAGTTCGCGGCGACGCACCGGCGGATGTCGTCCGCGCGACCCTCCGCGGCCTTCGTCACCCAGTCCGGGTCGGCAAAGAGCTGGCGTGCGAGGCAGATCGCGTCGCCGTGCCCCTCGGCGAGCAGCTGCTCGGCGACATCCGGCGTCGTGATCCGGCCGACGAGCAACACGGGCTTCGACGAGACCTCCCGGATCGACTTGGCGTACTCCTTCTCCCAGCCGGGCTCGAACTCCATCGGCGTGTGGATGTACGCGTGGTGCACGCCCGCCGAGACGTCGACGTAGTCGACGTCGGCACGCTGCTCGAGATCCGGAACGATCCGCTTGACGTCCTCGAGCTCGAGGTCGCCGGGCCAGAACGACGTCGAGTTGATCCGGTAACCGAGGAACGCCTCGTCCCCGATCGCGCTGCGGATGCGCGTCAGCGCCTCGACCGGGAAGCGCAGCCGGTTCTCGTACGAGCCGCCCCACGCGTCGGTGCGCTGGTTGTAGAACGGAGAGAGGAACTGCCACGGCAGGTAGCCGTGACTCAGGTGGAGCTCGACGCCGTCGAGCCCCGCCTCGATCGCGCGCCGGCCAGCGGAGGCGTACGCGTCGAGGATCTCCTGGATCTCCTCCTCGGTCAGCTCCTTCGGCGTCGACGCGCCCGGGAACTCGCCGAGCGGCACCTGGCTCGGCGAGAGCGTGTACCAGGTTGCGTCGATGTCGTACCCCGCCGCCTGCTTGTACGTCGGGAAGCCGCGCACGCCCGAGTGCCACAGCTGGATCGCGAGCTTGCAGCCGTGCCGGTGCACCGCGTCGGCGATCCTGCCGAGCGGCTCGACGTTGCGATCGTCCCAGAGCTGCGGCATCAGGAGCGGCGCCATCAGCGAGCTCGGGTGGACGTGCGCGGCGCCGATGATGATCAGCCCGGTGCCGCCGCGGGCCCGCTCCTCGTAGTAGGAGGTCGCCATCTCGGTGAAGACCCCGTTCCACGGATCCGAGACCCAGGTCGGGCAGGTGGGCGGGAACACGACGCGGTTCTTGATCGCCGTGTTGCGGATGCGCCACTCGGAGAAGAGGTGAGGGTACTCGCTCACGTCGGTTTTCCTCCTCTGGCCGGGGGCGCCGAGCATACTCCACGGCCGGACGGGACCG
This sequence comes from Gaiellaceae bacterium, assembly GCA_036555585.1. GTDB lineage: Bacteria > Actinomycetota > Thermoleophilia > Gaiellales > Gaiellaceae > DATBLE01. The sequence continues at coordinate 70,608 of DATBLE010000047.1, forward strand.
ATAATCGATTGTTGATTTGACGTCGCGAGTGCGAGAAGATAGCCGCCGCTCCGCCGTTCGAACAGGAGGAGGGCATGAGCAGAAAGCTACTGCGGCAGCCGCGCCGGCTCCGCCGGAGACATGCTTCGGCGATCGGCCTGGTCGTGACCGCAGCGTGCGTAGGGGCGGTGCTCGCGAGCGGCACGCTCGCCGCGGGGCCGACTCCCATCAAGATCGGCATCCTCTCGACGTGTCAGGGGCCGTTCGCCCCGTTCTACCCGGAGTCGACGGCAGGCGCGAAGACTGCCCTGATCCAGCTCGCCGGCGGCAAGCCGGCGGGAACGTCGGCGACCAGCACGGTCGCCGGGGCCCGTGTCGGTGGGCACCCCATCAGGCTGGTGTACGGCTGCTCGAACGCACAGCCGGACGTCGCGCTGAAGGAGGCCCGGCGACTGGTCGAGCAGGCCAAGGTCGACATCCTGCTCGGACCGCTCTCGGGCGACGAGGGGATCGCGATCGCCAACTACTCGAAGAAGCAGCCGAAGACGACGTTCGTCAACGGCGTGTCGGCCGCGCAGGACACGACCCTGCACGTCCGCTCGCCGAACTTCTTCCGCTTCTCCACCGACGGTGCGCAGTGGATGGCCGGCCTCGGCACCTACGCCTTCAAGACGCTGAAGTGGAAGAACGCGGTCGTGATCGGCGACGACTACTCGTTCCCGTACACGCAGGCGGCCGGGTTCGTCGCCGAGTTCTGCTCCCTCGGCGGCAACATCACCAAGCGGATCTGGCCTCCGCTGGGGACGAAGGACTACTCCGGCTTCATCACCCAGATCCCCCGCACCGGCGTCGACGGGTTCATGATGGCCGTCGGCGGGACCGGCACGGTCGCGTTCGTGAAGGACTTCCAGGGCCTCGCCGGCAACGTCTCGAACAAGATGGTGGGCGGCTCGGTGACCATCGACCCGACGGCGATCTCGGCGCTCGGCGACCGACTGACCGGAGTGGTCGCGGGCGAGCCGATCCCGCCGGACTCGAAGAGCGCGGCGTGGCTGAAGTACGCCAACGCGATCAAGCGCTACTACCCGAAGGTCTCGCCGAACAGCCTCTTCACCGCGGGCTACTACGACGAGATGACGGGGATCGTGCTCGGCCTGAAGAAGGTGAACGGCGACATCTCGGACGGCGGCAAGAAGTTCCGCTCCGCGCTGGCGAAGGTCTCGTGGAGCTCGGAACACGGGCCGGTCAAGCTGGACAAGAACCGGAACGCGATCGCCGACAACTTCGTCGTCCAGGTGACGAAGGGCGGCGGGTTCAAGACGCTGAAGGACGTCCACGCCGTCGACCAGACGTTCGGCGGGCATTTCGGCCCGTCCACGCCGACCGTGGGCCGCAACAGCCCAGCGTGCACGCACGGCAACGCTCCACCCTGGGCGAAATAGGCATGTACCAGGAGCTGCGCCCCGGGCGGAGGATCGCCCGGGGCCCAGCGCCCCTAGCGGACGGCGCGCACGGTCACGGGGATCCGGTAGCCCTTCGCACGGAGGTCGCGGAGCACGCGTCGGATCGCGAGCGGCGCCGTAACCTCCCGCAGGTGCGACGCGACCGTCACCGGGTCGCCGAAGTCGACGCTGGCGCGGACGAGGTCGACCTGCGTCGCGTAGTCGCGGGTCGACTCGACCAGCCGCCGCTGGTCCGACGCGGCGTCACGCGGGGGCTCGAGCGCGTCGAGCCCGTCGGCCGCCCGGTCGAGCGCGGACTTCATCCGGCGCAGCCCGGGAGCGCCGGTACCGGCGCGGCGGAAGCTCACGCCCAGCGTGCGGTAGATCCCGGTCACGCGCTGCTCGTACTCGCTCTTCGTCAGTCGGGAGCCGCCGCCGCACCCGGCGAGCGCAACTGCGGCGAGCACGGCGACGACGACCGCGACCGCGCGAATCACGCGGGCGATTCTAGCCCGGGCCGGGAGACCTGATGCGCGCGGCGGTCGCCCGGCTCGGGCTCCGGCGACGGATCGGTACCGGCGTTCTTTCCCTCGCGGTGCTGCTGCTCGGGCTCGGCTGGGTCGCCTACAAGGCGTTCGGCGACGGTTTCGGCGTCGAGGGCGGAGTGCCCGACTGGATGCGAGTGACGCTCGCCGGGCTGACGCTCGCCGGGCTGTACTTCGTGATCGCGAGCGGCTTCACGCTGATCTTCGGCCTGATGCGCATCGTGAACATGGCGCACGGCTCGCTGTACCTGCTCGGCGCCTACCTGGCATTCGAGTTCCAGAAGCACCACGTGATCGGCTGGCTCCCGGCCGTGATCGTCTCGTCGATCGGCGTCGGGCTCGTCGGCCTCGCGATGTACCAGGTCTTCCTGCGCTGGAACGAGGGCCAGGAGCTGCGCCAGGCGCTGATCACGATCGCGATCTCGTTCATCTTCGCCGACCAGATGCTCGCCTACTTCGGCGGCGCCCAGCACTACGTCGAGCCGCCGAGCGCGATCAACGGAAACGTCGATTTCGGGATCTTCTGCACGAGCGGCGGGATCTTCGGCGGCACGTGCCTGACGTTCCCGTGGTTCCGGCTCGTCGTCCTGGCGATCGCGATCGGCGTCGCGTTGGCGCTGGCGCTGCTGATCCGGCGGACGAAGTTCGGGATCATGGTTCGCGCCGGCGTCGACGACCGGGCGATCGCCTCGGCCTCGGGCGTGAACGTCGGGGTGATCAACGCCACCTCGTTCTTCCTCGGCTCCGCGCTGGCCGGGCTGGGCGGCTCGCTGGCCGGCGCATTCCTCGTGATCGCGCCCGGGGAGGACGCCGACTTCCTGCTCAAGGCGCTCGTCGTCGTGATCATCGGCGGGATGGGGAGCCTCGGCGGCGCGGCGATCGGCGCGCTCGCCCTCGGCCTCCTCGAGACCTGGGCACCGCAGTACCTGCCCGGGAGCCAGAGCAACTACTCGATCCTGCTCACGTTCGTCCTGCTCGTGGTCGTGCTCGCCGTGCGCCCGTTCGGTCTCTTCGGGAGGCCCGAGTGATCGCGCGGCTCCGCCGCCGCGTCGAGGCCGAGCCCGCGAAGTGGATCAACAGGACGGTTGCGCTCGGGATCGTCGTCTTCCTCGTCCTGGCCCCGACGCTGAACGCGGTCTCCGACTTCAACCTCAGCCAGGTCGGAATCCGCGCGCTCTGGACGGGGATCGCGGCGGCGAGCGTCGTCTTCCTGGCGAGCTACGCCGGCATGGTGTCGCTCGCCCAGGTCGCGATCTACGGCATTGCGGGCTTCACGTACGCCGATCTCGTCGTGAAGCTCGGCGTCTCGCAGTGGCCGGCGATCCTCGCGGGCATCGCGACCGCGGTCCTGCTCGGCTTCGGCATCGGCTTCCTGGCGAGCCGGACGACCGGCATCTACTTCCTGGTGCTGACGCTCGCGATCGGCGTGATCACCTTCCTCTTCTACCTGCAGGTGGAGCAGTTCTCCGGTCAGACGGGGCTGCACCTCGACCGCGCCCCGGCCCTCGTCGGCGGCGACACGATCACGCACCCGCGGCGGCTCTACTACGCCGCGCTGCTCGTCTCCGCGCTCGTCTACCTGGCGATCCGGTACCTCGGCCGCACGCCGTTCGGGCTGGCGCTCCAGGGGGTGCGCGACGAGCCCGTGCGGATGGGCTCGCTGGGCTTCGGCGTCGTCCTCCTGCGAACGGTCGCGTTCGGCGTGGGCGCGCTGATCGCCTCGCTCGCCGGGATCCTCTCCGTCTTCTTCAACCTGCAGATCTCGCCGTCGTCGATCGACGTCAACCAGACGATCATCGTCCTGTCGGTCGCCGTCGTCGGCGGGCTCGCCCACCTGGAGGGGGCCTGGATCGGCGCGCTGCTCTACGCGGTGCTCGCCGAGTACACCCAGCCGTGGGCAGCGCACCTACCGGGCTTCCTGCAGAAGTCGCTGGGCTCGGAGCGCTACCCGACCTGGCTCGGCCTCGTCTTCCTCGTCGTCGTGATCGCCTCCCCGGGCGGCCTGATGGGCCTGTGGCACGGCGGGACGGCACGGCTCGAGCGGCGGCTCTTGCGCCGCCGCGCCTACGAGGGTGCGGTGACGCCTACTGGGTCGCTGTCAGGCCGCCGTCCAGGGTGAGCACCTGCCCGGTCACGAACGACGACGCGTCCGAGCTGAAGAACAGCGCCGCCCCGACGAGGTCGTCCGGATCCGCGATCCGCCCGAGCGGGATCCGCGCGAGGAGCCCCTCGCGAAACGCGTCGTCGGCGAGCAGGCTCTCGACCTGCGGCGTGCGGACGAAGGTCGGCGAGATCGCGTTGACGGTGATCCCGTGCTTCGCCCACTCGGTTGCATGCTGGCGCGTGAGCGCGTTCATCGCGCCCTTGGCCGCGACGTACGCCGAGTAGCCGAGCCGGACGCCGAGCTGCCCTCGCACCGAGGAGATGTTGAGGATCCGCCCGCCGTTGCCGGCTGCGATCATCGCCCGCGCCGCCGCCCGCGAGACGAGGAACTGCGAGGTCAGGTTCAGGTCCATGATCCAGTTCCAGTCGTCGACCGGGTACTCCTGGGCGTCGTGCAGCGCGGCGCCGGCTCCGCCGCCGACCGCATTGATCAGCACGTCGAGGCGGCCGAACCGGCCCACGGCCTCCTCGACGAGCCTCTCCGCCTCCGTCTCCTTCGTCACGTCGGCGGCGATCAGGAGCGCCTCGCCTCCAGCGGCCTCCACCGCCTCGCGCGCCGCCTGCAGACGCGACTCGTCGCGCCCGACGACGGCGACGTTCGCGCCGACGGCGGCGAGCGCACCGCAGAGGCGGACACCGATTCCTCCGGACCCTCCGGAGACGAGCGCTGTGCGCCCGTCGAGCCGGAAGCGGCTCAGCTCGTCCATGCTCCCTCCTTTCGCCGCGCCGCCAGCCGCACGGCCTCCACGATCTTGACGTACGACCCGCACCGGCAGAGATTGCCGGCCAGGCCGAGCCTGATCTCCTCCTCCGCCGGACTCGGGTTCTCCTCGAGCAGCCTCGCGGCAGCGAGCACCATCCCCGGCGTGCAGTAGCCGCACTGGAACGCGTGCACTTCCGCGAACGCGGTTTGAACCGGGTCGTCGCCGCCGAGCCCTTCGACCGTCGTCACCTCGCGGCCTTCGGCGAGCGGCGCGAGCAGCAGGCAGCCCGAAACCGCCTCGCCCTCGAGCAGCACGGTGCACGCGCCGCAGACACCGATCCCGCAGGTCTCGCGCACGCTGACGCAGCCGAGCCGGTTGAGGACGTCGTGCAGCATCTCGTCCGTTCGCGCCTCGACCTCGACCGCCTCGCCGTTGAGTCTGAAGCGCAGGTTCACGCCTTCACCCCCACCCGCCGCTCGATCGCCTCCGTCACGCGTTCGGGCGTCATCGGTAGGTCGAAGAGCTCGAGCCCGAGGGAGGCGACCGCGTTTCCGATCGCGGGCGGCACCGGTGGGAGCGCGGTCTCGCCGAGCCCGTGGATCTCGCCGCTCTCGCCCTCGAGCAGCTCGTGCGTCATGCGCTCCGGGAGGTCGGCGAAGGACGGGATCGCGTAGTCGGACAGGTTCGGGTTCACGACCTGGCCGTCGCGGAAGACGACCTCTTCGAACAGCGCCGAGCCGAGCCCCATGATCATCGAGCCCTCGTTCTGCAGCTCGGCGCCGGGCCGGTTCACGACTCGGCCGGCATAGACCGCGGTGTGCAGCCGGACGACCTCGAGCTTCCCGGTCTCCTCGTCGACGCGCACCTCCGCGCCGGCCGCCGCCTGATGCCAGTGGGTCGAGGCGACGCCTTGCCCGGTGTCCGGGTCGAGGCCGCCCGCGTTGGCGACCTCTCCGAAGCCGCGGCGGCCGCCATTGGCCTGCAGGTCGCGCACGGCTGCCTCCAGGGCGCGGCCCATCATGTAGGTCGAGCGCGACGAGGTCGTTCGGGTGTCGAACGGGACGACGTCCGTGTCCGGGGCCGGGAACCGGACGCGGTCCGGCTCCACGCCGAGCAACTCCGCGGCGAGCAGCGTGATCGCGTGGATCGCGCCCTGGCCCATCTCGGCGGTCGCACAGCGCAGGACGTAGGTGCCGTCGTCGCCCGCCTCCACCGCGATCGCCGCCCGACTCGGGGTCTGCATTCCCTTGAGGATCACGCTCAGCCCCTTCCCGCGCCGGTCGTCGCGCCAGCCGATCGCCTCGGCGGCGCGCTCCAGGCACTCGGCGTAGTGGACGTCGTGCATCGGCTCGCCGGTGCAGTAGCGGTCGCCCTCGCGGAGCAGGTTCTTCAGGCGCAGCTCGAGCGGGTCGAGCCCGAGGCGGTCGGCGAGCAGGTCGACCGCCCGCTCGCGCGCCCACGTCGACTGCATCTGGCCGTAGCCGCGGAAGGCGCCGTTCGGAGGCAGGTTCGTGTAGACGCAGTACGCGTCGACCGCGACGTTCGGGATCCGGTACGGGCCGGGCGCGGCGAAGCCCATCTTCTGCGCGACCCCCGGCCCGGAGTCGGCGTAGGCGCCGGTGTCCGCGTAGCACTCGATCTGCGCCGCCGTGAACGTCCCGTCCGCACGCGCACCGAGCTTCACGCGCACGACCGCCGGGTGCCGGTTCAGCGTCTGCCACTCCTCGTCGCGCGGCAGCACGAGCTTCACCGGCCGCCCGGCCTTCCGTGCGAGCGCCGCCGCAATCGCCTCGGTGCGCAGGAAGGTCTTCGCTCCGAACGACCCGCCCATCGGCCGGCAGACCACGCGCACGCGCTCGGGCTCGAGCCCGAAGATCCCGGCGAGCTCCTCCCGCAGGTTGAAAGGCGTCTGCGTCCCCGTCTGCACCTCGAGCCGCCCCTGCTCCCAGCGTGCGAGGCAGGCGTGCGGCTCCATCGCGGCGTGGTGCGCGCCCGCGACCCGGAAGGTCTCGTCGACGACGGCCTCGGCCTGCTCGAAGCCGCCGGCGACGTCGCCGTCGCGGATCCGGAACCGGTGGCACACGTTCGTGCCCTGCTGCGGGCGGAGGCCGAAGTACGCCGCGCCCGTCGAGGCGAGCTCGTGGCCCTCGTGGACGAGCGGTGCCCCGGGTTGCACGGCCTGGAGCACATCCGGCACCGCCGGCAGCTCCTCGTAGTCGACGAAGAGCGACGCGGCCGCCTCTTCGGCAGCGCGCGCCGACCCGGCGGCGACCGCCGCAACCGGGTCGCCGACATGGCGCGGCCGCCCGGCGAGCACGGACTGGTCGCGGATCTGCACGCCGTACCGGCCGAGGTCGCGCACGTCCTCCGGAAGCAGCACGACGCAGCCCTCCGGCACCTGCGACGCGTCCAGGCCCGTCACCCGCGCGTGCGGGTACGGCGACCGGACGATGCGCGCGTGCAGCATCCCCTCGGCCTCGAGGTCCTCGGCGTACCTCGCTCGGCCCGTCACGCGCGGGTCGGTCATGCCAGGTCCACCAGCGCCCGCCGCACCTCGACGGCGATCACACGCCGACGGTAGGAAGCCGACCCGCTGACGTCCGAGATCGGCTCGACGGCGTCGGCGTAGGCCCGGCCGACCTCCGCCGGGTCGCGCGAAGGGTCGCACAGCGCCGGGAACCACTGCGGACGGCCCGCGACGGCCCCCACGACGACCCGCAGCTCGCCTTGCCGCCGGCATGCGGCGACGCCGACGGCGGGCCGGTCCTCGTGCGAGCGCGACCGGAACTTGCGGTAGACGGCACCGTGCGGACCACCGGGGACTCGCACCTCGACCAGCAGCTCGTCGTGCTCGAGCGAGGTCGAGTAGAAGTCCAGGATCAGATCCTCGATCGGGATCTCGCGCTCGCCCCGGACGCTGCGCGCGACTGCCCGGGCGCCGAGCGCGAGCAGCATCGAGGGCGGGTCGGACGCGTGGTCTGCGTCCGCGAGCACACCTCCGACCGTCGCCTGGTTGCGCACGCGCGGGCTCGCGACGACCGCGAAGGCCGAGGCGAGCGCCGGCCAGCCCTCGCAAACCTCGGGCGAGAGCTCGACGGTGCGATGGGTCGTCATCGCGCCGAGCCGCAGCTCCTCGTTCGCGCGCACGTAGGCGAGCCCGGGCACGTCCCGCAGGCTGAGGAACGCCGCCGGCGCCATCAGCCGCTGGTTGACCATGATCCCGACGAACGTGCCCCCGGCGACGACGGTCGCGGCCTCGCCGTGCTCGGCCTTCAGCGCCAACGCCTCCTCGAGCGAGCGCGGCGCAAGCCACCTAGGCTCGGTCGACAGCGGCGATCGCCTCCTTGCAGAGCGGCTCGGCCAGCTCCCGCGCCCGCGGCAGGCGGATCCGCTCGAACATCCAGCGCGCCTGGGCCTTCGCGCGCTCGCGGCTCGCCCGGCCGTTCGTGTACCAGCCGGCGAGCACCCAGGGGTTGACCTCGAGGAACGAGAGGGAGTCGGCGGCCTGGATCAGATCCTCGTCCGGCGCGCCGCCGGTCTCGTGCGCGGCGACAAGCCGCTCCACCGTCGCCACCAGCGCTTCGTCCGCCTCCTCCCCACGCAGCCAGTCGCCGACGATGGAGGCGGAGCGGTCGGCGTGGAGCCGCCGGTACTCCACCTCTGCCTCCTCCTCGGGCCAGAGCGCGAGATCCTGGATCGGCCCGTCCGGGAAGTGGCGCTCCATGTCGTGCGTGAGGGCGGCGAGCCGCGCAGGCTCCCCGGCGGCGGGATCGAGCTCCAGCAGCCAGTCGCGCGTGCGCCGCAGGTGCTCGGCGTTCCAGTACGGCTCGATCCACGCCTGAGCCCGCTCCTCCAGCGCGGTCACAGCGTCGTCACCGGACGCGACTGCAGCAGGTACAGCTCGCCCCCGGCGATCGCCCACTCGATGTCCTGGGGGCCGCCGAAGCGCTCCTCGAGCTGACCGCCGATCGCGACCAGCCGCACGAGCTCTTCCTCGGAGAGCACGCCGCCGTGGACGAGCCGCTCGCGCACGACCGCGCCGGCGCGGTCGACGACGTAGTGGTCGGGCGTGACGTGGCCCGAGACGGCCTGCTCGCCGAGCCCGAACACCGCCTCGACGAGCATCCTGTCGCGCCGGCGCTGCACCGGATCGACCGTGAAGACGACGCCCGACTTCTCGGGGTCGACCATCCGCTGGACGACGACCGCCATCCGGAGGTCGTCGAGGGAGCCCTTCTGAGCGCGGTAGAAGATCGCGCGCTCGCTGAAGAAGGACGCCCAGCAGTCGACCACGCGGGCGGCGACGGCCTCGACGCCCTCGACGTTCAGGTACGTCTCCTGCTGGCCCGCGTAGCTGGCCGCCTCCGAGTCTTCGGCACAGGCCGACGAGCGCACGGCGACCGCACCGCGGCCGATCTCCGCGTAGGCCCCGTCCAGCTCCGCCCGCGGCGGCTCGGCCTCGCGCACCACCGCCGTCGCCGCCTCCTGGTCGCGGGCGTGCACCGCCGCGAGCAGCCGCTCGCGGTCGACGCTCTGCTCGAGCGCGTACGCAGGAACGGCGAACCCCGGGGGCACGGGCAGTCCGGCGGCCGTCATCGCGGCGAGACTCGCGCCCTTCCCGCCGGCGATGGCGACGTCGAGGCACCGCTCGTCACGGAACGATACGAGCACGTCGCTCATCGAGGCTCAGTCGTCCAGTATGGCGACGGCCCGCACCGGGGCGGCCGTGGTGCCGATCCACTTCACAGGCAAGACCACGAGCTTGAATCCGCTCGCCGGCAGCTGATCCAGGTTCGTCAGGTTCTCGAGGTGCCAGTAGTCCTCCTCGTTCATCACCAGGTGCGCCTCCCAGAAGTGCTTCTGCTCGAACATCGCCCAGACCGGCGGATCGAAGGTGATCGCGTCGCAGCCCATCATGCGCACGCCCTTCGAGATCAGGTGTCGCGTCGCCTCGGCCGTCATGCCGGGGAAGTCGGTCTTGTACCGCTCCTCCGTGTTGTACGCGCCGGCCCCGGTGTGGATGAGGACGATGTCCCGCTCCTTCAGCTCGTAGCCGATCTTGTCGAGCGCCTCGTCGATCTCGTCCGGGAAGATGCGCGTCCCCTTCTCCTTGTGCCGGAAGTCGAGCCGGACTCCGTCCGAGAAGCAGTACTCGAGCGGGATCCCCTCGACGCCCGGCGCGTCCGCGCCGCGGATGTGCTTGACGGCGTCGACGTGCGTGCCGACGTGGTCGTTCTGGATCACGAGGTAGCTCGCCGTCAGCGACGTCGCCCCGTACTGCGCCGCGCCGATCCGCTCCGCGAAGTCGGTCCAGCTCTCGTACAGGAGCAGGGCCGGAGCCGGGACACGCGGGAAGGTGAGCATGTCGGCGTGGACCGGCATCGACAGGTCGACGAGGCGGGTCATGGGCTATCGGCTCCTTTCAGCATTTCCCCGAAGTGCTCGAGGTGACGGCGGAGAGTCGTTGCGGCGAGCTCGGCGTCCCGCCTGCGGAAGGCGTCGAGCACCGGCCGGTGAAGCTCGGCGATCGCGTGCCCGTCGAGGCCGGTGCGGACAGCGGTGATGATCGTGCGCGCCTCGATCCGCAGCGCCAGCCATGTCTCGAGCAGCACCTGGTTGCCGGACGCCTCCACGATCAGCCGGTGAAACGCGACGTCGTGCTCGACCTGGGCGTGCAGGTCGTTCGCGTCCGCCGCCCTGTGCATCGCCTCGACCTCGGCCTCGAGCGCGTCGACGTCGCCGTCGAGGCGCCTCACGGCCTCGCGCGCGGCGACCTCCTCGAGCGCCGCCCGCACCGGGTAGATCTCGACGAGCTCCTCCTGCGAGACCGCGCGGACGCGCGCGCCGCGGAACGGCTCCGACTCCACGAAGCGAAGCAGCTCGAGGTCCCGCAGCGCCTCGCGCACCGGCGCCTGGCTGGTCCCGAGCTCGCTCGCGATCCTCGTCTCGACCAGGCGCTCGCCAGGCTCGTAGGCGCCGCTGAGGATCCGCTCGAGGATCAGCTCCTTGACCTGCTCGCGCAGGACGACCCGCGTGACGGAGGTGCCCACCCGACCGGCCCCGGCTAGCGGAGCACCTCGACGGTCCCGCTCGTCCCGTTGACCCGGACGCGGTCGCCCGTCTCGATCCGCTCGGTCGCGATCGACGTGCCCACGACCGCGGGGATCGAGAACTCGCGCGCCACGACCGCCGGGTGCGAGGCCACGCCGCCTGCATCGGTGACGAGACCCGCGATCTTCGTGAACAGCACGACCCACGCCGGATTCGTCATCTCGCAGACGAGCACCTCGCCCTCCCGCACCTTGTCGAACTCGTCGAGCGACGAGACCTTGCGCGCCGATCCCTCGACGACGCCCGGGGAGGCGCCGAGACCGTGCACCTCGTCGACGCGCTCCGGCGCCTGCCGATGGAACTTCTCCGGGAACCCCCACAGCGTCAGGTAGGGAAAGGCGAGCGCCTCCTCCGTTGCCGTTCCGATCCAGTCGGGCGGCCGGATCTCGGCCTGCCGCTCGCGCGCGTCGCGCCGTTCGGAGACGAGCGAGCGCGCGTCGAACGCCTCCGGATCGGCGGTCAGCAGGCGGAGCTCGTTGTACCGGAGGTAGACGACGTCCTCGGCATCGCCGAGCGCTCCTGCCTGCACGAGCTTCCGGCCGATCGCGATCGCGACCAGCCGCAGCCGCGCGTTCGTGCCCTGATCGATGTAGAAGTGGTGGTCGGGCGTCAGCGGGTTCATCTTCAGCGACAGGTCGAGCGCCTGTCGAAGCTGCTCGCCCGCCTCGCCCTCCAGCCCCTCGACCGCCTCTGCGGTGGCCGCTTCGAGGTCGGCGCGGACGGCGGCGATCGCCGCCGGATAGTCGTAGTCCGACTCGAGGTAGCCGCGCACTGCCTCCACGATGGGCGCCGGGTTCTCTCGCCACGTCGGGAACGAGAGCTCGTGCGACCAGATGGACTTGTAGCCGAACTCGCGCTGGTAGGCCTGGATCCGCTCACGCCGGAACCGGCTCCCGCGCTCCGTCGCGTCGAGCCCCCGGAGCACCTCGTCGGCCGTCTCCCCGGCGAACGCCGAGCGCAGCTCCTCGTCCTGCTTGATCTCCTCCTTCATCCGCCAGAGCGCCTCGATCGAGTCCCAGTTGCGGTCTTCCAGGGAGCTCTGCAGCCGGCCGAGCAGCGCCGGGTCGGCGGCGCCGCGCACCTGCTCCAACGTCCCGTTCAGCGCAATCGTCGCCGAGAACTGGGCGAAGTTCAGCATCCAGTGGATCTTCCAGTGCCGGTCGTGGACGTCGATCGCGTCCTCGAGCAGGACGGCCAGCTCGACCAGCGACGCCGAGTCCATGTCGTAGCCGTCGAGGTACGCGAAGTTGCGCTCGATCTCCGGGCGGAGCCGATCGCGCCACCAGTCGAGGAAGTTGGCGGCGTAGTGCGGCAGGACGGCGCCCAGGTACGCGCCCATCTTCGACCCGTACTCGGGATCGGCAGGGACGCGCGGGACATACCGCGCCTCGTACTCGTTCGCCTCGGCTCGCACCGACGGGTCGGCGGGGATCGCGGCCGTGTACAGGTAGCCGTTGACGCTCTTCGCGACCCAGTCGCAGGCGAACGGCGTCGCGAAGCGGCGGAACATGTGGTCGCAGGTCAGCCACCAGCCGCCGAGGTCGAAGAAGAGCGGCGAGAGCGGGTTCGGGCAATGGAGGTCGTCGCGGACCCACAGGAGCTCCCGCTCCCCGGGTTCCCACTCGACCGGAAAGGCGTCGTCGCCGTAGAACGTCGCGAGTGCTTTCGCCTCCGTCGCCACCATCGCCTCCTCCCGTTCGGGACGACGATTATCGATGATCGATTTGGGCTCGGTCAACTCCGAGCCGGGCAGACCCTCGGTCAATGGGGAAACGTGACGAGCCCACCCTCCAGCGGCGCGCGTACCCGGTGACGATCGTCTTCGGCAACGACGTCGACGTCAGGATCTCGGTTTCGGTCCGCGGCGCCACGCGTCCGGCTGGAGCTCGACGCCCACAGCTCGTGCCGGGCCTGCTCCTTCTCGGCCAGGAAGCGCCCGATGGCGGCACTCGTCTCGCCTTCGGGGTCGCTGAGCGCCGGCCCCGGCGGAATCAGGCGATGGGCGGCTTCCGTGAGCTCGCGGTAGCGCTGCACGTCTGCGACCGGGTCGCCCTCGCCGATCGCGAAGATCGCCGCGCAGACGATCGCCGCGAGCGCGGCGTAGGCGATCGCCGCCGCCGCGGCGTAGACGATCACGGCGCTCATGGCCGGACCTCCAGGTTCGGCCGGAGCCGCTGCACCTGAGCCGGGTCGGTTCGAGGCTCGAGGTCTCGTTGCCGGACGAGCAGCAGACTGACGACGGCACCGGCGAAGCTGAGGGCAGCTGCGATCCAGAGGATGCGGTCGAAGCCGCTGACGAACGCGACGTGCAGCGCGTCGACGACCGGCCCGCGCAGCGCGGGCGGCAGCGAGTCGATCGCCGAGCCGGCGTTGCCGCTGGTCGCCTGCTCCACGATCCGGTGGCTGCGCTCCCCCAGCTGCGGCGCGGCCTGCGCCAGGTGCTCTCCGAGGACGGCGTGCACGCGACTCTGGAACACGGCGCCGAACGCCGCGATTCCGGCCGCGAGCCCGACCTGGAGGGCGGTGTTGTTGACGCCGGAGCCGACGCCGGCCTTCTCGTCGGGCACCGAGCCGATCGCGGCGGAGGCGCGCGGCGGGTTCGTGAGCCCGGAACCGCTCCCCGCGACGACGAAGCCGGCGAGCAGCACCGTCCACCCGGAGCTCGCGTCGACGCGCGTCATCAGCGCCAGCCCGATGCCCGTGAGCGTCAGGCCGGCGCCGAGCAGGAGCCGCAGGGGGACGTGCGAGGAGAGCCGTCCCGCGATCGGCGCGGCGAGCAGGACGAGGAGGGTCAGCGGGAGGAACCGCAGGCCGGCCTGGAACGCGGAGTAGCCGAGGATGTCCTGGAGGTAGAGGGTGATGTAGAGCAGCACCGAGTAGAGGGACGCGCTCAGCGCGACGGCTGCGAGCGAGGCGCCGAGGAAGGTCGGGTTGCCGAAGAGGCCGAGCTCGAGCATCGGTTCCCGTCGCGTGAGCTCGATCACGACGAACAGCGCGAGCAGGATGCCTCCGGCGGCGAAGGAGGCCACCACCTTGGTGCTCGTCCAGCCGTCCGGGTTGCCGCGGATGAGCGCGAAGACCAGGGCGAACAGGCCGCAGGCGAACGTGACGGCGCCTGCCCAGTCGGGCGCGGCGTGACGCCGGCGAGTCTCCGCGACCTTCGCGACCAAGAAGGCGAGGGTCAAAGCGCCGATCGGGACGTTGACGAAGAACACCCAGCGCCAGCTGATGCCGGAGGTGAGCGCGCCGCCGATCAGCGGCCCGACTGCGACGGATGCGCCCGCCGTCGCTCCCCAGATCCCCAGCGCCATCCCACGCTCACGGCCCCTGAACTCGCTCGCCAGCAGCGCGAGGGACGCGGCGAACATCGCGGCCCCGCCGACGCCTTGCGCCGCGCGGCTGAGGACGAGGAAGAGCGCGTCCGGCGCGAGTCCGCAGAGCAGGGACGAGATCGTGAAGACGCTCAGGCCGAGGCCGAAGACGCGCCGGTGGCCGAGGAGGTCGCCGAGCGACCCTGCGACGAGCATGAACGCCGCCAGGGACAGCGCGTATGCGTCGATCGTCCATTGCAGGTCGCTGAACGACGCGTCGAGATCCGCGGCGATGCTCGGCAACGCCACGTTCACGATCGTGATGTCGACGAGCAGCATCACCATCCCCAGGCACACCGTCAGCAGCGCCCACCACTTCCGAGTCATCACCGCCCCCTTTCCGTCTGGGCCATCGGGCTCCGGTTCATCGCCCTCGACGCTAGAGACGCGGCTCTGCGCTGGCACCGGCGAAATCGCCGGATCGATCCGGCTGCGCCCGCGTGCGGGTTGACTAGGCTCGCGCCGGCGCAGCCGCCGGCTCGGCCTCCGCGACCGCGTCCGCCCGGGCCAACTCGAGCTGGACGAGCTGCATCCGCGAGCTGATCCCCAGCTTGCGGAACACGTTGCGGAGGTGGAAGTCGATCGTTCGTGGACTGAGGAAGAGCTGGGCGGCGACGTCGCGGTTGCTCAGCCCCTCGGCGACGAGGCGGGCGATCTGCAGCTCCTGGGCCGTCAGGTCGTCCCTGGTGCTGGGCTCGCGGCGGCGCGCCGTCTGGCCGCTGGCGCGCAGCTCGACACGCGCGCGTTCCGCCCAGGCCGCGGCGCCGAGGGAGTCGAATCCGTGCAGCGCCGCGCCCAGGTGCTCACGCGCCTCCCGCCGCCGCCGCGTGCGGCGCAGGAACTCGCCGAAGGCGAGCTCGGTCCGAGCGCGTTCGAACGGCCGCACCGACTCGTTGCAGGCCGCCAGCGCCGAGGCGAACACGCGGTCGGCCTCCTCGGTCTCGCCGGCGAGCAGCCCGCGGCAGCGCAGGGCTGCGGCGATCGCCCACTGCTGACCTGTGCTGGAGGCCCAGGCCTCCAGCTCCGCGAGCCAGGCAGCCGCGAGCTCGCGCTCGTCCGCCCGGACGGCGGCCTCCACCCGGTCGGGCCCGGTCCACAGACGAAGCGGCAGCTCGGTGATCTCGCGGGCTCGCCCCAGCGCCTCCTCCGCGTCCCCGCGTCCGAGCTCCAGAGCCAAGAGCGCCCACTGCGCCGTCAGCGCGACGTGCACGAAGCTCCGCCGCGAAGCGAGCTCGCCGGCTTCCGCCGCCAGCTCGCGGCATTCGTGCTCGTCCCCCCGGAGCCCCGCGAGCAGCGCCTGGACGGCGAGCATGTGGCCGAGGACCTGGTGCTGACCGCCCTCGCGCGCGAGCCTGATGCCGTCGCTCAGGCCGGCGGCCGCCGCCGCCCAGTGGCCGCTTCCGATCTCGGCCAGCGCGAGCCGCGGCAGCGCCTGGGTCAAGAGGGGAAGATGCCCCGCCGCGCGCGCCCGGAAGGCAAGGCGGCGGTTCAGCAGGTCGGCTGCACCGTCGTCGCCGAGGAACAGGCCCGCTCCCCCGGCGAGCAGGAGGATGCCGCGATAGCCTGCCGACCCCGCCGCATCTGCCTCGTCCGCCAGCTCGAGCGCGGCCTGCAGATCGGCGGCGCCGGCGGAGAAGTCGCCGCCGAAGTAGGCACCCATGCCCCGCACGAACCGGGCGAGGAAGCGGCCGAGGCCGTCGTCAGCGTCGAGGTCGGAGGCGCGATCCGCGATCCCGGTGACGGTCGGCCCCTTCCCCGAGTAACCCGCGGCGACGCAGGCGAGCCCGAGCAGGTAGAGGGCCCGACGAGCATCGGTCTCTGCCAGCTCGGCGGCCGCCGCGAGCAGCAGCTCGCCCGCGTCCGCAGGCACGCCCGCGTTCAGCTCGATCAGCCCCCGCCAGGCATCGATCTCCGCGCGGGCGGCCGCGTCGTGGGCCAGCGGCCTCGCTCGCTCGAGCAGGGCCAGCGCGCGGCCCAGCCGCCCCGAGAACCATGCGCCCTCGACGGCACCCGTGAGCAGCCGCAGCCGGTCGCGCTCTCCGGGCGTCAGCGTGGCCGCGCGCTCGAACGCGAGCGAGGCGGCGACGAAGCCGCTCCGCCGCCGAGCCCGTTGCGCCGCCTCTTCGAGCTCCCGGGCAACGGACACGTCGGGCTCGACGCACGCGATCGCCCGATGCCAGGCGCGACGGTCGAGATCCGCGTCGGCGACGAGCACGCTCGCGAGAGCCTCGTGCGCGGCCAGGCGTTGCGACAGCGGAGCCGCCTGGTAGACGGCCGAGCGAATCAGGGGATGGCGAAAGGCGAGCTGCGGCCCCCGCACGCGGACGAGGTCGGCCCGCTCGGCCTCGTCGAGCGCACTCAGCTCGACCCCGAGCCGGTCCGCCGCCGCCACCACCGTTGCGGTGGCGCCCGTGTCCTCGGCGGCGGCGACGAGCAGCATCGTCTGCGTCGCTTCGGGAAGCCGCCGGACGCGCGAGAGGAACGCGTCCTCGATGCGCGAACCGACGGGCAAGGGCTCGGCCAGCGGCTCCAGCCCGGTGAGCTCGGCCTCGCTCAGCCGCGAAGAGAGCTCGATCAGCGCCAGCGGGTTCCCGCCGGTGCCGTCGATCAGGCGCTCGCGCGCTTCCTGCGAGAGCGGTACGTCCGCGATCCGGTCGAGGAGCCCGGCCGACGCGTCGACACCCAGCCCGGAGAGCGACAGCTCGTCCAGCCCCGGCGCTTCGAAGCGGCGGACCTCAGTGTCGCGCGCGGCGAAGAGCATGGCGATTCGCTCGGCCTCGAGCCGCCTGGCTGCGAACGCGAGGGACTCGGACGAGGCGTCGTCGAGCCAGTGCGCATCGTCGACGACGCAGAGGACCGGAGCCTGCTCGGCGGCCTCGGCGAGGAGGCTGAGCACGGCGAGCGAGACGAGGAACCATTCGTCGCCGACGCCCGCCTCGAGCCCGAGCGCGCCGCGCAGCGCCCGCGCCTGCGGGTCCGGCAGCTGGTCGAGCCCCGCCAGCACGGGACGGACGATCTGGTGGAGACCCGCGTAGGGCAGGTGCGTCTCCGACTCGATGCCGCCCCCGCTCAGCACCGTCATCCCCGCGGCACCCTCGATCGCGTCCGCGAGCAGGGCCGACTTGCCGACCCCGGGCTCGCCGCGAAGGACCAGAACCCCGCTTCGCCCCCCGCGCGCTTCGTCCAGCAGGCCGGCGATGCGTGCGCGTTCCGCATCCCTGCCGAGAAGCACCAAGGGGCATGCTACTCGGCCTCCCCCCGGACCCGCGGCGCCGCGCGGACGGCAGCGGTCGCAAGAACCCGGCGGTTCGGCCGGTGCGAGCCCCGGGCTCGCGTCCTAGCCTCGGATCGAAGCTCCGAGACCGACTACCAATCCGACGGAGGACTGATCATGCAGGCACGGATCGACAACCCCGCGCTCACCGTTCCCGGCGCTCTGCGGGCGTTTCAGGGGCTGGACAGGGCGGTCAGGCAGACCGGCGTCCCCGAGGTCACCCTGCACCTCGTCGCGTTGCGCGCGAGCCAGATCAACGGCTGCAGCATCTGCGTCGACATCCACTCGCGCGAGCTCAGGCACGCAGGCGAGCCCGACGAGCGCGTCTACTCGGTCGCCGCGTGGCGGGAAGCCTCGTACTTCACCGATGCCGAGCGGGCGGCGCTCGCGCTGGCCGAGGCGGCCACCCGGCTCGCCGACCACGCGGACGCCGTGTCCGACGACGTCTGGGCGGAGGCGGCAGCTCACTACGACGAGCCGCAGCTGGCCGCGCTGGTGATCGCGATCGCGGCGATCAACGCGTTCAACCGCGTCAACGCCGTCACCGGCCAGGTCTCCGGCGAGTGGATCGGCCGGTGGGTCGGACGCCGGGCGCCTGCGGAGCAGGCGGCCTGAGCCGCGTGGCTCCGGACAGCACGGGCGGCGGAGGCGGCGGTCCGCGGATCGACGCCCACCACCACATGTTCCCGCCCGTCCTCGTCGACGCGCTGAAGCGCTCCGGCGTGACGCAGCTCGGCGGCGAGCCGCTCGCGGCCACGTGGACGCCCGAGCAGTCGCTCGACTTCATGGATCGCTTCGGAATCGCCACGGCGATCCTGTCGGTTCCCACCGCGCTTCCGGCCGCTGCCGGAGGGCGCAGTCGCCTCGCACGGGAGATCAACGAGCTCGGGCAGGAGCTCGCGAAGCGCTGGCACGGGCGGTTCGGGTTCTTCGCCGCCTTGCCGCTTCCCGACGTCGAGGCAGCCGTTCGCGAAGCGCAGCACGCGCTGGACGTGCTCGGCGCCGACGGCGTCGGGCTGCTCACCAATCACGAGGGGATCTACCAGGGAGACGCCCGCCTCGAGCCCCTGTATCTGGAGCTCGACCGACGAGGAGCCGCATGCCTCGTGCATCCGGCCGCGCCCTGGGTGGGCGGCCGGGCCGCGGACTCGCCGCTCGCAGACATCCAGACGTCGGTGCTCGAGTTCCCGTTCGAGACGACGCGAGCGGCTGCGAATCTCGTCGTCGCCGGCACGCTCAAGCGCTACCCGCGCGTGCGGTTCATCCTCACCCACGCCGGCGGCTGCGTCTCGAGCCTTTCGAGCCGGATCGTCGATCGTCGCCCGATCGTCGCCGCCTACTCGTCGATGCTCGAGCGAGACGAGACTCCCTCCCTGACGGCGCTCGAAGAGATGCTGGCGGAGGCGCAGCGGCAGAGCGCCGATCTCCTCGCAGCGCTGCACTACGACGTCGCGCTCTCGACCGACCGGCAGCCGCTCGCCGCACTGACGCGGCTGGTACCGGTGAGGCAGCTGCTCCTCGGAACGGATTTCCCCGTCGCCCGGGAGATCGGCGCAGCGCTCACCATCGACGGAGTCCGGCAGTTCCCGGGCTTCACCGAGGCCGACCGGGAGGCGGTCGAACGGGCGAACGCTGCCCGGCTGTTCCCTCGTCTCGCGAGGTCGGGCCCGCCGGAAGCCCGGTGAATTCGCCGGTGCGACCGGCGGCTCCGGCGCGCAACCCTCACCTCGCCAATCGACGAAAGGAGCTGATCATGAAGGTGTTCGTTGCCGGCGCGACCGGAGTGATGGGCAAGCAACTGGTGCCGCGTCTGGTGGCCGCGGGTCATCAGGTCGTCGGCATGGCGCACAGCGAGTCGAGGCGGGCAGCCCTCGCCGAGCTTGGCGCCGTGCCGGTGGTCGCGGACGCGCTCGATGCCGATCGGGTCGCGGAGGCAGTCGCCGCGGCGAATCCGGAGGTGATCGTGCACGAGCTGACGGCGATCGGGCCGGTCGACCTCCGGCACATGGATCGTGACTTCGCCCTGACCAACCGCCTGCGGATCGAGGGCACCGATCATCTGCTCTCGGCCGCGCGCGCGGCGGGAGTGCGACGCTTCGTGGCGCAGAGCGCGGTGTACGGCGCCTACGCCCGCACCGGCGGCCCGGTCAAGACCGAGGAGGATCCGCTCGACTCCTCGCCGCCGCGCGAGGGCCGCGAGAGCATGGCCGCGCTCCGGCATCTGGAGGAGGCGGTGCTCGCGGCCACGTGGACGGAGGGGATCGTGCTGCGTTACGGCGCGTTCTACGGGCCGGAGACGTCGCTTTCCGCGGGCGGCGAGCAGTTCGAGCTGGTGCGCAAGCGCAAGTTCCCGGTGGTCGGCGACGGGGCCGGGGTCTGGTCGTTCGTCCACATCGCCGATGCCGCCGAGGCGACGGTCGCAGCGGTCGACCGCGGCAGCCCGGGGGTCTACAACATCGTGGACGACGATCCGGCCCCGGTCGCGGAGTGGCTGCCCGCGCTCGCACAGCTGCTCGGAGCCAGGAAGCCGATGCACGTGCCCCGGTTCGTCGGACGGATGTTCGCGGGCGAGGTCGGGACGGTGTTCATGACCGAGATCCGCGGCGCCTCCAACGAGAAGGCCAAGCGCGAGCTGGGCTGGCAGCCCAGGCATGCGAGCTGGCGGCAGGGGTTTGCCGAGGCGAACGGACACGACCAGCAGCCGTCCGAAGCGGAGCCGGCGAGCCGGGCGGGGCAGGCGGCGCTGTCTCGGCCGGGCACAGCCGAAAAGGGGTGATCGTCATGCAAGCGACATATCCGCAGGTCGCGACCGCGGCCGCAGGACGCCGGTGGGGAGCCCGCCGGATCGCGGCGATGGCCGGCGCGATCCTCGTCGTGCTCCTCGGGCTGGCAGCGCTGGCCGGAGGCGTGACCGCGCTCGTGTACGACCAGACCCAGCGTGACTCGAGCGGCTATCTGATGTCCCGCTCGCGGAGCTTCTCGACCGAGACGTACGCCCTCGTCTCCGGGAGCTACCACGCGGGCACCTCGGGTCTCCGCGGTGTCGAGAACGACGTCGTCGGCCGCTTCCGCGTCCGCACCCGTAGCGACCGTCCGATCTTCGTCGGGATCGCCCGCTCGTCGGGCGTCGACTCCTACCTCGGCGGCGTTCGACGCGCGATCGCGACGCGCCTGTACGCCGGCCCCTCCGACTTCGACGTGCAGCCCGGAGGCGGGCCGCCCATGCCGCCGACCGCGACGCACGTGTGGGCCGCGCAGTCGCTCGGCTCCGGCACGCAGACGCTGGCGTGGTCGCCACGCGACGGACGCTGGCGCATCGTCGTCATGAATGCCGACGGCTCCGCCGGCGTACGGGCCGACGTCGCCATCGGCGGGCGCTTCCCGGATCTGCTCTGGATCGGAATCGGCCTGACCGGCGGCGGCGTGCTGATCCTGCTGCTGAGCGGCGTCGCGATCCGCTTCGCGCTTCCCCGGCGCGCGGCCGCCCACGGGGCCGTGCGATGAAGCCGGTGACGGTGTCCGTCACCGTCCGCAAGGGCCGAGAGGCAGTGTGGCGCTATCTGGCGGTCGCCCGCCGGCGGAAGCACAGAGGGGGCGCCGAAGCGCCCCCTCTGAGCGACGCCGTTACGACAGGAAGGAGTCGATCCAGTCGAGGACTTCGGGAACGTCGATCCGCTGCGAGTACCCCACGCCTGCACAGTTGACGTTGGTGACGTAGGAGTTCACGCCGAGCACGGTGTCGGTCCCACCTTGCAGATCGGGGCCACCTGAGTCGCCGAAGCAGGCTCCGCCCGACCCGCCGCCCTTGTTGAGGGCAAGTTTGAGGAACTCGTCGCTGTGCTTGAAGTTGCCCGAGACCAGCTCGCTCGGCGCATACATTCGCTCGCGCGGCCCCGTCCAGCGGTAGAACGGCGGGGCTGCGGAAGCTGATTGCCGGGGATGTTCGCCTGGAACTGCACGCCGTAGCCGACGAAGTCCACCGACGTCTTGTTCGCCAGGGCGTCCACGAGCCCCGGCTGCGGCAAGTCGGCGTAGCGGCTGACCGGGATTCCGGAATCGAGGACGACGATGCCGACGTCGCGGTAGGCGAAGTTCGGAGCACGAACAGGTGGCGCATCGGGCCTACGCGCGCGCCGCGTAATCGACACTGCGGAACGGCCAGTCGGACGCGAGCCAGTCGCTGACGGCGCGCCAGATGGGGACGTCCAGGGCGGCGTGGCTCGCCCGCACCCAGGAGAGCGCACGGGCATCGTCCTCGCTGTCCGCGGGTGGAGGGTAGATGTAGACGCACCCGATCACAGCGCGGCTGGCGGGATCGAGCACCGTGTACGTGAACCCCGTCCGGTTGCGGAAGTCGTCGGCATGGCGCTCCAGGTCGGCCCGGTTCTCGTCCAGCGTCATCTGTCGTGGCCAGCGGCTGTCGCCCCATCCGGGCGTCGCAGCGATGTGGTCCATCGATGACGTCCAGGCGGCGTAGTCCGGCTCGTTGTGCTCGGGCCCGAGTGGCTCGAGCACGAACTGCGGCGTCTCGAGCCGGCAAGGCACGTCGAAGTCGCGCGGGACGAACTCGTCCACGACACGGATCGTAGACTGCCCCCGGTCCGGCTCACGCGGGCCGCCACGGCTCGTGCTCGTGCGCGAGCCAGACCAGCTCGGGGTCGAGCGCGCGCACCCGCAGCTGTCCTTCGGTGTGCGGCTCGTCGAGCTCCCCGAACCAGACCGCGACGTCTCCGCCGACGACAACGGGACGCCCGCCCGTCTCGACGACGACCACCTGCAGGCCGCGTGTGTGGCCCGGCGCGGGCACGAGCCTGACCCCCGGAAGCAGCTCGAGCTCGCCGTCGACCGGCACGTACCGCACGCCGGGCGCCTCGACCCACTCGCGAACGGTGTAGTCGTCCTCGTTGCGCGCGTCGTCGAGCTCCCGGCGCTGGACGTAGATCGGCCGGCCCGCGAAGAGGTGGTTGCCGCCGCAGTGGTCGAAGTGCAGGTGTGTGTTGACGACGATGTCGATGCCGGCGAGGTCGAAGTCCTTGCTCAGTGGATAGAGGCGGGGTTCCATGTCGGCCACCGCCGGGTGCAGCTCCGTCATGCCGGTGTCGACGAGCACGCGCGCACCGGGATGGTCGATGACGTGCACGTAGACCGGCATCCGCGCGCCCTCGGCGAGCAGGTCGGCAACGAGGACCGGCGTGACGGCGACCGAGGCGGGAGCGTTCATCGGGCCGCTGTCTCCTGGTCAGACAGTAATGACGACCTTGCCGCGCGCGTGGCCCGCTCTGAGGTAGCGGATCGCCTCAGGTACCTCTTCGAGCAGGAACGTCCTGTCGACGACGGGTCTGATGGTGCCCGCATCGAGCAGCGCTCGCAGCTCCTCCAGGTCCCGCCGACGCTCTTTCGAGATGAAGAAACCGAGCTTCTGCCGCGAGAACGGCGAGAGTGCGGCCGCGCGCAGCTGACGGCGGATGCCGAGCCAGTTGCCCGCGTCTTCGGCGCCGACGATCACCAGCGTCCCCCGCGGTGTCAACGCCCGCCGGAGCTCGGACAGCGAGCGGTTGCCGGCGATATCGAGAATGACGTCGTACCGTCGGCGACCGTCGGCGAAATCCTCTCGCGCGTAGTCGATCACGTGGTCGGCACCGAGCGAGCGCACCAGCTCGGTCTTCGAGGTACTGCAAACACCGGTCACCTCGGCCCCGTCCGCTTTCGCAATCTGCACGGCGAACGTACCTACACCTCCGCCCGCACCGATGATCAGCACGCGCTGGCCGGGGCGAACGCCTCCGTGCTCGCGGACTGCCTGCAGTGCCGCGAAGCCGGAGATCGGGAGTGCAGCGGCCTGCTCGAAGCCCACGCTCTCCGGCTTCGGCACGAGGCGATCCGGGCGAGCGACGGCGTATTCGGCAAAGGACCCGCGGCAGGTGCCGAACACCTCCTGTCCCGGCCGGAGCTCCGTGACCTGCGTGCCAACCGCCTCGATGCGTCCGGCCACGTCGTACCCGAGCAGGGGGTTCTTCGGCGCCCGGATCCCGAAGCCCGCCAGGCGCATCGCGTACGGCGTCCCCGTCATCAGGTGCCAGACGCCTTGGTCGACGCCCGCTGCCTGCACGCGCACCAGCACGTCGCCCTCGCCCGCGACCGGCCGGTCGACGTCCGCGAGCCGCAGAACGTCGACCGAGCCGTACGCATCCCGAATGATCGCCTTCACCGAGTGACCCCGAGCGAGCCTACCTTCCGCCGGAAGCCCGGCAGGGTGGCTTGCCGACACGTTGCTACAGTGGCTCAGCCGAACGAATGGTTCGAGGGGAGAATGCGAGGGGTCGCAGTTCGTGCTCACTCGAACGTCGGTTCGGGCTCTGAGGCAGGCGATGTCCGGAAGCGAACTGTCCGCCGTCAACATCGATCCGCGTGACGAGGAGTCGCGTGAGCGCGTCGAGGTCGCGATCGTGGGCGGCGGTCAAGCCGGTCTGGCGATGGGCTACCACCTCGCCCGTCAGGGCCGTCGCTTCGTCATCCTCGAGCGGGGCGACTCCATCGCGACTGCATGGCGCGAGCGCTGGGACTCGCTGAAGCTCTTCACGCCGCGGCGTTACAGCAGCCTGCCGGGGCTCCCCTTCCCCGGCGACCCGGACTACTACCCGACTCGCGGCGACGTGATCGCCTACCTCGAGCGCTACGCGGAGGAGTTCGACCTTCCGGTCGAGCTGAACAGCGGCGTGCGCAGGCTTTCCCGCAAGGATGGACGCTTCGTCCTCGAGCTCGACGGGCGGACGATCACCGCCGACGCGGTCGTGGTCGCGACGGGCCCGTTCCAGGCGCCCTACGTCCCCAGGCTGGCGGAAGAGCTCGACCCCGGCGTCTGGCAGGCACATAGCACCGCCTACCGGCGACCGGGTGACGTGCCAGACGGAACGGTGCTCGTGGTCGGGGGTGGGAACACGGGCTTCCAGATCAGCAAGGAGCTCTCCGCGACCCGCAAGGTCATCCTCTCGGTCGGCTCTCGTCAAAAGCCGCTGCCGCAGCGGGTGGCGGGGCGAGATCTCTTCTGGTGGCTGACGAAGACGGGCCTGATCGACAAGACGGTCGAGTCGCGCCTCGGCCGACGGCTGAAGGACCGGGACACGCTGATCGGATCGAGCCCGCGCCAGCTCGAGCGCCGCTACGGGGTCGAGCTGAAGCCGCGCGCGATTCGCGGCTCGGGGCTCACCGTCACCTTCGAGGACGGAAGCGAGGTCGAAGTGGGCGCCGTCATCTGGGCGACGGGCTACCGGCCCGACTACGCCTGGATCGATCTGCCGATCTTCGAGCAGGACGGACGCCTGCGCCACCGGCGTGGCGTAACCGACGTCGCGGGTCTCCACTTCCTCGGCCTCACCTGGCAGCACACGCGCGGCTCGGCCCTGATCGGCTGGGTGAAGGAAGATGCGGAGTTCATTGCCGAGCGAATCTCGGTCTTGCAGGAGACGAATCCGGGCACGAGCGAGCGAACGGGAAGGTAGGTAGCCATGCACGACCACGGATCTCACGGGCACACCGACATCGTCGAGTTTCCGAGCTCGACCGAGGGGCTGCCGGACGCGCGCCGCCCCGAGGTCGTCGAACTCGCCGACGGTGACGAGTTCGATCTCGAGATCGCCCCCGTCAGGAAGCAGCTCGGGGACGCCACCGTGCGCATGCTCGCCTACAACGGCTCCGTTCCCGGCCCGACCCTCAGAGTGCCTCAGGACGCGACGATCACGGTCCATGTCAGGAACCTCGGCGACATCGATGCGACCGTGCACTGGCACGGTCTGCGGCTCGAGAACCGCTACGACGGCACGCACGAGACGCAGGCGCCGATCCCGGTCGGCGAGACCTTCACCTACCAGGTGAGCCTGCCCGATCCGGGCGCGTACTGGTACCACCCGCACATCCGTGAGGACTACGGCCAGGAGCTGGGCCTCTACGGGAACATCCTCGTCGTCCCGAGCGAGGACGATCACTGGCCGCCCGCCCACCGCGAGCTGCTCTTGACGCTCGACGACGTCCTCGTCGAGCAAGGGCGCATCGCGGCCTTCAGCGGGTCGGAAACGACGCACGTCGCGATGGGCCGCTTCGGCAACGTGATGCTCGTCGCGGGAGAAACGGACCTCTCACTCGAGGCAAAGCGTGGCGAAGTCGTGCGCTTCTACTTCACGAACACGGCCAACACCCGCGTGTTCAACGTCACGTTTCCGGGGGCGCGCATGAAGCTCGTCGGCGCCGACAGCGGCCACTACGAGCACGAGGAGTTCGTCGAGGAGGCTCTGCTCGCTCCCTCCGAGCGCGTCGTCGTCGACGTCCGCTTCCCGGAGCCCGGAGAGCTCGCACTCGAGCATCGGACGCCCGAGAAGACCTATCGCCTCGCCGCCGTCGACGTCGTCGAAGAGCCGGCTGAGCCCGACCTCGCGGAGCAATTCGAAAACCTGCGCACCAACGACGACCTGAGCAGGCTGCGCGAATCGATCGAGCCGTTCATCGAGGCTCCACCTGACAAGACACTCTCCTTCGTGGCCGAGATGGACGAGGTCGGCCGGGAGGGCGGGGTGGACACGGGTATCTACGCCTGCCCGATGCATCCTGAGCTCGTTGCCTCCTGGGCGGGCAAGTGCACGAAGTGCGGGATGAAGCTGATGCCCGCGCAGCCCGAGAGCGACGCTCCGACCGCCTTCGCCTGTCCCATGCATGCAGAGATCACGGCCACGTGGGCGGCGACCTGCCCGAAATGCGGCATGACGCTGCGGGCGACGGGAATCGGCGGGTCGGCTGACGAGGACGAGGTCGGCGCCTCCTCGGGCGCAGACCACGGGCACCAGGAGCACCACGGCGGGGGCCACGCGCACGGCGCACAAGGGATCGAATGGGAAGACGACATGGTCGAGGTCAACCGGATGACGACGCCGGCCAACATGCGCTGGAAGCTGGTCGATCGCGACACCGGGGCCGAGAACGCGCAGATCGACTGGACCTTCCGGGTCGGGGACCAGGTGAAGCTCCGCCTCGTCAACGAGATGGACTCCGACCACCCCATGCCGCACCCATTCCACGTCCACGGAGCCGGCCGCTTCCTGATCCTCGCCCGCGACGGCGTGGCCGAGCCGAACCTCGTCTGGAAGGACACGGTGCTCGTCCGCACCGGAGAGATCGTCGACATCCTCCTCGACGTCACCAACGCCGGGCGCTGGATGGCCCACTGCCACATCGCCGAGCACCACGAGAGCGGG
Organism: Gaiellaceae bacterium; assembly: GCA_036555585.1. GTDB lineage: Bacteria > Actinomycetota > Thermoleophilia > Gaiellales > Gaiellaceae > DATBLE01. Next base: position 97,439 of record DATBLE010000047.1, read on the forward strand.
ATGATGTTCAGCTTCAACGTCTCACCGAAAGCCTCGTGAGCGTGGCCGCTACCGATCCGATCGGATCCATCGAATGGACCGAACGCACCGGGGGAATGCTGACCGCTCGGGAATGCCTGACACTCGCCCCGCCCCTGCTGCGGGCGGAGCTCAGGATTCTTGCCGGCCGTCTCGCGATGGCGCTCCGAATGCACTCGGGACGCCGGAGCTCCATCGATCCGGCAAGCCTGATGCCTCCCGACTCCCCGCTCGCAAGAGATGCCGCGGTCGCCGCGCAGGACCTCTTGACACCGGCACTTCTCAACCACTCCAGTCGTGCCTACACGTGGGGCGCGGCCATCGCGGCACTTCACGGGATCGCGTTCGACCGTGAGCTCCTGTACCTGGCTGCAATGTTCCACGACACCGGGATCCCGAGCCCGGTGCCCGCCGTCGACTTCACCGTTCGCAGCGCCGCGTTTGCACGTGAGTTCACCGACAGCCACCACGTGCCCGCCGATATTCGCGAGCTCGTTGCAAACGCGATCGCCATGCACCACACCCCCGGCGTCGGCCTCCAATCCGGTGCCGAGGCCTATCTCCTATCTGCCGGCGCAGCCGTCGATGTGTTCGGCCTACGGAGCGACCAGATACCCGATGCAGTCCGCCAGAGCGTCATCCGGGAGTATCCGCGGTTGGGCTTCAAGCGGGAGTTCGCCGGGCTTCTCCGAGCCGAGGCCAAGCAAGTCCCTCGCGGCCGCGCCTGGTACCTGCACCGCTTCGCCATGAGCGACCTGAGCATCCGGCTCGCGCCCTTCCGTGGTTGAGGATATGCCGGTGCCAGGTCTCGTACTGCCAACATCCGCCGCCGCGGTCGCCATGTCGGCCGCGGCCCACCGCCGTCCCGCCTCAGAGGCGCGGCAGAAGGCCGCTTGCCCCGAGCGGCAAAGCGAAGCGGTGCGAGGGAGTAATGGGCCTAACTGGGTACTTTTCAAACCCCCCTCAGCCCCTGGCAGACCTCCTGACTCATTGTCTCACAAGCTCTGCCACGGTCCAACCGGGCCGCCAGAACCGTCGTGCCCAGAGGGCGACGTAGACGAGCCCGACGAGAACAGGCACTTCGATCAGCGGCCCGACGATCCCGGCGAGGGCTTCGCCTGAGGCCGCTCCGAAGACGCCGACGGCGACAGCGATCGCCAGCTCGAAGTCATTCGAGGCGACGGTGAACCCCATGCTCGCGGTCTGGGCGTAGGGGAAGCCGATCAGCTTGCCGATCGCAAAGCCGGCGACCCACATCACCGCGAAGTAGACGAGCAAGGGCACGGCGATCAGCGCGACGACTTGTGGCTCGGCGGTGATCTTCTCGCCCTGGATCGCGAAGAGCATCACGATCGTGAACAGCAGCCCGTACAGAGTGATCGGGCCGATCTTTGGCAGGAAACGGGTGTCGTACCACACGCGGCCCTTGCGCTTCAGGCCGACCCGGCGGGTGATGAACCCTGCCGCGAGCGGGATTCCGAGGAAGATCAGCACGGTCTTTGCGACTTCCCAGATTCCGACCTCGAAGCCTTGCGTGTCGAGGCCGAGCCAGCCCGGCAGGACGGTCAAGTAGAAGTAGCCCAGCAGCGAGTAGGCGGCGACCTGGAACAACGCGTTGAAGACGACCAGGAGCGCGGTCCGGTCCCGGTCGCCCTGGGCGATGTCGTTCCAGATCAGCACCATCGCGATGCAGCGGGCCAGCCCGACGATGATCACGCCCGTTCGGTAGGCAGGATGGTCGGCGAGGAACGCCCACGCCAGGCCGAACATCAGGAGCGGGCCGACGACCCAGGACAGGAAGAGCGAGACGCCGAAGAACCGCCGATTCGAGACGCCGTCGTGCTGTGCGCGGCCGAGCTCCTCGTAGCGCACCTTCGCGAGCACCGGATACATCATCAGCAACAGCCCGAGCGCGATCGGCAGCGACACCGTGCCGACCTGCAGGTGGGCGAGGCCGTCGTTCAGACTCGGAACCAGGCGGCCGAGGCCGATTCCCGCGGCCATCGCCAGTCCGATCCAGAGCGGCAGGAAACGGTCGAGCGTCGAGAGCTTCTTCAGCACCGCGGCCTCGTCGGGCACCTGAGGCTGGTCCACGGGGCGGCGTTGTTCAGCGACGGCCATTTACGCACCTCTCCCGGCGGCGGCAGGGCCGCGGTCGAGTTCCTCGACCAGACCCGACACGCGCCCTGCGATCTCGTCGCGGATCGCCCGCACGCGCTCGATCGGCTGGTGCTTCGGGTCCGGGAGCTGCCAGGACACGTACCGCTTGCCGGGCACGACCGGGCAGGCGTCATCACAGGTAGCGACGACAACGTCCGCCCACGCGACGGAGTTCGCGTCGAGCTTGCGCGGGACGTGAGCCGAGGCATCCAGGCCGATCTCGCGCAACGCCGCGACAACCTCCGGATGCGCGGCCGCCCCGGGATTCGACCCTGCCGAACGAGCGCTGTGGCGGCCTTCTGCTGATCGCGCGAAGAGCCGCTCGGCCATCACCGAGCGGCCGCTGTTCGCAACGCAGACAAAGAGCACGTTCACTAGCAGCAGCCCGCCGCCGACGCCGGCTGGATCACCGGCAGCCCCTTCGTCTCGAGCTCCCGCGTTTTGACAGCTTTGACGATCGCGCCGTGCATGCCGTCGGCCACCTCATGCGTGAACTCGACGGAAATCTCCTCGAAGCCCGCGGCCTCGAGCCCGGCGACGTATTCGCTCTTCGACAGCGCGCCTGCAATGCAACCGACATACGAGCCGCGCTCGGCACGATCGTCCGCGCTGAGACGGTCCTCAGCGACGACGTCGCTGACGCCGACGCGCCCACCCGGCCGCAGGACGCGAGCGATCTCGGTCAGCACGGCGGGCTTGTCGACCGAGAGGTTGATGACGCAATTCGAGATCACCACGTCGACCGAGTTCGCGGGCAGCGGAATCTGCTCGATCACACCCTTCAAGAAGTGCACGTTGCGCACACCCGCCTCGGCCGCGTTGCGCTGCGCGAGCGCGAGCATCTCATCGGTCATATCCACCCCGTACGCGGTACCCGTCGGGCCGACCCGCTTGGCCGAGAGGATCACGTCGATCCCCCCGCCCGAGCCGAGATCCAGCACCGTCTCGCCCTCGTGCAGATCGGCGACCGCGACCGGATTGCCGCAACCGAGCGAGGCGAGCGCGGCCGCGTCCGGCACCTCACCACGCTGCTCGGCGTCGTAGAGCACTTCGCCGAACTTCGCGCTCGACACCGCGCTCGCGGCCGAATCGTCCCCGCAACAGGAACCGCTGCCACAACCGCAGCCGTCCGAGCCGTCCGTCACCGCCCGCGCGGACTCCGTATACCGGCGGCGCACCTCCTCACGCAGTTCATCTGCAGTCGTTGCCATCAGCAACACACCCCTTTCAGGTCGGCGACAGCCGCCAACGTCTCCACGGCCTCGCGCCTCAACGAGAAATACGCCCACTTGCCGCGCTGCTCGCGCGCCAGCAGACCCACGTCGGTCAGCCTCTTCAGATGGTGCGACACCGTCGGCTGAGAAAGACCGAGGCTCTCGTTGAACTCGCACGCGCACACCGCCTCACCCGCAGTCGCGATCAGGTTCACGATCCTCACCCTCGCCGGATCGCCAAGCGCCCGGAACAACTCCGACGTCGCCGTCGCTTCGTCGAGCGACAACGTCGGGGCTCCCAAAGGAGCGCAACACACAACAGGTTCCCCCACGGCGCTCAGCTTCATCACCACCCTTCACTCGTATCGATAATCGTCAATATATAGACGACCGTCGATGCGTGTCAAGAGCAGCCTGAGCTAACGGCGTGTGCGGTTTGAGTTAGGCAAGTTGCTTGTTTGAGCGACCGGGCCACCAAAGCCAGCCACGTGCAGGACTTTCGTTGTGTTTCTTACAGCGAATGGGCCTAACTGGGTATTTCTCAAACCCTCCGGAACCCTTGAGGAATCTCCTGGCCCGGCCTTAGAACCTCTTCCAGGGTCTCACGAGTCGGTCGTGGAGGCAACCTCCGTCATTTGTACGCCTTGACCGTCGTGCCGTGGGCGCCGAACTTCTGCGCCTTGCGGCGGGTGTCCTCGAACTTCGACCGAGCGTAGGTGTCGACGAGCTGACCGGTTTCGATGCGCTCGAACCCGTGTCGTTGCAGAAGTTGCGCGTACGCTGCTTCCAGCAGCGCTCCGGCAATTCAGCCGGTCCAGAGGTCGATGTTGCGTCGGCCCTCCTCGCTGACCGGGGTTTGGATCGTGACGTCGGCGACCTGGATGCGACCGCCGGGCACGAGCACGCGGTGGATCTCGGAGAAGACGGCGTCCTTGTCGGGGACGAGGTCGATCACGCCGTTCGAGATGACGACGTCGAAGCTCGCGGCCTCGAAGGGCAGCGATTCGATCTCGCCTTCGACGAACTCCACGTGGCTCGCCCCCATCACCCCGGCCGCGCCGCGAGCCTTCGCGAGCATCTCCGGCGTCATGTCGATCCCGGTGACGCTTCCGCCTGCGCCGACCATCTGAGCGGCGACGAGCGAGTCAGTACCCGCCCCCGAACCGAGGTCGAGGACGCGCTCACCCGAACGAAGCCGCCCGAGCGAAAACGGGTTCGCGACACCCGCGAACGACTCGACGGCCGCGTCGGGCACGTTCGCGAGCTCGGCGGGATAGTCGAGATCTTCGGCCCAGGCGCGGCCGGTCGGGAAGATGAAGTCCTGCCCAGGTTCGTCGGAGACGCACGCATAGGTCTTCTTGATCTCACTCTTCAGAAACTGGACATCGATCTCGACGTCGATTGCCATGCCGCCTCCGTTCAGTAGCTGAAGACCGTCGTGTCGTTTCCTGCCCACTCCCACATCGGCGTTGCGCCTACGACCTTCGCGGTCGGCAGCTTCTCAGCTTCGTCGAGATCGCGGGCCTTGAGACAGATCGGGCACAGCCAGATCTCTCCGTCTGCCTCGAGGAACTGATCGAGTAGCCGTTCGAGGGGTGGGCATTCCTTGCAGGGGACGCCGCTCATCACACCCGGCAGTCCGATCCGGACTGCATCCTTCGTCGCCCAGACGACGACCTGCTTCCCCTGCGCCTGCGCCGCCGTCGCGACGAGGAATGCGACCAGAACGCGCTCCGCGTCTTCCATTCCGGTCGCCAGGTTGATGAGGACTTTGTCTTCGCCGGCCACGTCAGCTCCCTACGCCTCGTAGGCGCCGGCAGCGACGAGTTGCTGAAGCTCATCGTCGCTTCGGTCCATGTCCGGGTGATGTGAGTCGACGTGTTCGCGTGCAAGCCGCACGAGCTCTTGGTCGTTCTCGCCTTCAAGCCGGTGACCGCATGGACAATCGATGGCGCGCATCGCGCCTCCTTTCCGGTAGGGGTGTCTGCCAGTGGGTCGCCGCGACAGCGAGTCCGCTCGCCGCGGTGAGACCGGCGACGATCGCGATCGCCGCTCTCGGGGACGTTGCGTCGGCGCCGAGTCCGGCGATCAGCGCGCCGAGGACGAAGCCGAAGTCGCGCCAGAAGCGGTAGACGCCGACCACGCGGGCGCGGTCGCGTGGTTGGCTGACATCAGAGACGGCGGCGAGCAGCGTCGGATAGACCATCGCAGTTCCGATTCCGAGCAGTACCGCCGCCGCCAGGGCGAGCTCGAAGCGCCCGTTGCTGACGACGACCAGGCCGAGCGCCGCTGCCTGGACGATCATCCCACCCACAATCAGCGGCTTGCGACCGGCGTGGTCCGAGAGCCAGCCGGTCACGAGCTGTCCGGCGCCCCAGACAATCGGGTAGACCGCGGCGACGGCGGCGATCTGGCGGACGCTCGCGCCGTGCGCGGCCAGAAACAGCGGGGCCAGCCCCCAGGCCAGCGCGTCGTTCAGGTTGTTGACGAGACCTGCCTGACTGCAGGCGCGCAGCACCGGATCGCCCAGAGTCGCGCGTCGGAACGCGCCCCTGAGGTTGAGAGGAGGATCCGTGTCGTGGCCGTGGAGTTCCTGTTCCTGCGCGACTTGCGCAGCGGTATCACGCACGGCGAACACGCTCGTCAGCAGCCCCGCCACGACGATGACGGCGGCGCCGACCCAGATGACGGTTCGCGGAGCGTAGGTCGCGGCCAGAATCCCGCTGATCAACGCGGTGAATGCGACCCCGAGGTAGCCGGCTGCTTCGTTCAGGCCTAGTGCGAGCCCTCGCCGCAACGGGCCGGCGAGATCGATCTTCATCACCACGGTCATCGACCACGCCAGACCCTGGTTCACGCCGAGCAGCAAGTTGGCAGCGACGATGTACCACCACGAGGACGCGAGCCCGATCAGAAGCGGCACCGGTAGCGCCACGAGCCAGCCGATCACGAGCAGGCGCTTGCGGCCCAGACGCTCGGCAAGGTCGCCGGCCGCGAGATTGGTCAGCGCCTTGGAGAGGCCGAACGCGACAACGAAGGCGAGGATCGCGGCGGCGGAGCGCAGGCCGAAGTCCTGCTTCCCGACGAGCGGAAGGACGCTCCGCTCCAGGCCGACCATCGCGCCGACGAGCGCATTCAGACCGACCAGAAGCGCGAACTGGCGGCCGTTCGCTCGCAGCCCGAGCTTGACAGGAGAAGTCACGCGCCCATCCTGATCTTGCAGGAGCGATTCGCGGCCACGATTTGCTCCTGTTCGGCCGGACGCGGAGGCGTGTCTTCGAGAAGCGCCTCGGCGAACGCGTCGGGCTCGGCGATCGCGAGCAGCGGGTTGTGGGCACGCTCGAAGCCGATCGAGGAGATCGGGTTCCCGGACAGCCCTCGGCCGCACACCGACCCGCCGTAATGGCTCGGGTAGAGCACCACGTGGTCGGGAAGCTCGAGCAGCCGCCGCAGGCTGCCGTGAAGAATCCGTGCCTGACCGCGCGCGTCGCCGGCGACGTGAAGGTCCGGCCGGCCGACGTCGCCGATCAGCAGCGAGTCGCCGCTGAACAGAAGCCATGGCTCCCCGGTTCCGCGTCTACGGTCCGCAACCGTGTACGCGTTGTGCGCGGGAGCATGCCCGGGAGTGGCGATCGCGGTGACGAATGTGTTCCCGAGCTCGACGACGTCACCGTCACCGAGCGGGACGTGGTCGAACTCGACACCCGCGTCAACCGGCAGGTAACCCGTCGCTCCGGTGCTCTCCATGAGCAACGGCAGTCCGGAGACGTGATCGGCCTGCACATGCGTCTCGAAGACGGAGACGACCGGCGATCCGATCGCAGCGGCGGCGGACAGGTATTCATCGACGAGATCCGCGTGCGGGTCGACGACCGCCAGCTTGTTCTGTGAGGTGCAGCCAAAGAGATAGCTGGCACACGAGCCGGAGTCGTTCAGGAACGGCCGCAGGATCATCAGCCCACCTCGGCAGGCAGGCGGGCGCGCTTCCACTCCGGATAGCCGGCGTCGAGTCGCTTCGCCTTCAACCCGCGCTCGCGCAGAAGCCGAACCGCGTCGTCGGCATAAACGCAATAGGGCCCGCGGCAATAGGCAACGACCTCCTTCCGCCGAGGCAGCTCGGGAAGTACCGATTCGAGCCGAGAGAGAGGAACTGATCGAGCTCCGGCGATGTGTCCCGCACGGAACTCGACCTCGGGCCGCACGTCGAGGACGACAACGTCACCGTGAGCAAGCCGCCGGCCCAGCTCTTCAGCCGTGATGTGCTCCACACCGTCTCGCTCGCCCAGATACTCGTCGGCGAGGACATCGACCTCGGCGACGTGGCGGCCGGCAACCTCACGAACCGCCGCCCAAAGGTCTGCAACGCGGTCGCTCGCGAGCCGGTAGTAGACCCGCGTCCCGTCGCGACGCGAACGGAGAAGGCCCCCCCGCACCAGCACCTGAAGATGCTGCGACGTGTTCGCGACGCTCTGCGAGATCTCTCCGGCGAGCTCGTCGACCGAGCGTTCCCCCTGAGCAAGCACGTCAACGATCTCAGCGCGTCGCCCGTTCCCGAGCGCACGCGCTACCGAGGACTGAGCGTCGAACAAGGCTGCTTTCGCGGGGCTGCTCGCCATGACTTCGCAAGCTATCAAGTGAATTCTTGATAAGCAAGTGTGTGGCCTCGCCACATGGGCAGTGCGAGCGTTCGCGGATGCGTTCCGCCTCTCCACCACCGACCCTTGGACTGATGAAGACGCTCTTCGTCCTGAACGACCCGCCGTACGGAACCGAGCGCTCGTACAACGGGCTCCGCCTCGCGAACGCTCTCGCCAAGCGCGACGGCGAAGAGGTGCGGATCTTCCTGATGGCCGACGCCGTCAGCTGTGCCCTGGCCGGCCAGCAGACCCCCAACGGGTACTACAACCTCGAGCGGCTCCTCGGTTCGGCCATCAAGCGCGGTGCCGCTGTCGGCCTGTGCGGCACCTGCATGGACGCGAGGGCGGTCAAAGACAATCAGCTGGTCGAGGGCGCTCACCGCTCCACGCTGGAAGAGCTCGCAGACTGGACAGCGTGGGCGGACAAAGTCGTCACGTTCTGATCCGATAACGAGCCGAGGCTTCGTGCTTGTGGCCCGCGCAATAGGCAAGGATCAGCTGCCGCGTTCGGGGCGGCGCCCATAACGGTGCAACGCAACAAGCGCCCAGACGGCTTCGACCACGCCGAACGGCCACGCCCCGGAGAGGAATCCGTAGGCGCTCGCCAGAGCGCAGCGGCAGGCAAAAGGCGAGCACGAAGCCTGAGTGTCGGCGCTCGAGCGCGTACATGATCATCATGAAGGCCAGTGCGGTGACGCCAAATGCGGTCAGCATCGAGTCAGTCTCGCAGGCGTTCCTCGGCGGTTAGCCTGATCAGCGTGCTCCACATCAGCGCACCAAGAGCGACCGCTCAGTGAAGCCGGTCGCCGAAATCCTGTCCTTTGAGGGCTGCCCCAACCGGGACGGTGCCGTTGCGCTGGTCGAGTGCGTCTGCCGAGAGCTCGGGATCGAGGTCGAGCTGCGTCTCGTCGACGTCCCCGACCCGCAGGCTGCCGAGAGAGAGCGGTTCCTCGGCTCGCCCACGATTCGCATCAATGGACGCGACGTCGAACCGGGCGCCAGCGAGAGGAATGAGTTCGTGCTCGCATGCCGGGTCTACCGCACCGAACGTGGAACGTCGGGCCTCCCCGCCGAGGACTTGTTACGAGCAGCGCTGCAACAAGCAACAACCTGAGTTTCGGGACAGCGCTCATCCCAACGTTCGTTAGGATGTTGTCGTGAGCGACGACCGGTGCGATCTTCTCTGCCTGGACCTGCCGAAAGCAGAGGCCTTGCGCGAGAGTCGGCCGCCAGAAGGGACGCTGCGTGAGCTGGCGCTGTCGGCTCGCGGCCTCGGAGATGAAACGAGGCTGACAATCGCTCTTGCGCTTCGTCAGGGAGGAGTGCTGTGCGTTTGTGACCTCTCGTGGATCGTGGAGCGCGCCGAAAACCTCGTCTCTCACCACCTGCGCGCCCTACGCGCGGCCGGGCTTGCCGACTACCGCCGCGACGGAAAGATGGCGCTCTATTCACTCTCCGCCCGCGGGGAGGCCTTGCTGGCTGCGCTGACCGAAGAGCGGGTGGCCTGATGGCCACCGTCCAGCTGGAAAGGCGTCTTTCGAGGTCGGGCCCTGGAGAGCGTCAAGCCCTCGAGCGCCGGGCGCGGCTGCTCGCCTGGGGCGGCATCGGCTGGCACTTCATCGAGTTCGGGATCGCGCTCGGCGCAGGCATTGCCGCAAGCTCGATTGCCCTCGTCGGCTTCGGCGCCGACAGCCTCATCGAAGCCATAGCCGGGTTCGTGGTCATCTGGCGCTTCACGGGCAAGCGCCTTGTCACTCCAGGAGCCGAGCGAAGGGCTCAGCAGCTGATCGCGGGAAGCTTCCTCGTTCTCGCCGTATACGTCGGAGTAGAGGCGGTTCGGACACTCGCCAACGGACAGCATCCTGAAGCGAGCTGGGTCGGAATCGCCCTGGCTGCATTCACCGCACCGACCATGCCCGCCCTCGCCATTGCCAAGAGGCGAGTCGGGAGCAAGCTCAGATCCTCCGCAACCGTCAAAGAGGGCGCTCAGAACATGCTCTGCGCGTACCTGTCGATCGGGCTCCTGATTGGCCTGCTCGCCAACGCTCTCTTCGGTTGGTGGTGGGCTGACCCCATCGTCGCACTACTCATCGCCGCCGTGGCATTGAAAGAAGCCCAGGAAAGCTGGCGCGGAGAAGGCTGCTGCGAGTTCTGCTGACCGGGTTCGATGCCCAGTCTTACAACTTGAGCGATCGGTATAGCACTACCCACGCGTTAGCAGGACCTTTCGTTGTAGTCCTGACAACGCGTGAATGGGCGGTACTGGGCTCGAACCAGTGACCCCCAGCTTGTCGAGTCCGGGCGAACGTGCGCCTCCGTTCGTTCGAGTGCGCTGAAACCGCATGGCTACATCGTTTTGTGCGCGGGCGAGCGAACGGGGCCGCACGCGAACGAACGCCGAGCGTTGCCATTGTTGCCACGCCATACCGACAGCCGTATCGGTCGAACCCCTGCCGGAAGCCTGCCGGGTGGGATGGCCCCTGGAGGCGGGACTTTGTCAGCCGCCGACGGGGCGCCGCATTGCCACACGGGTCGGTCCGTCCGGCACGAGCTCGAGCGCATCGTCGATCAGGGTGAAGCCGAAGAGTTCGTAATAAGCCACGTTTGCGGGATCCGCCGTTTCCAGATAGACGTCTACGCCCTCGCTGTCCGCGGCTTCGAGCTTCACCCCGGCCACGACCAGGTACCAATGGCAATGGGCCGGTGTGCCCGCTCTGCGTTGGCCTACATCTCATGAATGTGCGAGAGCGCGTCGGGTATCCGGCGAGCACACGAAGCAAATACGGCATCGCCCGCAGCTTGCGCGACAGCGACCAAGAAAACGCGCCGGGAGGCAGCCACACACCGACTGCGAGCACGTTCGATCCCTCCCGCGCCGCGCGGACGACACCGGATCGCATCGCATCAGAGACGGTGGCGTAGAGGAACGGCCGCAGTGCGCGGCTACGGCGCCCAGGGCTCGGGAAGACGTGACGGAATGACGGATACTCGGGTCTGGGCGCAGCTGGCACGGGTGATCGCGTGCCGCGCACCCAGCTGATCGAGGGTCGTGGGAAAGCTAGGAAACGGCCGCATGGACGCTCTCGTAGTGGGGATCGCCGTCGCCATCTTCTGCGGGCTACTCGCCGCCGTCTGGCTCAACAAGCGACCGCCATAGGCTGGGTGCCGGAAGGAGCGCCGGGACCGTCGGGACCAAGAGGCTGATCGACGGCTCGCTTGGCCAGGCGGAGCAAGTCGAGCAATTCATCTGCTTGCAGATCTCGATCCAGCAGCCGCTCGGCGTTGGTTCAAGAGCAACCGTCAAACTCCCTCCGTGGCAGCCTGGGGACAGCCGTTAGAAGAGGAGGGCGCGATCTCCGCGATCCTCGATTACATCCTCTGCAGTGCCGATGCGACTCCCGCGAGCCCTGAGTAGTCGGGCAGGCGTGATGAGCCGCCGAGCGGACGCACGGCCGAGTGAAAAGGCGGCGCGCGCCCACGCTCGCCTCGGACTCACTACCGTCGAGGTGAAGGGCTTTCGGAGTGCACGCGACGTCTCCTTTTCACCGGGTCCCGTGTGCGCACTGGTGGGCGAGGCAAACGCGGGCAAGTCGAACCTGCTCGCGGCGATGCGCGCCGTTCTCGATCCCGCGGCCGCCCCGCTCAGCTCGGCGGACGCGACGGACGGAGCTGGCGAAGACATCTCGATCCGGCTCACGTTCGCAGGCGGCGGCGAGGCTGCGGTCGAGAGAAGGCGCGGGCGGACCGCGCATACCGGGAGTGCGGACGTGCCACCGATGCTCTTCCTCCCCGCCGGGGCAACGGGCCGGCGGAGTGATCGCGGAAGCAAACGTGCAAGGGAAAGGTCGCACGGCTGAGATCTTTCGGCGGGCGCTCGAGGATGGGACGCCCACGGCGGCGGCAGCGTCTCTGCTCGAGGCGGTGGAGGCGTGCTGCTCGGAGCGGCTCACGGGGCTTCTGCTCCTGATCGAAGAGCCCGAGCTCTACCTCCGTCCCCAGGCGCAGCGCTATCTGTACCGCCTCCTGCGCGAGTTCGCGCTCGCGGGCAACCAAGCGATCTACTCGACCCACTCGCCCGCCTTTCTGAACGTCGCGCGACTGGACGAGCTCGTCTTCGTCGAGCGCCTTCCGCTCAGCGGGACGCGGGCCCTCCAGCCGGAGGCCGTGTCGGCCGACGACGACTTCCGTGTGATGACCGAGTTCGATGCCGCCCGCAGCGAGCTCTTCCTCGCGCGCGCGGTAGTCCTGGTCGAGGGCCTGACGGAGAAGCTCGTGCTTCCGTTCGTCTTCTCGGCGCTCGGATACGACGTCGACCGGGAGGCGATCTCGATCGTTGAGTGCGGCGGCAAGCCGAATCTGCCGCTGTTCGCGCGGATCTGCCGGGCGACCGGCATCCCGTTCCTCGTCGTGCACGACAGCGACAGAAAGGCGAGCGGCAGGCTCGCGTCTGCCGAGCGGGCGCTGAACGATCTGATCGCCGAAAGGGCCGGTGCAGAACGTGTGATCGTGCTCGACCCCGACTTCGAGGCGGTCGCCGGGCTCACCGGACACCGTCGCAAGCCCGAGCGCGCGTGGCGAGAGTTCGCCGATCGCTCCGCCGCCGAGATGCCCACAGAGCTCGTCCGCGTAGCCGAGCTCGCCGCCTCGTTCGTCCGGCCTGCGCCGGAGGCACGAGATTGAGCGACCACGCCGCCCACGGCCGGGGCGAGGAACACCTGGCTCATGCAGGGCACGCGGACGTCTACCGGCGCCGCTTCTGGATCAACCTCATCCTCGCGGTCCCGGTCGTGATCTACAGCGACACGGTCGAGGACTGGTTCGGCTACACGGCGCCGCAGTTCCCGGGAGACCACCTGGTGCCACCGGTGCTGGGGACGGTGATCTTCATCTACGGCGGCTCGGTCTTCCTGACCGGCGCCTGGTCGGAGATCCGCCGGCGCGCGCCCGGGATGATGCTGCTGATCTCGCTCGCGATCTGCGTCGCGTTCCTGGCCAGTGCGGCGTCCTCGCTCGGGCTCTTCGATCTCGAGTTCTGGTGGGAGCTCTCGGCGCTCGTCGTGATCATGCTGCTGGGCCACTGGCAGGAGATGAAGGCGCTCGGCCAGGCGCACGGCGCGGTGAGCACGCTCGCCGCGCTCCTGCCGGACGACGCCGAGCGCGTTCGTGACGGGCAGACCGCGCGGGTGTCCCTCGGCGAGCTTGAGCCGGGCGACCTCGTGCTCGTCCGGCCCGGCGCCCGGGTACCGGCCGACGGCCACATCGTCGCGGGCGAGGCCGAGCTGGACGAGTCGATGATCACCGGCGAGTCGAGGCCCGTTGCCAGGGCCGAGGGCGACGAAGTCACAGCCGGCTCCATCGCCACCGACTCCGCCATCCGCGTTCGAATCAGCGCGGTCGGCGAGGAGACAGCGCTCGCGGGAATCCAGCGGCTCGTCGCCGAGGCCCAGGCGTCACGGTCCCGGACGCAGGCGATCGCCGACCGAGCGGCGGCACTGCTGTTCTACGTCGCCGTCGGCGCTGCGATGGCCACCTTCGCCATCTGGGTCCTGCTCGGCGACAGCGACGCAGCGGTCGTCCACACCGTCACGGTGCTCGTCATCTCCTGCCCGCACGCACTGGGGCTCGCGATCCCGCTCGTGATCGCGATCTCGACCTCGCTCGCGGCTCGGAACGGCATCCTCGTCAAGGACCGCCTGAGCCTCGAGCGCAGCCGGCTCGTCGACGTCGTGCTCTTCGACAAGACGGGGACGCTGACGCGCGGCGAGCACGTCCTCACCGGCATTGCCGGGCGCGACCGGGACGCGATTCTAGCGCAGGCAGCCGCGGTCGAAGCCCAGAGCGAGCATCCCCTCGCGCGCGCGATCGTAGGCGCGGCGCCCGACGGCGGCTCGATTCCGCAAGCGCGCGACTTCCGGGCGATGAGCGGCCGGGGCGTCGAGGCATCGGTGAACGGGACGCGCGTCGCGGTTGGCGGCCCCCGCCTACTGCGCGAGCGCGACCTCGACGTGCCCGACGACCTCACCCAGGAGACGGAGCCGTGGCGACGTCGCGGTGCCTCCATCCTCTACCTCGTGAACGACGACGCGGTGGCAGGGGCCTTCGCGCTCGAGGACCGCGTTCGGCCCGAGGCAGGCGAGGCGGTGGACCGCGTCCACGAGCTGGGGATCATGGTGGCGATGATCACCGGCGACGCAAGACAGGTCGCCCGGGCCGTCGCCGCGGAACTCGGCATCGACGAGGTCTTCGCCGAGGTCCTGCCCGAGGACAAGGAGCGGCACGTCCGCGAGCTGCAGGAGCGCGGATACCGGGTCGCGATGGTCGGCGACGGCGTCAACGACGCGCCCGCGCTTGCCCGGGCGGACGTGGGCATCGCGATCGGCGCAGGGACAGACGTCGCGATCGAGTCCGCTGGCGTGATCCTCGCCTCGAACGACCCTCGTGGCGTGGTGAGCGTGGTCCGGCTCTCACGAGCCAGCTATCGCAAGATGCTCGAGAATCTCGGTTGGGCGGTCGGCTACAACGTCCTTGCGATCCCGCTAGCGGCAGGCGTGCTCGCGCCGTGGGGGATCACGATGCCGCCGGCAGTCGGCGCGCTGCTGATGAGCATCTCGACGATCGTCGTCGCCCTGAACGCGCACCTACTGCACCGGCTTGACCTGAGGCCGACGGCGCAGACCGCGCAGCGCGAATGAGCGCGCCGGTGACGACCGAGCCCTGGCGCCGCGACGGGAACGACGCCGCGGCCGGGAATCGCTTCGACCTGGCGTTGCTCGCGCACGGTCTCGCTGCGGTAATGGGCTCGAACCAGTGACCCAGCTTGTCGAGTCCGGGCGATGGTTCGCGCCCGTTCGCTCAGCTACGCCCGTACCGCATCGTTGAGCGAAGATCGCGCTTCGAGCGAATGGTTCACCGAACGCGAGCGAACGCTGAAAGAGCATGGGGGAAAGCCGTCCGTCCCGCGCGAGCACGATCGTCTTGGTCTCGAGTCTCCGGGTCAGCTGAGGGTCGCTATGCGTGTGAGCGTATGCAGCTGGCTGGGTTTCCGCACTATGTGGGCCGGCTGACGACAGGAGGTCACAGGTCTCGCCCGGCTCCTGCTGGCTGACGCGGGGCTAGGCTCAAAGGGATTCGCAGGAGCGTCCCAGGTGCCGATGTCTCACAGGCGCAGCAGGCGCAGAGCGCCGAGCATCCCGCCGATTCCGAGCGCGACTCCGACCACCCAGGCAACGATGGCCTCGCCGGTGGGCGTCGAGAGCTCGTAGAAGTCGCGCAGGAAAGGAACGAACAGCGCAACCAGGAACAGCACGGCCATCGCAGTGCACAGGCCACCGACAGCGAGCCGTCGCCGCCCGCTTTCGCTCTCAAGCCGCATCACGACGGCAAGCCCGCAGACCACCACGATTCCCGTCGCGACGGTGCGGGAGCGGCTCAGGCCGAGGTCGAAGCCGTAGCGCGCGAGCAGGTAGCCGGCGGCGATCCCGATCCCGATCGCCACCCCGGCCGGGATTGCGAAGCGTGCGACGGATTGCAGGAATCTCTCGGGCCGCCACGGGCCGGTGCTGGGCGCCAGGGCAAGCACGAACGCGGGAATACCGATCGTGACCGTAGAGGCGAGCGTGAACTGGCGAGGCAGGAGCGGAAAGGTGGCGGTCGGAATCGCCACCGCCAGCACTAGCACGGCAGCGAACACCGATTTGGTCACGAACAGCTGCGCGACGCGCTGGATGTTGCGCAGGATCTGACGCCCCTCGGCCACCATCCCCGGCACCACCGCGAAGTCGTCGCGCACCAGCACGAGATCGGCCACAGAACGCGCCATCTGCGCTCCCGACCCCTGCACAATCGCCAGCCGCGCCTGCTTGAGCGCGGGCACATCGTTGACCCCGTCGCCGACCATCGCCACGTACCGACCGGCGGCCGTGAGCGCATCCACGACCGCACGCTTCCCATCCGGGGAGATCCGACCGACGGCTGGCGCGGCCAAGACAGCCTCACGCAGCTCCGCCGAATCGGACGGAAGTGCCTCGCCGTCGAGCGCGGGCGCCGATCCCGGCACGCCGGCATCGCGCGCGATCGCGCCCACCGTGGCCGGCGCGTCGCCCGAGAGGACCTTCAGCTCGACGTCTTCCGCAGCGAAGAAGGCGACCGTCCCCGCGGCGTTCGGCCGCAGGCGCTCCGCGAGCACGACGAGGCCGAGCGCCCGCACATCGTCTGGAAACGACGGCTCCAAGCCACTGTGCGGTAGCGGCTCCGCCGAGCGCCCGAGCGCGAGGACGCGCCGCCCTCCGCCGGCCTCCGTCCGCGCCTTCTCAACGAGAGTAGAGTCGGCGGCCGCGAATCGCTCCGGCGCCCCCAGCACGAGGCGAGTGTCGCCCAAGTCGAGCGCGCTCCAGCGCCGCCTGGAGGAGAACGACACCTGCCCAACCACGCGCGGCTCCTCGACGACCGCCAGCCCGGCGTCCGCGATCGCCTGCAGCGTCGCGTTGCGAGACGGCGAGCCGGCGGCGTACTCTGCCAGCGCGACCGCAAGGGTCTCTTCGTCGACACCGTCGGCGGGTAACAAGCCGGCGACCCGCAGAGTCGATTCGGTCAACGTGCCGGTCTTGTCGGTACAGACCACGTCTACCGACGCAAGCGACTCGACCGCATTGAGTTGCTGAGCGAGCACCCCGCGCTGCGCGAACTTGAAGGCAGAGACCGCCGCCGTGAGGCTGATCAGGAGGATCAGGCCTTCGGGAACGAGGTTCACGATCCCTGCCGTCAGGGTCTCCACCCGCGCGCCGGAGCTCGCGACACGGATGAGGACCGAGACCGTCAGTCCGACCGTCAGCGGGAGCGCAAGTGCGAGCAGCAAGAGCAGTAGACGGTCGTTCGCCCGCTCGAGGGGAGAGCGTGGGTGGCGGAACGCCCGAGCCGTAGTCGCCAGTTGGGCCGCGCGACTCTCCGGGCCGACCGCCGTCGCCTCAACCAGCGCCGCGCCCTCGACCGCAAACGAGCCCGACCACACCCGCTCGCCCGCCTCGCGCACTGCGGGTTCGGACTCGCCTGTCAGATTCGCCTCGTCCAGTGCGAGCCCGTCCGCCGTCACAACCGTCCCATCGGCGATCACCTGATCGCCGGCCCTCAGACGCACGAGATCGCCGATTACCACCTGGTCGACGGGCACGTGACGCCCGACGCCCTCGCGCACCACTAGCGCCTCCGGCGCAACCAGCGAGGCGAGCCGGTCGAG
Source organism: Gaiellaceae bacterium (assembly GCA_036555585.1). Classification (GTDB taxonomy): domain Bacteria; phylum Actinomycetota; class Thermoleophilia; order Gaiellales; family Gaiellaceae; genus DATBLE01. The sequence goes on from DATBLE010000047.1 coordinate 114,700, forward strand.
CGCACGCTTGGACCGAATCTCTTGGAACGAGCCTATTGCGATATTCGAAACCAGGATCCCGAGGAAGAGCGCGTCTTTCCACGATCCGAAACTGATCGTCAGCACGCCGAATAAGAAGAGGATCCCGTTCGGGACGTTCAGCGTGTTCGCGCGGACGATGCTGGCGTAGGAGCGGCTCGAGCGCTGGCGCGGGAGCGGCCCACGCAACTCCAAACGCCTGGCGGCCTCCGCCTCAGTCAGCCCAACGGCCGCGAATTCGGTCGCGGTGGCGATCCGGCGACGCTACCTGCGCTTTGCACAATCTGCGAGCGCTCGGATCGACCGGGCACCTGGCAACGCTGCGTTGGATGCCTCGGTCTCGACCCCAACTGCGAACCGCAATCCGCTGCAACGCCGTCTGCCAACGCTTGCCTTCTCAACGTCCGGAGGCGACGCCTGCCCGAAATGCCAGCCGATGGAGGGCCACGTACACCAAAATGGGGTCTCAGACCGATGGCCGCTCCTGTCTGGTCCCGCGATGTTGGGGTGGACAGAAGGAGAACGATGGCTGGATCAATCGTGTATGGCGCCAGGCAGCGTCTCGAACAGGCTGGTCGGCGTCGGGCGACGATGAGCGCCGGCCTGCTCACTGCCGACGGCCGCCCGCCGCAAGTGGAGAACGCGGCCGCACTCGCGATCGGCCAATCGGCTTGCGAGGTCATCGACGATCATGGCAGCGGGATAGTCACTTTCAGCCGCGAGACGGCCGAGAGCCTGCTCGCAAGCCGCAGCTTCTTCTGGCTTGACCTCGGCCACCCGACCGCAGACGACTTCAACATCCTGCGCGAAGTCTTCAGGTTCCATCCATTGGCTCTCGAAGACTCCGAGCAGTTCAACCAGCGAGCGAAAATCGACGACTATGACGACTTCGTCTTCATCGTCATCTACGGCGCCGGACCCGAGTACGACCGGCTGGTCGAGGTGCATTGCTTCTACTCCGAACGGTTCCTCGTCACCGTTCATCGCGAGGATTGTCCGGCCTTAACAGAGATCCGGCGTCGCTACGGCAAGCGCGAGCGGTCGATCGACCAACCATCGCTGTTGCTGCACCGAGTTGTCGACGGCCTCGTCGACAGCTTCTTCCCGAGCCTCGCCGAGCTAGACGACCGCATCGATGAACTCGAAGACGCGTTGTTTCTGAAGGCCGACGAAACCCAGCTCCAGGAGATCTTCCAAATGAAGCGACTCCTGGTCGGGATGCGGAAGACCGTGACGCCACAGCGCGATGCCTTCGCGACCCTAATGGGCGGGGTCGCAGAACTGCCCGGACTCACCGAGGATGACGAGCACTATTTCCGCGACGTCTACGACCATCTGATCCGGATTAGCGACCTAATCGACAGTTACCGCGACCTGCTCACAGGTGCGATGGACGTCTACCTCTCGACCGTCTCGAATCGAACCAATGCGGTGATGAAGCAACTGGCAATCATCGCGACCATCTTTCTGCCGCTGACATTCATCACTGGGTTCTTCGGCCAGAACTTCGACTGGATGGTCTCGCACGTTCACAGCGGGCCCATGTTCCTCCTCCTGGGCGTCGGCAGCGAAATCATCGCCCTCCTCGCGCTCCTCGCATTCTTCAGGCGCCGCGGCTGGTTCTAAGAGCCGCTATACGGAAGACACCGATGGAGACCGCGCTCCCGGATGCAGTCCGGATGGCCGCCTGCCGACTCGCATGCTCGTTTGGGCGATTAGCGTGCGATGTAACCGCCGTCGACGTACAGCTCCAGGCCAGTCACAAAGGAAGCGTCGTCGCTCGCGAGATAGGCGACGGCGGCGGCGATCTCCTGAGGCTCACCGAGGCGCCCCATCGGCGTCATCGCCGTCATTGCCTCCCAAACCTCCGTTCCTTCCGCCTGGTCGAGGATCGGCGTGCGGATGAACCCCGGGTGGATCGAGTTCACACGTACGCCCTCGGTCGCCCAGTGAACTGCGACATTCTTGGTCAGGGTCCGCACCGCCCCCTTTGCGGCGTGGTAGGCGGGCGAGGTGCCGAAGCCGCCCGAAGTGCCGAAGATCGAGCTGATGTTGATCACTGACCCGTGACCGGACGCCTTAAGCGCGTCGGCACATATCTTCATGCCGAGAAAGACGCCGGTCTGGTCGATTGCGACGGTTCGCCCCCAGTCGGCAAGGCTCGTCTCTTCGATCGTCGCGAGGTCTCCCATTCCGGCATTGTTGACGAGGATGTCGACCCGGCCGAGCTCGGCAAGCACGCGTTCGACAGCAGTACGCCAGCCAGCCTCGTCGGCGACGTCGAGATGCAGGAAGAGCGATTCGCCACCGGCGTCGCGGAGCTCCGCCGCCGCCGCCTCGCCGGCGGCGTCCTGCACGTCCGTCACGACGACCGTCGCGCCCTCGTCTGCCAGCCGGTCGGCCGTCGCACGCCCGATCCCGCTCGCAGCACCTGTGATCAGCGCGACCCGGCCTTGCAACCGTTTCATCTCAACCTCCTGGACGGAAATGCACTTCTTGCGTTCTGTCCTGTCCTTCCTGGGAACGACCGACGAGAAACGCGCTACGCCGTCGTCACGACGAACGCGACGAAGGCCAGGTAGAGCAGCGCCCAGAGAACGATCGCGCTTCCCGCGAACCGGCGGCGCACCTGCAGCGTCAGGATTGCGAGCAGCCCGCCGGCCAGTGCAAGGCCGCCGGCCACGATCGAGTAGCGGTCCAGATCCCAGCTCGTGAACGCGAGCCCGATCGCAATCGGCAGCGTCGACTGGAACACCATCGCGCCGGTGATGTTTCCGAGCGCGAGCGAGTCCTTGCCGTCGCGGATCCAGAAGAAACTGTTTGCTTTCTCTGGGAGCTCGGTCGCGAACGGGGCGAGGACGAGCGAGAGCAGCAGCGGGTCCAGGTCAAGGCTGTCTGCGACGTGGAGCACTTGGTCGACGAAGATCTCAGCGCCGCCGACGATCGCTCCAAGTGCGACCAAGAGCTGCAGGATGACAGTGGGCATGGCCGGCGGGTCACCGCGGGTTGTGTCCATGACCAACGGCTTAAGCTGCTCCTCCGACTCGACCGTGCCACTGTGCCGAAGCGTCCAGGCCGCATAGGCCGCGTAGGCGCCGACGAGAACGACGGCGCCAGGGATTTGCAGAGCCTTCGGAGCTCCGAGACCAAGGAGGAGCGCGAGCGTCAAGCACGCCATGAAGAAGACGAGGTCCCGCTTGAGAGTCCGGAAGTCGACGGTGGATTCGAGCCCCTGCGGGCGCCGCTCGCGATAGATGAGTGCCGACACTCCGACGAGCGCCATCGCGATCGTTGCCAGAAGTAGTGGAGCGCCAAGGATCGCGCCGATCGCGACATCGTCAGCACCCTTGTCGCCCTGGATGATGGCAATCACCGGGATTAGCGACTCCGGCAAGGCCGTCGCGACAGCCGCGAGCAAGCTTCCGACGGCGCCCTGCCCGAGCTCGAGCTTGCTGCCGAACCACTCGATCGCATTCGTGAAGAGCAGCGCGCCCGCGAGAAGGACGGCAAAGCTCGCTGGCAGCAGGACGACCGAGCTCAAGCCGAGAACCTTTCACGAACACCCGAGTCTCGCTGTAGGAAATGCTCCAGCCAACGGGCTCGGTCTCTGACGGGGGCCCGGCGCTCACCGCGGCGCTCAGAGGCGCTGTCTGCGGGTCCGGCGTGCCTACGAATCCACCGCCGCACCGGGTGCGGGCACGTGGCCGCTACGGTCGATCTCGAAGATCGTCAGCGGAATGTGAAACGACTCGCGAACACGATCGACAAGGTGACGCTCCTGCCAGGCGCTGTGATCGGACGAGCGCAGGGCGATCAGAATGTGGTCGGGCCGGAATCGTCGAACAGCGTCGGCGAAGGCGGTCAGAGGCGTCTCGTCTCCTACGGAGCCCCCGGCGGCAGTCTTCGGAGCCAAGGTCTCGACCTGGGCCATAACCGTTTCCAAACGCTCGTCCGCCTCCTTCCCCACGCGATCGGTGTCGGATGCGAGCCACTCAAGGCGATCGGGCAGCACCGGGGCGATCACCAGGATCTCGGACGCTGACCGGATGAGTGCTCGAACAAGCCCTGGCAGCTCGACTTCGCCCGAGACGGCTGCGCCGGTAACGACAAGGAGGCGAGTCTGTTCCTCGGACGGCATCTGCTTGTCAGCCTAAGCGTACAAGGCCAGCACGACCACGATGACTGCGATGACTCTTGCCACGACTGCGACGACCGCCAGCCAGACGCCGGCCAAGGCGCGGAGCGGCCTCCACGGCGTCCGTGCTAGCTCAGCCTCCGCCGCCAGGCCGTCGACCGGAGGCCGCCCTTTATTGCGTTCGACCACGATTCCTTTTTGCCTCGTTCGCCGCTCGTAATTCCTCGCGCGAAGCGGAACGAGCGCACGGCCGCACACATAAGACCTCTCGGCGCCCAACTCGCCTCCCCCGCGCGAATACTGTACGGACCATGGGCGCCGTGTTCGACCGCGTCGTCGTGGGAGTGGACGGCACAGACCTGGCTTTCGAGGCGCTTCGCCAAGCGCTTGTCCTGGCCCCGGCCGCGAGCTCGACCGTCCGCGCTATCACCGCGCTGGACACTAGTGCCGCCGCGCGGACGGGCTTCGACGCGGCGTACTGGACGGAAGCGCTCACGCGTGAGGCGACAACAACGCGAGACAAGGCAAAGGCAATCCTCGGCGGACGGCCCGACACAAGCGCCGAGGTCGTCACAGGCGATCCAGTCCGCGTCCTACGCGATACGCGCGACGAGTCTGACGCCACACTGCTCGCGGTCGGCGGTCAGCACAGTAGTCGCTTCCTCGGGATCTTGCTCGGCGACGTAGGGACCCAGCTTCTCCGCGACGGCAAGTCCTCGTTGCTCGTCGCTAGGCGCGGGCGGGATCGCGCATGGGAGCCGCGAGCGGTCGTCGTGGGCCTCGACGGCTCAGCGTCTTCGCTTGCCGCGCTCGAGGCGGCAGACGAGCTTGCGACGCGCCTCAACTCGGTGGTTGAAACCGTCTCCGCCGCGGACGGCAGTTCCGTCTCTCGGGAGGGCGACTGGATCGACCGGGTCGACGCATGGGAGGAGGCCCAACCGGCGGCGCTGCTCGTGGAGCGTTCGCGTCACGCCGACCTCATCGTCGTCGGCTCACGCGGGCTGCACGGCATCCGAGCGCTGGGGAGTGTCAGCGAGCGGGTTGCACATCGCGCGCATTGCTCGGTCCTCGTCGTAGCAGGCGCCCCACAGACGGCGGGCTGATCCGGAGCTCATGCACTCGATCTTCTCTTGTCGGCCCAGGTTCTCCCAGGCTTTCGTAGCGACTAGGCTGGCGACCGGTCAAGCCTGGGGGAGGTCACAATGATCGTCGCCGACGCACGTGAGCCCATTTCCTTTCTCGTCTTCTCTGCCTCGCTGCGCGCGGGCTCTCTCAACACCCAGCTAGCCGCGCTGGCCGTTACGTCGATCGAGAGCAACGGAGGAACGGTCGACTACGGGACCATGGCCGACTTCGAGTGCCCTTCGTACAACGCTGATGCGCAGCGCGACACCAGCTTCCCGGCAGGAGCAGAGGAGCTGCGCCGTCGGTTGGAAGCGACGGATGCATTCGTCATCTCCTCGCCTGAATACAACGCCTCGCTCCCCGGAGTGCTCAAGAATGCGCTCGACTGGGTCTCGCGCTTCCATCCGCAGCCGTTCCACGAGCGACACGCGCTCCTCCTGTCGGCGTCGCCGTCGATGGTCGGCGGCAACCGCGGCTTGTGGACGCTGCGCATCCCGTTCGAACATCTCGGTGCGCGCGTCTACCCCGACATGTTTTCGCTCGCCCAGGCCCACCTCGCCTTCGACGCCGACGGACGAATCGCGAATGAGGAACTGCGACGACGCTTCGAATCGACGATTGCGGGCTTCATGGATCTCGTCGAGGCATCGAAGCACTACCCCTGCGTCAAGCGGGCCTGGGTGGAATACCTCGGCGAGCGTCCTGAACCGGCGATCGACCGTGTGCAATGACGCGGAGAGTAGGCGACAGCACACGGACCAGCGGCCAATGCTTCTTTCGGCGCAAGCCTCTAGCAGCTCCCGGGCCAGAGAAACGGCTAGCTCGGCCGCCTGAGCCAAACACCGTCGGGCAGCAAGTCGCCGGCGCCATCATTCCGGGTCTCCGCGCACATCTCGCGGGCTGCCCGGCATGCCGCGAAGAGCACGAGAGCCTCCGCGAGCTCGTCGGCGGGCACGCGTAGCGCGCCGCACCCGCGATCTCGCGTTCCGCAGGGTGTTTACGGCTCGACGGCGAGGACCTTGAAGCGCATCCGCCCCTTGGGCGCGTCGACGATGGCGACTTCCCCATGTCGGCGCCCCAGTAGCGCCTCGCCCAGAGGCGAGGCTACCGAGATTCGACCCTGGAAAGGATCGCCTTCGAAGGATCCAACGAGCTCAACTTCAAGCTTCTCGCCCGTGTCCATGTCACGCAGGCGCACACGCTCACCAACGTCGACGCTGCCGTTGAAAGCGTCGGGCTCCACCAGCTGCGCGGACGCAATACGCTCCTGAAGGGTTGCGATGCGCTGCTCGAGCAGAGCTTGCTCTTCTCGCGCCGCGTGGTAGTCGGCGTTCTCTCCAGTGTTTGCGTCGGTCGAGACAGCCTGGCGTATCCGTTCAGCAACCTCTCGGCGGCCGATGTCGCTCAAGCGCTCGAGCTCTTTCGTCAGCCTTGCAAGGCCGTCGGGGGTGATGAACGCTTCGCGCATTTTTCCTCCTTTAGCAACTGGCAGACAGCTCTTGGGCCCAGTGAGCTTCGCCGCGCTAGACGATCACGGCAATGAGGCCGAGCACCCATCTTGCTCAGTGCCGGCCCCGCTCGGCTGGCAGCACCGTGGCGTTACTGTGGTGGCGAGGAGGAAAAGAACAGAGATGCCGTACGATCCCATTGAGCGCTGGGAATGGGAAGGCGGGGCCCTCGCGTCCCATCCAGAGCCGCCGGACGAAGCGCATGCGCACGACGACGCGGGCAGTCGGACGAGCCGGCGGCGTATGCCCGAACGTTTCGTCCAACCTCCGCCCGGGGCAGAGCCGTCTCCGATCGGAAGTCCCGCGAGGCCGTGCCCCGCGGCCGCAACGCTCCCTCCTGATCCAACGACGCGGTAGCGCTCCTGGGCGAATAGTGGGTCGCGTGCTCGACTAGGACACGGCGACCTAGCCTCGCAAAAAGCTTCGACGGTCTTAAGCCTCGGCGAGCCGCTCAGAACGCAGGACGATGGTGGCGAGACCCAGAGGCAATGGGCCCTCGGCCCGATAGGCAGCACAGGAGGGATCTGAGAGCCTGGAATCGGGAGCAATACCGACCCAGGAAGGCGGAGCAGTGGTGGCTACCCAACAGAAGCCAGCGCGCCAACCAGCGCTCTTTGACCCGCAATCGATTGTCGGGCTTGCGTTGCATGAAACAGGCGGGCCGTACGAGGGCGAGCGGCCGATCGTGGCTGCGGTCGAGCCGCGCACGGCGCAAGTTGCCGCCGTCACGGCGGCGCGTCTCGCGCGAGAACTCGGCGCCCCGCTCGTGTTCATCTACGTGCGGGAGCGTCCGCCGGCGATCCTGGGAACTCCTCAGTACGAGCGGCGGCTGACGGAGGACCTGGTTCGCGGTCGAAAGACGCTGGACACGGCCCTCGCCGCAGCGAGCCACCACGGCGTAATGTCGTACGGCGAAATCCTCGAGGGCAACGCCCCGAAGCGGATTGTCGAGTTCGCGAGGGCTCGAGGAGCGCAGCTCCTCATCGTCGGCCAGCGGCGACGCCGCTTCCGGCCAAGCGTCGTCCGGCGAGTGATCCGCTCATCGGAGCAGCCTGTCGTGGTAGCTGTGGAGGCTGCTAACCGGGTGGCCCGGGCCTGGTTTCCCCGCCGGCGAGGGCGCCTGATCAAGGACCAAGGCCAGGTTGCCTCAAATGCTGTCCCCCGCAGGTCGTCGCAAGCTCCCATCGGCGAGATTGTGCGACCGAGGCCAGGTTTAGCGGAGGAAGAACGATGAGGGGCGGAACGATCGTCTGCGGAGTGCGGGAGTCATTGGACGGCCGCAGCGCCGCCCAACTCGGGTGTGCTCTCAGCGCACGGCTCGGCCTCCGGCTGGTGCTCGTTCACGTCGTAGACGGAGTGCGGCCGGGCACCGAGGGAAGCTTGACAGCCCGGCAGCGCCGAACCGGCGGCGAGCACATACTCAACGCGGTCGCGCGTGAGATTGAAACCCGGCCGGAGAAACGGGTCGTGCTCGGCGATCGCGTTGAGCGGCTCGCGCAGGTAGCGGCCGAAGAAGGGGCGGATCTGATCGTCCTGGGCTCACGTTCGACAGGCATCGGCGGCCGTAATCTCCGCTGCACGCTCGCGAGTGAACTCGAGACTGCGACGCCCGTACCGGTAGTGGTCGCACCGCCGTCGACCCGAAAGCGCAGTAATCATCGGCTGTCCCTCGCCGCCAACGCCAGCGCGCGTTAGAACTCTCCCGGAGGCGACATCTGATGAGGTTCTCCAGGCTTCCGTTGTTCTGGCGGGTCTTCGCGATCAACACGGCACCACTGGTGGTCGCGACGCTGTTGCTCATGTTCGCGCCGGTCACGCTGCACGCGCCGATCCGTCTCACTGAAGTCGTTGTCCTCTCGGCGGGGCTAGCGGTGATACTGGCAGCGAACGTGCTGCTGCTCCGGCCGGCTTTTGCGTCACTGGACCGGCTTGTGCAGCGAATGCATACGGTTGACTTGCTTCGTCCGGGCCAGCGGCTTCCAGAAGGCGGTGGTGTCGAGGTGACCGAGCTCGTTCGGGGCTTCAATGAAATGCTGGCGAGGCTCGAGGAGGAGCGGCGTGAGAGCGGCCGTCGCGCGCTTGCGGCCCAGGAGGCCGAGCGGCTGCGGATCGCACGCGGCCTGCACGACGAGGTTGGCCAGATACTCACCGGGGTGCTGTTACAACTGGGCTCCCTCGCCGATGCCGGTGCTGCGCAGCGCGAGACTGACCTTGAGGAGGCCAAGCAAGCGACCAGGCAGGCACTCGAGGAGGTGCGAAGAATTGCGCACGAACTCAGACCGGCTTCGCTTGAGCACCTGGGTCTTCTCAGCGCTCTGACAGAGCTGACGACCAAGTTCTCAGAACTGAGCGGGATCGTGATCGACCGTCGCTTTGATCCCGATCTTCCGTCACTCGCACCCGAGACCGAACTCGCTATCTACCGGGTCGCCCAAGAGAGTTTGACGAACGTCTCCCGCCACGCAGCGGCCGGCCGTGTCGAGGTCTCTCTCGAGAAAGGAATTGAAAGCGTCGTCCTGCGAGTCCTCGACGACGGCCGCGGCTTTGATGTTGACGCGCAGCCCAGCGGCCACGGCGGGCTTCGCGGGATGCGCGAACGAGCAGTGCTGGTCGGCGGTGCGCTCGCAATCAAGAAGGGTCACACGGGCGGCGTCGAGGTCAGGCTTGAAGTGCCGGCAGGATCCAGCTGATGCCGATCCCGCTTGTCACACGGATTCTCATCGCCGACGACTTCCCGGTCGTTCGTTCCGGGCTGAGGCGGGTGCTCGACGAGCAAGCAGACCTCCAAGTTGTTGCCGAGGCGGCGGACGGCGCCGAGGCGGTCGCGAAAGCCATGTCCGAGGACATCCATCTTGCGATTCTCGACGTGAGCATGCCTCGAATGACAGGAATTCAAGCCACTGCCGAACTCGCCAAACGGAAGCCGGAACTACGGGTGCTGATTCTCTCGATGCACGACAGCGAGCAGTTCCTTTTTGAAGCGCTCAAGGCCGGTGCCTCCGGTTACGTCCTCAAGTCGCAGGCTGACCAGGACATTGTTGAGGCGTGCCGCCAGACGATGCGCGGTCAGTCCTTCCTCTATCCGTCGGCCGTGGCCACGCTCGTTCGCGACTATGTCGAACGGGGTCGACCAGACGACCAGCAGTTCGACATCCTCACACCACGCGAGCTCGAGGTGCTGAAGCTGATTGCCGAGGCGAAGACCTCCAAGGACATCGCGAGGGAGCTTTTCATCAGTGTCAAGACCGTCGAGCGGCACCGGCAGAACATCCTCGACAAGCTCGGCATGAACGACCGGGTCGAGCTCACTCGTTACGCGATTCGCCGGGGCCTCATCCAGGCGTAGCAGCGAACCGCCGCCCGTTCGAAGACAGGTCCATCGTCGAGGTGGAGTGCGGTCTCGGCTAACCAGTAATAGGGGGTCGACCCGATATCCGTCAAAACGCAAAGAGGCGACGCTTAGGGCATGTCTCGGTCGGAAGGAGATCCCAAAATGTCCATGTCGTCGATCCTCGATACCGATCGTTCGGTAGAGCTGAAGAGCGTTGCGCCGACTTCCAAGGGGGCGCAGAAGGGCTTCCCGCCTCCTCCTGCTTCGCGCCCTGTCGCAGGCGCTCGAGTGAAAAGCCGCGGTCCGATCATCGCAGGCGGGATCATCCGCATGGCCATCGGCGGAACGAGAAGCGATGAATGCTGACGTCGTGATCACGATCATCTTCGGCGGCGAGGTCGCTCTCGCAGCAGTCGCCGGCGGCATCTTCGCCTGGCATTCGGCTCGCGCGTCCAGGGACCTCGGTCGCCATGAGCAGCTGAACGGCGCGCGAGCTACCGTGCAGCCTTGCCGGCGTCGCGAACCGCGACCGCGCCCACGAAACTAGTTAGTCGGCCTCGACGAACGATGCGATCTGCAGTCCGGGTCGCTCAAGTGGACCGAGAGATAGCGCAAGCCGCGCGGCCCCGCTTCGATCCGGCGTGGGCACCCCTCCGCGATGATCCGCGGCTGTCCCTCGGCGAATGGGTAGCGGGCCTCGCCCACTGGACCGTCCCTGAGCCGGCGAGGCACGAGCAGCACGTCGCGCTGGTCATTCAAATGCTCCGGCGTGGCCGCCCGGATACCAGGCGAGCATGGTGACGTTCAGGTCGTCACTGGCCGTCCCCACAGTGGCCCCCTCGACCTCACCGGCGTCTCCGTCGACAACTGGGGACTCCTGATCCGGCGCCAAAGCGAGCTGGTCGAGGCGCTCGCCGGCCAGCTGCTCGACAAGTCGGAAGGGCCACCGCTCTTCGAACCGGACGTGTGACTCGAGCAAGAGCCGGCGAGCTCGTCTGCTAGCCGAGCACCGAGCACGTGAAGCCGCAAAGCATGGTCGAGCACTGTGCGACCGTCCCCGTCGACGAGCAACGGGAAGACGGTTTCCTCCTCGCTACCGGGTGGCTCATTGCGCACGAGCCTCATGGAGACCCAGGTGGGCGTGATAGTCGCACACCATTCCGCGGTACCTGTATGCCAGAAACAGGATCACTGCGGCCGACGTCATGCTGCTGACCTGGAGCAAGATGAAGACGAGATCTCCGCGATGGATTGCGAGCGAGCCGACGAGCAAGCTGCTGACCAGCCACATCACCCACGCCCGCCGACTAACGCCTGCGGAACAGTGTTCTCTCCCCAAGTGGACAACCTGCGGCACATAGGCCAGCATCGCGATTGCGATACCGACGACGCCGAGAGTCTCAAACACGGCTCTTGTGCCCCTCACGCGCACTCGACGCAACAACGACCTGGATGACGGGCGTTGTTGTGAGCGCGCGGGCCTTTGTCAGCAGACCTCGCTCCAACCAGTACGACTCCTCCTCAGGAGGCGTCGCAAGAAGCACGCGGGTGGCCGGAAAGAAGCCGAGTGCGTCCGTCATCGACTCGAGCGGCTTGTCGGTTCCGACCGAACCCGTCGTCGAAACGCCGCGCTGTTGCAGCATTTGGACGGAGCTGACCATCGTCTGCTCCGCCTCTCGCCATTCATCGGACTCGTCGTCGGTCACGAAATGAAGACGGGAAACGCGAACGGGAACGACGAGATGAACCGCGTCGGTGTCTCGAAGGCGTGCGTACACCCCGTCGCACAGGGCTATTGCGCTGCAATGGGAGTCGGCGACCACAAGAAGCCTTTGCTGTCGGTCGACAGGACGCGCTGGTCGCTGTGGGCTGACGCGCGTGCGCTCGAACGCGATCGGCGCAAGGCCGCTCAAGCCAAGAACGAAGGCCGAGACGATCGCGAAACCGACCCAACCCAGCGTTGGAAGCTGTAGAGCGAATGCAGCGATGAGCGCCCCACCGAGGAGAGCGGCTCCGCTCACGAGCAGGATGGCAACCGTCGCTCTCGCGCCTGAGGGATCGGCGTTGATCGTTACGAGCATGGACGGTGTCCCTTTCTCGCTCGTGTCCTTCCTCGGGCGGCTGCGAATGGGTGTATGCCCCATCGACTTCCTTTCCGTTACATGCAGCGTCGCCGAACTTGTGCCGGTCGACCATCGGTGTGTGACCCCATTTCGTCGTTCGGAGCGCCCGAGGGGAAGAGAGCGACGTGCGGGGCGCTCGAAGCACGTGCGGGTGCCGCTTGCCTCGATGGCCTCGAACACACGTCGCCTGTTGCTCACTCTCGGTAGGCGAGCATTCGACCCCAGGTGTCATCCGTGCCCCACATGCCAGCGCGCAGGCATTCGAGTTGGATGATCTGGCTGTGGTCGACGAAGAGGTTGACGTTGATCCCGTAGTTCTTGACGTACCAGGAAAAGACGTCCGGCTCGGCCGCCTCGAACATCACATGCTCGAGACCAAGCTCGGAGACGATGCGGGCGACGACGTCCGTGCGCCACTCGCGCACCTGCTCGGTAATCCCTTCCGACTCGATCATGATCATCGGCGCCCCGGCGTCGACGTGACGCTTGGCAAGCTCGATTGCGTAGCCGACGTCGCGGGTCCCTTCGGCTTCGAGCGCCTCGATGCTGGAGGCCCCGCCGGCGCCGAACTGGATTCCGACCTCGGGCTTCGCCTTCAGGCCCGCCTGGCCTACGTGCTTGGTCAACCGGACGAGATCGTCGACGGGGAGCGTGACGAAACCGCTCGAGATCTCGACGATGTCGAACCCCAGCTGGCGGCACTCCTCGAGGTACCGCTGAACGGCATCGCCGCGCTGCGTGAGTACGTACTCGAGGAAGCCGCCGGTCGAGACCTCGACCTCATGCTCGTGGCAGAGGTCGTTCAAGGCGCGTACTGCGTTGCGCGGCATCAGCGCGAACGAGCCGCCGGCGTACTTGAGCGTGTCGACGTGTGCGCCCATCGCCTCCAAGAGGTCCGCGAGGTAGTGGCGCCCGACCGGCGTGTAGTAGGGGCCGCGGATCTCCGTTACGCCCGAGCTGCGCGGCTTCGGGGGACGATCGTTGAGACGCAGAAACGCGAACGCTCGCTCGCTCGTCTCCGGTGTCAGCTCCGCGTCGGTCATCGAAGCGCTCCTTCGGTCGTCGCGTGCGTTCCCGCGCGCGTGAGGATCACGGTCAGGTCCCGCGTCTCAAGATCATCGAGAGCCCAGACCGCCTCGGCCAGCTCGGCGGCGAGCTCGGGCTCGACCGCTCGCGCGGCGAGCCGCTCAAACTTCTGCCGCGCGTGCTCCCAACTCATCGGGCGCGTGACGAAGCCGTGGTAGTCGGACTTTTCGGCGGCAAGCGTGACACCGCTCGCGAGGTGGACGCGTAACCGGCAGCCGTGTTCAGCCGGGAAGCGTGCGGTGAGATCGACTGCCGGCCGCACTTCGACCCGCCGCAGCAGCTGCTGCACGTCCGGTCGAGCGATCCGCTCGGGCGCGAACTGCTCGGGCATCACCTGGCCGTCGAGCAGCGCCACCGCGAGCAGGTAGGGCAGGGAGTGATCAGCCTGTTCCTTGCTCTCGATCTGCTTCTTCCCGCCCTCCTCGCCGCCGCCGATGATGTCGTACGCGACCTGGAAGGTCTCGAGCTCGATCCCCTCCACGGCTCTCGGGTCGATCGAATGCTCCTCGCGTAGTTCGAGTATGGCCTCGACTGCGGGCTGGGAGTGGATCTCGGCGTTGTAGCGCTTGAGGAAGGTGCGCCGGACACGCTCGAGATCTTCATCTTCCCAGTCGATCTCGAAGCGGCCGGCGATCGCGTCCATGAACCCCTTGTTCCCTTCGAAGACCTCCGGCGGTCCGGCAATGCCACGGGCGGCCAGGAAGGCAGCCTCGACGGCGCCGAAGGCGGTGAAGGGGTAAGCGAGCCCTTTCCACTGCGACAGCGCGCCCGTGCGTGTCACGCGCAGCGCGTTCAGGGCTGTGCCTGCGACTGCGACCGCGTTCGCCGTCTCCCGCTCGTCAAGGCGAAGCGTCTTGGCCACGCCGGCCGCGGCGGCGTACGAGCCTTGCGTGGTGTGGTCGAACCCTTTTGCGCGAACAGGCGCCTCGTCCGAGAGCCGGCACTGCACCTGGTAGGCGACGGCGAGTGCGGTGAGCAACTCCTGCCCGGAGGCATGCGCGTATTCCGCCGCCGCGAGTACGGGCGCGAGGTTGTCGCTCGGGTGGCACGTCTCGTTGGGGGCGAAGTAGGAGTCGTTGAAGTCGAGGTAGCGGACGAGCGCACCGTTGTAGAGCGCAGCACGGTCGGGGGCAGTACGGCCGCCGCCGATCAGCGTCGAGAGCGGACGGCCGCCGAAATCCTCCACCTGCGCGCGGATCGCGCGGACGGGTGGAGCGTCGAGGGCGCCAAAGGCGCAGCCCAGGGCATCGAGGATGCGGATCTTCAGCTCGTCCCTTGCAACGCCTGAGAGATCGGTCCAGGACCGCGCGACGACGAAGCGCGCGAGCCGTGCGGCCATTGTCATCGCGAACGCCTGCCCCGGCGCAGGATCTCCGCGAGCACGACGGCGTCGTTGTGCTCCGTGTCGCGCGCTCCGTAGACGAGCGTCACTGTCCCCGCACGTGCGCGCCGCCGCAGCTCGCAAAGCTTGTCGTTCTGCGCGGCGAGTTCGTCGGAGTACCGGCGGCGGAACTCCGCAAAACGAGCAGGGTCGTGATCGAACCAGCGGCGAAGCTCGCCGCTCGGGGCGAGCTCCCGCGCCCACTCGCCGAGCCGCGTTTGCTGACGCGACACGCCTCGCGGCCAGATCCGGTCGATCAGGACCCGATAGCCGTCGGAGGCCGCGGGTGGTTCATACGCACGCTTGAGGCGAACGTCCATGGCTACTCCTTGTTGGATCTCGGCCGAACGATTACCACCGGGCACTCGGCGTGGTGGGCGCATTGTTGGCTCACCGACCCAAGGAGTAGCTGGGCGAACCCGCCGAGCCCGCGTGATCCGACCACGAGGAGATCAGCGTCACGCGATTCCTCGACCAGCACCGCCGCGGGCGCGCCTTCGACGGCCCGCGGCTCGACCTCCACGCCTCCGGTGTCCGGGATCGCCTCGTGCAGTGTGGAATCGAGGGCAGCTGTTGCGGCGTCCCGAAGCTCGTGCAGCTCGTCGCCGAACGGGGGTAGGCCAGCCTCCATGCCGGTCCAGCCCTCGTAGCGGAAATGCCAGGCATGAACGGCGCGAAGCGTCGCCCGACGCAGCCTCGCCTCTTCGAGCGCGAAACGCAGGGCTTCTTTCGCTCCGGCGGAATGATCGACACCGACGACGACGACGCTCATCTCGCGCTCACCGCCATCGCTTCGGCAGCTGACGGCACGGCCGCTTCCGCATCCCAGGCGAAGCGTTCCTTGGCGACTAGCGGTGAACCCTCGATGATCGGCCGCCACGCGTCGAACGCACTCTGGAGCTCGTAGTGGAACGGTTCGTGGATCAGGTCATCGACGATCCACTCGACCTGGTGGCCCTCGAACACGAATACCACCTCCCCGGCCGACAGATAGACACTGTGGCGAACGATGCCCGTCTCGGCCAGATCAAACGGCGGGCCCGCTTCGATCAACTCAGCCGCACGAGGACCACATCCTTCCTTCAAGCGCGCGACGATTGCTAGGCGTTCCATCGCCCACTCCTTTTGGGTCGTGGCCAGTGCTGGGACCGATGTCCACCACCGGCACCGGTTGACTGGCCGGCGACGCGAACGGAGTCGTTGACGCCCCGCTTGGCCTGCCATTCCTCGATCAGGCGCAGCGCGTCGGCGAGCGACTCGCCGTGGCAGCCCGGAGCTCGGGCGTGGACGACCCAGCGCTCGGTGGTGTGCTGGACGAGGAACGAGTGGAACGGGACGAGAAGCTCCAAGAGCCCGACCGCATGCCAGTAGTCGCCGACATCGATCTCGACCATGGTGCTGACGCTCCCTCGGGCCACCGCGGACCTTGCTCGTGCTGCTCCGCTCGACACAGGACGCTCCTTCGGTTGGTGTGGTTCCAGCGTTGCATTCGCTCGGCGGCGCCGACATAGGGCCGCGGCCCCATCACTCGCCCCCCGGGGCCTCAGTTTTCGGCGCCGCGTTTGCGAACGCGGCGCGGGTCGCGAGCACGGCGGCGTCGTTGTGTTTGGGCTTAGTTCCGTGCCGACTTCGACCGTACGATCACCACCGGGCACTCTGCGTGGTGGGCGCATTGTTGGCGGACCGATCCGAGGAGGAGCTGGGCGAAGCCGCCGAGCCCGCGTGAGCCGATCACGAGGAGTTCAGCTCCTCGCGATTCCTCGACCAGCACGGCCGCCTGCGCGCCTTCGACGACTGCGGTCGCTCGACCTCTACGCCGGCGGCGTTGGCGATCTCTTTGAAGGTCGCATCCAAAGCGCCTCGGCGGCGCTTTGAGGTGCCTCGCACTCACGGGGAGGGAGTGTTCCCATGATTCCGTGACCTCCGAGGTAGTCGAACTTCCAGGCGTGGACGGCGCGCAGTGTTACTTGGCGGAGGCGCGTTTCCTCGAGCGCGAATCGGAGTGCCGCCATCGCTCTGTCCGAGTGGTCGATACCGACGACGATCACGTTCGTTTCATGCTCCTTCTGGCTGCTGATCCGCGTACACGTACTGGAACGCGTCCGCGGGATTTGGATCGGTGCCGGCATTGGCGAACTCGACCGACGCTTCGACGACCTTCTGTGCCTCGGCGTCGAGCCGTGACCATTCGTCGTCGCTCAGGGCGAGCCGTTTTCGCAGGTTTTGGATCGGGTCGTGCGTCTCCCGCAACTTCTTGAGCTCCTCCTTGTCGCGGTAGACCTGGGCGTCGCCGATGTAGTGACCGGTCAACCGCTCGGTCTCGCAGAGCAGGAACACCGGCCCACGACCGTCCCGTGCGTGCGCGAGTGCGTCGAGAGCCGCGGCGTGGACGGCTGCGACGTCCTGCCCGTCCACCTTGATGGCGTGCATGCCGAACGCGACCGCGCGCTTGGTCAAATCCCGGATCGGCTGGTGCTGCGACTGCGGCGTCGACTCCGACCACCGGTTGTTCTCGCAGACGAATACGGCGGGGACCTGCCAGAGCTGAGCAAGGTTCAGCGATTCGTGGAAGGTGCCGATGTTCGTCGCCCCGTCGCCGAAGAACGCGACCGCGACTCTCGGCTGGCCGCGGAACTTGAAGGTGAGAGCAGCTCCGACCGTGGCCGGCAAGCCGCCTCCGACGACCGCGTTCGCTCCCATGGTCCCGCGCTTCAGGTCGTAGAGGTGCATCGAGCCGCCGTAGCCGTGCGAGCAGCCCTCGACCTTGCCGTACAGCTCCGCCATCACCTCGTCCGCGGGAGTTCCGTTCGCGAGCACGTGCCCGTGCGCACGGTGCGTCGAGGCGATCAGATCGCCCTCCTCGAGCGCACGGCAGACGCCGACAGCGATCGCCTCTTGGCCGATACAGGCATGCAGGAAGCCGGCGAGATCACCGGCGCGGAAGCGCTCCTCGACCTTCTCCTCGAACCGGCGGATCAAGAGCATCTCGCCTAGGAACTCGAGCAGCCGTTCGCGCGGGAGCGAAGTCATCTCCCGTCCCTTCGCCATTACTGCAACCGTCCGACCAGGTCGACGAGACGGCAGCTGTATCCCCACTCGTTGTCGTACCAGCCGAACACCTTTGCCAGCGAGCCGCTGGCCATCGTCAGCTCGCTGTCGAAGACGCACGAGTACGGCGATTTGACGATGTCGCTCGAGACCAGCGGCTCCTCGGAGTAGCTGAGGATCCCGGCCATCGCCCCGTCTTGGGAGGCCGCTTGGAACGCTGCGTTCACCTGCTCGCGCTCGACCGGCTCTTGCAGATCGACGACGAGGTCGACGATCGAGCCCACTGGCACCGGCGCTCTGATCGCAAGCGCGCCGATCTTCCCCTCGAGCTCGGGCAGAATCGCTCCGAGCGCGCGCGTTGCGCCGGTCGTGGTCGGAATCAGGTTGATCGCTGCCGCGCGCGCCCGCCGCAGATCCTTGTGCGGCCCGTCGAGCAGTGGCTGGGTGGCCGTGTACGCGTGTACGGTGGTCATGAAGCCGCGCTCTATCCCGAACGCGTCATGGAACACCTTGGCCATCGGCGTGACACAGTTCGTGGTACACGACGCGTTCGAGACGATCCGATGCCGCTCCGGGTCGTAGGCCTCGTCGTTGACGCCGAGGACGACCATCACGTCGGCGTCGGGAGCCACGGCCGAAATCATGACAGTGCGGGCGCCGGCGTCGAGGTGCGCTTGTGCCTGATCGCGTCGCTCGAAGCGGCCGGCCGACTCGACCACGATGTCGACGTCAAGCTCTCGCCACGGGAGCTGGGCTGGTTCCGGGATCGAGAACGCCCGCAGCCGGCGATCCCCGACCGTGATCGTTCCTCCGTCGGCTTCGACCTCTTCGCCGAGCGGTCCGAGCAGCGAGTCGAACTGGAGCAGGTGCGCCATCGTCTTCGGATCGCCGAGATCGTTGACGGCCACAATTTCGCAGTCGGGGCTGCGCTCCAGATAGGCGGAGGAAGTTGCAGCCGATCCGGCCGAAGCCGTTGACGGCAACACGCTTCATCGTGCCAACGCGGCTGCCTCGAGCACCTGTCGCTTTGCTTGCAGCCCGGCGAGCAGCTCGGAGAAGGATTCGGTGAACTTCTCGATTGCCTCGGCCTCGAGGGTCGCGACGACGTCCTCGTAATCGACGCCCACAGCCGCCAGGCTCTCCAGGAGGCGATGTGCTTCCTCGAGCCCGTGCTCGAGCGTCGGTGCGACCCGGCCGTGGTCCTGGAAAGCGTGCAGGGTTGCCTCCGGCAGCGTATTCACGGTCTCGGGGCCGATCAGCTCCTCGACGTAGAGGACGTCCCGGTAGGCGGGGTTCTTGGTCGAAGTCGACGCCCACAGACAGCGCTGCGGATGTGCGCCGGCCGCAGCAAGTTCCGCCCAACGCTCGTCGTCGGGGGAAAAGAGCTCCCGGTAACGCTCGTAGGCGAGCCTCGCGTTCGCGATCCCGAGCTTCCCGTGCAGCTCGGCCGGAGCACCGAGGGCGTCGAGCCGGCGATCGGTCTCCGTGTCCACCCTCGAGACGAAGAAGCTCGCCACCGAGTGCAGCATCGACACGTCGCCGCCGTCGGCACGGAAACGGGTCAGCCCGTCGAGGTAGGCGCGCGCGATCGCGACATAGCGCTCGATCGAGAAGACGAGCGTGACGTTGATCGAACGGCCGGCTGCGATCGAGTCCTCGATCGCAGCGACACCCGGCTTGGTCGCGGGGATCTTCACAAGCAGATTCGCGCGCTCGATCGCCTCGTGCAGCCGTTTGGCCTCCTCGTACTGGGCGTGCGTGTCATACGCGAGGTTCGGGTCGACTTCGATCGAGACGTATCCGTCTCGCCTGCCCGTCCGTTCCCACACCGGACGGAACAGGTCACACGCGGCGGCGACGTCCGCACATGCCAGCTCGAGGAACACCTCCTTCGCGTCGGACTGGCGCGGAAGCAATTCCTGCAGCTGCACGTCATAGGCGTCGCCGCGGGCGATCGCCCTCTCGAAGATCGTCGGGTTCGAGGTGACCCCGACCACGGCGTCTTCGCGAATCAGCCGCGCGAGCTCCCCACTCCTGAGCAGGTCTCGCGAGAGGTAGTCGATCCAGACCGACTGGCCCAGCTCGGCCAGCCGTTGCAGTTGGAGAGGCTCAGTCACGACCCACCTCCACGCCGAGCGCGCCTCTCGTCACGGGCTTCCCGGCGCGGATCAGCTCGCGGGCGGCATCGACCTGACCGAATCGATTCCATAGCAGGACCCCGCGCGGCCGGTGCTCGCGGTCGACGTAGTAGACCGTAGCCTCCGCGCCGAGGTCACTCCAGTCGCTGATTACCTCCAGCCTCGGGTCGAGCTCGCCGACCGCCTCGTAGCCGAGGTCGAACAGGTCGGAGTAAAAGAACGGCAAGTGCTCGTAGGGCTCGTCGGCGCCGGCCATGTTCGCCCCCACCAAGCGGCCGTGGCTCTTGGCGTGGTCTTCGTGCTCGACGCGAAGCTCGCCGCCGAGCGTAGCGACCGGGAAGCGCGCGACGTCGCCGGCCGCGAACACGTCATCACGACCCCCGACGCGTCCGAGCACGTCGACGACGATGCCGTTCGCCACCGGCAGACCCGCCTCGGCAGCCAGCTCGACGCTCGGCTCGATCCCGAGCCCAGCCACGACCGCAGCCGTCTCGAGCATCCGCCCGTCACCGAGCGTGACGCGGCCTTCCTCGATCCCGGTCACCGAAGCCCCGGCGACCACCTCGACACCGCGGTCGCGGTAATAGTCGTTGAGCGCCTTTGAAATATCGGCCGGGAAGATGCGCGCACCGATCCCCGCTTCGGGAAAGACCATCGTTACCGGGCGCCCGTTGAGGGCGAGGGCGGCGGCGATCTCCGAACCGATGAAACCGCCGCCGATCACGACGAAGCGGGCGCCGCCGTCGGCGAGCGCTCGCAGGCGCCGATAATCATCGAGCGTCCGGAAGTAGATCACCTCGTCGCCGCCGAACGGGAGCCGCCGGGTCCGGCCGCCGGTCGCGAGCAGCAACTTCTCATACGCATAGGTCGCACCGCGGTGATCGCGCGCCTCGTGCCGCTCCAGATCGAGTGCAACGATCCGACGGTCGAGCCGCAGCTCGACCCCGAGCTGCTCGGTGCCGCGCCAAATCGTGCCCTCGTCTGTTCCCTTCCAGAGCGCCTTCGATAGCGGCGGTCGCGCGTAGGGCGAATGCGACTCGTCGCCGACCAGCACGATCGCACCGTCCGGGTCGAGCTCGCGGATCCCCTTACAAGCGGCATCGGCGGTCAGCCCGCCTCCCACGATCAGATAACGACTGGATTCCATCACTCGCCTCCCTGTCTCCCGCTCACGTCCACGGATTCCGGTTGTTGATCTCGGCCAGGAACTCTCGGCGCAGCACCGGGTTCTCCGAGTAGCCACCACGCCACACGCTCGTCACCGTCTTCGAGTGCTCCTCGCGCACGCCGCGCATCTGCGTGCACAGATGCACCGCCTCGACATGGACGCCCACCCCATGCGGCTCCATCAGCTCTGTCAGCGCGTCCGCGATCTGCTCCCCGAGTCGCTCCTGGACGGTGAAGCGACGGGCAAGCAGCCGGACGAGCCGAGTCATCTTCGAGAGCCCGATGATGCGCTCGTGGGCGACATAGCCGACATGGACAAATCCGTGGAAGGGCAGCGCGTGGTGCTCACACAAGGAGTAAAAGGAGATGGGCCCTTCGATCACCTGGCTGACCAGGCAATCCGCATCGCAACGGCACTCAGTCGGGAACGCGGTCATCAAGTTTGGGTCGCCCTCGTAGCCCGCGGTCGCGTCGTACAGCGCCTTCAGGAATCGCTCAGTCGTCCGCTCAGTTCCCGGCATGCCGAGCTGCATCCCGAATGCTTCGAAGATCTCCTCCATGTATCCCTGGAAGCGGTGCCAGTCGGCGCCATCGATCAGCCGCGGCGAGACCTGCTCCCATGCAGTCGCCTCCTCCGGGTCGATTGACAGCTGCGTCGGGGCCGGGGTCAGTCCCCCGCGTACCTCGGCCAACGCCTTTGAGGCCGACTGCATTCGACTCACCTCTCCACTCCCCATGAAGATGGTGGCGAACCCGGTGCGTCGACCTCCCAGCCACCCCCGTGGCACATTGGGCAGTGGTCAGGAAAGCTCTCGACGACGCCCCCATATCCGCAACCGACGCAACGAACCTCGAACCGCCGGCGTTGCGGCCCGCCTCGCTGCCGTTGGCCTTCGGCCGCTGACGCAAAAGCGACCATCGGCCGCCTGTGGAGGCTTAGAGCTGAGCCCTTCAGTGCCTTGTTTTCTGTGCTCCAAATGACCGAGCCGGCCACCAGATTCTCCTCTATTCGCTTACCCCAAGATTGGTCTAGCTCGACACTCACCGGTATCGGGCGAAAACCCCATCCCGTTGGTGTCAAGGCACCAGGCGGTCGCCTACCTGTCGGACGGCCATCCGGATGAGGCTCAGGAATGGGGTGCAGACCCGATAGAGCGGCGTGCACTCATCGGCGACCCTCCTGAGTGCGATGACGGCGTAAGCGAGCGGATATCCCAAGGCCTCACGGCCGCCGTCTCACATACTCACGGGATGAACCGCAGCGAGGAGGCACGGGCAGCCAGGAATTCGGCGGTCGCGCGCGCGGAAGGGTCGTTGGTGTCTCCCGAAGGAAGCGGTCAAGGGTGTCGGTACGGGCGGCGTGTCGGCCAGGTGGACAGAGCGGCGCGTCTGACGAGCTCACCGTCGCCCCATGCGGCGCCCGGCCAGGGACTGCCAGGTGTCATTCAGGTCGCTTTCAAGCGGCCCCCGCTCGCACAAGAGTTCGGTCGTGTGCCCGGCCCGGTGCAAGCCGAGTTCGATGCCGCCTATACCTGCGAACAGACCTGCGACACGCAGACCGCCAGCCGCGTCGGCGTGTGGCACCACCGTCTCTCCCAGGTCAGTATCGAGAGCGGACAGGACGTCTTGTCCTCGGCTCGGACGGTTCGGTGCGACCTCAGAATCCTGGGGTTGCCGGGCCATCAGCGGCCGAACCCGGCCTCGACGAGCTTCGCTGCCGCGGCCTTGCAGCCGTCGTCTGCGAGACCGGCGTAGATCTGGGCCGTGACACCGGCGTTCGCGTGGCGGGCAAGCGCTGCCGTCTCGGCTAGCGAGAGGCCGCTGTCCAGCGCGAGCGCGACGTAGGAGTGACGGAGGTCGTGCAGCCCGACCGGCTGTCGGCCCTCGCGGTTGAGACCGGCGGCGTCCCCGGCGGCATGGACGGCGCGCAGTGCGTTCCGCCGCGACTGTGGCTTGCCACGGGCGGTCGTGAAGACGAATGCGTCAGCGTGGACAAGGCGCAGCTGGCGGGAAGCCTGTCTGGCGCGGTGGGCGTAGAGCTCGCGCGCGAGCGCGGGGAGGAGCGGCACGGTCGCTTCGCTCGCGCGAGTCTTCGCCGGCACGCGCGTCCCGTCGGGTCCGAGCTGGCCGCTGACCGTGAGCATCAATCCGCCGAAGTCGACGTCGCGCCAGCGCAGCCCGAGAACCTCGGATGCCCGTAGCCCAGCGTAGGCGCAGGTCGCCGCAACCGGCCTGAAGGTATCGGACAGCTCGCCGAGGAGCTTCCGCACCTCGGCCGCATCGAGATATCTCGGCTCGGTCAGCCTGGCGGTGCCAGGCCGGTCGTCCCGGTCGAGATCCCGCACGGGGTTCCGTTCGGCCAGGCCTCCCTTCACGGCGAACCGGAAGAGGCCGGAGACGATGCCAATCACGCTCGTGACCGTGCCTGGGGCAAGCCCTGCTCCTCCGACCCGATCGACGAGCCGGCGCACGTCGGCGACCGTGACGTCGGCGACCGGCCGCAGGCCGAGCTCGGGGATGACGTGGCGCTCGAGCCGCTGCCGGTACAGCGCGACCGTCCGCGCGGAGTAGCGCCGCCGGGCGTCGCGGTGTCCGACGCGGCTGCCGAGGTGGGCGAGCCAGCAGGCCGCGACCTCCCCGACAGTCGGCGACGTCGCGGGGGACCGGTGTGGCTCCCCGCGCGCGTAGTCAACCTGGAGCGCGCGGATCTCCGCGATCGCGTCTGTCTTGGTCTTCGCCTCTAGGCGGTGGCGGCGTACTTTGGCCCCGAGCCGTACGGCGGCGTCATAGACGATGCGCCCGTCGACGAGCCTACGTTCGTAGAGACCCGGAATACGCCGATTCCCGGTATAGACGGGCCGCCGGGAAAGCGAGCCGTGCAACGATGCCTGTGTCACGGGAGTTGCACCTCCTGTGGCCGGGCCTCGGGCGGCTACCACCGCGCCGGGGCCATATGTCGGATTGCGCCGTATGGTACTCCCTTCATCCGAGCTGGTCCACAGACGCGGCTGACACGTACAGTCGGCGTCCCTGGCGGCGATGCTCGAGGCGACCGCGGGAGCACCGCATCCTGATCGCGTCAGTGCTGCACCCAAGGAGTTCGGCTGCTTCCGAGACCGTCAACCACTTCCGAGCCGGCTGCGAGGACGGACGCGCGACATCCAGCGACGCAAGCAGCGCGTGAAGCTCGGCCAAAAGCTGAGCATCGCTGCGCAGCGCGGCGATCAGCGCGCGTACCAGCTCATACTCGAGGCCGGTCACACCATCTCCGCGAAACGCGGCCGCACTCCTCGCGCCTGCGGGAGCCACTTTCGATCTCCGCTGCGTTGTCGATTGCGAATTTTTCTCGCGTCGAACGAGCGGGGTATCCGCAGGCGGCGGCTCACGGCTGCACGCCACCCCATCCCCCCGAGGATTGGTTGCGAGTGTGGATCCGGGTCACCGGAAGGCCTCTTGGCGTTCCACTTCGAGACCTTCTTCGGTGCGTGCGAGCTCCTCGAGCCAGTCCTCCTCGGCGAGGCAATTCGAGACCACCGCACCGGGGGGACGGTGGTGGTTCCCTTGGTGGCTCTCTAAAGAGAGACCACCTACGGGAGAACCACTCACGTCCCATAGTGGTTCCGGGTGGTCCGGGTGGTTCTCAGCGCTTGAGACCACCCAAAGTTTGGAGTTGTTCGCGCCCGGTTGGAACGAAAAGCGAGGGTCGTTCTTGAGGATCTCGGTGACGCGCGCCTTACCGGCGCCGATGCCCTTGACCACAGCGTTGCCAGTGGAGTTGGGGTTCTGCTCGAGCCAGGCTTGGATCTCAGCGGTGAGGTCGCGTTCGTGGTCGGCGTTCGGGTCACGGCGGTAGCCATGTTCGCGGTCGAAGAGGAGGCCCCATTTGGCGCCGACCTCGAGATCTCCGTCTCGGTCCTTGAAGAAGTGCAGGTGCGCGTATCCGCGGCTGGCCCGTGTGATGCCGACCACGACCTCGGCGCCGCGGACGTACGCGCTCGAGCCGAAGATGTCGTGGATCGACAACCGCGAGCCGGCAAGAGGCTTGCGTAGGTGGACGGGAAGGATCAGCGCGAATCGGTCACGCTCGCGCCAGGCGTCGAAGATGCGCATCAGCTGCTTGGCAGCGAACTCGTCGTTCGAGTCGCCGGCGTGCAGTTTGTAGAGGGGGTCGAAGACGACCACGTCATAGCCGGCACCGTTGAGCAGCGAGTCCAGCTCCTTGGCTGTTTCGACATCGATGTCGAGGCTGAGCCCGTCAGGGAGCCGGAGATAGTGGACGTCATCAGAGTCCGCGAGGCCGGTTTCGCGGAGGCGCCGCTTGATCGTTCGGAGGCCTTGCTCGGCGTCGATGATCAGCGCCTGGGGTCGGTAATCCGGCATCGGTCGTTGCCAGCCGAGGAATGACTCGCCGGTGACAATCACCTTGACGATCTGCAGCGTGAGCGTGGTCTTGCCTTCGCCTGTGTGGCCTCCTATGACGATGCGCTGGCCGGCGACGGCCAGATCGCCGAGCAGCCTGTCCTCGTCCGGCGGGTCAGGGAGCTCACACAATTCCCGCGCGGTCTCGATGCTGAAGCGGTCGTCGCTCACGCCGCCTCCTCGAGTACGACGAGCGTCTCCGCGATGTCCGATTCCAGGTCGAGGAGAAGTACGTAGGCACTCTCCGTGTCGCCCACCTCGAGTTCTTCCTGCGTCGCGACGACACGCGTCAGCGCGTTGCGGAGCATGACGCGGCCGAGGTCGCTGCTATGTTGTGATCGAGAGGACATTGCTGTTGGCGGGAGGCGCTTCGGGGCGCCTTTCGTCGTTCATCGGCTGGCCTCTCGATGGGTCTGGAGATACTCCTCGACGTCTTCCACGCGGAAGCGCATTCGCTCGCCAACTCGGAAGGTCGGGAGAGCACCGGACTCCACGAGCCTGTAGACGCTGTCACGCGAGATCGCGAAGTGGTGGGCGACGTCGTTGATCGTGAGTAGCTGCGTCGTCGTGCGCCTGCCGTAACGTGCCTGCGGATGGAGGGACATGCCGCAAGCAAAGCGGCGACCGAAGAGCCGCGTGTTGCGTTCGATGTTGCATCGAGGCGCCGATGGAAAGGCATGGCCGCGACCGACGTCAGGAACTCGACCTGGCTAGAGGCGCCTGAACTTCCGTGGCCACTCCGTTTCGACTTCGCCAACGTCGAAGAGGACGACGGCCAGATCCGCCGGATCCTCGTAGGCGCGGAGATCGGACGGCCAATCGCCCCGGGCGAGGAAGGCGACTTCGAGCTGACGATGTCCCGTCTCGCGATCATCACGGAGAACTTCGCTCGCTACAGGCAGATGGCCGAGCTGCTGCTCATCCCGACCGACGAAAACCGCAAGGCGGCCGCTGGAACACGGAGTGCCATGCGCCGGCGTCGAAGTGACAAGTTGACCGACGATTACCTCGTCGGTCTCGTCGCAGAGTGGCGAGAGCGCCGCGACAGTAAGAACGCGATGTACGACCTCGCTCAATCACGTAATCGTCACCGCGTTACGATCCGGAAGCAGCTCGAAGAGGCGGAGCGTCGCGGTTTCGTGCCCGAGGGTCTGCCTCACCGCGCGGCCTAGCCAAGGCAACACACAACGCAACACGGTAAGCCGGCGAGCAACCGACGATGAAAGTCGTGCTCGACGGTTCAGGAAGCCGCGGTGCATGCCACCGGGAAGACTGGCGTGATGTACCGCGAGGGGGGCGCGATTTTTTAGCGTGCGCACCAGCGTTCACCCCGCACTTTGGATTTCCCCCCCCGATGGCAAGATCCGGTGAGAACTAGCCCGTTGAAGACTTGTGAGAGATGTAATAGGGCGTTTTCGCCCCGGAGCAACCGGCAGAAATGGTGCCGAGGTTGCCGGCCAGTGGTCGACGACGAGCAGCGGGCTTGTGGCCGGTCGGGGCGGGGCTGGTTGGGGTTCCGGCCGGAGCAGCGAATCTGCGCGAGTTGCGGTCGCGTGTACACCGCCCATGCCGAGCACGCACGCTTTTGCAGCGACACGTGCCGGGCTCGAGCGGCGCAGCCGCGGCATCGGTTGCTGTACACGCCAGCTCATCGGGCGCGGCGGAAGGCGGCGGAGCCTCTGGTTCTGTCGGGGCGGGCGCGGTGTGCGCGCGGCGCGGCCTGCCGGTGGGCGGAGGTCGTCGACGGTCAGATGGTCGGCGGGTTGATCCTTTCGGGGCAGGCTTGGGATTTGGGGCACGCGGACGGGATAAGCGTCGGAGGGCCCGAACACAGCGCCTGCAACCGGGCTACGGCGACGTGGGGAAGGGCGTCGTGAGTCGCTCAGGGGGCGCTGTGATGTGCTGGGGCGGGTCGAAGCTCATCTTCTCGATCGGCTGGACGGAGCCGCTGGCGGATTGGGACTCCGGGTTCACGGTGCTGTTCGACGACGCGCCCGACCCCGACGAACTCGGTCCGGATCCGACCAAGCATCCGGGGATCCGCCTTGTCCACCTCGGCTGCCTGCTCGAAGACCACCCGGAGATCGGCGTCGGTCTCGACATCGCCCGGAAGCATCGCGTTGTGGACCTGGACGATGCCGGTAGGTGGGTCGCCGGCGATGTGAGCCGGCCCGAAATCGAAACGGGGCTGAGCTCTGCCGACCCGTGACTCACTACCTGGCGGCGGCAGCTTTTTCTAGTTGGCGACGCATCGACGCGACCTCGAGCGGGTAGCGCCAGTAGGCCCTGTTTCGTCTTGCAGCCACGCTCGCCGGGGCGGTAGTGGCCGCACACGATCCTGACCCCCGCCGCGTGAATCCGGCCTTGGAGTTCCGCGTAGCCGCCATGGGGCCGCCGCGTAAATGAGCTCGAGCGCGAGCCGCTGAGATCCGACGAGTGCGGTCGGTCACCCGAGGCTAGACGAGAACGCCGACGACTGGCGCGAGTCCACTACTCAGGCGTGGGCGAGGGGGTGACGCTCTGCCCAGCCTGCGCCGAGCGGGAGTTCGGCTGTGGTCTGACGCGCTAGATCACTTGCCGAGAACCTGTTGGTGCGTGCAGTGGTTCTCGATCGTGATGACTCCGCCGTCGACGAAGAAGGTTACCCGGTCACCTCTGGACGCCCTCGCCTCGTACACGGGGCTGCCATCGACCGTCCGGCCCTTGAGCTGTTTCGTCCGCAGACCTCCACCCTGACGCCAGTCCTCGCGCAGTTGCCGAAAACACGTCAGCAAGGCTGCCTGGCTTCGCTTGTCCTTGCGCTCGAACTTCTTCAGCAGGGGCTCGGGGACCCGGACTGTCGTCAGTCTCCGCTCAGGAACCAACGGACGATGTCGTTCGGGTCGTCGGAGTCGAACTCGACATATTCACCGGCCTTCAGCGCCGCGAGAGACTCGCGGATGTCGGTCTGCCAATTCGCCGACCAGTAGTACGCTTGGTCGGAGGGGATCGACGCGGGCATGTCCTCGGGCAGGCGGTCAGCCGGGACGCTGCCGGCGCCAGACATCGGGAGCAGCGCGAAAACGACGCTGCTCGCGATCGACGCGGTCGCGATTCGGTTCGGCGAGATGTCGAGGGCACTCACGGTGTCTCCTCCTCTCCGAAAAGGCGGTCGTGGTTGGCGAGGTTCTCCTGCAGTAGTCGGATCAGCTCTTCCGTCCGCTGCCGATTGAAGCCTACGCGCGCGACAGGCTTGACCTCGACGAACGTGATCTGCTGCGCCTGAGCGGCCACCTGTTCCGGCTCGCCGAGAAGCAGCGGCGGCGTGACGATCCCGAAAGACAGCAAAAATTCCTCACGTGCGACGAACTGAATCGCCATTTGGTTAGCGACCAGCACGGGCAGCTCATCCAGGCCGACCCAAACGAGCGGGCGACTGAAGTCGGTGCTTTCGGGCTCAGCCATGATCTACCCCTCGGTACTTCAACGTGGGAGCTTGAGCATACGCCTCTCGAGGTCTGCACCGAACGAGCATTCCGGGCAATCCTGACGCAGTTGACCCGCGCAACCAGGCCATTTCCGCTTGGCTGCACGGGTCGATTTGGGCCCGCCTGGACTCGGACTCGCCTGCCAGTCGTCCTTCTCCTCCGAAGCAACCACAGCCACAACGGTGTAAACACGACTGGGTCTTTCGCAGGGCCTCGAGCGCGGCACCGTCACCCTGAGTAGACGAATCTGTGACAACTTGTCGAGCTTCTGTTGCCAATTTGTTGCCAAGCGCGGATTCGGAGAGCCCGGCCTCTTCCTCTCTCAACAAAGAAACCCGCCGTTAGCGGCGGGTTTCTGAGGTGGGCGGTACTGGGCTCGAACCAGTGACCCCCAGCTTGTCGAGCTGGTGCTCTCCCAACTGAGCTAACCGCCCTGGCGCGCGTAGGTTAGCCATTCGCGCCGACGATCGCGCCCTCCTGCAGGCTCACCACGACCACGCGGCGGCGCGGTACCGTCCGGACATGGCGACGCGTCGCGCATCCTGCTCGTGCGGGCAGCTCACGGTCGAGGTCGAGGATGACCCGGTGAGGGTCTCGATCTGCCACTGCCTCGCCTGCCAGCGGCGCACAGGAAGCGTGTTCGGGATGCAGGCGCGTTGGCCCCGCGCGCAGGGATAGAGGGCGACGCGACCGAGTACGTGCGAATCTCCGACGAGGGCGAGGGGCGCTCGCTCTTCTTCTGCCCGCGCTGCGGCGCGACCGTCTACTACTGGACCGACCCCGAGCACATCGCGGTGCCGGTTGGCGCCTTCGCCGATCCGAGCTTCCCGGCGCCGCGCGTCTCGGTGTGGGAGGAGCGCATGCACCCGTGGGTCGGCCTGCCCGACGGGATCGAGCACATCGGCTGAGCTCGAGGCCGCCGAGGCGATCGCGGACCGCTCGTAAGCATTCCATTAGGACGTGATTCACAGCGCAGTGCGCTGGAAACACCCACGTATCGATCGCGACGCCGATGCGCCGTCGTGGTCTGCCACTTCGAACGGAAAGCGAGGAAAGGAGTCCGAGCATGCCTGTCGTGCGCACGAAGAGGCGGTGGACGCTCCTGGGCGGAGCGTTCGGCGCAGGTCTGGCGGCGGTGGTCGTCTCGGCGGTCACGTTCCTGGCCGGCTCCGGGATGGCGGCCAGCACCGTCAAGCCCGAGGTCACCACCCAGCCCACCATCTCCGGGACGCCACAGGAGGGGAAGACGCTGACCGGCGATCGGGGCAACTGGTCGAACAGCCCCTCCGACTTCACCTACGACTGGCTCCGCTGCAACAAGAACGGAGGCGGCTGCTCGGCGATCGACGGCGAGCATTCGCGTGAGTACAAGCTCAGGTCGAACGACGTCGGCAACACGCTCCGCTTCCGGGTCCACGCGGAGAACGCCGACGGCACGACCGACGCCACGACGGTGCCGACGGCCGTGATCGTCAGCGCCACGGCCAACCAGCCGGTGGCCACCTCGCCGCCGACGATCTCGGGGACGCCCCAGCAGGGCAAGGCCCTGACCGGTTCGCGTGGGTCCTGGAGCAACAGCCCGTCGGACTTCAACTACTACTGGCTTCGCTGCGACAAGAACGGCGGCAGCTGCGCCACGATCGGCGGTGCCGGTGGATCGACGAAGTACACGCTGACCTCGGCGGACGTCGGGAACACGGTCCGCTTCAGGGTCCAGGCGAAGAACAACGACGGCACGAGCACGGCGACGTCGGTCCCGACCGCCGTGATCCAGAAGACGGCGACGACGCCGCCGCCGCCGCCCCAGCGCACGAACGGCTGCCCCGCCGAGGGCAATCCCGACAAGGTCTCGGAGATCTCCGCTCCGGCCCGCCTGCTCGTCGACACGCTGCAGGCCAGCCCGCGGACCGCGACCGCGGCCACGGACACGCTCGTGGTCCGCTTCCACGTCACCTCGAGCTGCGGCGGTCCGGTTCAGGGTGCGCTCGTCTACGCGACCGCGACTCCCTACAACCAGTTCGCGATCCCGGCCGAGCAGCCCACCGGCTCGAACGGCTGGGCGGAGCTCCGGTTCCACCGCATGGCCGGATTCCCGGTCAGCAGCAAGCAGCAGCTGATCGCGATGTTCGTCCGGGCCCGGAAGCCCGGGGGCAACCTCCTCGGCGGCATCTCGACACGGAGGCTCGTCTCGATCCACGTCGACCTGAACGGCTAGGGCCGACGGGACAGGCGACAAGGAGGCCCCGGCGACCCAACCCGCCGGGGCCTCAGTCGCCGGTCGTCGCAGCTGCGCCTGCGCGCTGCTCGTGCGCTTCGGCGGCGCGTTCGGAGCCCGGGCTCACGTCGAACTCGAGCACCACCGTCGTCCCCTGCGGCGTGCGGTGGATGTGCACGTGCTCGCTCAGGGCTCGCATGATCTCCATGCCGTGGCCGCTCGACTCCGTGTGGGCCTCGGTGCGCCACCGCCCCGAGTCCCGGATGCGGATGACCAGCCTGCCGTCGCTGCGGAGACGGAGCTCGAGCGTCGCCTCGCCGGGCTGCTCGCCGTAGGCGTGCCGCACGGTGTTCGCGCAGCCCTCGCCGCAGGCCTGGACGATCGTCTCGATCTGCCGCGCCTCGACGCCCTGGCCGCCGAGCCAGGCCCGCAGCTCCTGCCGCACCGTGTGCAGCGACTTCGGGACGGCCGGGAAGACCCGGCTGAAGATCTGCGAGTCGCCGGCCTCGCGCCGCAGGCAGAGGAAGACGAGGTCGTCGAGGCTCCCCTGGGCGAACTCGTCGACGATCTCGTCGCAGAGGCGCTCGGGCTCGTGCCCGACGCGGGCGATCGCGGCGTTCTTCAGACGGGCGAGCCCGCTGTCGATCGAGTCGGCGCGGCGCTCGATAAGGCCGTCGGTGTAGAGGATCAGGGTCGAGCCCTCCGCCAGGAAGGCGCGGCCCTCCGGCCGGCCGTTCGCTCCGTCGAGCGAGAGGCAGAGCGGCAGGCCCGCGCCGCCCTCGAGGAAACGGGCCTCGCCCTCCCGGTCGATCACGAGCGGAGGCGGATGACCGGCCAGCGAGTAGCGCAGCTCGCCCGTCTCGGGCTGGAGCTGCACGGCCGCCACCGTGCCGAAGCGCGCCTCTTCGATCTTCTCCGCGAACTGGTCGAGCCGGCCGAGCAGCTCGGGCACGCTGTCGACGACGAGGCCGAGCGCGCCCGTGGCGCTGCGCAGCTTGCCCATCGCGGTCGCAGCCTGGACGCCGTGGCCGACGACGTCGCCGACGGCGACGAGGATGCGGCCGTCGTCCCGCTCGATCAGGTCGTACCAGTCTCCGCCCACCTCGAGCTCGGCGGTGCCGGGCAGGTAGCGCCAGGCCGCCGCGACCGCCGTGCTCGCCACCTCGGGCCGGCCCAGCAGGCTCTGCTGGAGCGCCTTCGACCGCTCCTGCTCGGCCTCGAACAGGCGCGAGTTGTCGACCGCCATCGCCGCCTTGCGGGCGACGTCCTTGGCGATCTCGAGCTCCTCGTCCCCGTAGCTCTCGTCGCGCGCGACCGCGCAGACGACGAGGACGCCGAGCGAGCGCCGCCCGAGCGCCAGCGGAGCCGCGATGAGGCTCCGGAAGTCCAGCCTGGCGCAGAGCAGGTCTCCCTCGTTCCCGAGCCCGAGGTCCCGCCAGGTGTCGGGCGTCACCGGCTCGACCAGGCGGGCCCGTGGCTCGTCGAAGACCCAGGAGCCGAACGACGACAGGTTGCTCCGCGTCCCGACGAGCCGCTGGAGCAGGTCGTCCTGGGTTCCCCGCGTGGCAACGGCCGCGACCTCGACGACGCCGTCCGGCTCGACCAGCTGCACCAGCGCGACGTCGCCCAGCTCGGGAATACAGGTCTGCGCAAGCTGGCCGGCCCGGCCTCTCACGTCGAGCCGCCTCTCGAGAGCGGCGGCGACGCTCGCCGCGAAGCGCGAGCGGCGATGCCGCTGCTCGGCCGCCTCGCGCTCGAGCCGCTCCTGCTCCTGCTCCCGGAGGAGGCGCGCCTGCCGCGCGATCTCCCGGTTCTTCTCGAAGAGGTCCACGAACACGGCGACCTTCGAGCGCAGGATCGCCGGGTCGACCGGCTTGACGATGTAGTCCACCGCACCTGCCTCGTAGCCCCGGAAGACGTGCTCGGGGCTCGCCGAGATCCCGGTCAGGAAGATGATCGGAACCGAGCGCGTGTGGGCGTGGGCGCGGATCAGCGCGGCGGTCTCGAACCCGTCCAGCTCCGGCATCTGGACGTCGAGCAGGATCACCGCGAACTGCTCGGTCTCGAGCAGCCGGAGCGCCTCGCGGCCCGAGGTGGCGGTACCGATCGGATTGCCGAGCGGCTCGAGGAACGCCTCGAGCGCCTGCAGGTTCTCGGGGCGGTCGTCCACGATCAGGACGGCGGCCGCCTCCGAATCGACGGGAACGCCGGCGTTGCCGACGCCGTCGCCGCCCTGCCGGTCTGGGCCCCGGCCGTCCATGCCGGGCATCATCGCATCCACCCTCGACGGCGCGGCGGCCGCGAGCCGACGGCTGCCTTTCCCCTCCGGGTACATTGGGAGAGGGTCTGCCCGGCGGAGGTTTCGGGCGCTGTCAGCTCGGGAAACGGGTGGGAGTGGGCGTGGTGAAGGCGGTCATCGCGGCGGGAATCGGGGTCGGCGCCGTGGCGCTGGCGCTGTTCTTCACGCTGCGCCACGACGGCGGCGGCCGCGTCGCCGCGGCTCATCCGGCGGCGGAGGAGGCGGCTCCGAGCTGCGAGAGCCGCCTGATCCGGGACTGGGCCGACGGCCGGATCGACGGCACCTATCCGCTCAAGTGCTACCGGACCGCCCTGCGCTCGCTGCCTGCCGACCTCCGGGTGTACTCCAGCGCACCCGACGACATCGCACAGGCGCTCTCAGAGCGAATCCTCCAGAGTCACCGTCAGAAGATCTCCGGGCACCAGGGCGCGCCGTCCGTCCGGAAGATCGCATCGGCACCGTAGACCGCTCCCTCCGTCCGCACGTCCAGGCGGCCCGCCCGGTCGAGGTCGCGGAAGGTGAAGCCTCCCAGGTAGACCGCACCGAGGTCGGAGACGTCGAGGGCGATGTCGGCATCGTCCTTCGTCCTCGCCGCCTCGCCGCCCTCCACCCGCCAGCGGCCCTCGTTCCACGGGCAGAAGTCGTCGCGCACCTCCAGGACGACCGCGCCGTCGCCTGCATAGCCGCGCCCGGAGAGGGCCGCCCCGACGTCGACCAGCCGCACCCAGAGCCCGTCGGAGAGCGTCGGCTTCGCCAGGTTGAGGCGGGCGAGCAGCAGGAGGAGCGGATGGTCGACCGGCTGGAGGCTCGCCGAGACCGTCTTCGTCCAGTCGACGTCGAGGAGGTAGCGCCAGATCGACGCGGTCGCCGCCGGCGTCGTGCTCAGCACCTCGATCGTCCGCAGCTTCGTCTCCGGCCCGAGGTCGCCAAACGAGACGTGCAGCCGGTAGATCGCGTACGCCTGCGGCTCGCCGTCGACGTCCAGGACGGCGACGTGCTTCGGGCCGCCGCCGAAGCGGAAGCCCTCGGGATCGACCAGCTGGCGGTTCCGCCACCAGGCCTCGGAGCGCGCGTACATGCCGGGCGTCACCCGCTGCACCGCGTCGTAGACCGGCGGCAGCATCCTCGCGGCGGCGTCGAAGTCGACCAGGCGGACGCGGCCGACCGTCTCGACGCCTGGCCGGAACGCCGAGAACGACTTGTCGACGTCGAACTGGGCGTTCAGCGAGGCGAGGCCGTAGCCGTACCGCCCGTAGATCGTCTCCTCCGAGGCCCAGAGCGCCGCGAGCGGCTCGCCGCGCTCGTGCACGTCGTCGAGCTGGGCACGCATCATCGAGCGGAGGATCCCGCGGCGGCGGTGGGTGGGCAGGACGCCCACGACCGTGACGCCGGCCGTCGGCAGCTGGGCGCCGCCGGGCACGGTCATGCGCAGCGCCAACGCTCCGGCGCCGCCGACGACGGAGCCGTCGTCCTCGACCGCGGCGTGCATCCGCTCGAGCTCGAAGACCTTCTGCCAGCGCTCGAGCCAGTCGTCGTCCGGCTGCTCGCGGCCGAAGTAGTGGACGATCACGGAGACGGCGTCCCGCAGCTCGTCGGGGCTGGTGCAGGTGCGGATCTTCATGCGGACGTCAGGCGATCTTCTCCAGCGGCGCGTACTCGAGCATCAGCCTGCGCTCCGCGCCGTCGTCGGCGAACCGTACCGTGACCACGCCTCCCGGCTCGACGCGCACGACCACCCCTTCTCCGAGCGTGCCGTGGCGTACCGAGTCGCCCGTCGCCAGCGCCGGCAGGTCGCTGCGCGGCGTGACGTCACGCGCTCCGTAGCCGCTCCACGAGGCGGGGCGGAGCCGCTCCACCACGACGCCCTCCTCCGGCAGCTCGTCGAGAAAGCGCGACGGCAGGTTGAACGTGCGGCTGCCCCACAGCGAGCGCGAGGTCGCGTGGGTGAGCACGAGCCGCTCCTCCGCCCGTGTCATGCCGACGTACGCCAGCCGCCGCTCCTCCTCCACCCCCTGCTCCTCGATCGAGCGGACGTGCGGGAAGATCCCCTCCTCCATCCCGATCACGAACACGGCCTTGAACTCGAGCCCCTTCGCGTTGTGGATGGTCATCAGGGTGACGAGGCTCTGCTCGCCGCGGATCGCGTCCTGGTCGGAGTAGAGCGAGATCTCCTGGAGGAAGCCGGAGAGGCTGGGCTCCTGCGCGTTCTGGACGTACTCGCGGCCGACGCCGACGAGCTCCTGCAGGTTCTCGAGCCGGCCCTGCGCCTCGATCGTGCGCTCCGCCTTCAGCGCCTCCTCGTAGCCCGAGCGCTCGAGCACCGCCTCGATCAGCTCCGGGACGGGCAGGTCCTGCGCGGCCGCCTGGAGCGAGACCAGCATGGTGCGCAGCGCCGAGACGCTCTTCAGCGGCGCGGCGCCGACGCCCGCCTCCTCCGGATAGGCGAGCGACTCGAACAGCGACATCCCGTGCGCGTCGGCGTACTGCTGAAGCTTCGAGAGGGTCGTGTCGCCGATCCCGCGCCGCGGCCGGTTGGCGATCCGGAGCAGCGCGACCACGTCGAACGGGTTGTCCAGCACCTGGAGGTACGCGACCAGGTCTTTGATCTCGGCGCGCTCGTAGAAGCGCGGCCCGCCGATCACCTGGTAGGCGATCCCCTGGCGGACGAGCACGTCCTCGAGCACGCGCGACTGCGCGTTCGTGCGATAGAAGACCGCGATCTCGTCGGCCGAGTACCCCTCCTCGACGAGGGCGGCGATCTCGGCGGCGACGAACCGGGCCTCGGCGTGCTCGTCCTCGACCTCGACCGCGTGCACCGGCAGCCCCTCGCCGAGCTCCGACCAGAGGTTCTTCTCCTTGCGCTCGCGGTTGTTGGCGATCACCGCGTTGGCGGCGCTCAGGATCGTGTTGGTCGAGCGGTAGTTCTGTTCGAGCGGGATCACCCCGGTCTCGGGGAAGTCGCGCTCGAACTCGAGGATGTTCCGGATGTCGGCGCCTCGGAACGCGTAGATGGACTGGTCCGGATCGCCGACGACCATCAGGTTCCGGTGCTTGCCGGCCAGGAGCTGGAGCAGCCGGTACTGCGCGTGGTTCGTGTCCTGGTACTCGTCGACCAGGACGTAGCGGAACGCCTTCTGCCAGCGCTGGAGCGCTTCCGGGAAGCGCTCCAGCACCTCGACCGTGAGCATCAGCAGGTCGTCGAAGTCCATCGCGTTCGAGGCGTGCAGCCGCTTCTGGTAGAGCGCGTAGACCTCGGCCACGGTCTGGTCGTAGAACGACTCGACGCGGCTCAGGTAGTCAACCGGCCCGATCAGCTGGTTCTTCGCGTTCGAGATCTGCGCATGGATCCCGCGCGGGACGAAGCGCTTCGGGTCGCGCTCGAGCTGCTCCAGGCACTGCTTGGTCAGCCGTACCTGGTCCGCCTGGTCGTAGATCGAGAAGTTCGTCCTGTAGCCGAGCCGGGGCGCCTCGCGGCGCAGGATCCGGCCGCAGGCGGCATGGAAGGTGAGGATCCAGATCGCGCGCGCCATGCCGCCGAGCAGGCCCTCGAGCCGCTCGCGCATCTCCCCCGCCGCCTTGTTCGTGAAGGTGATGGCGAGGATCTCGTTCGGCTGCACGCCGCAGGCCGAGATCAGGTGCGCGACCCGGTAGGTGAGCACGCGCGTCTTGCCCGAGCCTGCGCCGGCGACGACGAGCAGCGGCCCCTCGGTGGTGAGGACGGCCTCCCGCTGTGCCGGGTTCAGGTCCGCCAGGTAGTCCTGCGGCTTCGCAACGGCCATGCGCCGATGCTAGCGACGGCTGCCGGCGGCCTCGCCGGACGCGGCGAGAACCGACTCGACCGCACGGGCGAAGGTCTTCCACTCGAGACGGCGCACGGCGAGGGCCTCGCGCCCCGACGGCGTGATCCGGTAGACCCGGCGACCGCGACCCCGATCGGCGGTCCACCGGCTCTTGACCATGCGGTCGCGCTCCAGCCGGTGCAGCGCCGGATAGACGGTGCCCTCGGACAGCCGGATGATCTCGTCGCTTCGGCGCCGCAGGCGTCGCATGATGGCGTACCCGTGCGCCGGCTCCTGCTCGAGCACCGACAGCACGAGCGCGTCGAGCTGGCCTCTCTGGAGCTGCGCCTTCATCCCCTGCCACGATACCTCGGTGCCCGAGGTATCGATGTGGCGGGTCAGGAAGAGGTGCTGGACTCGCCGCGTCCGCCGGGGGTGCGCCGCCGCAGCACGAGGAAGGTGAAGATCGCGAGCGCGACGGCGAGGCAGAGCTCGGCCCATTCGCCGTAGCGCCGGGAGGTCAGCTGCGTCTGGGTGAAGGCGGTGAGGCGCGCGAACTTGTAGCCGAACAGGAAGAAGAACCAGGTGGTCAGGAAGAGCGGCGGCACGAGCGCCTTCATCCAGGCGTCCACGCGCCGCGACCGGAGGAGCCAGGGCGCGACGAAGCCGCACAGCCCGACCAGGAGCATCGCCCAGTTGAAGAGCTTCAGGACGTGGGCCGTGTTGTGGATCGTCGTCTCGTGCTGCTTGTTCTCCAGCGCCGCGGGCGCCCCCCAACCGAAGATGCGCTGGCCCCAGGAGATCTCCTCGCCGGCGATGAAGACCATGGCCACTGTGAACGCGAGATAGGCGCGGGCGACCCACTTCTGCCCGGCGGCGTGGAACCGCCAGGCGATCGTGGCGCCGAGGATCGCCGCGACGGCGTAGCCCGCGAACTGCGTCCACTCCAGCAGCGAGTCCTCGCGCGTCACCCAGTCGAACACCGTCCACTTTGCGCGGATCGCGAGCACGAGGGCGCCGCCCAGGAACGGAAGGACGAGGAGCGCGCGGGCCAGCCGCGCGGGAACCCCCCACTCGCCGGCCTCGATCTCGACCTCTTCGATCGCCCTGCCGACGGCGGAGCGCTTCAGGATCGACTCGTTGGTCATCAGGCTTGTTCGTAACATCCGTTTTCAAGCCTGGCGACTAGCCGTACAGCCAGCAGTTGACCCCCGGACGGATAGCTCGTAGGACGATGCTCGCGCCGGCCCGGCCCGGAGCCGAGAGCCGATCAGCGCCGGGCGAACGCAGCCCGGGGCAGCTCGGCGAAGCGGCGCCCGTAGAGCGCGATCCCGACGAGCGCTGCGGCGGCGGTGATCACGCTCGCCATCATCGGCATCACGAGACTGGCGGCGACGGCGCTCGCCCCCGCGTGCCCGACCATCGCCAGCGCTCCGACCGCGGCGCCCTGGTACACGCCGGCGTTGCCGGGCAGGATCGGCATGACGTTCGCCAGGCCGGTCACGGTCATGTACAGCAGCCCCGTCCCGACGCCGGCGTGCACGCCGAGCGCGTTCAGCGTCAGGGTGACGCCCACCCACCGCACGGCCCACGTGGCGAGCAGGATCGCAAACGTCCGCAGCAGCACCGGTCGCGGCGCTCCGGCGGCAGCGAGGAAGCCGTCGGCCCAGCCCGGCAGCCGGCGACCGAGCTTGTGGTGCAGCAGCGCCGCAGCGAGGATCCCGCTGCCTGCGAGCGCGACGGCCCCGAACAGCGCGCCGTGCGCCCACGCGGGGACCGGCAGGAAGACGCCCGCGGCGGCGCCGACGAGGCAGAAGGCGACCGCCTCGGTCAGATGCGCCGCGAGGAGGCTGCCGCCTGCCCGCGGCAGGCCCGGCCAGCGCTCGCCGGAGGCGACCCGCAGGACCGCGACCTTGGCCGCCTCGCCCATGCGCCCCGGCAGGACGGTGTCGAGAAACGAGCCGATCGCGCTCGCCGAGTAGACCGCGCGGAAGTCGACGCCCGCGCCCAGCGTCTGGCGCCAGGCGAGGGCCCGCAGCGGCTGGACGACCGCCCCGACGGCGAAGGCGGCGGCCAGCAGGGCCCAGTCGGGGCTCGTCGCCGCGGAGACGGCGCCTGCGGCGGTGTGCCGGGCGACCACCACGAACGCTCCGACGGTCGCGCCGGCGATCGCGACCGGGAGGACGTACCTGCGCATGCCGGTCGCCATGCTTTGGCCATCGGCCGGGGGCGCGGCCGACAGTTCCCCCGAGCGGGGGCTCTAGCCATCTACGCGGAGGCGGCCTGCTCGAGCGCGGGCTCGAGCCACGCCGCCGCCGCGGCGAGTGCGTTCGGGTCGCCGGACTTGACCACCACCTCGACCTCGCCGACGCCGCTTACGAAGCTCGGGTACGAGCCGACGAGCACGCCGGGATGCCGCGCCGTCATCTCCTCGAGGACGCCGACGATCCGGCTCTCCGTGGTGCGGAAGGTTCGCCGCCAGGTCGCGATCGGCGCGCCGGCGCGGATCTCGTCGGCGACCGTGTCGAACATGGCCTCCATCTCGGCCGGCAGGCCCGGCAGCACGTAGACGTTCTCGATCACGAAGCCCGGCGCACCGCCGTTCGGGATCTCCAGCGGACGGCTCCCCTCCGGGAGCAGCGCCCAGCGCGCGGCGTACTCCGGATCGCCGCTGAAGCGGGCACGGAGGCGGGCGGCGACGTGGGGCTCCTCCGCCTGCGAGACGCCGAAGGCGGCTGCGATCGACTCGCGGGTGACGTCGTCGGGAGTGCCGCCCAGGCCGCCGGTGACGACCACGACGTCGGCTGCGGCAGCCTGCTCCCGGACGAACGCCGCCACCCGGTCGATCTCGTCGGCGAGCACGGCGATCAGCGCGACCTCCACTCCGAGCTCGGCGAGCCGCCGCGCGAGCCAGCTGCCGTTCGTGTTCTCCACGTCGCCGGAGAGCAGCTCGTTCCCGACCGTCAGGATCGCAGCCCGGGCCATCCCGAGCGAGTATACGAGCGTGCTGGAGGAGCTCCTGGCGCGGCGCGACCGCGACTGCAGGCTCGTCTCGGAGCGCGCCCTGCAGACGCTCGACGAGGCCGAGAGCTTCCTGCACGACCGCGGGCTGATGACCCGCAACCCCTCGCTCTCGCTGCCGAGCCTCTTCGGCGCCTGCCACGAGGAGCCGTACAGGCCCGGGGCCGGCGGCTTCGGCGAGTGGCCGAGCACGAAGTGGCCCTGGAGCTTCGAGCTGGCGCGGCGCCCGGGCGTCGTCGCGCCGAAGATCCACCTGGGGAAGACGCTCTACCTGAGCCCGGCAACCGTGAAGCTCGCCGATCCGATCCTTCGCGACGAGCTGGTTCGCCTGCACGACGCGGACGCAGGCTGGGCCCGGGTCCTCGACCATCTCCGCGACGCAGGGCCGTCCACGGCCGAGGACCTGCTCCTCGAGCTCGGGCTGCAGCGCCGCGAGCTGAAGGCGATCCGGGCGCCGCTGGAGCGCTGCGGCGCGATCGTCGGCCGCTGGGAGGACGGACAGAACGTTCTGTACCGCTGGGACCAGCTCGGCGTCGAGCCGGGCGAGGGCCCGCCCGATCTCGCCGCGCTCGTCGTCGCCGCGGTCGGGGCGGCGGTGGTCGTCCCGGAGCGCGAGCCTCGTCGCTGGTTCTCGTGGCGCTGGCGATGGCGCGACGACCTGATCGAGGGGCTCGTCGAGGACGGCCGGCTCGTGTGTCCCGAGCCCGGCTGGCTCGCCGCCGCCGAGTAGCGCGGGCGGCGGGTCAGCGCAGACCGAGCACGACCACGAGGACGACCACCTCCGTCACCTGCGTCGCCGCGCCGAGCGTGTCGCCCGTGACGCCGCCCAGCCAGACGCGGCAGGCGGCTCCGGCCGCCAGGGCCACGACCGCGGCGGCGCCGGTCGCCACGGCGCCGTCCCAACCGAGCAGCGCGACCGCGATCGCCGCGCCCAGGGCTGCCGCGACGGCCGCTCCCTCGGCCGACACCCGGCCGGAGAGCACGCTGCCGGGCCCCTTGTCGGCCCGCGCGTAGGGGAGCAGCCGGGCGAGCGGCGGCGAGACAGCCCGCGACAGCGCGCCCGCGGCCGCGAACGCCGCGACGGCGTCGCCCGTCGCCGCGAGGGCGCCCAGCGTCGTCGTCTCCACGAGCAGGGCGACGGCGAGGGCGGACACGCCGAAGCTCCCCACCCTCGAGTCGCGCATGATCGCGAGCGCCTGCTCTCGGTCGGAGCCGCCGAGCGCATCGGCCGTGTCCGCGAGCGCGTCGAGGTGCAGCGCTCCGGTGAGCGCGGCCACCGCCGCGATGCCGATCGCCCCCGCGACGAGCGCGGGCAGCGGACCCTCGAGCCCGGCGGCGACCAGCCCGCCGACCGCCCCGACGCCGGCGCCGACGACCGGAAAGAGCGCCGCTCCGCGGGCGACGTCCCTTCCGTCGAGCGCGACCAGCCGTCCGACCGGCACCCGCGTCAGGAGCGCGACCGCAGCCGCGACTGCCCGGATGCCTGCCCGCAGGGGCGTCGGCGGCGCCTCAGCGGCCCGCATCGGTGACGCCGGCCGATTCGAACGTCGCCATGTCCGCGAGGATCGCGAGCGCAGCGTCGACCAGGGGCAGGGCCAGCGCGGCCCCGCTGCCCTCGCCCAGGCGCAGGCCCAGATCGAGCAGCGGCTCGAGCCCGAGCGCGTCCAGCACCAAGGCGTGGCCCGGCTCGGGCGAGCGGTGGGCCGCGACCAGCGAGGCGCTCGTTCCCGGCTCGATCCGCTCGGCCGCCAGCGCCGCGGCCCCCGTGATGAAGCCGTCGAGCAGGACGACCAGGCGCCGCCCGGCCGCGCCGAGGACGGCACCGGCCAGGAAGGCGATCTCGAAGCCGCCCAGCGTTGCCAGCGAGCCGGCGCCGTCGCTTCCGTCCACGCCGTTGACCTCGAGTGCGCGCCGGACGGCGGCGACCTTGCGCCGGAGCCCGGCGGCGTCGACTCCCGTGCCCGGGCCGCACACCTGCTCCGGCTCCACGCCGAGCAACGCCGCGGTGAGCGCCGAGGCCGAGGTCGTGTTCCCGATCCCCATCTCCCCCAGCGCGACGATTCCGAAGCCCTCCTCCGCGAGCTCGGCCGCGACCGCGGCTCCGGCGGCGATGCACTGCTCGGCCTGCGCACGTGTCATCGCCGGGCCCTCCGTCAGGTCACGTGTGCCCGCGGCGACCCTGAGGTCGCGAACGCCGGCGACCGGCGGCGAGGCGACGCCGAGGTCGAAGACGCGCAGCTCGGCGCCGGCCCGGCGCGCGAGGACGCAGATCGCCGCGCCGCCGGCGGCGAAGGTGGCCAG
Source organism: Gaiellaceae bacterium (assembly GCA_036555585.1). Lineage (GTDB taxonomy): Bacteria > Actinomycetota > Thermoleophilia > Gaiellales > Gaiellaceae > DATBLE01. The sequence continues at coordinate 157,261 of DATBLE010000047.1, forward strand.
CATCTGCCCGGTCACCTCCTGCGGATAGGCGCTGACGCCGCGCGCGGCCACGCCGTGATCTGCGGCCGCGACCACGACGGCTGCACGGAGAGGGCCGGGCGAGGCGTCGCCGCGGATCTCCGCGATCCTCACCGCGAGGTTCTCGAGGCGGCCGAGGCTCCCGCGCGGCTTCGTCTTCGCGTCGAGGGCCGCGCGAGCGGTGGCGGCGATGGGGCTAGACGCGCTCAAGCTCGAGCGACCTCCCGGCGACCACGAGCAGGGCCCGGTCGGCCGCCTCCGCCCACGAGGCGTTCACCCTGCCGAGCACGTCGCGGTAGCGGCGCCCCAGGGCGGAGACCGGGACGACGCCCATCCCGACCTCGTTGCTGACCGCGATCGTCGTCCCGGGCCGTCCGGCCGCCGCGGCCGCGACCGCGGCAGCCTCTCGCTCGACGGCAGCGTCGTCCCGGCCCGCCTCGAGCAGGTTCGCCGCCCAGAGCGAGAGGCAGTCGACGACGACGGTCCGTTCCGGCTCCACCGCGGCCAGCGCGGCCCCGACCTCGATCGTCTCCTCGACCGTCGTCCACGCGGCGGGTCGCTCGGCCCTGTGCCGCCGGATCCGCTCGGCCATCTCGTCGTCGAGCGCGGCCGCGGTGGCGATCAGCGTGGCGACCTCGCCCGCGAGCCGCTGGGCGAGCCGCGACTTGCCGCTCCGCGCCCCGCCCAGGACGACGACGAGGCTCACGGTGCGCCCAGCCGGCTGGGACACACGGTTTCCGCCGCCGCGACCGACCTGGCGGGCGCGGCACCGAGCCGCTTGCCGAGAAGGGCATCGCGAACGCCGACGGCGAAGCCGGCGGCGGAGCTCGGAAGGGGGCTCATGGGGGAAACCGGCCGTTTCCCCCATGAGGGCGGACCGGGATCACGGCGCCGTCCAGCACCCGCACGCACGCGCCGTAGTGCTCGCCGATCAGCGGGGCGGTGAGCACCTGCTCGGGGCCGCCGTCGGCCACGATCCGGCCGCTCGAGAGCAGCAGCAGCCGCGGCGCGTAGAGGCCGGCCAGGGTGAGGTCGTGCATCGCCGAGATCACGGTCAGGCCGGCGTCGAGGCGCAACCCGTCGATCAGCTCGAGGACCTCCTGCTGGCGGCCCGCGTCGAGCGCGCTGGTCGGCTCGTCGAGGAGCAGGAGCGGCGCCTCCTGGGCGAGGGCGCGGGCGAGGACCACCCGCTGCCGCTCGCCGCCGGACAGCGTCCCCAGCTGCCGCTCGGCGAGCTCCGTCAGATCGAGCCTGGCCGAGGCCGCCTCCGCGGCCGCCACGTCGCGCCTGCTCTCGCTGCCCACGTACGAGACGTAGGGCGTCCTCCCGAGTAGCGCGTACTCTCGAACGGTCATCCCGGCCGGCAGCAGCGGCGACTGCGGGACGAGAGCCACTCGCCGTGCGACCTCCCGCCGGCGCAGCCGGTGGACGGGGTGGCCGTCGAGGCGGATCTCGCCGCCGTGCGAGACCAGTCCGGCGATCGCCCGCACCAGGCTCGTCTTGCCGGCTCCGTTCGGCCCGATCAGCGTCACCCACGCGCCGCGCTCGACGGTGAACGACACGCCGTCGACGACGGCCCTGCCGCCGAGCTCGATCGTCACGCGGTCGAGCGCGAGCATCAGGTGGCCATTCGCTTCGACGTCCGGAGCACGACCGCGAAGAACGGCGCGCCGAAGAACGCGGTGACGACGCCGATCGGCACCTCCGCCGGGGAGAGCGCGGTGCGGGCGATCACGTCCGCGAGGACGAGGAACCCGCCGCCGGCGAGCACCGAGAGGGGGAGCAGCAGGCGGTAGCTCGGGCCGGCCATCAGGCGGATCGCGTGCGGGACGATGATCCCGACGAAGCCGATCAGCCCGCTGACCGCGACCGCCGCGGCAGTCCCCACCGTGGCGCAGAGCACGACCGCGAGCCGGACCCGGCCGACGTGGACGCCGAGGCTCGCGGCCTCCTCGTCCCCGACGCTGAGCACGTCCAGCAGGCGACGGTGGAGGAGGATGCCGGTGATCGCGACGGCGACGTACGGGAGCAGGAGGACGACGTCCCGCCACCCGGAGCTCGGGAGGCGACCGAGGATCCAGGAGTAGACCTCCTGGATCGTGTCCGAGTGCTGCTGCTGCACGAAGGTCTGGACGGCGGTGAAGAACGCCGCCACCGTCACCCCGGCGAGGACGAGCGTGGCACCCCCCGCCCCCACGCCGGCCGACCGGCCGATGGCGTAGGCCGCGACAACCGCGACCGCGCCTCCCACGAAGGCCGCCGGAGGGAGCGTGCTCTGGAAGTCGATCCCCCGAAGGTAGACGACGGCCAGGGTCGCCCCGAGCCCGGCCCCGGCGGCGACGCCGAGCAGGTACGGATCGGCGAGCGGGTTGCGGAAGACGCCCTGGTACGAGGCGCCCGCGACCGCGAGCATCGCGCCGACCAGCGCGCCGAGGACCACCCGTGGCAGCCGGATGTCCCAGAGGATCGCCTCGTCGGTCGACGAGAGCGGCGAGTGGACGTGCAGCACGGGGATCCTGGCGGCGACCGACTCGAAGACGGCGCCCAGCCCGATGTCGGCCGGCCCGACCAGCACGCCGAGCACGAGCGAGCCGAGGAGAAAGAGCGACGCCGCCAGGATCCACAGCCGCGAGCTCATCGCCGCAGGTGGGCCAGGGCGCCCGCGATCGCCCGCACGAAGTCGACGATGCGCGGGCCCCAGCGGGAGGCGAGCGAGTCGTCGATACGCACGATCGTGCCGGTCCTGACCGCCGCGACGTTCCTCCAGCCCGGGCGGGCGGCGACCGTCTTCGCGGACTGCGCGCAGCAGTTGATGTCCGCGAGCACGACGATGTCCGGGCTCTGCGAGACGACATACTCCGCGGAAAGCTTCGGGTAGCCGCCGCTGCCGGCCGAGTCGGCGGCATCGGCGATGTTCTTCAGGCCGAAGAGCGCGTAGACCTTGCCGATGAAGGTGGCCGACGTCGCCGAGTACAGGTCCGGCCCGAGCTCGTGGAACACCTTCAGCCCCCTGGCGCGCGGCGTCGCCCGCTCGAGCAGCCCCGCGATGCGCGTCTTCGTCGAGGCGACGAGCCTGGTCGCCTCGGGGAGATGGCCGGTGATCCGCCCGAGGGCGAGCATCTGGGCGTAGGCGCCGGCGAGGTCCTTGGCCGGATCCTGGACGAGGACGCGAATCCCCAGCCGCCGCAGCGTGGTGGAGAGCCCGTTCGGGTCGAACGCGACCACCACGAGGTCGGGCCGGTAGCCGGCGACCGCCTCGACGTTGGGGGTGAAGCCCGACAGCGCCGTCCTGGGGGCCTGCTTCGGATAGTCCGACTGGTCGTCGGCGGCGACGACCTGCGAGCCGGCGCCGATCGCGAACAGCGTCTCGGTCGCCGTCGGCGAGAGCGAGACGATCCGGTGGGGCGGCGTCGCCGCCGGCGATCCGGATGCGGCGACGAGCACCACGAAGAGTGCTGCGAGAAGTCCGAGAAGAAGCCTGGACACGAATCCTCCTTCCGCGAGGGGGACTGGCAATTGCATCGGTGCCTGTCCCGCGTTTCGGGACTGGAACCGATTCGGTCTCAACGGCGCTCGGCAGGTCTTCTGACTCGGGGCTCCCCCGTCGCCGCCTTCCCGGGCCTCGCGGCCCAGTGGCTTCTGGCGAAGGGCATCTCCCCTTACAGCGGCGGGACCGTCCCGGACTTGCACCGGGTTCCCTCACCGGGCGCCTATGCCGGCGGAGCCTATCATCGGGTCGAGATGCCGCTCTCGCGCCTCGCCGCCGCCTGGCTCCCGGTCCTCCTCTGGGCCGGGCTGATCTTCGGCTTCTCGGCCGTCCCCGACCTCGGCACCGGTCTGGGCACGTGGGATCTCGTGCTGCGGAAGATCGCCCACTTCTGCGAGTACGCCGTGCTCGGCCTGCTGCTGATGCGCGCGACGCGGCGCGAGGGGGTGGCGGTGGGGCTCGGGGTCCTCTACGCGGCGAGCGACGAGCTGCACCAGCACTTCGTCCCGGGACGGCAGGCCGCGGTGCGCGACGTCGCCGTCGACGCCGCAGGGGTGCTCGCAGGCATCCTGCTCGCTCGTACAATCCTGGCGTGGTGGAGCGCAAGGACGTAGGCGACCGGCAGCTGGACGCGCTGCTCGAGCGGCTCGACCGACTGGTCGCGGAGGTTCACGGCCTGAACCGCAGGCTGGACGCGGGCGAGAACCTCGCGCCGCTCGTCTACGAGCTGCGCGCGTTGAACGAGTCGCTCTCCGCGCTCGCCTACGCCGCGCTCGGCCAGCAGGGCCCGCAGGTGCGCCGCCGCCGGGCGAGCTGACGAGCTAACCCGCGATCCGGTAGATCGTGCCGCCCTGGGAGACGGCGTAGAGGCCGCCGCGCGCGTCCTCGCCGAACGAGCTCAGCGAGGGCACCGTGAAGGACTCCTTGCGCGGCGACGCGGCCTTGCCCTTGACCACCTTCAGGCTCCAGACCGTTCCCGAGCAGTAGTCGCCGTAGTAGTAGCGTCCGAGGAGGTCGCGTCTCGCCTTCCCGCGGTAGACGAACCCGCCGGTGACCGAGCAGCCGAGCCCGTGCGAGTAGACCTGGATCGGCGGGCGGTAGGGGCCGCGCGGGTCGAGCGTGCGCGAGCGGTCGTACGGGGCGCGCCCCTCGTAGACCGCCCAGCCGAAGTCCATCACCTGGCCGAGCTTCGCCCGCGGCACGTAGTCGATCTCCTCCCACGAGCCCTGCCCGACGTCGGCGATGTACAGATCGCCGTTGGCGCGGTCGAACGAGAACCGCCACGGGTTGCGCAGCCCGTACTCCGCCAGCACCGGCTCCGGGCTCTGGGCGTTCACGTCGAGCTTCCAGATCTTCGCCAGCTTGTTGACGAAGGTCTGGCCGTTGTTGTTCGGGTCGCCGCCGGAGCCGCCGTCCCCCATCCCGATGTAGAGCTTGCCGTCCGGCCCGAACGCGAGCTGCCCGCCGTTGTGATTCGGGAAGGGCTGCTTCTCGAAGAACAGCTGCCGGGCCGACGAGGGAATCGCGCGGGCGCCGTCGGAGCGGTACTCGACCACGCGCGTGTCCCCGTTCGTGTCGGTGTAGTCGACGTAGAAGAGGTGGTTCTGCGCGTAGCGCGGGTGGAACGCGACCGAGAGCAAGCCCTGCTCGCCTCCGCTCTTGACCAGGCTCCGGATGTCGAGGAACGGCTGCGCCCGAAGCTTGCCGTTCTGGATCACGCGGATCGTCCCCTTCTGCTCGACGACGTACAGCCGTCCGGGCTCGTTCGCCGGCGCCGCGAGGTCGACCGGCGAGTCGAGCCCGCGCGCGACCACGACCGGGCCCCTCGGCGCGGCGCCCTGCGCCGGGCCGACGAGCGCGAGCCCGAGCGCGACCAGAAGGGCGGCGCTAGCTCTCGAGCAGGACACGGCGGAGCTCGTCCTCCTTGCCCGGCTGCAGGATCGCGAGCACCTGGTCGCCGGGGCGCAGAGCGGTCTCGCCGTCCGCGATCTCGAACTGGCCGTTGCGCTTCACCGAGATCAGGCGGGAACCCTCGGGCAGCTGGAGCCGGTCGATTCGCATGCCGGCGCAGTCGGCGTCGGGCGGGATCAGCACCTCGACGATCTCGACGTTCTCCTTCGGCAGCTCCAGCAGGTGGACGAGGCCGTGCTCAGGCACCTCATGCTCGATCAGCGCCATGATCGACGAGGTCGCGCAGACGGTCGGCGAGACGCCGAGCAGGTCGAAGTTGACCTGGTTGCGGGGGTCGTTGACGCGCGCGATCACCTTCTCCACGCCGTACTTCTCCCGGGCGAGCTGGCAGATGACGATGTTGTCCTCGTCGTCGCCGGTGGCCGCGACCACGATGCTCGGCGGCCGCTCGATGCCCGCCCGCTCGAGGACGAAGATCTCCGTCGCGTCCCCGTGGAGGACGACGTGCTCGAACTCGTCCGCGAGGCGCTCGAACTTGTCGCGGCGCTGCTCGACGAGCGTCACCTCGTGGCCGACGCGGAGCAGGCTGCGGGCGAGGTTCGCGCCGATCTTGCCTCCCCCTGCGATGAGGACGTACAAGGGCTCAGGTCACCTTCACGGGCTGTGGGACGTCGCACGCGCGGACGGCCTCCGTCAGCCGCTCGATCGCGTTCGAGGTCGGGCAGACCGTGCGCATGCCCTGGGACGCGTAGAACTCCGCCCTGGCGGGATCGAGCAGCCGGACGACCACGCAGTCGATCCCGAACCGCTTCTGCACCATCTGGCCGACGACGATGTTGGTGTTGTCGCCGTCGGTGGCGACGACGACCGCGTCGGTCTCGTCGATCCCTGCGCGCCGGAGGACCGACGTGTCCATGCCGTGGCCCACGACGAACCCGCCGTCCCAGCTCTCGCCGAGCCGGCTGAGCGCCTCCTCCTTCTCGTCGACCGCGACGACGTCCCAGCCCTCGTCGTGCAGCTGGTGGGCGACCGTCGAGCCGACCCGGCCGCAGCCGATCACGATCGCTTTCACGGAATCAGCCTAGCCCACCAGCTCGTCTTCGAGAATCCCCTGAGGATAGGCGAGCACCATCACCTCGCACGGCGCGCTCCGCAGCACGTAGTCGACCGTGGGGCTGAAGAACCGCGACTGGCGGCGCCAGCGGGGCGCCGATCCCATCACGATCAGATCGGCGTCGATCTCCTTCGCCTTGGCGGCGATCGCCTCGCCGATCGCCCGCGCCCGCACGGTGTCGCCCTCGATGGCCACGCCGTGCTCGGTCGCCAGCGTCCGCGCGTCGTCAAGCGAGGCGGTCGCCCGCTCCTCCTGCTCGGCCAGCTCCGCGTCGAGCGCCAGCGAGAGCGGCACCTGGATGACGTGGAGCGCGTGGATCGTGCCGCCCTTCTCCTCGGCGAGCTTGATCGCGGTCGCCAGCATCTCCTCGCCGATCGGGCCGAGCTTGACCGGGACGAGGATGCGCACATACTCCCCCTCGCGGGCGGGGACGAGATCCGGCGTCGGCGCGTCGACGTGCTCGAGCAGGCCGGCTCCGCGCCGCACCCTGGCGACGACGTAGAGGACGGCGCCGAGGAGGAGCCACGCGGGACCGCCGATGCGGGCGGCGGCGTGGGTCGACAGCGAGACGACCCAGAGGGCGGCGACGAGCGGGATCCCGAGCAGGGGGGCGACCGGGACGGGCCGCCCGCGGATCCGGACGTTCAGGGGCACGACGAACGGCCGTTCGAGGTCGGGCTCCGTGAAGCGCAGGCGCACGACCGCCGCCTGCGCGATCGCGAAGGTGATCAGGACGCCGAAGCTGTACAGGCTCGCGAGGAACTTGGCTTCGCGGCCGACCGACGCCGACACGATCACGAGCGCGATCGAGACCGCGGCAGCGCCGAGGATGGCGGCGGGCGGCAGCGTGCTTCGCCGGCCGAACGTCCCGAAGGCGTGGGGAAGCATCTGATGGCGCCCGAGCGAGTACACGACCCGGCCCACGCCCGAGATCGACGTGGTCGCGGCGGCGATCAGGATCCCGGCCCCGGTGAGCCCGACCATCACGCGCAGCACGTCGACCAGCAGGGCCGGCATGTGCCCGTTGAACGCGGAGACGATCCCCACCAGCGGCGCCTGGATCCAGTCGCCGGCGAGGCGCGTGGCCGTCGAGTCCGGCCCGGTCATCGCCGGAAAGGCCGCGACGCCGACGACGCCGATCAGCGCGGAGACCAGCACCGCGGCGCCCAGGCCGACGAACAGGCTGCGCGGCATCGTCGTCCCCGGCTCGCGGGCCTCCTGTGCCAGGTTCGCGAGGGTCTCCAGGCCGGTGTAGGCGAGCATCGCCACCGGCAGCGCGTAGGCGAGCGAGTGCCAGGTCGGAGCGACGCCCGGGTGTGCGCCGTGGCCGAGGTCCGAGGGGCTGAACAGGAACGCGAAGCCGAGCACGATCAGGATCACGTCTGTGACGAACGCGATCGCCGCGACGACGATGGCGATCCGGTAGAGGCCCGGGCGGCGGATCAGCCGCAGCAGGGTGATCGCCAGCACGATGAAGACGGCGGCGACGACGTCCCAGGGATGCCGCGTCAGCCGCAGCCAGCCGACCGCATGCCCGAAGTAGTGCGGCGTGAACAGCGCCGCGAGGGCGATCACGATCGTGTAGTCGAGGAGCAGGACCCAGCCGGTGAGGAAGCCGACCGGGTCGTTGAACGCCCGGCGGGCCAGCATAGCCGCACCGCCCGTCTCGGGGAGCGCCGCCGTGCCCTCGGCGTACGAGAGCGAGACGACCATGAACAGCGCGCCGACCGCGAGCAGGACCCACGGCGTGAGCCCGAGCGCGAACAGGGCGACGATGCCCAGCGCGAAGTAGATCGACGAGCCGACCTCGCCGTAGGCGACCGAGGCGAGCGACTCCTCGGTGAGGCTGCGGACGAGCCCCGGCAGGCGACGTCTCGGCAGGGGGCTCATCCGGTCACCGGCTCGCGAGGTAGAGGCGGAGGGCGCCGGCGGCGACGAGCATGGCGCCGATCACCAGGCCGAGGCCGCCGCCGACCCCGACCTGGATCGTGCGCGCGATCACGACGACGCCCAGGACGACGAGGATGGCGGAGATCACTGCGGTGCCGCGTCGTCTCGCCATCAGGCGGCCTGTCTCCCGGCCGCGACCAGGACCCGGCACGGCGACTCGCGCAGGACGTAGTCGACCGTCCCGCCGAAGATCACCCGCCGCCCGGCCACCGACTGGCGCGGCGCGCCGAGGAGGACGAGCTCCGCGTTGCGCCGGCGGGCCTCCTCGACGATCGCCGGGCCGGCCTTCCGCGCGCGCAGGAGCCTGGTGACCGCCCGGACGCCGTAGCTCTCGACCAGTGCCTGCGCGTCGTCGAGCAGCGCCTCGGCGACGTCCTGCTCCTCCTCGAGCCGGGCGTCGAGCGGCAGCGCGAGCGGAATCTCGATCACGTGGACGATCGCGACGGTCGCACCTCGCTGCGCGGCCAGGCGCGCGGCGGCGACCAGCGCCTCCTCGCTCTCGCCGGTCCGCTTCACGGGCACCACGATCGTGCGGTACTCGACCGTCAGCGACGGGCCGAGGACGAGCATGGGCGCCCTGACCGTCTCCGTCATGGGCTGCTCGACCACGCGCGTGCGGTACAGCCAGTAGAAGACGAACCCGGCCGCGAGCCACCCGAGCCCGGCCCAGCGCGCGGGCGGGTACTGCACCACGACAACGACCCACGCGGCCGAGGTGCCGAGGCCGCCGAGGACGGCGAACAGCGGAACGTCCACGCCCGCGACGCGCAGGTTCGGCCGTGCGCGGTAGACGCCGGGCTCCTGCTTCCTGCGGCGGAGCTGGATGATCGCGGCGTGCGCGATCGTGAACGAGAGCATCGCGCCGAACGAGTACATCGTCCCCAGGAAGTTGACCTTGCCCGGGAGGAGGACCGCGATCGGGATCACGGCCGCGAAGACGATCAGCGAGAGCCACGGTGTCTTGAAGCGCGGGTGGAGGCGGCGGAAGACCTCCGGCAGCTGCCGGTAGGTGGCCATCGAGTAGGTGATCCGCGACGCGCCGATCACGCCGGCGTTCGTGGCGATGAAGAGGATCGTCGCCGCGAGCACGCCGACGTAGACCTTGCCCGCGTCGAGCACCCAGCCGTGGAGTCCCAGGTTCTCGACCAGGCCGAGCACCGGGTCGTTCTCGAAGCCGCCCTGGTCGGGCGGCAGGCCGAGCTTCGTCACGTAGTCGCCGTCCGGCTGCTGGTAGACGGGCAGCGCGGAGAGCGCGACCAGCGGAAGCGTGAAGTAGATCGCGAACACCGCCACGGCGACGAGCCGGATCGAGGAGGGAATCGTGCGCGTCGGGTCGCGGGCCTCCTCGGCCAGGTTCGACACCGTCTCGATGCCGGTGTACGCGATCATCGCCACCGGGATCGCCAGCGCGAAGTTTCCCCAGGTCGGCGCGATCCCCCAGTGGACGTTCGCCTTCAGGACGTGCGCGTCGAAGACGATCGCGAAGCCGATGATCACGAGCAGGAGCTGCGTGGCGAAGTCGACGACGGCGAGCGAGACGTTCAGGCCCGCCGCCTCCTTGACGCCGACGATGTTGATCGCGACCAGGATCAAGATCACCGCGGCCCCGCCGATGATGTCCCACGGGTTCGTCCTCAGCGGCTCCCAGAAGATCGACAGGTAGTGCGGGACGAAGAACGCCGAGATGGCGACGGTGATGATGTAGTTGAGCATCTGGGCCCAGGCGGCCCCGAAGGAGACGACCTCGTTGAAGGCGTGGCGTGCGAAGCTGGACGAGCCCCCCGCCTCCGGGTAGCGGACCGTTCCCTCGGCGTAGGTGGCGGCGGTCGCGGCGAAGATCAGGCCGCTGATCAGGAAGACGAGCGGGGTGAGGCCGAGCGCGATCGCGGCGGTGACGCCGAGCGCGTAGTAGATCGACGAGCCGACGTTGCCGTAGGCGGTCGAGAAGAGCGCGGGCGTGCCGAGAACGCGCTCCAGTCCCTGCTGCTGCCGCCGGCGCCGGTGAGGCACCGGCGAACAATACGCGGGGGAACCGCTGGTTCCCCCGTGCTGTCAGCCGTGAATGCTGACGATGAGCGGGATGATCAGGATGGCGACGATGTTGGCGATCTTGATCATCGGGTTGATCGCCGGGCCGGCGGTGTCCTTGTAGGGGTCGCCGACCGTGTCGCCCGTGACGCCGGCGGCGTGGGCCTCCGAGCCCTTGCCGCCGAAGGCGCCGTCCTCGATCATCTTCTTGGCGTTGTCCCAGGCGCCGCCGCCGGAGGTCATCGCGATCGCGAGGAACAGGCCGGTGACGATGGTGCCGATCAGCAGGCCGCCGAGCATCTCCGCCTTGATCACGCCGACGATGATCGGGAACGCGATCGGGATCGCCGCGGGCACCATCATCAGCTTGAGCGCGCGCCCGGTGACGATGCCGACGGCGCGCGAGTAGTCGGGACGCGACGTCCCCTCCATGATCCCCGGGTCGTCGCGGAACTGGCGGCGCACCTCCTCGACCACCTCGCCGCCGGCCAGGCCGACCGCGGTCATCGCGAGCGAGGCGAACAGGAAGGGCATCAGGCCGCCGATGAACAGCCCGGCGATCACCCAGGGGTCGTTGAGCGTGAAGATCGCCTTCAGGCCCTCGTCGTTCAGGCCGCGCGTGTACTCGTCGAACAGGATCAGCGCGGCCAGGCCCGCCGAGCCGATCGCGTAGCCCTTGGTCACGGCCTTCGTCGTGTTGCCGACCGCGTCCAGCGGGTCGGTGATCGCGCGCACGGACTCGTCCAGGTCGGCCATCTCGGCGATGCCCCCGGCGTTGTCCGTAACGGGCCCGTAGGCGTCGAGGGCGACGATCAGCCCGGTCATCGACAGCTGCGCCATCACGGCGACGCCGATGCCGTACAGCTCGTGGCCGGCCGCGTAGTAGGCGCCGACGATGCCGACCGCGATCGTGATCACGGGCAGGGCCGTCGCCCGCATGCCGACGGCCAGCCCGGCAATGATGTTGGTGGCGTGCCCGGTCTGCGACGCCTCGGCGATCGACTTGACCGGGTTCCAGCGGGTGCCCGTGTAGTACTCGGTGATCGCGACCAGCAGGAACGTCACGCCCAGCCCGATCAGCGCTGAGCCGTAGAGCTGCCAGAAGCTGAACTTGCCGCCGTCGAAGGCCAGCGTCACCGGGATGAAGCCCAGGGCGGAGAGGACCGTGGCGACGACGACCGCCTTGTAGAGCGCGTTGATGATCGCGTTCGGGCCGCGCCCGGCACGGGCGAAGAACGTGCCGATCACTGAGGCGAGGATCGAGATTCCGCCCAGCGCGAGCGGGTAGAGCCAGAGCTCGCCGCTCGGGAACGCGGTGCCGAGCAGCATGACCGCGACCGCGGTGACCGCGTACGTCTCGAACAGGTCGGCGGCCATGCCTGCGCAGTCGCCGACGTTGTCGCCGACGTTGTCGGCGATCACGGCCGGGTTGCGCGGGTCGTCCTCGGGGATGCCCGCCTCGATCTTCCCGACCAGGTCGGCGCCGACGTCGGCCGCCTTCGTGAAGATGCCGCCCCCGAGCCGGGCGAAGACGGAGATCAGCGACCCGCCGAAGGCGAGCCCGACGAGGTCGTCGATCGCCGAGGCCGAGCTGTGGTTGAGCCAGTCGGTGAGCGCCCAGTAGTAGCCCGCGACGCCGAACAGGCCGAGGCCGACGACGAGCAGTCCCGTCACCGAGCCGGCCCGGAACGCGACGTTGAGCGCAGGCTTCAGACCGTCCTTGGCCGCCTCGGCGGTCCGCACGTTCGAGCGAACGGCGACGTTCATGCCGATGAAGCCGGCCGCGGCGGAGAGCGTGGCGCCGATCAGGAACCCGACGGCCGTGCCCCAGCCGAGCTTGTGGTAGAAGCCGAGCAGAAGGAAGGGGACGATCGCCACCATCGCGATCGTCGTGTACTGCTTGCGCAGGTACGCGGCCGCGCCTTCCTGGACGGCACGCGCGATCTGCTGCATCCGCTCGCTGCCCGCAGGCCGCGAGAGCAGCCAGTACACGAGATAGAGGCCGTACAGGATCGCGATGCCCGAGCAGACGAGCGCGAACAGCACGGCATGGTCCTTGAAGAAGTCCACTACGCTCCCTTTCCCCTTACAAAGTCGGCGCCGAGAGTCCTCGGCGCGCCACAACCAAGCTCACAAGCGCGAGAGACTATCCGATCGGACGGCGGCGCCGTACGGTCAGCGCAGGCGCGCATTGCTCGCACGCAGCCGTTTCCAGGCCTTCGGCAGCCGCTTCCTCACCCGCCGGCGGCGGGCGCGCTGGCGCTCCGCGACGCGCCCGGCGACGAATGCCCCGGCGGTCGCGGAGTCGACGACGCTGAGCTCGCGCAGGCGGCGCTCGGCGACGACCGCGTCCTGGTACTCGCCGAGGAGGGCCTGCATGGCCTTGGCGCGTGCGACGAAGCGGTCGCCGTCCCGGCCCCCGGGCGGGCTGAGCTCGGCCGCATAGCGCGCCCGCTTGAGCGTGATGCGGAGCCGGTGGACCGAGGCGTCGTCGGGATCGGGCCCGAGCTGGTCGACGGCCCGTGCGAGGCGTCGGAACGACCTGCGGGCGACGCGCTCGAGCGGAACGGCGGCCTCGTCGGCTGCCAGCCGGGGGCGCAGGCGCAGCCGGACGAGGAGCCGGCGGTAGGAATCGGCCTCGAGCGCCTCGAGCAGCCGCGTCCTGGCGGCGTCGCGCTCGGAGACCAGCCGCTCCGTCAGCACGTCGCCTCCGCGGCGGTCGCCGCCTTCCAGGGTCGGGAGCTCTTCCCGGACGTGCTCGAGCAGGACGTCCAGGTCGCGCACGGGGCTCGTCGCGGCGCCGAGCTCGCGGAGCGGGTCGACGAGCGACCGGTACCACTCGGGATCGACGTGCTTGCGTACGGCCCGGAGGTACGCGCGCGTTCGCCGCGCGGCGACCCGGTGCTGGTGCAGGCTCTCGGGCTCGGCGCCGAGGCGCGTGCCGGGATCGTGCGCGAGCAGAGCCTGCCGCTGAGCCTCGATTGCCGTGCGCAGCCGGACTGCGCCCTCGTCCGGGCTGAGCGGCGGCATCGGGACGAGCTCCCGGCCGGCGAGCACTCCGTCGATCAGGTCGGCGATCTCGCGGGGCGGCGCGAGACCCGCGTTCCCGGGCTCCCAGGCCTCGACCACCTCGCCGCGTGGCAGGCGGAGCCGCCAGGTCACCCCCGCCTCGAGCGGTATGCGCGAGACGACCATGCCGAGCCGTTCGAGGTCGAAGTCGAGCGTGTCGTAGTCGTGCGCGACGCCGAGCTCGCGCTCCGCGCGGAGCCAGTCCTCCTCGGGGGTGCCGGCCAGCGGGCTCTCGGAGATCTGGTGTGCGCGAGTGCGGATCGCGTCCGAGGCGTCCATCGCCCCTCAATTCGTTCCGCCGCGACTCGTTCCTAGGAGCCGGTAGCCGCCGCCTTCGCGTACGCCAGCTGCATGTTGGCCACCAGCTCCTCGAGGTCGCGAGCGAGCTCGGCCGCCACGACGCCCTTCAGCACGGGCACCAGCGCGCGCAGCGCGTCGATGGCGAGCTTCGCCTGCTCGAGGTCGCGGTGCTCCTCGCCGAGGCTCCGGTAGCCGAGCGAGGAGACCGTGAACACCGTCTGCACGAGGACGTCGGCGACCTTCAGCTGCTCGAGCTCGGACTGGAGCTGCTCCAGCAGATCTTCCTGCGAGGGCTGCCGCTCGGGAGCGTCACCCGCCTCAGCCATGGACGGCCTCACCCGCCTTGACCTGCTCCGCGTAGATCTCCTCGAACGACCAGCCCTCCCCGACCCGGGCGATCTGCCGCTCGGCCGCGGTCGCCGCGGGAACGGCGAGGGTCACGTCGAGCTCCGCGGCGACCGGTGAGATCCACTCCGCGACGCGTTCCAGCTCGCCTCGCGCGGGCCGCACCTCGTAGGTGCCCGGGTCGAGCAGCGTCCCCGACAGGCCGTAGCGGATCGCCCGCCACAGGTTCTCCTCGATCATCCGGGGCGGCGGCTGCGGCAGCGGCTCTCCCTCGTCGACCGCGCGGGCGATCCGCGCCGCGAGGGCGTAGCAGAAGCCGGCGAGCGCCCTGGACTCGCCGAGGTCGGGCTGGCCGTCGCAGATCCTGATCTCGACCGTCGGATACGCGAGGTGCGGCCTGACGCTCCACCAGAGCTGGGTGTGCTCGTCGATCGAGCCGGTCTCGTACAGCGTCCGCACGTACTCCTCGAAGACCTGCCAGCTCCCGTAGGCGTCCGGGACGCCGCAGCGCGGGAACATGCGCGTGAACACCTCGGTCCGGGCCGAGTGGAGGCCGCTGTTCACGCCCTCGACCAGCGGCGAGCTCGCCGAGAGTGCGAGCAGGTGCGGCAGGAACACGCGCAGGCCGTCGTGGACGGCGACGGCGCGGTCCGCGCCCCGGATCCCGACGTGGACGTGGAGTCCGAACGTGTTGTTCCGCCAGACCACGTACCGGAGCAGCTCGTCGTTTCGCCGGTAGTGCGGGGTGTCGATGATCCGCTGGTCCTGCCAGCGGCTCCACGGATGGGTGCCCGTCGCACCCAGCGAGATTCCGAGGCTCGTGGTCAGCGCGGCGAGCTGCGCACGCCGCTCGCCCATGCGCCCGGAGGCCTCCGCGAAGCTCTCGCAGCGGCCCGTGCGCACCTCGACCTCGCTCGCGATCAGCTCGCCGACGAGATGGTCGTCGACCTCCGAGCCGGAGGCGGCTGCCTTCACCTCCTCGAAGCGGCTCACCAGCGACAGCGTCTCGGGGTCGAGCAGGGCGAACTCCTCCTCGACCGCGACGGTCAGGTCGGTACCGGTCTCGAACGCCTCGCGGGCGCGCGAGATCATCTCCCCGTAGGGCAGCTTCTGCGCTTCACCCATCGAAGCGGGAAGCCTACGCGGAAAAGGGCGCCAGCAGCCGCTCGGCGACGCCGGCCCAGGACCAGCGCTCGACCGCCACCTGCCGCGCCGCCTCCCCCAGCGAGGCGCGCTCGGCGGCCGGCAGGGCGAGCAGCTCGTGGAGCTTGTCGGCGAGGTCGAGCGAGTCGCCCGTGGCGAAGCTGGTCAGGTGCCGGCGGGCCGGCGGGTAGGCGTCCTCCAGGCCGCGGGCGATCTCCTCCAGCCCGGAATGGCGAGCGACGAGCGGCGGGCAGGCCGCGGCGGCCGCTTCGGCCGCGACCATTCCGAACGCCTCCGGGAAGATCGAGGGCACGACCGCGACGTCGGCGAGCGGAATCAGGTTGACGAGGTGGCGATGCTCCAGCGGGCCGGTGAACAGCGTCCGCCTGGGCGCGATCCGCTCGAGCTCGCGGCGGTAGTCGCCGAAGCCGACCACCAGCGTGCGCACGTCCATGCCGCGCAGCGCCTCGAACAGGACGTGGACGCCCTTGTTGTAGAGCAGCTTCCCGAAATAGAGGACGGTCGGCGCGTCGCCGGCGAGGGACTCGCGCAGGCGCTGCTCGTTCCCCTCGTCCGGCAGCCGTTCCTGCCGGTTGCCCGGGTTCGGCGGGTCGGCGCGGCACTCGGCCAGCAGCCGCTCGAGCGCCTCGGGCCGGCTGCGGACGACGAACGCGTCGACGTCGACGCCCGGCGGCACCTCGTGCACGCGGTCGACCTGACCGACGACCTCCTCCAGCACCTGCCGGATGTGGGCCGATCCGACGAACACCGCCCCTGCGCCGCGCAGGGCCTCCGCCCCCCACGCTTCGAGCTCGGCGTCGCCGCGCATCGAGTACTCCAGCTCCGAGCCGTGCGCCTTCACGCCGAAGCGGGCGCCGCTCGCCGCCGCGACCGGGCCGCCCATGAGGACGTGGTTCGCGAAGACCAGATCGGCCGGCAGGTGCTCGCGCAGCGCCTCCGCGTTCCGCGCGACGTAGCGGTCGCGCTCCTCGCGCGGCATGTCCTGGAGCAGCACCGGCTCCAGCCCCTCGTAGCGGTCGAGCACGAACACGGGGAGCCGCGTGTCGAGCTCCGGGCGGACGACCTGCGCGCCCGCCAGGTCGAAGCGCTCGGGCGCCGGGTCCTGGCAGAGGACGACGACGTCGTGCCCGGCCCGCGCCCACTCCCGCGCGACCGCGCGGGTGTAGACGTTCGACCCGGTTCCCTCCAGGAGGTACCCATGCCAGACGAGGATCCGCACGGGCCGGAGCCTAGTTCAGCTACGCCAGATGGAAGTAGAGCGCGTGCAGGAGCTCGACTGCCGGGTTCGAGGTGTGCACCTGCACGTCCGCGGGGACGTCGAGCAGGCCCTCGCTGTAGTTGAAGATGATCTTCACGCCCGCGTCGACCAGGTCGTCGGCGACGCCCTGGGCCGCAGCGGCCGGCACGGCGAGGACGCCGACGATGATGTTCTTGTCGTGGACCGCGTCCTTGAGGTCGGAGTACTGCTGCACCTCGACGTGGCCGGCCCGGTTGCCGACGACGCCCGGGTCGCGGTCGAAGACGGCGGCGATGTTGATCCCGTGCTCGGCGAAGATCGGGGAGCTCGCGATCGCCTGGCCCAGCCGCCCGGCGCCGACGAGCGCGATGTTGTGCTGGCCCTGGGTGCGCAGGATCTTGCGGATCTCGCCGAGCAGGCTGTCGATGTTGTAGCCCACCCCGCGCTTGCCGAACTTCCCGAAGGCGGACAGGTCGCGCCTGATCTGCGTGGCGTTGATGTTCGTGTAGTCGGACATCTCCTGGGAGGAGATGCGCTCCTTGCCCATCTTCTTGGCCTGCGTGAGAACCTGGAGGTACCGGCTCAGTCGCGCGGCGACCCCGACCGTCAACCGATCCGTCACACCCGCTCCTTGTGTCGCTGTTTGTAACACCGCCTGCATTGTGCCAGCCCGCTTTCCAGGCTGCGCCGGTCGCCTTTTAGGTCTGACTTTGTGCGCCCGGTCGCCCCTCGAGCCGGCGCAGGAACGCGGCGGTGTCCACGTAGTAGACGAACGCCCGCTCGCCGTCGATCTCGACCACCGGCAGCCATTCGCGGTAGCGCGCCTCCAGCCCGGCGTCGCCGCCGATGTCGACCTCGCGCAGCTCGAACTCGTGCTCGCGCCGGAGCTCGGCGAGCGTGCTCCGCGCCCGCTCGCAGAGGTGGCAACCCTCGGCGTGGTAGACGACGACCTGCGGCTTAGGGATACAGCCCTCGGGTCGTCGTCGCCTCGGCGACGCGCTGGACGGCGAGCCCGTACGCGGCCAGCCGCATGCTCACGCCGCGCGACTCGTGCACGTGCCAGGTCTCGTCGAAGGCCTTGTCGACGATCTCCTTGAGCTTCGCGTTGACCTCGTCCTCCTTCCAGAAGTACTCCTGGAGGCCCTGCACCCACTCGAAGTAGGAGACGACGACGCCGCCGGCGTTGGCGAGCACGTCGGGCAGGACGAGGACGCCCTTCTCCTCCAGGATCTCGTCGGCCGAGGGCGTGGTCGGGCCGTTCGCGCCCTCGCAGACGATCCTCGCCTTGACCCGGTCGGCGTTCTCCTCCGTGATCACCTGCTCGAGCCCGCAGGGCGCGAGGATGTCGCAGTCGAGGAGGAGCAGCTCGTCGTTCGAGATCGGCTCGACGCCGGCGAGGCCCTGCAGGGTGCCGCGCTCCTGCTTGTGCGCGATCGCCGCCTGGACGTCGATGCCCCTGGCGTTGTGGAAGCCGCCGCTCGAGTCGGAGATCGCGATCACCTTCGCACCCTGCTGCTGCACGAAGAGGGCGAAGTAGCTGCCGACGTTGCCGAAGCCCTGCACGGCCACCGTCTTGCCCTCGATCTGCATCCCGAGCCGGTCCAGCGCTGCGAGCGTGCAGAAGACGCCGCCGCGGGCCGTGGCTTCGAGGCGGCCGAGCGAGCCGCCCACGGTCAGCGGCTTCCCGGTGACGACGCCGAGCACGGAGTGGCCCTTGTTCATCGAGTACGTGTCGAAGATCCAGGCCATCTCGCGCGGGCCGGTGCCGACGTCGGGGGCCGGGATGTCCTTCTCCGGCCCGATCTCGTTGATGATCTCGGACGTGTAGCGGCGGGTCATGCCCTCGAGCTCGCGCACGGACAGCTTCTTCGGGTCGCACTGGACGCCGCCCTTGGCCCCGCCGAACGGAATGCCCATCAGCGAGCACTTCCAGGTCATCCACATCGCCAACGCACGCACCTCGTCGAGGGTGACGTCCGGGTGGTAGCGGATGCCGCCCTTCGACGGCCCGCGCGCGACGTTGTGGGTGACGCGGTATCCCTCGAAGACCTCGATGCGGCCGTCGTCCATCGTCACGGGGATGGAGACGACGACCGTCTTCTTGCATCTCGAGAGCACGTTGACGAGGTTGTCGTCGATGCTGAACGCCCTCGCCACCTTGCGCAGCTGGTCGCG
Organism: Gaiellaceae bacterium; assembly: GCA_036555585.1. Classification (GTDB taxonomy): domain Bacteria; phylum Actinomycetota; class Thermoleophilia; order Gaiellales; family Gaiellaceae; genus DATBLE01. The sequence continues at coordinate 176,059 of DATBLE010000047.1, forward strand.
AGCGATCTCGTAGGGGTCCTCGCGCAGGTGGGAGACGGATTCCTGGACCGATGTCACCTTCACACGCTCCTTCGTTGGCAATCCCGCCGTCGCCGGGAGTCTACGACCGTCAGGTGATCCGGAACGGCACCGATCTCACCGTCGGCCGGCCCCCGCCGGTCGGCCAGGCGAAGACCCGCAGGCGGTAGGCCCCCCGCGCGAGCGCCCTCCCGCCGGGATCGTGGCCCGTCAGGCCGATGGCGTACCGTCCGGGCAGGAGGTCGCGCAGGCGGGTGAGCAGCCCGAGGCGCTTGCCGGCGGCCGTCCAGAGCTCGACGTCGAGCCTGAGCACGGGGACGACGGTGTTTCCGTCGGCCGTGCGCAGCACCCGCCCGACCCGCACGACGACGATCGCCGGCCGCGACTCGGACGGCTTGAACGACGCGCGTGACAGGGTGAGCGGGCCGAGCAGGGCTCGGGCCGGCCGCAGGACCACCGCCCACGGCACGTGGATCGGCGCCCCGGTCAGCGGGGTGACCGTGAGCGAGCCCAGTGCCGCCTCCCCGCGGGCGATCGTGATCGGCGGCGCGCTGACCGCGATGCTCGCGACCTCCCCCGGCTCGAGCTCCACCCGTCCCGGCTCGATCCTGAGGTGAACCGCGGCATCGGTCTGACGGCCGGCGGAGACGTAGACGGTGAGCCGGCGACGGGAGACGTTGCGGACGCGAACGGTCTCGTTGCCGCGCCAGCCTTCACGTGTCCCGCGGCCGAAGGTGAGGAGCGGCGGGTCGGCGACGAGCTCGAGCGCCGACGAGCGGCCGAGATCGAGGAGCCCGGCGCCCTGGGCCGCCGGAGCCGCACCGTCCACCGGCCTGGCGCCGCCGACGAGCAGCGCGCGCAGCCGCTCGGCGTCGGCGTCGGGCCTCGACTCGGCGAGCAGCGCTGCCGCGCCGGCCGCGACCGCCGAGGCGGCGCTCGATCCGCTCACCGTCCCGAAGAGCGAGCCTCCGTCGGCGGCGGCTCCGGGCTCGGACGTCACCAGCCCGACGCCGGCCGCGACCAGGTCCGGCTTGATCCCGCCGTCGAAGGCCAGCCCCCACGACGAGAACGGCGCCGTCTGGCTGCGTGCCGCGTCGCTCGGTCGCGCCGCGGCCAGCACGACGACTGCCTGCGGGTCGGCGAGCAGCGTCCGCGCGATTCCCCGGGGGAGCACGACGACCGGAATGCCGATGCGCGGGTCGAGCGCGATCGCGCCCGGTGCGACCGGGCGGCCGTGGAGGATCACGGCCGAGGCTCCGGCGTCGGCGGCCTCGCGGGCAGTGGCCGCGGGGTCCGCCTCCGCCGATGCGACGGCCGCCTTGCCGGCGACGAGCGAGAGCCCGCCGTGCAGGAAGCTTCGTCTCACCGGCCCGGCCGGTGAGACGACGAGGGTGCCGGAGGGCGGACTGCCGCCGACGAGGGGGACCAGCCGGTCGAAGAGGATGCGGAGGCCGGCCCGGACGACCACCCGGACCTGCGTCAGCGCCCGCCCGGTGTCTGCCGCCCCGACGGCGAGCGCGGCGGGCGCGCCCCCCGGACCCCCGATGCTCCCGAACGCCGGCCCGGCCGGTCCGTCGTTCCCGGCCGCTGCGACGACGAGGGTGTCGAGGCGAACCGCGCCTTCGGCGGCTCGCGCGAGCGGGCCGTCGGTGAAGGCTGCGAACGGCTCGACGAGCGGCACGACCGCGACGCGGGCGGCGTCGTGCGCGTCGCCGTTTTCGTCCGGGTCGACGGCACGCTCGAGGCCGGCGAGCAGCTGGTCGGTGCGTGCGTAGACCGTGTAGCCGCGGCCCGCGTTCGCCTGCCAGCCGGCGACCCTGAGCGGGAGGACGGTGGCGGCGGGCGCGACCCCGGTCACGCCGCCCGGGCCGCCCGAGCCGACCAGCAACCCCGCCATCTCGGTGCCGTGGGCCTCGACGGCGGTCGGATCGGTCGGCTTCGCCTGCGCCCGCGCGCTCGGAGCCGAGCCGACGATGTCGATCCCCGGAAGGACATGCCCGTGCAGGTACGGCGTGCTCTGGTCGACGCCGGTGTCGAGCAGCGCGATCAGCACGCCGCGCCCCGCGATGCCGGCGAGGCGGACGCCGGGCCGAGCGGCCGACGCCGCAGCGCGACGGAGCGCCCGCGGCGACAGCGAGGCCGGAAACGCAACGCGAACCGGATAGACGCCCTTCACTCCCGGGGTGCGTTCGATCAGCGCGATCGCGCGCGGGTCGAGGACGGCCGAGAACGCGTTCAGCGTGCGGGTGAAGCGGAACTCCGGCTTGATCGAGACGCCGGCGCGGCCCAGATCCGAGATGAACTGCTGCTGGGCGGCCCCGGCGGCCGCCGTCCAGCGCCGCTCCTCGGCGTCGGTGGCCCGGCCGCCCGCCCGCTGCACCCGGTCGGCGAGCGAGAAGGCGGTCAGCACGACCAGGACGCGCTGTCCCGTCCCGACCTGGGCCCGAACCCCGCCGACCAGGCCGTTCCAGGCGGCGGCCGACTCGACCAGCGACGGCTTCGCTGCGGGCGCGCCGCCGCCTCCGGCCGGGACGACGAGCACCGCGGCCGCCACGGTCCCCGCGAGCACGGCGAGGCCGAGGGCGCTACGCCACCGCATAGGCATCCAGTCGCAGGGGGTCGGCGGCCGGCTCGACGAACCTCGCGGCCGAGGCGATCATCGCGGCATTGTCGGTGCAGAGCTCGAGCGGCGCCGCTGCGGCATCCGGGAGCGCCGCCCGCAGCTCGGAGTTCGCCGCCACCCCCCCGACGATCGCCACCCGCTCGGCGCCGAGCCTGTCGGCCGCCTCGGCCGCCCGCCCGGCCAGCGCGCGCACGATCGCGCGCTGGTAGGAGGCGGCGAGGTCGGCGCGCCGCTCTGCGAGCTCGGCGGGCTCGAGGTCGCGGACCGCGTAGAGCAGCGCGGTCTTCAGCCCCGAGAACGAGAAGTCGAGGCCCGGCACCCGTGCGACCGGGAAGTCGTACGCCTCCGGGTCGCCCTCGCGCGCCAGGCGGTCGATCGCGGCGCCGCCGGGATAGCCGAGCCCGAGCAGGCGCGCGCCCTTGTCGAACGCCTCGCCGGCGGCGTCGTCGAGCGTCGTCCCGACGACGCGGAAGCCGGCGCGATCCCGGACGTCGAGCAGGAGCGTGTGCCCGCCGCTGGCGAGCAGGCAGAGGAAGGGAGGATCGACGGGCTCGGGCCGAAGGTAGAGCGAGGCGACGTGCCCGTGCAGGTGGTCGACCGGGACGAGCGGGATGCCGCGCCCCCAGGCGATTCCCTTCGCGGCCGCGAGGCCGACGAGCAGCGCGCCGATCAGTCCCGGGCCGCGCGTCACGGCGATGCGGTCGATCTCCGCGAGCGTGGCCTGCGCGCGGTCCAGCGCTTCGCGCACGACGGGAGAGACGAGCTCGAGATGGCGGCGCGAGGCGACCTCGGGAACGACCCCGCCGAAGCGGGCGTGGAGCTCGGCCTGCGACGCCACGACGTTCGCCCTGACCTCGCCGCCGTCGGTCACGACCGCCGCGGCCGTCTCGTCGCAGGAGGTCTCGATACCGAGGATCATGAGCCCGCGTTGTCCGAGGGTCTGACCTCGCAGGGGTCTGACCCTGCAGAGCGGTGTGACCGTTCGAGCGCGCTCTGTGGGGACAGTCCCCTGCGGGGACAGTCCCTGCTCCTGACCTCCACGACCACCTCTAGCGGTTCGCGACGGAGTCGCGAACGGCAGGGTCTCTCCACATGATCAGCGCGTCCTCGCGGTTGTCGGTGTAGTAGCCGCGGCGGACTCCGCGGGGCTCGAAGCCGAGTCGCTCGTACAGCGCGATCGCCGCAGTGTTCGACACCCGGACCTCGAGCGTGTAGCCGCGCCGGTCGTCGGCGGCGGTCAGCTCGAACAGGCGGCGGAGCAAGGCAGAGGCGATTCCTCCTCGCTGGCGGCTCGGAGCGACGGCGACGTTCATCACGTGCCAGGCGTCGACGTAGCGGGACGTGATCAGGTACCCGAGCAGCACGTGCCGCTCGAACGCGCCGAGGCAGATCGAGGACGGCTTCGAGAGCTCGCCGGCGAACATCGAGCGCGACCAGGGCGTCGGGTATGCGCTCTTCTCGATCTGCTCGATCGCGGTCAGGTCGCGGAGCTGGAGGGGCCTGATCTCGATCACGCGAGCGCCCTCTCGGCGTCGGGAGCGCGGAGGTAGACGGGCTCGACGAGCTCGGCAGGCCCGCCCGCCCCCGCGAGCAGGGCGTGGAAGCGGGCGCGCGGCAGGTGCAGCTCGCTCCCGTCGGGCGGGACCACTCCACCCCGCCGCTCGATCTCGGCCCGGTAGCGAACGGCCCCGTCACCCACGTACGTCCGGCCCTCGTCCACCTCGAGCGCGTCCGGGGCCAGGCAGCGGACCCGGCCCGAGACGAGGGTGAAGAGCTCGCCGCGCCTGGCGTCGATCGCGGGAACGGAGCCGGGCGACCCGGCCGAGAGAGCTTCGAGAGTCGATACGCCGGCCACCGGCACGTCGACCGCGAGACCGACGCCGCGGGCGGCGGCGAGGCCGATCCGTACGCCGGTGAAGCTGCCCGGCCCGACGCCGACGGCGAGCAGGTCGAGATCGCCGGGCCGGGCACCCGCCTCGAGCAGCAGCTCGTCGGCTTCGGCCAGGACCTCCGACGCCCGTCCGGTCCGCTCGCCGATCACGTCCGCGTCCCGGACGAGCGCAACCGTCGCCGTCCCGGTCGCCGTGTCAAATGCCAAGGTCAGCATCGCCCTCGAGCACGATCAGCCGCCGCTTCTCGTCCACGTGGACTAACCGTACCCGGACACGTGGCTCGGGCAGCGACGCGCCCGCCGCCTCGGGCCATTCCACGAAGACGACGGCGTCGTCGAAGTACGGCTCCAGCGCCCCCCAGTCGGCCTCGGACACCCGCTCGAAGCGATAGAGGTCGAGGTGCGCGACGGCCACGCGCCCCTCGTAGCGGTGGCCGATCGTGTACGTGGGACTCGTCACAGGCCGGGTGACGCCGAGCGCCCGGCAGGCGCCGCGGACGAACGTCGTCTTCCCCGTCCCGAGCTCGCCGGAGACGGCCACGACGTCCCCCGGCTGCAGGCGTGCCGCGACGCGGGCCGCGAGCGCCTCGGTCTCCTCGGGCGAGGTGGTCTCGACCTCGGTCAGAACAGGCCGAGCTGGACGGCGACCGGCTGCGGTTGCGGCTCGAGCCCGGCGGTGAAGTCGGCCGGCGAGGGCACCTGCTCGGTGTCCTGGTCGAGCAGGGCCGGGATCTTGGCGAAGTCCTCCTCGAGCACCTTCAGCATCGCCGGCGTGTACAGCGCAGCGGCCGGGTGGTAGATCGGGAAGATCGTCACCGTCGTCGGCCCGTACGCGACCTGCTGGGGCTGGCCGTGGATTCGGGTGATCCCGGTCTCCTTCCCGGTCAGCTGCTTCGTCGCGTGGTTGCCGAGCGTCGCGATCACCTTCGGCTTGATCAGCTCGATCTGCTTGAACAGCCAGGGCTCGCACTGGTGCTTCTCCTCGGGCAGCGGGTCGCGGTTGCCCGGCGGGCGGCACTTGAGCGTGTTCGCGACGTAGACGTCGGCACGGGTGAGGCTGATGCCGGCGAGCAGCTTGTCGAGCAGCTTCCCCGCCTGGCCGACGAAGGGGATGCCCTGCTGGTCCTCGTGGAACCCGGGCGCCTCGCCGACGAACATCAGATCGGCGTCCGGGTGGCCGTTCCCGAACACGACCTGCGTCCGGCCCTGCGACAGCGCGCAACGCGTACAGGTCGAAGCCTCGGTCCTGAGCGCGTCGAGCATCGACGCCGGAGTCTAGGCGAGGTTCCGGACGGGCGCGATCTTCTAGCCTTTCGCGCAGGAAAGGCTAGTGGCCGCAGCCGCAGGAGCCGCCGCAGCAGCCGCCGCCCGCCGCGGTCTGCCCGAAGCTCGGCGCCGACTCGGCGCCGTGCGTCGCGAACACCGAGAACTGCTTCTGGACCTTCGCGCTCGAGCAGTCGGGACAGCTCGGGGTCTCGCCGTTCCGGACGAGCTCCTCGAAGTGCGACTCGCACTTCATGCAGACGTATTCGTAGATCGGCATCGCAAGCCAGTCTAGCGACTGGCTTGCGATAGAAACCACCAGATGTGGGACGAAGACGTGCTCCGGCCGACGCTCGAGGGTCGCATCGTGACGCTCGAGCCGATCGAGAGCCGGCACGTCGAGGGCCTGCGGGCCGCCGCGGCCGACGAGCGGGCCTGGACCTGGATGACGACGCGCGACACCGAGGCCTGGATCCAGGAGGCGCTGGCGGTGACCGACCGGCACCATTTCGTCGTCGTCAAGGACGGCGCCGTGGTCGGCTCGACCAGCTACCTCAACGTCTTCCCCGAGCACCGGCGGCTGGAGATCGGGCACACCTGGAACACGCCCTCCGCCTGGGGCAGCGGCGCGAACGCCGACGCCAAGTACCTGTTGCTCCGGCATGCGTTCGAGGTGCTCGGCGCCCGCCGCGTCGAGTTCAAGACCGACGCGAAGAACGAGCGCGCACGCGCCGCCCTCGCCGCGATCCCGGCCGAGTTCGAGGGCGTCCACCGCAAGCACATGATCGTCCGGAACGGCGAACGTCGCGACTCGGCCTGGTACGCGGTGATCGACGACGACTGGCCGGAGGTTCGCTCGGCCCTCGAACGGAGGATCGCGGCCAAGAGCTAGACTCCTCCGTAGCCCGGTATCCCCTGCGGAGCTGGAGCTTCGAGATGGTCGAGAGCGTCAAAGTGATCGGTCGCGGCCGCGTCGGCACGGCGCTGAGCGCCCGCCTGCGCGAGCGCGGGATCGAGCTTCGCGACGGCGACGCCGGGCTCGTGCTCCTCTGCGTGCCCGACCGGGCGATCGCGGAGGTCGCCGCCGCGATCGAGCCGGGGCCCTGGGTGGCACACGTCAGCGGCGCGACGCCGCTGGCCGCGCTGGCGCCGCACGCGCGCCGGCTCTCGCTGCACCCGCTGCAGACGTTCACGCTCGACCGCGGGCCCGAGCAGCTCGACGGCGCCTGGGCGGCGGTCACCGCGGAGAGCGCGGAGGCGCTGGCGCTGGGCCGGGAGCTCGCGACCACGCTCGGCCTGCGGCCCTTCGACCTCGACGACGGCGCGCGGGTCCTCTACCACGCGGGCGCGGCGATCGCGTCGAACTACCTGGTCACGCTCTACCGCGCCGCGTCACGTCTCTTCGAGGACGCGGGCGCGCCGCCCGAGGCACTGGTCCCGCTGATGACACGGACGATCGAGAACGGCTTCCAGCTGACGGGGCCGATCGCGCGCGGCGACTGGTCGGTGGTCGAGTCGCACATCGGCGCGCTCCACGACTCGCGTCCGGAGCTCGAGCCGATGTACCGCGTCCTGGCGGAAGCGACCGCGACATGAGGATCACGCGGACGATCGCGGAGACGCGGGCGGCGCTCACGGGCGCCGCAGACGTCGGCCTCGTGCCGACGATGGGCGCCTACCATGCCGGCCACGTCGCGTTGTTCCGCGCCGCGCGCGCGGAGTGCGAGACGGTCGTCGCCAGCCTGTTCGTCAACCCGGCGCAGTTCGGCGAGGCCGAGGATCTCGCCCGGTACCCGCGCGACGAGACTGCGGATGCCGCGGTCGCCGAGGAGCAGGGCGTCGACCTGCTCTTCGCGCCCTCCGCCGCCGAGCTCTACCCGCCCGGCTACGAGACCTGGATCGACGTGGCGCAGGCCTCGCGGGGGCTCGAGGGCGACGTGCGGCCCGGCCACTTCCGCGGCGTCGCGACGATCTGCCTGAAGCTGTTCAACATCGTCCGGCCGGCACGTGCGTACTTCGGCCAGAAGGACGCGCAGCAGGTCGAGGTGGTCCGGCGGATGGTCCGCGACCTGGACCTGGAGATCGATCTGCGGGTCGTGCCGACGGTGCGCGACCCCGACGGCCTCGCGCTCTCGTCGCGAAACAGGCTCCTCTCGCCCCGGGAGCGGGAGGCCGCCCTCGCCCTGCCGCGCGCGCTCGCCACGGGCGATCCGGAGAAGGCACGCGCCCTGCTCGACGGTCTCGACGTCGAATACGTCGAGGTCGCCCCGTTCGACCCACCGACCCTGGCCGGCGCAGTCCGCGTCGGCCCCGTCCGCCTGATCGACAACGTCCCTCTGGAAGGAGGCCCGAAGTGACCGTGCCTGCTGGCAAGCTCCCGCTCCCCGAGCTCGCGGCGATGAAGGCGCGCGGCGACAGGATCGTGATGGTCACCGCCTACGACGCGCCCGGCGCGCGCTTCGCCGAGGACGCCGGGATCGACATCGTCCTCGTCGGCGACACCGCCGCGATGGTCGTCCTCGGCCACGAGGGCACGACCGTGCCCGTGACCGTCGACGAGATGCTCTTCCTGACCCGGACGGTCTCACGCCACTCGAACCGGCCGCTGGTCGTGGGCGACCTGCCGTTCGGCTCGTACCAGGTCTCCGACGAGGACGCCGTGCGCACGGCGATCCGGTTCGTCAAGGAGGGCGGAGCCGACATCGTCAAGCTCGAGGGCGCCGGGCCGATGGTCTCGCGCGTGCGCCGGATCGTGGAGTCCGGCATCCCCGTGATGGGCCACGTCGGCCTGACGCCGCAGTCGGCGACGATGCTCGGCGGCTTCAAGACTCAGGGCAAGACAGCCGAGGCGGCGCAGCAGCTGCTCGTCGACGCACGCGAGCTGGAGGCGGCCGGCTGCTGCTCGATCGTGCTGGAGGCGATTCCGGCGCCGGTCGCGGCCCGGATCACCGCCGAGCTGGCGATTCCGACGATCGGGATCGGCGCCGGGCCCGACTGCGACGGCCAGGTGCTCGTCTACCACGACCTGCTGGGGCTCACCGAGGGTCACCTTCCGAGGTTCGTCAAGCGGTACGCCAACCTCTCGCGCGAGATCCGCGACGCGCTCGAGCACTACGCCGCCGACGTCCGCTCCGGCGCGTTCCCCGGAGAGGAGCACACCTACTCGATGTCGGCCGCCGAGCTGGAGGCGTTCACGGGGTAGACCGGCCCGCCGGTGGAACGCGGGCGCTCAGAAGACGACGAAGAGCAGCACGAGGAGCGTGAAGAAGACGGCTGCTACCGCGATCCCGGCAAGGGACCGGAGCCACGACCAGCCGTTCAGCGCGCGGACGCCGAGGTAGACGAGCGCCGCCGACCAGGCGAGCAGGCCGAGGTCGATCGTGCGGAACACAACCTCGGCGGCGCCCTGGTCGGAGCCGCCGCTGCGGAAGACGTCGGCCCCGAACATCGCCAGCCGGACGGGCCAGACGAAGATCAGCGCGAGGACGAAAGGTGCCAGCGCCAGCCCCGTGACGTGGCGAGCCTGCCGGTAGGAGGCGGCGCTGTCGGCGGCCTTGCCGCCGAGGTAGACGGCACCGCCGAGGATCCAGAAGTTCTGGATACCCACCAGTAGGCCGGCGACGACCGCCTCCACGACGACGAGCAGCCAGTCGAACTCGAAGTCGTCGAACAGGCGACCCGCCGTGCGTGTGGACAGGAAGATCGAGATGCCGGACAGGAAGACGACCGCGGTGATCGGCTCCTGCCGTGCCGCCGCTGCCTCGTCCGAGTCGTCGCGAACCCAGACGAAGACAGACGCAGGGGCCGCGAGGACACGCAGCAAGCGCCACCACCACTCTCGTTCCCCCTGCGCGGGGCGAGTCTCGGCCTTCGCGGACATGCGGTCAGCCTACGAGAACTCGACCTGGACGAGCAGCCTCTGCGCGGCTCGACCTGCAGTGACAGGCTAGAGCCTGTCGCTGGCTACGCCGCGGCAGCCGCCGCCGCCGGCAGCAGCTCCCGCAGGAACTGCCCGGTGTACGAGCCCTCGACCTCGGCGACCTGCTCCGGCGTACCGGTGACGATCACCTCGCCCCCGGCTTCGCCGCCCTCGGGGCCGAGATCGACGATCCAGTCGGCCTGCTTGATCACGTCGAGGTTGTGCTCGATCACCAGCACGGTGTTCCCCGCGTCCACCAGCCGCTGCAGCACCTCGAGCAGCTTCTCGATGTCGGCGAAGTGGAGGCCCGTGGTCGGCTCGTCGAGAATGTAGAGGGTCTTCCCGGTCGCCACCTTCGAAAGCTCCTTCGAGAGCTTTACCCGCTGGGCCTCGCCGCCCGAGAGCGTCGTCGCCGGCTGCCCCAGCTTGATGTAGTCGAGCCCGACGTCGTGGAGCGTCTGCAGCTTCCGGCGGATCTTCGGGATCTTCGCGAAGAAGGCCAGCGCCTCCTCGACCGACATGTCCAGGACCTCCGAGATGTTCTTCCCCTTGAAGCGCACCTCGAGCGTCTCGCGGTTGTAGCGCGCGCCCTTGCAGGTCTCGCACGGCACGTAGACGTCGGGCAGGAAGTGCATCTCGATCTTGATCTGCCCGTCTCCCTTGCAGGTCTCGCAGCGGCCGCCGCGGACGTTGAAGGAAAACCGGCCGGGCTTGTAGCCGCGCACCTTCGCCTCGGGCGTGAGCGAGTACAGCTCGCGGATCGGCGTGAACAGGTCGGTGTACGTCGCCGGGTTCGAGCGCGGCGTGCGCCCGATCGGCGACTGGTCGATGTCGATCACCTTGTCGAAGACCTCGATGCCTTCGACCGAGTCGTGGTCGCCCGGCTTCACGCGCATCCGGTGCAGCTGGTTCGCGCAGGCCTTGTAGACGATCTCGTTGACCAGCGTCGACTTGCCCGAGCCGGACACGCCGGTGACGCAGACGAGCTTCCCGACCGGGAACTCGACGTCGATCCCCTTCAGGTTGTGCTGGGAGGCGCCGCGCACCGTGAACGAGCCGAGCTCCTCGGCGCGCCGCTCGGGCACCGCGATCGCACGCGCGCCGGAGAGGAACTGCCCGGTGATCGACCCCCTCGTGCGCTGCACCTTCGCCGCCGTCCCCTCGGCGACGACGTGCCCGCCGTGCTCGCCGGCGCCCGGCCCCATGTCGACGAGCCAGTCGGCCGAGCGCATCATCTGCTCGTCGTGCTCGACCACGACCACGGTGTTGCCGAGGTCGCGCAGCCGCTCGAGCGTGCCGATCAGCTTGCCGTTGTCGCGCTGGTGGAGGCCGATCGACGGCTCGTCGAGGATGTAGAGGACGCCGACCAGCTGCGAGCCGATCTGCGTCGCGAGCCGCAGCCGCTGCGCCTCCCCGCCGGACAGCGTCGCCGACGCGCGGTCGAGGTTCAGGTAGCCGACGCCGACGTCGTCGAGGAAGGTCAGCCGCTCCCGGATCTCCTTCACGATCCGCGCGCCGATCAGCTGCTCGACCTCGGTGAGCTCGAGCTCGTCGAGGAACCCGAGCGACCGGGTGACCGACATCTTGGTGAACTCGTGGATGTTGAGGCCGCCGACCGTGACCGCGAGCACCTCGGGCTTGAGTCGCGCGCCGCCGCACGCCGGGCAGGGCCGGAAGGACATGTACTCCTCGATCCGCTCGCGCTGCTGCGACGAGTCGGTCTCGCGGTAGCGCCGCTCGAGGCTGGGGACGATGCCCTCGAAGTTGAGCATGTAGGAGCGCTTACGCCCCATCCGGTTGCGGTACTGCACGTAGATGCGCTCGCCCTTGGTGCCGTAGAGGAACAGGTCCTGCTGCTCGGCGGACAGGTCTTGCCACGGGCGGTCGAGGTCGATCTCCCAGCGCTCGGCAATGGCCTGGACGACGGACTCGTAGTAGCTGGAGTTCCCCACCGACCAGGGGACGAGCGCGCCCTCCGCGATCGAGAGCGTCGGATCGGGCACGAGCAGGTCGGGGTCGATCTCCTGCTGCGCGCCGAGGCCGGTGCAGCGCGAGCAGGCGCCGTGCGGCGAGTTGAAGGAGAAGATCCGCGGCTGCAGCTCGGGCAGCGAGACGCCGTGCTCTGGACACGCGAAGCGCTCTGAGTAGGTGGTCGCACCGTCACCATCGACTTCGTCGATGGTGACTAGACCTTCTGCAAGTGCAACTGCGGTTTCGATCGATTGCGCCAGCCGCGTGCGCAGGTCCTCCTTCATCACCAGCCGGTCGACGACCACCTCGATCGTGTGCTTGAACTTCTTGTCGAGCTCGATCTCCTCGTCGAGCAGGCGCTGCTCGCCGTCGACCTTCACGCGGGTGAAGCCCTCGGCGCGCAGGTGCTCGAAGACGTCCTTGTACTCGCCCTTGCGGTCGCGCACGACCGGAGCGTTGACCGTGAACCTCGTGCCCTCGGGCAGGCGCAGCACCTGGTCGACGATCGCCTCGATCGACTGCCCCGCGATCGGCCGTCCGCAGACCGGGCAGTGCGGCCGCCCGACCCGCGCGTACAGCAGCCGCAGGTAGTCGTAGATCTCGGTGACGGTGCCCACGGTCGAGCGCGGGTTGCGCGAGGTCGTCTTCTGGTCGATCGAGATCGCCGGCGAGAGCCCGTCGATCGAGTCGACGTCGGGCTTCTCCATCATCTGCAGGAACTGGCGCGCGTACGCGGAGAGCGACTCGACGTAGCGCCGCTGGCCCTCGGCGTAGATCGTGTCGAAGGCCAGGCTCGACTTGCCCGACCCGGACAGGCCGGTGATGCAGATCAGCGCATTCCGGGGCAGCCGGACGGTGATGTCCTTGAGGTTGTGCTCCCGGGCGCCGTGAACGACGAGCTCGTCGGCAGCCATCGAGCGTCCATTCTACCGTGCGAACAGACGTTCGTAAACGCCCGCCGCCGTTTGCCCTGTCCTGCTTCTGGAGACAAACGTTGCGATGGGCGACGTCGCCCGCAAGTCCTTCATCGCCACCGTGGTCGCCGTTGCGGTGGTCGCAGGGGCGTTCGCGCTCTGGCACCTGAAGGTGCTGGTCGCTCTCCTGTTGCTGTCGATCATCATCTCCTCGGCGATGCGCCCCGGGATCGAGTGGCTCAACCGCTACCGGGTGCCGCGCCCCGTCGGCGTGCTGATCCACTACTTCGGCTTCTTCGCCGCCATCGGCCTGCTGCTGTGGCTGATCGTCCCGCGCGCGCTCGACCAGATCGAGTCGGCGATCGGCACGCTGCCGACCTCGAGCTCGGACGTCGCCAAGGCTGCCAGACACTCGCACGGGATCAAGCACGAGATCCTCGTCGGCATCCAGCACCGGCTGGAGCGGCTGCCGCACGGCACGGGCCTGATCCACCCCGCCGTCGCATACGGCCGAACTGCGCTCGAGGTCTTCATCGCCATCTTCTTCACCTTCGCCGTCGCCGCGTACTGGGTCTTCGAGAAGGAGCGCGCGCAGCAGCTGGTCAAGGGGCTGACGAGCAAGCGCGGCAGGGCGAAGCGCATCTGCGACACCTGGGACCTGATCGACGCGAAGCTCGGCGCCTTCGTCCGCGGGCAGCTGGTGATGATCACGTTCGTCAGCACGGTGCTCTCGGTCGCGTTCTGGCTGATCGGGCTGCCGTACTGGCTCCTGCTCGGCGTCTTCGCCGGGATCGTCGAGATCGTGCCGGTGATCGGCCCGCTCGTCGCCGGCATGACGGCGATCGCCGCGGGCTTCACGGTCTCGCTGACTGCCGCCGCTGCCGCAGCCGGCGCCGTCTTCGGGCTCCGCCTGCTCCAGGACTACGTGGTCGGCCCGCGCGTCCTCGGCCACGCGGTCGGGCTCTCGCCGCTGATCGTGCTCGTCACCGTCACCTCGGTCGGGCTCCTCTTCGGCGGCGCGTACGTGCTGCTCGCGACGCCGTTTGCCGCGGTGCTGGCCACGATCGTCGAGGTCGCCGTCCTCGACAAGGACCCGGCGAAGCAGGACGTCCCGGCGGTGATCTTCCCGGCACGAGACGCGAAGACCGGCTGACGCCCACGGGGGAGCCCCTGGTTCCCCCGTGGTCCCCCTCGTTGCGCTTCGCAGCGAACGTCCAGTCGCAGCGGAGCCGGCCGAGGGAGGGATCCGGTTCAATTGTTGCCGCTCCGTTGTATGCCTCCCGCCCGGCATAGCCGGGCTCCGGCGGCGGATCGTGGTGGCTGCCCTACGCTCTGCGCCAGCGGCCGAAGACGAGGCCGCCGACCGTGAAGCCGAGCCCGAAGGTGCCGACGGCGAACGCGCCGATCGCGACCGCCTTGCGCCAGCTGGACATCTGCCGCCAGCGGCCGAGCGCCTCTTCTTCCTCTGCGGTCAGCGGCTCGCCGCGACGCTGCTTACGGAGTGCGCCCCCGGCTCGCAGGCCGAGGTAGAGATCCTCGACGATCTCGGCCGGCTCGTCCGTCACGACACTGAGTTTATAGGGTGGGCCGGTTGTGCCAGCGACGATTCTCCACCTCTCCGACCTGCACGTCGGAGCCCGCGAGAGCCCCGACGTGGAGGCTGCGCTCGCGACTCTCGTCGGTCGCGTCGGGCCGGAGCTGATCGTCGTCAGCGGCGACCTCGCGCACCGGGGCCGCCGCGACCAGCACGAGCGAGCCGCGGCTCTCCTCAGGAGCTTCGAGGTGCCGGTCGTCGCAGTTCCGGGCAACCACGACATCCCGTACACGCTCCCGGCTCGGTTCACCCGGCCGTGGGCCGAGTTCGAGCGCCTCTGGGAGACGACCCGGCCGGTATACGTCTCCGACGCCGTCTACCTGGTCGGGATCAACTCGGTACGACCGTGGCGCCACCAGTCGGGCGGCATCCGCGGCGACCAGCTCCGCCGGGCTGCGGAGCAGCTCGCCGCCGCGCCGCCGCAGGCGCTGCGCATGGTCTCGCTCCACCACCAGCTGACCGGGGCGCCCTGGCGCACCCGGAAGCGGCCGGTCGCGAGGCGGGACCATGTGCTCGGAGCCCTCGTCGACGCGGGCGCGGAGCTGATCGTCTCCGGGCACATCCACCAGGGCGCAGTCGCGGAGCGGCACGAGTTCGAGGTCTGGGTCGACGATCAGCGGGGCGCGGTCGTGGCGACCGCTCCCGGTCTCGGCCAGCCGAGGCCCCACCGGCGCGGCGAGGCGCGCGGGCTGTTCGTCTACGAGGCCGACGAGCGCTCGATCACCACCCACACGTACATCTGGCGAGGCGGCGACTGGGGCCTGACGGCGACGCGCCGCTTCCCGCGCGGCCTGGAGCTGCTCTAGAGACGAACTGTTTTGGACCGCCGAAGGGGCGTGCCGGCGGCGTCGAGCGCGACGACGGCCGCGTAGCGGGTGCCCGGCGGGATCGGGAGCGACGTCTCGAACCCCCGCTTCGGATAGGTCCCGGCCACCGCGAGGGCTCCCGGCCTCGCGCCCGTCTCGAGACGCCAGGCGGCGAGCGCCGTCGACCCGTTCCAGCTCGCGTAGAACCTCGCGGCGTCCCCCTGCCGGTAGGCCTTGAACGCCGGCTGCACGGTCGGCTGCCCTGACCACGGGAACCGGAAGACCCGGTAGTTCTGGCCCTTCGACGACAGGTGAGCGTCGAAGCAGACGTCGCCGTCGGGGTCGTACTCCGTGAACCAGCCGGTGATGCCCCAGGTGACCAGCCGGTTCCCGTTCGGGAGCAGCTGGTTGGCCCCGGTGGCGAAGGCGAAGAGCGGCTCCCGGTGCCGGATCTCGCGCTTCAGGGTCGCCTGCATCCGCCGGGTGTCGAGGGAGAGCACGAGCGCCCTCGACTCGGGCCTGCGCTCGGTGACCCGCGGCCCGTTGTCGAACAGGCTGATCGTGTGACCGTCCTCGTGCAGGCGCGGGTCGTGCTGGAAGCCGAACTGCGTCCTCTTGCCCATCGAGAAGTCGCTCTTCTTGCCGCCGAGCCTCCAGATCACCTTCCCGGTCCTGCGGTCGACCTTGTAGACAGCCGAGGTGTTGCGGGAAGAGACGATCAGGTTGCCGTCGGGAGCGACGTCGATCCCGTTGATGTGGAAGTAGTCGAACGGCGACCCCATCTGGTCGGCGGTCACCGTCTCGGTGACGTCGACGTGGTCGAGGCTGCGCCACTCCCACAGGAGCCGGCCGCTCGGGATCGCGAGCTCCTGCACGAGGCCGCCGTACAGCAGGCCGTTGCTGGGCCCGCCGACGGGCGTCAGGTCCGCGGCCACGGTCTCGTAGGCGGTGACGAGGAGCGTGTCGTGGTCGGTCATCAGCACCTCGTGGAAGTCCGGCCGCCGGTGTTTCGCCGAAGAGAACCTGGCGATCTCGCGGTACGAGTCGTCCATGACCACGTAGTCGCCGACCTTGCCGACGCCGAACACGTACCGGCCCTCCCACCAGCTGAGCACCGGCTTGCCTCCCAGCAGCCCGGGCCGGAAGTCCATCACCGTCTTCGGCGTGGTCGGGTGGAAGTAGACGGGGTCGCCGCGGTCGTCGGCGATCAGGCCGCCGCGCATCCCCGGGCCGGAAGAGGGGGCGAGGAAGAGGTAGCCGTCGGCGGCGCCGCGGGCGGTCGCGGCCACGTCGATCGCCGGCGGACGGAGGTCGGGGCGGGTGACGAAGCCGTGGACGTCGGGCCGCTTGCCTGCGGCAGCGGCGTCGAGAGCCCGCAGCCCGCGGGCGGGGAGCCCGCCGAGCAGGCCGAGCCCCAACCCGGCTCCGACTCCCCGCCTGACGAGGTCCCCCCGCGTCAGGCCGGTCGTGACCGCGTCCCGGCCGAGCTCTTCCGACATCTGGCTCCTCTCGTGGCGTACACCCACCGTCCGTGCGCGTGCCAACGCTACGCGAACGGAGCGCGTCGAACCAGGCGACAGGGGAGCCTCTACTGCCCCCGGCTCGTGGGGTCCACGCGCGCCAGCGTGAGGAAGTCGGTCATCCGGAAGTCGCCCTGGCTGTGTGCGGGAAGGCTGGGGCGCCAGCGCGGGTCGTAGGCGAGATAGGAGTACGGATCGGCCTGGAGCAGGCCGATGACCACCTCCGCGACGATGCGGCCGCCGACCGGTCCGAGGTGGAGACCGTCCGCGACCAGCTCCGCCTCCTTGAGGACGTAGTACCAGAGCGGCGTCGACCGCTCCAGCCCGAGCCCGAACGCCTTCAGCTCGCCCAGATCGGCCGCGCCGAGCCCCGGGACCCCCATTCGGCGGCACAGCGCCTGCCCCGACGGAAGGCTCCACGTCACCTGGCGGAGCAGGGTGCGAACCGGGAGCACCGTCGGCCCCGAGTGCGAGGCGATCGCGCCGAGCGGCAGATGGAAGAGCGGGGTCGAGACGCGCGTGTCGATGCGCTTGTTCCGCTTCACCTCGCCGTCGCCGAAGTCGAAGAACGTCTGCCAGCCGATGAAGCGGCGGGCCGCCCGGAAGCCGCCGCGCAGGTCGCCGGGATCCGGGCCGAGCGGCTGGGAGGTGTCGAAGATCAAGCCGAAGAACGGCTTGCCGCCGTCGCCGGCGAGGTTGGCGCGGTAGGACGGGCGGACCATGGAGTGGCCGAAGCGGTAGGCGGCGCCCTGGAACTCGACCGGGATCGACGCCCGGCCCTTCGCCGGCCGGTAGAACCGGCGGCCCCGGCGGAGGACGTCGTCGACGAGCGCCTGCCCGACGAACTGCGGCAGGAACTCGTGCAGGATCAGCCACTGGTAGTGCCAGGTGCTCAGCCGCCGCGCCTCGGCGTACAGCGCAACTGCGTCGGTCTCCCTCCCCGCCCGCAGCCGGTCGACGACACGGTTGTGGAAGAGCAGGAAGGCGGCATGGAGCCCGGCGATGACGACGTGCTCGTCGTTCCGCGGGTCGCCGATGATCGCGGTGCCGTCTGGCATGCGCGGCACGTCCTCGAAGAGGCCTCCGGACCCCACCTTCAGCTTCGCGCGGTCGGCCGGGTCGTACAGCTGCGCCGAGCCGACCGGACCGGCGCCGTAGACCGAGTCGAGGTCGAAGGACGGCGTGCGGCCGTTCTGCGACCGTGACGGGTCGGCCGGCCGGCCGAGCGGAGAGGCGAGATCGAAGGTCATGTCGTGGTCCATGAACTGGCCGAAGAACGTCGTCCCGGCCGTGTGCGTCGGGTTGTCCGGGTTGTGGGCCGAGAGCGCCGGGTCCGTGATCAGCTGCACCGGCCCGCGCTCCAGCTGGTCGCCGGCGTCGAGGATCCCTCCGGGTGAGCCGAGCTCGACGAGCGCCGCCTCCAGGCCCCGCTTGCGCGGGTCGGCGAACGGCCGCATGCGCTCGAAGATCCGGCCGAAGTGCGTGGTCAGCCCGGCGTGCTGGTGGGCGTGCCCGTTCGAGGCGGTGCTCGCGGCACGGCCGGCCGGTGCCCGCAGCGCGCCGCCGGCTCCGATCGCCATCGCACCGGCGCCGACGCTCCCGAGAAAACGCCGCCGGCTCATGCTGCGTGAGCTCTCCGTGCGATCGTGGTCGCTCATGTGCCTCGACCATAGGGCGGCGTCTCTCGAACGGCATCGGCGGAGCTGCCCATGTTGGACGTCGAGGCGACCCATCTTTCGGCGACGGGCCCGCGCTGCCCGGCCATCGCCGCCGCCTGGGCACGGGACCGGGCCCCGAGCTTGCCAAGGATCGCCGACACGTGGTGGTCGACCGTCTTCCGCGCCAGGACCAGCCGGCCGGCGATCTCCGCATTGCTGAGCCCTTCGGCGAGCAGCGAGAGCACCTCCAGCTCGCGATTCGTCAGCCCGGCGGGATTCGCGCGGGTCGCGGCCCGCGGCCCGCGCGGAAGGCCGCGCGCGCCGCGCGCACGCAACCGGCGCGCGACGATCTGCGCAGCCGGCCTCGCGCCGAGCCGGTTCAGCTCGTCGAGCGCGCGGCGCCGCGCCGATTCGTCGTCGGCCTCGGCGAGGGCGAGCGCCTCCTCGTACGGGCATCCTGCCTCGCGCCAGGCCTCGGCGGCCTGCGGCCATTCGCCGCGGAGGTGGTGGACGAACGGGCCGCCCGCACCGTCAGGTATCTCCCCGGTGAGCCCGCCGCGCCGTCGCCACCAGGCGAGCTCGGCGATCGGCCAGGGCGAGCCGGCGTCCAGGGCGAGCCGGTACGCGTCCTCGGTCGCGTCGACGATCGCCTCGGACCTGCCCTCGAGCCAGGCCGCCTCCGCCTTCGCCGTCGCCACCTGCCAGAGCCACCAGAGCTGCCCGGTCTGCCGCGCCACCGCCTCCGCCCCGTCGAGCGGCGTCCAGGGATCGGGGTCGCCGCGCCGCGCTCGCAGCAGACCGAGAACGATCCTCGCCTGCGCGGACGACAGCGTGCACTGCTCGGAGAGGACGAGCGACACGGTCGTCGCCGCCTCGTCCCAGTCACCCCGCTCGAGCTCGATCCAGCTTCGCATCGCCAGCAGGTAGCGACCGAGACCGAGCACGCCGTGCTCCTCGCAGTAGGCCCGCCCGGTCAGGGCAACGCGTTCCATCGCCCCCAGCGATCGCGCACGGCAACCGGCCATGCCCAAATAGAGGTAGGCCCGGCCGGCCTGGAAATGGAGCTCGTTCTGCACCGCGGTCTCGAGGGCGCGCTCGAGCTTGACCGTTCCCTCCGGCGACCCGCGCAGCGACTCGATGGCGCCGAGGCTGCCCAGAGCGCTGACCGAGGCTTCGACGTCGTCCAAGCGCCCCGCGAGCTCCAGCGTCCGTTCCGCCCAGCCCGTGACCGCGTAGGGGTTCTCGGAGAGGATCGGGAGCGAGGCCGTCGCCGCGTAGGCCATCGCCAGCTCGTGTCCGGGTGGAAGCCGCTCCAGGAGCATCACCGCCTCCTGAACCGTCTCGATCGCCTCCGGCACGCGGGCGAGGTTCAGAAGGACCAGCGCGCGCGAGCGCAGGCTGTCGCCCTCCTGCAGGCGATCGCCGAGCTCCCGGTAGCACGCCAGGGCCTCGTCGATCTCTCCCAGGCCCTCGTCGCCCCCCGAGAGCAGGTAGCGCTCGAACGACCTGCGCCGGAGGAGGATCGCCCGCTCTGCGAGCGGCAGGCTGTCCGAGAAGCGCAGCGCGCGGCCGTACTGCGCGGCCGACTCGCGGTGTGCACCCAGCGTGGCCGCCCGCGCGGCCGCCGGAACGGCGTAGCGGAGCACGGCCTCCGAGTCGCCGGCGGCCTCGGCATGGTGGGCGAGCCGCGCGAAGTCCGCTGCCCCCGAGTCGACGAGGGCGGCCAGAACGGCCCGGTGCAGGGCCAGGCTCCGGTCGGGAGCGGTCGACTCCTCGACTGTCAGCCGCGCGAGCTCGTGGCGGAACGCAATACCTGCCTGGTCCGCGACGAGCATGCCGGAGGAGAGGCATTCGTCGAGCGCGCCGAGGGCGTCGCCGGCGATGGCCTCCAGCAGCCAGAGCTCGGCCCGGGGAGGCACTGCGGCGACCAGCTCGAGCAGGGCCCACGCGTTCGGAGCGAGTCGGCCGGCGCGGGCGAGCACCGCATCTCGCACCGTCGCCGGGATGCGCTCGTCGCCGGCCGCGAGCACCTCGGTGACGAAGAACGGATTCCCACCCGTCCTGGCGTACAGCTCGTCGGGATCGGTGCCGTGCGGCTCGGCCAGCGTGGCGACCGCCGAGGGCGAGAGCGGCTCGAGGCGAACGCGGGCGCTTCCCGCGCCGCTTGCCAGCTCGCCGAGCACGAGCCGCAGCGGATGAAACGGGCCCAGCTCCGTGTCGCGATAGCTCGCCAGCAGCAGGACGGGCAGCTGCTCCACCCTGCGCCCGACCAGCCGGAGCACGTCGAGCGTCGCCCCGTCCGCCCACTGGACGTCCTCGAGCACCAGGACGACCGGCTTCCGATCCGACAGCTCGCGCATGAGCGCCAGCGCGACGTCGTGGGGCAGCGCGCCCGCCTCGACCAGCCCGGCGAGCTCTCCGCCGATTACGTTGGCGACGTCGAGCAGCGGACCCAGCGGCCTGGGTGCAGCGAGCGCGTCGCAGTCGCCCCACAGGACATGCCCGGTGCCGCCCGCCGACGCGGCGAAGCGACGCACGAGGGCCGTCTTCCCGACGCCGGCCTCACCGGAGACGAAGACCAGCCGCCCGCGGCCGGTGTCGCGGACGGCGGCGAGCGCGTCCTCGAGCGCCCGAAGCGCCTCGGACCGTTCGAGCAGCTCTTCCGCCGGGAAGGCGGGCTTCGGCACGTCTATCTGCCCGGATGCAGCGATTCCGCAGTCTGAATCGTCCCGCCTCGCCCCGCAAGCTCCGGAGGCGTCGGCTCAGGCCGTCACGGCGAGCAGCTCGCGGCGCAGCTCCTTGATCTCGTCCCGGAGCTTGGCGGCGTACTCGAAGCGCAGCTCCTCGGCCGCGGTGTACATCTCCTCCTCGAGCTCGATCACCAGGCGCTCGATCTCCTCCGGCTTCATCCCCTCGACCTCCGTCTTGCCCCGGCGGCGGCGCGACGGCACGGTCGGCGACTCGAGCATCAGGAACTCGGCGATGTCGGACACGCCCTTGATCACGGACTCGGGCGTGATCCCGTGCTCCTCGTTGTAGGCGAGCTGCTTCGCGCGGCGGCGGTTCGTCTCGTCGAGCGCGCCCTGGATCGCCTCGGTCATCCTGTCGGCGTAGAGCAGCACCTTGCCGTTGACGTTGCGGGCCGCGCGGCCGATCGTCTGCACCAGCGCGGTCTTGCCGCGGAGGAAGCCCTCCTTGTCGGCGTCGAGCACCGCGACGAGCGACACCTCCGGCAGGTCGAGCCCCTCGCGCAGCAGGTTGACGCCGACGAGCACGTCGTAGTCGCCGAGGCGAAGCTCGCGGATGATCTGGATGCGCTCGAGCGTGTCGATCTCCGAGTGCAGGTAGCGCGCCTTGACGCCGGACTCGAGCAGGTAGTCCGTCAGGTCCTCGGCCATCTTCTTCGTCAGCGTCGTCACCAGGACTCGCTCGCCGGCTTCCTCGCGCCGGCGGATCTCGTTCAGCAGGTCGTCGATCTGGTCCTTGGTCGCGCGCAGCTCGACCTCCGGGTCGACGATCCCCGTCGGGCGGATGAGCTGCTCGGCGACGACCGTGGAGTGACGCAGCTCGTAGGGCCCCGGCGTGGCCGAGACGAACACCATCTGCGGCACCTTGCCGAGGAACTCGTCGAAGCGGAGCGGGCGATTGTCCATCGCGGATGGCAACCGGAAGCCGAAGTCGACCAGCGTCTGCTTGCGCGAGCGGTCGCCCTCGTACATGCCGCCAATCTGCGGCACGGTCTGGTGAGACTCGTCGATGAAGACGACGAAGTCCTCCGGGAAGTAGTCGATCAGCGTGAAGGGATGGGACCCAGGCGGACGGCCTTCGAGCACGCGCGAGTAGTTCTCGATCCCCGGGCAGAAGCCGAGCTCCTTCATGAGCTCGAGGTCGTACTCGGTGCGCTGGCGCAGCCGGTGCGCCTCGAGCATGCGGCCTTCCTGCTCGAACTTCGCGATCTGCGACT